>CAVVXR010000014.1:0-59286 GCA_963752215.1 uncultured Acidobacteriaceae bacterium | reverse complement strand
CCAAAACCCCAAAACCCATAAAGTAAAAGATAAATTTTTTCCGCAGAATTGAGGTATATTTTAAAGTATTATTTTTGTTATAAAAATAAAATATAAATATACAATACTAAATACCTAATATCAAACTATCAAACAATTAGAACATACAATAACACACAAAACTACTATAATAACAAATGTTGAATTTAATATTTTATTAGAGAAAATTAACTATTCAGAGCACAAGAACTTTTGAGCACCTTTCCTTCAAAATTAAAAAGCGACTTTTTATCTCCTAGATCTTCATATGATTAATTTCTGAGGGTAGGGCTTGGCCCGAACAGTCGACTTCCCTAATTCCATTATATAGAGATTTTTCAATTTTGGATCCCTGAAAAACTACTTCAATAATTTGCGAGACCTCTTTTTTTTTCAAGTCATATTGAGCAAAAAGTGCATCACAAATTTTAGTCCATAACAAGAAGAAACGGACATATAAATTTGGACAGCTTATTTTACAAGAATTAGGCTGAATTTGAAATCAGCAAAAGAATTGAATTTGAGTGGAAGTAGACGAGAAATCAAACAACAACCTTGCTTAGAGGAGGAACTGCCCACAACCTGAATCGGCTTAGACAGTTTTTGGAAGGCCTCTTTAGCAAGGGGGTGATCATTCTTGTCTGGGTGCAACTCTTTAGCCAGCCTTCTAAAGTATTGTGTGGCCTGCTCCGCATCATAGTGTTCATGCCTGCTATGATCATATCTATAGGGGTATGTATGAACTTGTAAACTCAGGAAAAATTGATCTTGTTTGATCCTTTCCTCCCGTAAAATCTCCTCCTTGCTCTCTGATGTATTCAATAGTTAACTTCTTAGCCTTGTTGTTAATCTGATCCTCTAAAGTGGCATAATAACTTCTAGTACCACAACTACTACTATTCAGTGGTGAACCTGTGAGAGTCTGGATTATATTAGACCAATTAGAATTTCTCTTCTCCTTTCTTCTTCCATTTCTCCCTTGCTGTTTCAAACAGTTCTTGCTATCTTTGCTTAGTATTCTAAATTTTTTCTGATTTCTTCTTGTTTAATGGATTCTTTCCATTCTTCGCGTTCTTCTCTTCTACAATCCTAACATGATAAAGTATGAAGCTTCTTTGAATAGGAAATCTAAAATTAATGTGCTTTTTTCTCACATTAGAGTGTTTTTTTTAGGCAAAGAGCCCGTCCACTAGAATAATTCCTACGGTAGTCACTACCTCTTAGCATTAATCAATAAAACTTTTGTTATTTGTAGCACCAGCAATCATTGAAGATAGCGACTCCTGAGCACTGTTTGTAGAAAGTGAGGTCTTATTAATCTGAGCTCTTTCAATAGCATCTATTTTCCAAGAAGAAAATGTCGATTATTAATACATTTAAATTTCAATGAATTTCTTCCCTTACAAATACTATATAGATGTTGACAAACATTCACCTTCATATTTTGCTGCAATTAACTTTGCTTTTTCAAAAATGTTGACTTTTTCTTACTACTTATTTTACTTTGAATTTCTCGTATTGTTTTCTCGGCATCATAGGTGTAGGTGTAGCAAAATTATTATTCGTATTCGTATTAATTCGACCAAAGAAAGTTGAAGATTTAAGTTTAAGGTGTCCAGAATGGTTTCCCTTGAATTTTACTTTTAAGTTTTTCAGTCTCTTTTTTTTGTTGAGTTTTGAATGAATTTAGATCAAATTGAGGGAAGAAATTCGGAATTAATGGCTTCTATACGTATTAGGATTTATCCAGATTCACATTATTATTAGAGGATATTTTGTCTCCTTTTTGGCGCTTTGGATAAAATTCCTCAGTATTGTTATGGCTTAACTTTTCTTGCCTATGATTACCTGTTTCATCACTGAAATCATCAGGTAGTTGATTGAAATTTATCAGAATCAATATTTTAATAGGTATAATTTAATTATTTCTTATTCTTTTTTTAAAAGTTACATCCTCCATTTATTCTTTTGAATTTCCTACTTTCTTTCAAGTGTTTTCTTTCTCTTCCTCCCTCTTGCTGCTTCTCATTTATTAGAAGAACCACCTTATTTTCTCTTCTAAATCACGTTCTTCTTGTCTTCTTCCTCATTTTCTGCTAGATCTGTCATCCCCTGAGTCTTCTTCCTAACAGCTACTCGAACCAGTACACAAGGATGATGAGCCATGCGTGAGCTCAACTATGCGCTTATTACTACCGGAGCTGCTCTTTGAAGAGGAGATGAGTCTCACAGAAACTAAAACCTCTATCCTCTTTAGTTCGAGCCTCATTTTTAGAAACTTCAGGTGAAAGGCCTGTTTATAAATTATTAGAGCAATGTTCAAGTTATTTTTAAATTGAGTCTCACAGAAATTAAGGGCTCTCTCCTCTTTGCACCTAGATTTTCTTTTAAGAAACATGCGGAGATAGACCACTTAAAATTCCTGGCTATTTTAAGATTGTATAAGCAAATTGGGAAGGCTGCTGCTCTGTGGCTGAGTTCCACAAAAGGTAGTATTTGTAATATATTTTAGAAGATGTGGGGTTAAAAGATAGCGTTTATTTGAGGGAATGGGAAAAGTCTACTTTTAGACATAGTGTACTTTTAGTTATATATATTAGAGCTTTTAGGTTTGAAAAAAATAATTATTAATAAGAAATAAAATAAATTCTAATTTTAAAAGCAAACATGCCAGATCGAAAACAAAAAAGTCAGAATATTCCTTAGAATGATTGGATTATTGGGGTTTGGGGTTTTGGGGTGCCCGGATGAAAATCAAACGCACGCGTCAGGTTTGCAGCTACCAGACGGTTTGCGAGCAAAGTGGCTTGCACCAAGATGGTGGAAGCGAGACCGTGTGCGAACAAGTCCCGGTCACGGTCTGCAAGAAGGTGCCTTACACCGTCACCAAGCAAGTTCCCCTGCCAGGTGACCCGCATGGTGGAAGGAGTATCGCACATGCAGAAAGTGCCCTACACCGTCACCCGCAATGTGACGGAAATGGTCCGCCCGCCAGGTGCAGTACACAACACAACCGTACTGCTCTGGGCGCATGCTGTTGAAGCCAAAGACCTGGCGAACTGCGGACGCCGGCGCCCCGGGTGGGGGGAACGGCGTCATCAGCGGTTGCCCGAACGCTTGCTCGCTCAGCGGCACCAAGGTTGCGAGAGCGACTACCAGGGTCGAGTATTCGTGGAAGGCATCAAGTTCACCACCGACCCAGACCTACACGACGACCCGATAGTGAAAGAGAATCAAACTCGCCAGTGCCTTACACGGTGACCAGCAAGGTCCCGCGAGACCGTGACGAAGAAAGTCCCCTACACCGTGAGGAAGATGGTGCCGCAGACGATCGAAAAGATGGTACCCGGTCACAACGACCAGGATGGTGAAGGAAGACCGCGTCAAGCAAGTGCCAGACCAAGGTTTGCACGGTGAAGCAGGAATTCGTCTGCAAGCAAGTGCCTTACACGGTCTGCAAGCAGGTGCCTTACACGGTTTGCGTGAAAGTGCCCTTCTGCGCGACCGAAATGGTGCCGACGCGTGAAGAAGTGCATCGCGGTGAACCAAGAGTACACCGTGTGCGTGAAGAAGCCGCGCTGGGTCGCTTGCGATCCTCCGTGTGCCCCGGCCCCTTGTGCGAACGCCCTGTGCCCCAGCCTGTGCCCCGGCCGCCAAGGCCTGCTGCGGCGAGCCGGCTGCTTGTGCTTCGGATTGCTGCAATCCGTGCGGCCGCAAGCATCTGTTCGGCGGCGGCTTCTTCAAGTCTGTTCCATAGCCGGATGTGCTGCTCGGCTTCGGCTTGCTGCGACAGCGGCTGTGCAACCGATAGCTGTGCCACAGTGACGGCTGCTCCGGCCCCTAAGGTTGAGAAGATCGAAGATAAGGCGATGGAATTGCCGAAGGGCAAATAAAGTCCCCCCTCGCCGGCCTGAGCGGTCCGGTCGGCGAACACTCTAAAACCGGGCGGCCTCGATTCGCAAGAAACGAGGCCGCTCGGCTTCATTTTGGGCAGCTGTCTTGCATAAATACGATGGGAACCACAGAGGCACAGAGACGCAGAGAAAACGAGAATGCTATTTCACTTGAATAGAATAGACGCGCTGAACAAGCGAGATTCCTTGACTGATGCGGTGATGAACCGAAATTCTCTGTGCCTCTGTGGTTCATCTCTTCTTTCCCAAGAGCAGATGAAAAAACTTGTATTGTGGACCTGATTTACCGTTTTTGAATAGAATGACTCCGCCACGTCGTCGAGAAACCAAAACTCTATAATGAGGTCCAAAATGATAGAAACGATTAACGAACGAGATCCATTAACCCATGCCGTTATTGGCGCCGCTATCGAGGTGCATCGGGAAATGGGCCCCGGCTTACTGGAATCCATTTATCAGATGTGCATGGAAGTGGAACTAAACCTGCGCGGCATTGTTTTCCAGCCGCAAGTTCGGTCGCCGTTAGTACATAAGGGCGTCAAAATCGATGCCGACGATTTGAAAATGGATCTGTACTTTCCAGACCGCCTCGTCGTGGAATTGAAGGCGGCCGAACGGTTGATTCCCATTCACGAAGCCCAATTGCTGACGTATCTTCGACTGAGTAAAACCCACGTTGGCCTCCTGATCAATTTCAATGTCAAAGCGCGGTGCGCCGAGCTGAACCTTCAGTTCCACCAGGCCACGCAGATTCTTGATCAGACCCGCGATCGGGCAGCCGCCGAACATGGCCGGTATCCTGAAGACGTAGCCATGCGTAGCATCTGGTTGGAAACAATCTCCAGAGCCGCGAGTGCGCGAGTCGCAGAGGGAGAGATTGCACCCGCCGCCGAAAGCCGTGCCTTGCTGTCAACTTCCGTCGACGACTTCCGAAATCTCCTGCATGAATACGCTGCCCCGGAGGCGCAGCAGAGTTGGGCCGGGATGCAAAGCGATCTTGGTGTAACCCTGTTGGATCTGGCGGAACGAAGCAATGGTGCGCAGCAAACCGAGTTGCTTGCCCAAGCGGTTGAGGCACACCGGGCCGCGCTCCAGGCAAGAAGCAAGGTGGACACGCCCATGGAATGGGCAGCGACACAGGTCAATTTGGCAGCGGCTCTGCTCAGGCAAGGCGAGGTGAGCCCGGGCGCCCAGGCAACCGGACTGCTGGCTCAGGCAGCCGCTGCTTACCGAGCGGCGTTGCAGGTTTTTACTAAAGCGGACACGCCTCATGAGTGGGCAATGACACAGAGCGGCCTCGGCGTAATCCTTGAGCGCCAGGCTGAGCGGAATAGCGGCACGCCGGGAGCAGATTTGTTGGCCCAGGCTGTCGAAGCCTATCGCGCGGCACTGGAGGTTGAAACCAAAGCGGAGTTGCCCAAGGACTGGGCATCGACACAGCTCAATCTGGGCGCGGTGCTCACCCGGCAAAGTGAGCGCGCCAGCGGCGCGCAGGCAACGGAGTTGCTATCTCAGGGAATTGCAGCCTTTCGGGCTGCGCTGGAAGTCTTTGCCAATGCCGACATGCCGCAGGTTCGGGCCAGGGTCCAGTTTGATCTGGGTACCGCTTTAATTGATCTGGGGCAGAGGAGTGACGGAGCTCAGGGAACAGAAACGCTGGCTCAGGCCGTCGAAGCCTTGAAAGCGGCTCTGCAGGTTTTCACCAAGACGGACCTGCCGCAAGACTGGGCGACGGCACAGAGCAATCTGGGCAACGCTCTAGTTAACCAGGGTGAGCGCACAAGCGATGCGCCAGCGGCGGAGTTGTTTACGCAGGCTGTGCAGGCCTACAAAGCGGCGCTGGAAGTTTTTACCAAGACGGACCTGCCACAGAGCTGGGCGAATACTATGGACAATCTCGGCTTGGCTCTAACCTATTTGGGAGTTCGCAGCAGCGGGGCGCAGTCTGACCAATTCCTGGCTCAGGCAACGCAAGCCTACCGGGACGCGCTCGAGGTCTTCAGCAAATCGGATTTTCCCCAGGATTGGGCAAGCGTACAGAGCCATTTGGGCATCGCACTGTTGCGACAAAGTGAGCGAACCAGCGGGACGCAGGCAATCGACTTGTTGGCCCAGGCAGCACAGGCTTACCGGGCGACGCTGGAGGTGTATACCAAGGCCAGCCAGCCCCAGAACTGGGCTGACTCGGAGAACAACATGGCGATGGTTCTGGGTGACCAGGCCGACCGAAGCAGCGGAGCGCAGGCAGCGGATCTGCTGGCTCAGACGGTGCAAGCTGATCGTGGGGCGCTGGAGGTCTCTACCAAAACGGATTTGCCCTTTAAATGGGCTTCTTTGCAGGACAATCTCGGTCTTTTGCTCTCCGATCAAGCTCAGCAGAACAGCGGGCCGCAGACAACGGAGTTGTTGGCCCAGGCTGTTGCAGCCTTCCAGGCGGCGCTCGAGGTTCGCACCAAAGCTGACCTGCCCCTCTACTGGGCCGACACTGAAAGGAATCTTGGCAAGGCATACGACCTTCAGGGAGACCACACCGCCGCTGCCGCCGCCTTCGAGTCTTCCCTTGAGTTGCTCCCCACCGACGTCGATCTGCTGGGGCGGCTGGCGGGCATCGACCATGAACAGTTCTTCCGCTTTGACCGGGCGCTCGAGCTCGATCAGCGCCGCAAGAAGATTCATTCGTCGATCGGAGTCGAGCTGGACCTGGAGGAGGCCAGCCTCACTGCTGACCAATTTGAGGGATGTGTCGAAGAAGCGGGAGTCCTCCAGGATCCCAATCTAACGGAGGCCGGTTCGCTTATCCGCGACACCATCAGGCTGGCCTGCCAATGGGGCGCGGGGAAAAAGAGCGATGCGCTTGCAAGTGAAAAAGCTCTGTTGCTGCAGTCAGAGACGCTTAAAGAAGCGCCCTGGGTGTTCACGGGCACTCTCCACTATCTTGCGGCTTCTCCTGTCTTTGAAAAGGGCCGCGCATCATGGATTGCGCTTTTTGAGAGCGTCCAGAAAGGGGACGGCGCAGCAATGGCGGCAGCTTTGAACCAGCTCGAAGGGTCCATGCAACATTGAGATACTTCGCGTTTTTAAAGGGGCAGGGCCGAAGGCGTGCCCCTTTAAAATTCGGATTTGGCAACCAGTCGTATGTTTTCTTTAAGTAAGTTCCGGACAGCCGGTCATGCCAGCTCAGATGTGCTTCGTCGAAGATCGCCCACGCGACTCCCAGCCCCACCGGCAGCAGCGACAGAAGCTGCGCCAACAATCTCGCGCACCGTTGACCGCGAGCAGGCCGCGCATTGTTCATCGTGCGAAGTGAAATATGAGCCCACCTCATGCCAGGGGTGGCCGATCCTAGAACGAAGAAGAGCAACTGGTAAGCAACCATGATCAGCAGCAGGGCCATTATTGCTCCTGGCCCGATCTGCTTCAACGTCGGCAGATTTTCCGCTTGGTCCATCACTCCCAGGGCAGCCGCGAAAAACGCCCCGGCCACAAGAGAACAATCGACCACGGTCGCCATGAGGCGCAGGCTCATTGAAGCCGGTTGCACAGCAACGATTGAGGGAGCCGGATCGTCTTCAAGTTCGATGTCGACGCTGGGGTGCTCGTCCAGCTTGATGGCCGCCCAGTCCGGACTCGCCCAGTCCGCGGCCGACACGGTCACGATCTCCGGCGTAACCGGCTCTGTTGAGACGCTCCCAGGATCTACCTCGAAAATGCTCAACTGTGTCACGGCGTAGTCGGCCGCTAGAGGCCCTTCGGCTAGCCGCGGGCGGATCTTGCGCGTTGCCACAAGCTCGCGGGGAAACTCGATCAGGTTGGCATGCAACGGCTGCGCCGGTTCCACATCTTCAATCGCGTCGGCATCGGTGAAGAAATTGTGCGCATCACGTGCCGTGGCGGACGACTCCCACCAATTTTCGGCTGGCTCCTCAAATGCACGTGTTGCAGCTGCACCATGTGTTGCGCGCATATGCGCTGGCGCTGCCTGGCGCTGCGGCAGGTCTGCTTCCCAGCGAATTTTGAACGATTGCTCTTCAAGGGCACTATTTGCAAAGTGCGCCAGCTCAGCGGGAGTTTCCCATGAGTGCTCAGCTGCCCGCTCCAAGCTGCTCTGAAAACTTTCCAATTCCCGCGGCGACTCCACATCAATTCCGGCTTCCAGGCCAGCCAAAACAAATTCGGCCGTAACCTGCGCCCCCAGTGCGGACCTGGATGCGGCCATTGACGCTGCCTCAGCGGCTCGTACCGCGGCGCGAGCCTCGACAGCAAGCAGATCACTGTATTTGGGGGCTTTGGCATAGCGCTCGGCCACACGCGCGGCGGCCTTTGCCGCGAGACCGCTGGTTCCCCGCTTTGAAACTTCGGTCGAGCCCAGCTCCGCGGTCGAGCAGCCTCTGCGCCTGACGTGCGCAGCCAGCCGCTTGTTCACTTCCTGCTTCCACGCCGGCGCCAGCTCAAGCTGGCTTGCGGATGTGCTCAAAGCTCTGATCCCCCTTTTTGCCTGGCCCCGAGGTCGGTTCGCAATCAATCCTGCGCACAGGCCTCATTACTCGGACAGTCCTCACCGCCATCCTAGCCGTCGCATTGTGCACGGTCCCGCTTAAACAGTTCGGGGGTATCGAAGAGGTACACAGTTTTGTAACAATTCTCGCGAGCAACCGAGATCATTCGATTTTGCTATCCTGAGCCTTGATACGATCCTGGTCCCTGGATGCGCACTCGTAACTTTGTCTTAGCCGCGCTGCTTGCTGTCTGCTGCCTGCAATCAGGCGCGCAGACGCTCATTTATGCCACAGGCGAGAACACAGCCGCCACCGATCTCCCAGACGATCCCGGACAAGAAGCCCTGCCACTGGCTCAACCCGAGCCAGTGCCCGCGACTGGAGTCCCGGTCCGGTTTGAAGCGCATAGCCAAAGCCGCGTCGGCGACATACTCACGCTCACCAGTGACGTGGTGGTTCACTACAAGGACTACATCCTTCGCGCCGACAAGGTGGTCTACAACCAGTCCACTTCGGAGCTTGAGGCCGAAGGCCACTTGCAGGTCAGCGGCGGGCCCAACGACGTGCTCATCAACGCCTCCCATGGCGACATGCGCCTCAACATGCACACCGCGCGCTTTTACGACGTAAACGGCTCTGTGGGAGTCCGCTCCGCCGAGCCGCACGATCGTCTATTCCACGGCCAACCCGTTCCTTTTTTCCGGCAGAGTTCTGCTCCAAACCGGCGAAGGCAATTTACCGCCTCGTCGACGGCACCATGACCAACTGCCGTCTTCCCAAGCCGGACTGGCAAGTTCTCTCCCGCTCCATCAATCTCGACGACGGCAACGCCTCCACGCCCAATGCCGTTCTTTAAGTTTCTCGGCGTGCCGCTTTTTTATCTGCCTTATCTGCGCCATCCCAGCCGACGACACCGGGCGCGAGAGCGGATTCCTGATTCCCGTCCTCAGCAACTCGTCCATCAAGGGATTCATCGTCGGCGAGCAGTTCTACTGGGTCATCAACCGCAGCATGGACATGGTGGTCGGCGCAGAATACTACAGCAAGCGCGGCTGGGCGCCCAACGGCGACTTCCGCTACAAGGGGCCGGGACATCGACCATCTGTCGTTCGCTGGAATGCGCTGCTCGATCGCGGCGTGGAGCAGCAATGGGCGCCACCATCCCCACCACTTCGGCTCACCCGGCCGACCTTGCTGCCTGGCCCCACTGGCAGAGGAACGCGTCAACCAGGGCGGCGTTGACGTGGTCGCGCTAGGGCGCAAGGACTTTACGCCTGCAACGCTACGCCGCCGGCGTAGTCGAATACCTGTCCAGCTATATCTACCGTCTGGTCTTCAACGACAACTACTCCCAGGCCATCAGCTTCCGAGGTGGCCAGCGACGCTTCGTCTAACCCACGACGCACAACGGATTCATCCCCTCCGTCGCGCTTGATCGCTTCCAGACCTTTGCCAGCTCCACCAACGGCGACGAAGCCAGAATCCTGCACCTGCCCAGCCTTCGCTACGACGTGCTTGACCGCCCGCTGGTTTCATTCGCCGCTCTACTGGGGACTCGGCTCGTCGGCCAGCTACCTGAGCCGCTCGGAGCCCCGCTTCCACGCCCACAACGTGGGCCGTTTCGACCTCTACCCGCATCTCTCGCTGCCCTTTCCGCCGCTGGCTGGAGCTTCGTTGCCCGAGGCCGCGTTGCGCGACACCTTCTACACCATCAGCCAGACTCCCGACCTGACCGGCGCCAACGGCGGCACTCCCACCATCGAGCCACGCACTCGCTCAACCGCATTGACTGTCGAAGCATCAGTCGACATCCGTCCGCCCGCCCTCGAGCGCGACTTTCACGCTCGCCCGGCTGGAACCGCGACCTGCGCCACGTCATCGAGCCTGAGATCACCTATCGCTATGTCGGCGGCATCGGCACCCAGGCGCACGATGTGCTCCTCGTCGACACCACCGACATCGCCACCAACACCAACCAGGCCGGCTTCTCTCTCACCCAGCGCCTTTACATGCGCCCAACCACCCAGCAAGCCCTGCGCCACGCAGAATACGACAAGCCGTCCGGCGAATGCCCAGCCAAGCCCCGCGAATGGGCCAGTTGGCAAATCGCGCAGAAGTCTTCATCGATCCCAACTTCGGCGGCGCGCTCATCCCCAACCGGCGCAACGTCTTTGACGCCACGCTCGACATGAGCGGCGTCGCCTTCCTTACCTCGCCCCGCAATCTCTCGCCCATCACCTCGCGCATGCGCTTTGAGGCCATTGACAACCTGCGCGTCGAGTGGGACCTGGACTACGACCCCAAGCTGGGTCAGCTCAACTCCGACAATCTCTTTGCCGGCTACAGTTGGGGCCGCACCACCGTCGGTCTCGGCCACGCCCTGCTCAATGCCGTCGACGAAAACGGCAGCTCCGCCTCAACCATCCAGAGCCAGCAATTGCAGCCATTTCTCTCCATCGGCAAGCCAACAGCGGCGCAGGCTTCAACCTTGCCGCCAACGCCGGCTATGACTTCGTCCTCGGCCAGATGCAATATGCCGGCGTGCAGGCCATCTACAACTGGGACTGCTGCGGCCTCACCTTCGGCTACCGTCGCTTCGAGCTGGCTCCATCCGCGACGAAACCCAATATCTCTACAGCTTCACCCTGGCCAACTTCGGCTCAGTAGGCGACATCCGCCGCTCCAACTCCGTCTTCCGCGACCCCACCCTCCCGCCCGCCTATTAACCGCCGGTTGCCTTTCTTTCTTTGCCGCGTCAACTAAGTGTCATCGGGCTGGCAATCCGCTGTACCGGTGCCTCATTGCCCAGGCTGGAGTATCCTTTTCTAAGAGGAATTAACATTGCACCGCTTTCGATTACTGGCCGTCTTGCTCACACTCTGCCTGACCGCGGGCTGCAAAGCTCAGACCACCACGGCCGCTCCGCGACGCCGCAACCACCAATCGGCGCATCGAGGTCATGGTCCGCTCGCAATTCAACATCCCGCAGGATTACAGCGTGTCCCTTGGCGCGCGCAAGCCCAGCCAGATCCCCGGCTACGACACCCTGCCCATCACGATTTCCCGCGGCGCGAAATCCACGATCGTCGATTTTCTCATCTCGACCGACAGCAACACTCTGGCTCGCCTGGAGAACTTTGACCTGGCCAAGGATCCGGTCTTCTCGATCGATGTGGCCGGACGTCCCATTCGCGGCAATCCCGACCGCCAAGGTCACGGTCGTCAACTTCGACGATCTGGAATGCCCCTACTGCGCGCGCATGCACCAGTCGTTGTTTCCTGCCACCCTGGATCGCTACAAAGACAAGGTCCGCTTCATTTACAAGGACAACCCTCTCACCGATCTGCACCCCTGGGCGATGCACGCCGCGGTGGACGCCAACTGCCTGGCCGCGCAAAGCGGCGACGTCTACTGGAAGTATGTGGACTACCTTCACTCCCATGGCCAGGAGATCAGCGGGGATGACCGCAATCCGGCGAAGAGTTTCGATGCGCTCAACCGCATCGCACGACAGGAAGCTACGCTGGGCAAGCTCGATCTTAGTAAGCTGGACGGTTGCATTGCCAAGCAGAACGAGGCCCAGGTTCGCGCCTCGGCCGCTGAGGCGACGGCACTGAAGATCGAAGGCGCTCCCGCGGTATTTGTCAACGGCGAGCGCATTGATGGCGCACAGCCGGAAGAGATGGTCTGGCTTGTGATCGACCGCGCCTTGCGCGCCGCCGGCGTCGAACCACCTCCTCCGCCTCCAGCAGCCGCTCCAGCAGCTGGCACTCCGGTCCCGGCTGCGGCAGCGCCACAACCCGCAGGAGGCGGCAAATAGACGTGTGCAACGCTATCGCGGCACCGGTTTGTCGATTTATCCTTGAAGGCTGGAGTACCTTCAATCCCGTTAGGAGAAACCAGGTTGCAAGCTGAATCCTTTTTCACGTTCCGTTATCGCCGCGCTGCTGTCATTCTGTGTAGCGGAATTGCCTTGGCGGGGATGGCCGGTTGCCATCATCCGCCCGCTCCAGATGTGGTGGCCACGGTAAACGGCAAGGATATTCTGCGCGCGGACCTGGAGCGGTATTACAAAGCCAGCCTGGGTGACAATCCGCAGCAACCCTCCGCCGACCAAGCTGACATCAACCGGCTCGAAGTCCTGAATCATATGATCGAGGACGAAATTCTGCAGCAGCGTGCAGCCAAGCTCAATCTTGCCGCCTCCGATGAAGACGTGAACGCGAAGCTGACCGAAGTCAAAGCGCCCTTCACGCAGGAGGAGTTCGACAAGCAACTTCAGCAGCGCAATATGACCATCGACGACCTTAAGCGGGATCTGCGGCGGTCATTGACGCAGACCAAGCTGCTCAACAAGGAGATTGAGTCCAAAGTCAACATTACCGATGCTGAAATTAACAGCTATTTTGCAGCCCATAAAGCCGACTACAATCTCATCGAGCCACGTTACGGGCTGGCGCGGATTCTGGTCACTACCAATCCGTCACCCCAGACCAGCAATCTGCAAAACAACAAGGCCTCCGGCGACGCCGACGCAAAAAAGAAGATTGAAACGTTGCGCAATCGGTTGGAAAGCGGCGACGACTTCAGCACGCTGGCCATGCAATATTCTGAGGACAATACCGCCTCAAACGGCGGCGACATGGGATTCGTGCTTGAGTCACAGCTGCGCACCGATTCGGAAGCCTACAACGCCATCAGCAAACTCAAGCCAGGCCAATACACGGATATTCTTCCCATCGTCGATCCTGCCACACACCGAATCGGTGGTTACGCAATTTATAAATTGATCTCAAGGGAGCCCGCCGGACAGCGTGATTTGGGCGATCCGCGCGTTCAGCAGTCAATACGCCAGGGCCTGCGCGATGGGCACGCGCAACTGCTCAAAAACGCCTACCTTGAAAAGCTTCATGACGAAGCCAAAGTGCATAACTACCTCGCGGACGAGATCCTCAAGTAGAGTGCGGATCGAAAGGTTACAACTTCACGGACTGCGAAAAAACTCGCTCGGGCGGTAGACAAGGGATTCGTCCCTGGCACAATCCAACAGAATCAATGGTGGCTTCAGCCACAGTGGTCCGCTTTTTGCCGCGGGGAGGTACCGCACTCTGACAGAATTCTGAGGGCCTGAATCAGGCCATACACATTCGCTCAGCGAACGTGGCGCCTGGTAGCGGGAGTCACTGACTCAGGATCGATGTGCTTCGCAAGAAAGATGGCCCCCGCAGTTGGCGGAGGCCATTTTCCATTGCCGAATACCTGTTGAATCTACTTCAGGTTGCCGTTTGAATCCATTGTGATGCCGCCAGGTCCGGCATTCTTCTTGGCTTCGTTGGCCTTTCGAGTTCCCATTGCCTTTTGGCGCCAGTCCTCCGCGGTAGCCACATCGGCCTTGCGGGCAGATTCATCGCCGTAGTCCAGGTCCGCCTTGCGCCGGTAAATCAGGTTCAGATAGGCCATGGCATCGTCATAATTTGCCCGATTCTCGACCGCCTGGTTCAGATAATTTAGGCCCTCATCCACCAGCGGACCATTTTCCGTCTTCAGGGGATCCATTATCTTTTTGGGCGCCTTGGCATTTCCTTCTCCGTCATCAGTCAGGCCAGCCGGCGTCAACGCTGCGAGCACGTTGTCATGCGCCAGTCGCCAGTCGATTGAGCCTATTGTGTAGGCTGCTTCTGGATCTTTCGGGTCAACGGCCAGTACTTTCTTCTGCCAGGTCTTGGCGTCATCGAACTTATTGAGGTTGTAATAGATTCCGGCGATCTGCTTCAGGCTGTTTACGTCGTTCGGGTCCTTGTCCAGAACCTCCTGGAAGATAGCGATTGCCTGGTTTGCGGTGTTCAGGTTGTCCGGCGTGTTGAGTCCGGGAACGATGTTCTGGGCCAGGGCGGTTGCCAGGTAACTCTTCGCCATGGGCAATGTCGGATCCAGCTGCGTGGCCTTCTGGAAATGTCCGATCGCCTCTTCATAATGGGCGCCCTTGTAAGCCTCCACACCCTTGTTCAATTGGTCGCGGGCTGCAAGTTTGTCGCAGCCGCTGATTGAAATCACCATGCCAGCCATGGCCACCGCGAGCGCCAAAAATCGTGCGGGTCGATTCATCTTCTTATCCTTCTCCTTCAGGTCGTCTCTATCGAATGCACGCCTGGAATGATTGTGCAACTGGCCATGGGCGCAACCTTCCCTCGCCGGGAACCTGCCTTGATCGGCCCGCTATTGCCCGGCCATGATCTTGGGCGTCATGAGTCCGATGTGATCCACGTTGGCCGCGCGGCCGATATCGATTATCTCCGCAATATAGGCGAAATTGACATCATCGTCGCCCTTGACGAACATGACACGCTCGGCGCGGTTGGCGTAAATTTCAGTCAGCTTGGGCAGAAGGTCGGACTTGGCGAAGTCGGTCTCGTTGATCTTGTAGTCGGGGGCTGACCGGGGTGATAGAGCACCTGCACCACGATGGTCCGGTCGGTCGGCGGCGGCTGCTTGGTTGGATCTTTGGGCGGCTGGGGCACCAGCGCATCGAGGCCCTTCGGCACCGTGGGCACAATGACCATGAAAATAATCAATAGCACCAGAAGAATGTCGATCATCGGCGTCATGTTGATGTCGGACGAGTATCCCCCGCCCCCACCCGTTGAAAATGCCATGGCTTAAAACTCCTTGTTTCCTGCAAATCGTTAGAATCAGTGACGCTTTACTGGCCCTGCTCGCGCTTCTGCGTCAGCAAGCCTACGTCTTCAACGCCGGCTGTACGCACCGCGTCGATGGCGTCTTCAACCGCGCGAAATTGTGCCCGCGCATCGGCGCGCACATAAATCGTCTTGCCTGGCTTGTCAGATAACTTGTCGCGGACCAAGCCGCCAAGCTCGGATACGGCGACCCTGTTTTGCCCCAGAAATACTCCTCCATCGCGAGTGATGGCCACAACGATAGCGTCTTCCTTGTCGGCGTCCGGCATGTTGGTCGGATTGTCGACCTTGGCCATTTCAACGGAAACCTTATTCTGGAGCATGGGGGTTATGACCATGAAGATGATCAGCAGAACCAGCATCACGTCCACCATGGGGGTCACGTTGATGTTGGAACTGACTTTGCTGCCTTCGTCGCGAACTGCAATTCCCATTGTCTGGACTCCGTGCCTGCAGAGTTTTTATTCCGGATAACTTCCGGCGCTGCATTGAGTGACGCGGCCAGTTTGAGATTCAAATCGGCGGGCAGTGGAGAACTTGGCTCCGCTGCCCACCCAAAAAAGAATTCTCGCTCCAGCCATGAATCGCCTAGCGCTTGTGGCTCTGCTTGATGAAGTAGTCCACCAGCTCGCTTGACGAGTTATCCATTTCCACGTCGAACGCTTCCACGCGCCCGGTGAAATAGTTGAACGCCATAACGGCGGGGATAGCAACCAGAAGCCCGAAGGCGGTGGTAACCAGGGCCTCTGAAATACCGCCGGCCACAGCGCCGATGCCGGAGGTCTTCTGCGTGGCGATCTGCTGAAAGGCGTTCAGAATGCCGATGACGGTGCCGAGCAATCCAACGAATGGCGCCGTGGAGCCGATGGTGGCCAGGACCGCTAGACCCCTCTTCAGCTTGGCGTGAACGATGGCTTCTGCGCGCTCAAGTGCGCGGCCCGAACTCTCGATGGTCTCTTCAGTGGCAGCGCCGCCGGAAGAGCGGAACTCCTGCAGGCCAGCCGTCACAACTTCGGCCAGATGAGACTTCTTGTTGCGGTCGGCGATCTTAATGGCTTCTTCCAACTTGCTGTCCTTCAGTGCTCCGGCAACTTTGGGCGCGAATTCGCGCGACTGCTTGCGGGCGGCGGAGAAGTACAGGTAACGGTCGATCATTACGGCCAGCGACCAGATCGACTCAATGAAGAGAATGATGGCGATGGTCCTTGCCGGCCATCCCATGTGTTCCCATAAGCTGCATGGGGCTGAAGCCGACCGCCTGCTCTTCCTGGAAGAGTGCCAGACTGCTGACCGAATGTGATGCGAAGTGTGCGAACTGAGCGAGAATCACTGAATCGTTCCTCCTAAGGAGTTTGTTGTGAAGTGCAATCCGCCGCGGCGGACGGTTGCTTGGAATGCGGTTCTTTCCGGATTCGCATTCAGGCCAAAAATAAAGCTTCTACCCAAGATACGGGTAGAAGCCAAAGAGTTCGTCATCCACCGAGTGAGAAGACTACGTTAACCGTGGTTTCCACTTCAACCGGGTCGCCGTTAAGCAGATAGGGCCTGTATCGCCAACTCTGCACGGCTTCCATCGCGGCCTGCGTCAGCATGGCCGGTCCGCTGATTACGCGCAGACCTGTAATCGTTCCTGTCTTTGAGATGGTGGCCTGCAACACCACCGTCCCCTGGACCCGAGCGGCCTTGGCGATCGGAGGATACATGGGCATCGTCTTTTGCAGCAGATATCCGGCGGCGACACCACCGGATATGTTGACCTTTTGAGGAGGCGCGGCTTTTACTTTGGGGGCAGACTGCCCGCCGAAGATGCTTCCGGCATTGCCACCGCCGCCCAGACCTTCCATGCCCGCGACGCCAAAGCCCGACGAGGGAGGCGCTTCCTTCTCGGCGACAATCTTAATGTCATGCGGAATCTTGGTCGGCGCCGTGAGCTGGTTGTTCATCATTTCGGATTGCACATGAACCACATGCACGACCTCTGGTGGCGGAGGCGGTGGTGGTGGTGGTGGCGGAGGAGGCGGAGCGGTCAATTGAGTCAGCATCATCGCCTTCGGTAGCGCCTCGGGATAGATCAGCGGAATAAGAATCAGCAGGATCAGTATGGAGGCGTTAATACTGCCCGTCAAAATCATCCATAGTCCGCTCTTGCTCTTAATTCGATTCCCCGATGCAAACGTTGAATCTTCAAACATGGCCAGCCTCGAATCGCGTGTTGTTTACTTCTAACTTAGACACCGGGGGAAAGTCGAATGTTCCCGAAATGCCCCAAGGCGTCAAAAACGGCAGAACAGAAGCGCCATCCACCTATACCAGAATCGGCGCCTCACATGCAAAGTCCATTACAACTGCAAACGCCATGACCAGTAAACCCGTTAAACTCTGCTGCGTTTGGCGGCCGGCAAAACCACCGTTTTCCCCTTGCTGGCCCGCCATTGCTGCCAGGCCACCAGCATTGGCGCGGCCACGGCGATGGACGAATATGTACCGATTAGAATACCCACGACCAGCGCAAATGAAAAGCCTCTCAGAACTGGACCGCCAAAAATATACAGCGAAAGCACGGTGAGAAAGGTCAATCCCGAGGTCAGAACGGTCCGGCTCAATGTCTGGTTGATGCTGCGGTTGACCACGTCGGGCAATGATTCCCGGCGGCTCAGGCGCAGGTTTTCGCGGATGCGATCAAACACAACGATAGTGTCGTTCATGGAGTAGCCGACCAGCGTGAGGATGGCGGCAATCACGGTCAGGCTGATCTCCTGACCGGTAAGAGCGAATGCGCCCACGGTGATCAGCGTGTCGTGAAAGCAGGCAACGACCGCCGCCACGCCGTAAATCAACTGGAACCGGAACCACAGATAAACCAACATGCCGAGCATCGAGTAAAGCGTTGCCAGTGCGGCCTTTTTCTCCAGTTGCTTTCCAACTGTGGGGCCGACCACATCCACCTTGGTTGCCGCGGGGACGATGGGGTTGCTGTAATGAGCGCGAAGAGAGTCCTCGATCAGCTGCCGACCCGCGTCAAGCGAAGATTCGTCGTGCTGCTCGGGGAGGCTGATCAGGACTTCATTATCGCTGGGCTCATCGTAAGTGACGACATTTACGTCCTTAATGTTGGTCGCCGAAATGGCCTGTCGAATTGCGTTGAGGTCCGGGGTCTGGGCAAACTTCACCTGAACCTCGGTACCGCCGCGAAAGTCCACGCCGAGGGGAACCGGGCTGCCGATGTGCGACCAGTTCCAACCCATTGCAACGATGCCGGCCACACTGAATATCAATGAAAAGCCAAGGAAACCCCACTTCAGCCTTAGCCAGTCAATATTTACGCCACGAAACAATTCCACTTGTTCTTTCCCTTCCCGTTCCTAGCCGTGATGCTCAGCTTCCCAGGTCATCCCTCAGGGATCCGAGGCCCACGCTCTTCCTGCTGCATTTGCGGCACGACTAAAGGCATGCCCTTTCAAAAAATTGACTGATTCATGCCGATTCAAACATCGACAGCTTCAGATGTTGCTTAAATCGAAAGCGGCTCTCCGGCCTTCAACTTGTTCAGATGCGCATCGAAGATCACCCGTGAAACAAACACCGCCGTGAACAAGTTAGCCAGCAATCCGATCGTCAAGGTCGTTGCAAATCCCTTCACCGGCCCGGTACCGAACATGAACAAGATAGCCGCTGAAACGATGGTGGTAACGTGGGTGTCGACAATGGTGACCCAGGCATGAGCAAATCCCTGGTCAACTGCTGCCGCCGCGGACTTTCCGGCGCGTACTTCTTCTCGAATTCTCTCGAAGATCAGCACGTTCGAATCGACGCCCATGCCGATTGTCAGAATCACGCCGGCAATGCCCGGCAGGGTCAGCGTGGCCGTGGATACTCCCATGAAGCCCAGAAGAATGATTAAGTTGAAAATCAGCGCAAGATCCGCGTTGACGCCCGATCCGCGATAGTAGATCAGCATGAACGCCATCACCACCACAACGCCGACGATGGCGGCCATAACACCCTTGTGAATCGAGTCCGCGCCCAGCGAAGCTCCCACCGTCCGGTCTTCAAGATAAACAAGAGAGGCAGGCAGCGCGCCGGTGCGCAGCATTTTTGACAGGATGGTAACTTCTTCAGGTGTAAAGCTGCCGGTGATTTCGCCTGTATCGCGAATCGCGCTCTGGATCGTGGCCACTTCGCGCACCCGGCCGCCCATCACAACCGCCATGCTCTGACCAACGTTTTTGCTTGTGTAGTCGTAGAACTTGTCGCCGGCCTCGTTGGTCAGCGTAAAACGGACGTTTCTGCGCCCGTTCTGGTCGGTGCCCGGGTCGGCGGAGCGGAAGTCCTGGCCGCCCACAATGTAGGCGCGTTGCAGCACATAAACGGCATCGGAATCTGAGCCGGTGGCCAGGTTGCCGGAGCCATGGAGCAAAACATCATCCGGCGGCACGGAGCCGCCAAGGCTGGCCGTCGCTTCCTGCTCGTCCTTGTATGGGCCGCCCACCACGGCGTGAATCTCAAGCCGAGCAGTGGACTGGATAATCGTCTTTACCCGGTCGAGGTCGCTGATGCCAGGCAACTCGACGAGAATCTGGTTGTCGCCCAGACCGTACTGATCGATCACCGGCTCGCTCACGCCCAGCGTGTCCACGCGATCGCGGATGGTCTCGATCGCCTGCTCGACGGTCTTCTGTTTCAGGTCCGTCACAACAGACGGCTTCATGGTCAGCGTAAAGCTGTTGTCTGCTGCCGCCGCCGGTGAGGTCGTAATCGTTGGAATACTTGGCATCGAGCAGAGAACGCAGCGGCGCTGGACTGAGTCTGCGTCGTGCCTTCAACTCGAATCACTTGCGGTTGCTTGGCTGGATCGGGCTTGAAGACCTGGGTAAAGCTCAGGTTGGCAGTCTTCAAATCCTGCTGGATCGCGCCCCGCCGTATTATCCGTCTCGGCGCTGACCGCTTCAGCCACCACCACCTGCAAGATCAGGTGAACGCCGCCGCGCAGATCAAGTCCAAGGTGAATCCGCTGGCTGATTGAATCGAGTAGCGCGGCGCCGGTGAATCCAGATGGAATCCCGAAGATGCCGTAGACGCAGACCACCAGCACCGCGACAATTCAGGCAATTGTTTTGCTCTTGAGATTCTTCTTCATCGTCCCGTTTCTCTATTTCACTTCACTAGAAATTGTGCCTTCCGGATAACGGCCATCCCATCCTCGATGGTCACCGCAGCGACCGAAAAGTGGGATGAAAAACAAACCTTACGAGCCTGAAGCTCCCTCTTGCGTAACCGATGCGATCGCGCTCTTGGCCACTTCAAGCTTGATGTTGTCAGGCGCCACGCGAATTACGATCACATCGTCCTTGATTGAAAGAATAATGCCGCGAATGCCTCCCGCGGTCGTGACCCGGTCGCCGGCCTTGATGGCGGTCAGCATCTCCTGCCACTGTTTTTGCCGCTTCTGCTGCGGGCGGATCATCACCAGGTATAGAACCGGAATCAAAAGCAAGGGTAGAAGCATGGGAAGACTGCTTCCACCACCGGCGGGCAAACCCGCCCAGACTGCCAAACTTATCGCCACACTCATCCTTTACTCAGCCTCGGCTGTTTGCCGGGGCGAACCGTTCGTAGCTCAGGCAAACCCGGCTTTAGGTCGGGTGCCTGATAAAAATTTGTCTCCGGGAATGAACCTTGCCCGACTCAGGCCGAAGAGTACGCCCAGCCTGGGCTCAAGCCAGATTTTGAGTCAGATTCCGAGCCGGACGGCCAAGTTGCCACAGGACAATTCGAAACTGAACTCCTGCAACGCAACTCCAGTTCCGTGCCCACCCCTGAATCTCAGCTACGATCTGATTCCTGTTCGACATTGGCGTACTTCTCAGTTCCCGAACCGCAGCTCAGCCCCTGAAACAGGGACGATGATGCGCCTGTTCATTCTATCCGGACTCCAAAAAGAATGCCTACAAGATAAGATACGCGCGCACGCTCGCGTGTCAAGGCGGACCCTGCCCCGCAATGGCCCGCTCTTGCCGTTGTTGCCGACGCAGGCGCCACTTTCGGCGGCGCTTATAAAGCTCTTACGTGTTGACTACCCCATCTTTACCCGCTCAGGTTTCTCATAATTTCTGTATCACTTTCCGTTCCAGACGTCTTCCTTCCGGATCCCGCCTCGTTCAACGGAGAGCAGGAACAGGACGTGCTCAATGTTCAGTTACTTCGCCATCTCACTCTCTCTGGTTTCAACGGGTCTTGCCCTGGCCTTCATGGTCTGGGCTCTTTGGCATTTCTGGAGGGCTTCGGGCAGACGCTAGACTGCGGTTGACGGTCAGTGGCCAGCGACTTCCGAGCTGCTATTTTGCCGCCGCGGCGGGCACCTCCGCATCATCTTCCGAGTCCTCTACCAACACCGCCGAACCTGGGACGATGTCGAAGCTGACGGCATCCATGCCAAGCGGATGAAACGCAATTCGGAGCGGCTCGCGCTGCCATTCCGCCGAGCCGCAAACTGGTTCCGCGTGGCTCTGCGGGTTGAAGGCCGCCAACTTCTTTGCCAGCACCGCCTTGCGCGCCGCTACCTGGGCAACGATGGCGTATAAGCTCTTGCCGTTCGCCGTCACGCCACAATATGCGCCGTAGTCACGGAACCAGCTCACCTGGCTCACGCCGGGATCGTAGTCGGGCAATTTCAGCGCGGTGACATGGCCGGTCACGCGATCGACCAGAAGCCACGGACCCCGCTGCCATACCCAATGCGCCTGCTTGTCGCCGAGTCCGGCTTTTTCATTCGGTCCCGGCTTGTCGCTCAGGCCCGCAGTGTCATTGGGCAATGCATCGTTCAGCCGAATCACCCGCCTGACCAGAAAGCTCCGGTCGGTCACGTCATGGGAGTCGCCGGTTGTCCACTCTTTCAGCATTCCATCCACGAACAGCGGACGAATTTTAAGCGCATCTTCGCTGGTTGCCGCTGCAGCCGGGTCCCCGGCTCTCGAGTACGGAACTTTTCTGGCCGCACCCAGCACCGCCGAATGCGCCTTTCGCGGGGCTGCCTGAACCGCCGCGCTCGCCGTTAACAGCGCAGCCATTATCAATGCTGCGAATCGCCCACCGGTTGTCATGTCATTTGCTCCAATCAAGTTGGCGCAAATCTGTTGGAAAACGGAAGGCACGACGTGCAAATGAATCAATTGATATGGGCCTCAGGGGCTCAGGCCCCTTTTTCTTGCCCGTCCGAATTCAAAAACGTACTAAAGACGGGAGCCCCGGCTTTGAAGGCCCCGTAAATTCGCTCTCTTTCAGGGGGTTGAAACCCCTTGGCTCCCTCCGGAATCTCCGGACCACAACTGTCGTCCTAAAGTTGTGCCGACTCAACCGCGCGCGCGACGCGAAACGCGGTTCCTTCATTCAAATGCGCTGCAAGCACCTGCATGCCAACCGGCAAGCCGGCCTGAGTCTTTCCGCAAGGCACCGTGACGCCACAAATTCCAGCCAGGCTCGCGGTGACCGTGTAAATGTCCGCAAGGTACATGGCCAGCGGATCGCCGGTTTTTTCGCCAAGCTTGAATGCCGGCACCGGCGAGGTTGGGGTCACGATCGCGTCGACCTCGGCAAACGCCCGCAGATACTCCTCGGCCAGCAAACGCCGAACCTGCTGGGCTTTCAGATAATAGGCATCGTAGTAACCGGCGCTCAAGCGCATACGTCCCCAGAAAAATGCGCCTCTTCACCTCGGCGCCAAATCCCTGATCGCGCGAATGACTGTACATGCGCGTTCAGGCTCTCCGATTGAGGCGCGCGATAGCCGTAGCGCACGCCGTCAAAACGCGCCAGGTTGGCGCTAGCCTCAGCCGTGGCAACCAGGTAATACGTCGGGACCGCGTAGCGCGTGTGCGGCAGCGAAACCGGCTTCACCGTGCAGCCGGCCGCCTTCAACGCGGTCGATTCCAGATTCAATCGCTGCGCGCACTTCAGCGTCCAGTCCCTCGGCGAAGTACTCCGCAGGCACGCCCATGCCGCAGACCCTCAACTGGCTTATCGCTTTCCGCAGCATAGTCTGGCACCGGCGCGGCCGAGCTGGTTGCGTCCTTGGGATCGTGGCCCGCAATCACCCCAGCATCGTGGCTGCGTCGCGACACGTTGGCCGCAAATGGCCCCACCCGGTCCAGCGACGAAGCAAAAGCAATCAGCCCGTAGCGCGAGACGCGCCCGTAGGTCGGCAGGACGCCCACCACTCCGCAAAAACTTGCCGGCTGGCGAATCGACCCGCCTGTATCCGATCCCAGAGTAGCCACGGCCAGATTGGCCGCAACAGCAGCCGCCGAGCCTCCGCTCGACCCGCCCGGAACCCGCTCCGTATCCACGGGGTTGCGCACCGGCCCATACGCCGAGTTCTCGTTCGACGAGCCCATTGCAAACTCGTCGCAATTCAGCTTGCCCAGCAGCACCGCTCCCGCCGCGTCCAGCTTTGCCACGACGGTGGCGTCATAGGGCGGCCGATAGCCCTTGAGAATTCTTGACCCCGCCGTAGCTGGAGCTCCCTGCATCACCAGCACGTCCTTGATGCCCACGGGAACCCCGGCCAGCGGCGGCAGCGGATCGCCCTTTGCCGCCAAGGCATCCACGCGCTCAGCCTGCTCGAGCGCCCGCTCTTTGGCCAGGCTCAAGTAGACATTCAGACGCGGATTTACGCTTGCGATGCGGTCATAGTAGCTGGCCGCAAGATCTGCAGCCCTGTTTGTTCCGGCAAGAATCCCGGCACGCAACTCGGCCAGGGTCTTTGGCTTTTCCAGGTAGCTTTCGGTCTTACTGAGTTCGCTGGACAATCGAGTCTTCCTCATTCCGGCTATTGATCGCCGGTCTGTAATATTGCGGCGCGAAGCGGCCTCCGCCCGACCGCATGTGGTGTATCGTTCAATCACCTTCGGCACCTTGAAGAAGGCCTGATCCGTCTCAGGCGCCTGCGCCATCACTACGGCGCGATCCAACGATGGCAGCACGACGTCGCTGCGCAGTTTCCCTGCACCCGCATTCAACAGTTCTGTCACCTGCGAAAGTGGCTCTACCCCGGATGTATCCAGTTCGTTTAACTCGGCTACGTAGTCGAGAATGGCATTCAGGTCATGCAGCATGCGCGGAGTCTCTTCCGGCGCCAACTCCAGATGCGCCAATTCGGCCACCCGCTCCACGTCTTCCACTGTCACTTTGACGGTCATTCGCTGCTCTTCCTCTTTCCGCTTCTGCTTCAACCGGCTTGCCGGCAGAGACTCGAAGATAGAGTATAGCCCGTGCTGGTTTGTGTTCTGTAGCAGCAAATTTCCTCCTCAATCGACCGTCAGCGTCAAGAGTACGCTGCGCACTACACCGCTTGAAGCCGCACTTGGGGAGATTGTGTAGGTGCCCGCCGCGGTTGAGCCGGTTCCGCCGGATCCGCCAGACTCTCCACTCGATCCGCCCGCCCCGCCTGCCGAACTGGTGCAACTAGACACACTGCCGACGAGAATCGATAGCAGCGCCATAATCATCAGCGCCCTTCGCCGGCGATGAAACCCAAACGGCATCAACGCGAGCCCGCACACCAGCGGAAGCAATCGCCATCCGGGAGGGATTGCCGGATGAACAAGCGTGCCCACACCTCCTGTTGAGATCTCGACGATCACATTGCCGACACCACCCGTCAGAGTTTCAGTAGTTGGATTGAATGTGCAAACCGTATTTGCGGGAAGCGTGCCGCAAGAAAACGTAAATGTTCCTTGCGAACCGTTCAAAGGCGTGATGACCAGTGTGTAGCCGGCAGTTTGCCCGGCTGATATGGATTGCGAAATCGAACCTGAGACTGTCAATGTGAAGTCGATAGCGGCTCCGGAAAGAGTTACGGACGTGGCTGTCGCGGCTGTGCTGCTGCTGACCGTGAGAGTGCCCGTCTGGGCGCCACCGACGGTGGGGGCGAACTCTACCGAAGCCGTGCAGCTCAGGCCCGGACCCAGAGTCACGCCGCAAGCATTGTTGACAAGCACAAACCCTGCCGAGACGGCCAGCGTCAGATTGCTCAGGCTCGCGTTGAGGCCGGTATTGGTTACGGTGATCGGCGTTGGTGTGCTGACCGTTCCCACGCCCGTGGTTGCAAAAACGATCACGCTTGGCATGACCTCGATTGCGGTGCCGGCAGCGCCGGTGCCGCTGAGCGAAACAGTGGCCGGCGTCGCAATTGCATGCGAGCTGAAGCTCAGCACGCCGCTGGTTGTGCCGCTGGCTGTTGGCCCAAAGACGACCCCTGCCTCGCAGCTGGCTCCGGCGGCCAAGCTACCGCCACAGGTGCTTTGCGCTACGCTGAACTGGCTGGACCCGATCTGGCCCGATATGCCTACCGCAAACCCGCTGGCTGCAATTGCGCTGATGTTAGTAACGGTGATCGTCTGCGCTGCGCTTGTCAGCCCAAGATTCAATGTTCCAAAGTTCAACTGGTTGGGAGTCGCGATCAGCCCGGACGAGATCTGGCTTGTACCGTTCAAGGGCACTGTCACTTGCGCAACACCGAGGGTGGAAGAGGACACCACCAGCGTGGCCGTGTTGCCGCCCCCTGCGGCAGGATCGAAGATAACCTGAACAGTGCAACCTGCTCCGTCTGCGAGCGTCCCCCCGCAGGTTGTTCCGCCAGTCGAAAAGCTGCTCGCGGCCGGCCCTGTGATCTGGAAGCCCACATTAGCAAGGGAAACACCACCGGTGTTGCTGACCGCCAGCGTCTGAGCCGTGCTGGCCACGCCAAACGGCTGCGCCGCAAATGTCAGGCTTGCCGGGCTTACGCTCAAATCTGCCGCCTGCAAGCCAGTGCCGCTCAGCGCCACGGCCTGCGTGCGCAGTGCGTCGCTGAGAGTCAGCGTTCCAGTCTGCGGACCCAATTGGGTGGGAGCGAATACCACGCTGATCGTGCAGCTTGCGGGCCCTGCGAGCTGAGTTCCACACGGGTTCGACACTTGAAATGGCCCGCTCACTGAAACGGCGATCGAAGTCAAGGGCAGGCCGCCGGTGTTGGTCAACGTCGTGATCTGCGCAGTCGAATCCTGCCCTACAGCCGTTCCGGGGAAAGCTATCGAAAGCGGATTCAGGATGTCGGTTGGCAACGCTGCGCCGGTCCCGGTCAGTGCCACAGTCTGCGTTCCGGCGCCATCGGTAAAGGTCAGGGTCCCCGCAACCGGCCCGGATTGGGTGGGCGCAAACTCCACCGTCACCTGACAATCGGTCTGCGCCGCCAGCGTTGCACAGGTATTGGTTGCAACTAAGAATGGCGAGGTAACGGTGACGCCGGTTATGGGAATCGCGGTTGCGCTGGTGTTGCCCGCCTCAATTTGTTCTGGAGTGGAAGTAGTGCCCAGCTGCACCGATCCAAATTCGATGATCGCTGGCGTAAGGCTCACGGTTCCCGCTGGCGTCCCAGTGCCGCTTAGTTCCACGCTTAGTTGCCCGCCGGAAACATTGGCGCTTACGATCATCTGCCCTGCCCGGCTGCCTGTTGCTGTGGGCGTGAACGTCACCTGAATCGCACAGCTTTCGCCCGGAGCCAGGCTGGCATTCGCGCAGTTGTCGGTCTCGCTGAAGTCCCCGTTCATCGCGATCCCAGTTGGCGTCAGCGCGATGCTTCCGGTGTTGGTGAGGGTCACCGTTTGCGCGCTGCTCGCTGTTCCAAACAGCAGACTGGCAAAGGTAAGCGATGTCGGGCTCGCATTCGCGGTGGTCAACGCTGTGCCTCCGGTCCACAGCCCGGTCTGCCAGATGCCGCGACCGTACGTGGAAGCCAGCAAAACCCGCACCGGAGAAGATACCGGAGAAGCAATCAATTGCAGCGCAGGCGCCTCAGGCAGCCCGCTGCCGAATACCGACCAGCAATCGGACGACGGATTGGCGCAGTTGGCAATCTGCGTGGTGAAATAAACACCGGCATCCGTCGCAACGTAGACGGTACTTGCACTCTGCGGGTCTACAACCGCGCTGTTCGCCGGCGTCTCGGGAAGGTTTGACCGTAAAGTCGCCCAATGCGCACCCCCGTCGGTCGAGCCGTACAGCGTCTGCACCTTCGCTGGAGGAGTCGCATCTCCCTCGACCGTGACGTAGACCGTCTTGCCTGTCGTGTCGTGGGGATCGATGAAGATACTCGATATGTCGAAGCCAGACCTATTTAGAGTTTGGCTATCGTTGGTTACTGGATTCAGCGTCAGATCGGTCCACACCGGTGAAGCTCGCCCCGGATTGACTGTCGCGCCAAGAACGTGCCCCGCGAGATTGGCCCCTCCGTCCAGCGAACCGTACATGCCTACATAGATCAGCTCCTCGCCGCCGGATACCTCAGCTGCGGCAATTGAGCGAATCAGCGCGTCTCCACTGCAGGAGACGTTGCTCTCCCCGTCGTCGAAAATGGGGCTGATCGCGTTAGTCGCGTTCCATCCGATGCCGCTGGCCGGCCCACGCCAAACCCGGCAGGTGCCAATGAGAAACTGCGTTTGATCGAGCGGGTCCACCAGGAACGGCGCTGGAGTGGCCATGGTGTACCCATCCCCGCCCACATCCGCGTCAGTGATTGCGGCGCTGGTCCCGAACGCGGCCGGAGTGCACGGCGTAGTCGCATTGCAAAAATAAATGGAGACGCCTGGTTGGTTGTTTACAAACCAATTCGTGTTGTTTTGCGGATCGATCGCCACCGGTCCGCCCTCACCGCCCAGAATCTGCGGCCAGTCCAGAGTGGGGCTGGTTGAACTGACAGCGCCAGCGGTCCCGTTCACGCCAAGTCCGGCCATCATCGTGTAGGGCGTGAAGTCAGACGCGGACATGCTCATAACCTCGGCGAGCGAGCCCAGGCTCCCATTCATATTCTGGAAGTGAGTGGAATCGGTCGAGGAACAGACAGGTTCAGGAGCGCTTGGCGGGCTCTCGTCAATTGCGTCCAACGAACGCCAAAGCCCGCTATCGTTGCCAATAAATATCTCCAGCGGATTGGCCGCGTTCCACGCTAAAACATGCTGGTATTCGCCAACCTGCCCGCTCATGCACGTCGTTGCATTGGTCGTGTTGCGCCACACGCAGCCCTCTGCCAGGCTGCACTTCCAGAGATCGTCGGCCCCGGCAAGAAGCAGCGTATCCTGCCCCTGCCCCAATCCGGTCGGCACCGCTTGCAGCGCCAGCGTGTAATCGCCGTTCTCAATTGTGGCCGCACCGTCGATGGTGTTCGTCTCCAGCGGCGACGTGCTCCACTGTTTTGAAAACGCAATTGTCTGGGTTGTGCAGACGCCGGCGCTCATGAGGCATTGGTCCTGCCACAGCCCCTGATCCTGGTTAAATGCATCTGTCGTCCAGGCAAAGGTATCCCCGGTTTGCGGATTTACGGCCAAAGTTCCGCGAAAGACCGGGCAGTCGATCGACCCGATCGATCCAGAATTGGTAGGGCACGAAGCTCTTCGCCGAGGCCAAGCGCCCGGCTGCGCTGCCATGCGTGTCCATGTGATTCCGTCCGTCGATTGGTAGTAGCCGTGATAGCGCACGGCTGCAATAAAAAGCTGCCGGACCGGGTTCCACACCACCGATGTTGCCGCATTGCCGTCTGGACCGGCAAATGGGTCCGTCGGCCCCTGAACGTTGTTTCCCGTGCCGTCAGTGATCGTGGCCAGGTTCCACGTAGCGCCGCTATCGGCCGAGTAATAAAGCCCTTCATAACTCAGATTTGGCTCGGGCGCATTCACCAGCGTGCCTTCGTAGGCCTGCGAAACCGCGGCCACAACCAGTTGCGGATTTACGCTACTCCAAGCAAATCCGGCAAAGCCTTCTCCCGCAAATCCCCAAAGCTGGCCGGCGGTGGCGGCAATCAGGCTCCAGCTGTTTCCGCCGTCGGTCGAACGCAGGATTCCCGCGCCGTAGTAGGAATCAAGCGCGTCGTTCGGGTCGCCGGTGCCAGCCAGAATTACGCCCGTACCGCCCGGCTGCACCGACAGAGCTCCAATGCTGATCGACGAATCTGTAACGTCGTTCAGGACCGCGACGCTATCAGTGAGAGGAGCGAAGACCACCGAAGAAGTGTTGCCCGTGGCTGCATTCTGCGTCACCCAAACCCCGCCGCCTGTGGTTCCCAGATAAAGTCGATTTCCGGTCGAGTCCGAGGGGTCAAGAGCCAGTGCGGATACCCTTCCCGTGATCAGGCCAAAGCTGGGCGTAACCACAGCCGTCGGCCCCAGCGGCTGCCACGTTGCCGTTGCCGCTTGAGCTTGCGGACCTTGCGCACTTGGCCGCGAACCAATCGGCTGCGAATTGCCGCGCGCGATAGCTGAGCGTCTGCGCTCCGGCTTCCAGCCACGCTCGGCCAGGAATTTTTGTGCCTGAATGACCCTCGGCGGAAGAGAAAGAGAACCTTTTTGGACGCCAGACAAGGGAGCGATTCGGTAGGCCGGCGACTTATGCCTTGCATCAGGATGGATTGGGGCTCTTGAGTCTGAGTTCTGCACCACCGCAGTTTGCGCCAGCGCAGCGGGAATCGCCGCCGAGAGGGCAACAAGCGCCAACGTCACCGGCAATCCGGGAATCGGTTGGAGGAGCCTAAGTTGGGCAGGGGGCCTGCTACGCCACTTTGGAGAGATTGCAGTCCCGCCCTTGCCGCTCGGGCAAGGCGCGCTTGAAGCCGACAAGAATCTGCGTAAATGCACACATGCCCGAAATCCGATCCCGGCCTCCCCTCTTGAAACTTCTAAGGGGGATCTGGTCGGAACCCATTGGATTAGGTCGTGCGAAACACGCAGCAATCCGGGCTTGCAACTAGGTTGCGATTATAGTCCGAATCCCCACACAAGGGAATCTTGGCAATTTCATTGCTTTAAAATCAGCTTTCATCTCAGACCTTCTGAGGCCGCTTATCGAGCTTTTTGAGACAAAATCGGAGCGCGGATAGTTTATCGGAGACGGAGGCCACCTTGGTATCCATCATTCCGTTGTCGCGAAGCAGGGATCGAATCGCGGTCTCATCGAGCGGATGCCCTGAACCCTTTGCGTGCACGATCCAGATCGGCACATTCTTCAAGAGCTGCGGCATCGCAATCCGCAGCGCTTCATGCAAGGACGCAGGCGTATCGACGTAAGCCACGATCAGTCCTGCATCCTTCGCCGAGATCCGCTCAGCCTCATCGAGAGCCGACTGAAGAGCGCGGTCGTCGATGCTGCCGATGGTTCGAACAATCGTATTGGTTGCAATTCCAAGCTTCCTGGCGAGCGATGGCGGCGGAATTGAAATCGCCGCAGCCCACCTCTCGGCTGCGTCCGATCCCAGAAAAAGCTGCACCGGATCGCGGCCGGCCGTGAAGCACAACCGATCAGCGGCGACCTTCACTTGCTTGACCTCGCTCAGCGACAAGCGCTTTCGAATGCCGCCGCGCAAGATGATCTCCCGGGACTCGAGCAGAACCTTCACATCCGCGGTCGTTCCGGCCCATTCACATTTGCATGTCGCTTCGCGGCCCACGAGCAACCTCCCGGCTTCCGGCCCCGTCCTGCAAAAAGAGCCGCCCATCGGCAGCCCATTTCCGCGAACAATTTAACATCCAAACACTTACTGGCATCTCGCCACTAATCGTCAATCGCTGCTTCTTACCACTGTCCCCAGGCACGGCTGATGTAATCGGCCAGCGTCATGCTGATCAGCGTCAGAAACGTAAAAATCCCCGCCCCAACCGTTAGCTTGGTCAGCTTGGTGCTGTACTTCACTCCCATGAAGAACAGGACCACTAACGTCGCCTTCACACAGCCGATGGCGAGCGCAACGACAGGGTTCCACACCCCCATTTCAATGTAAGACGCGCCCACTGTGAGCCCGGTGAACACCAGCAGCGTAAGAAAGATGACGACGTACACGATTGGCGGAGTCACGTGGTGTTCATGCTCGTCGTGGTTGGCCTGATGCTTTGCTGAATGTTGCTCTTGTTTGCTCATGCCGTTGTGTCCTCTATTGATGTCTGCTGATCAGATAGAGCAGCGGGAATAGGAAGATCCAGATGATGTCGACAAAGTGCCAGTAAAGCCCGAAGTTTTCAACAAACGTAACATGCCCCGTGGTGTACGCTCCGGCCCGGGCACGAAAGATCATGAAGCCCAATATCGCAATGCCGATAATCATGTGCAGCGCGTGCATCCCGGTCATGGCGAAATAAAGCGAAAAATAAACCTCGGTATGGCGCGCCATGTCGAGCGGAAGCGGCTTGTCACCCGCAGCCTTTGCAGCGGGATCGGAATCCGGATCAAGAAATGACTGCAGGCTATAGTGGAAGCCCGGAACGTGATGCTTCTCGATCTTCTCGGAATACTCGATCGACTTGATGCCCAAAAAGACCAGGCCAAGAATGAAAGTAAGAACGAGGCAAAGGACGAGCCCGCTCTTGCGCCGCGTCTCAGCGCACCAAACACCCATAGCCATGGTAAAGCTGGACGAAATCAGGACTCCGGTATTCAGTGTGCCCCACAAGATGCTCAACTGATGCGATCCGGCGACAAACGCCGGGTAGTACCAGTTGCGATAGATCAGGTACGCTGTAAACAGCCCGCCGAAGAACATGACTTCAGTCAGCAGGAAAAGCCACATGGCGAAGTTAGTCGTGTCCGCCTGCTGCTCGACGGACTCAAAGTGGTGGCGCAGATAAGCCGGATGCGCCTCATCACGATGACGATCGGCTTCCGCGGCGCCATGAACGATCGTGTGACTATCCGGCATGGGTCACCTCTTTCTCCTTTTGCCTTTCAAGCCACTCATAGTCATAAGCTTCGTGATCCATAATCGGAGTCACAGTGAAGTTCTCTGTCAAGGGCGGCGACTGAATCTGCCATTCCAGACCCGTTGCCTGCCACGGATTGCTGCCCGCGATCTCGCCGTACTTCAGCGACCAGGTCAGATAAAAAATGGGCAGCAGGTAACCCACGCCTAGAATTGTCGCGCCGGCGGTCGAGAACACATTCAGAACTTGAAACTCCGGAGGGTAGGCCGCATAGCGCCGCGGCATGCCCAGTGTGCCAAGAATAAATTGCGGAAAGAAGGTGAGGTTAAATCCGATAAAAGTAACTACCGCCGCTAACTGAGATATCTTCTCGGGATACATGCGTCCGGTCATCTTCGGCCACCAGAAGTGGATCCCGGCAAGAAACGCCATGAGCATTCCTCCCACCATCACGAAGTGAAAATGCGCCACGATGAAATATGTCTCAGTCAGATGAATATCAGTACCTGAGGTTCCAAGAAACACACCCGTCAACCCGCCAATAGTAAACAGTCCCATGAAGCCGAAGGTGTATAACATCGGGGTCTCGAAGGTGATGGAGCCTTTGTAAAGCGTAAATGTCCAGTTGAATATCTTGATGGCCGAGGGCACAGCAACCAGCATGGTGAGCAGACTGAACACTAACATGGAGTAATTCGAGATACCCATGATGAACATGTGGTGGGCCCAGACAAAGAAGCCAAAGACCGCGATCGCCACTGAAGAGAATGCGACTGCTGTATAGCCGAACACCCGTTTTCGGCTGAATGTTGAAATCGTCTCGGAGATAACTCCCATCCCGGGCAGAATCATGATGTAGACGGCCGGGTGAGAATAGAACCAGAAAAGGTGCTGGAATAAAATCGGATCGCCGCCCTTTGCCGGATCGAATACGCCGATGCCGATGGTCCGCTCGAGAGCCACCAGCACGATGGCAATGGCCAGAACCGGCGTGCCCAAAACCATCAGGATGCTGGCCGCGTAGTGTGCCCATACAAAAAGCGGCAACCGAAACCAGGTCATCCCAGGGCAGCGCATCTTGTGGATGGTCACAATGAAATTCAGCCCGGTGAAGATGGAGCTGAATCCCGCGATAAAGACGGCCAGTCCCGTGGTCAGAACGTTGGTATTTACATAGTGGGTTGAAAGCGGAGTAGTGAATGTCCACCCTGTATCGACGCCGCCCGTCATCATTGTGTAGAGTGCCAGAATGCCGCCAGCAAGATACAAATACCAGCTCAGCAGATTGATCTTGGGCAGCGCCAGATCCTTGGCGCCGATCATGATCGGGATCAGAAAATTTCCAAGCGTCGCAGGCACTGAGGGCACAAGGAAAAAGAAGATCATGATAATGCCGTGCATGGTAAACACCTTGTTATAGGTGTCCGTTGCCATCAGATCGGCCTGCGGCGTGAGTAACTCCAGACGAATTAGCCCCGCCAGCGCTCCGCCGATAAAAAAGAAGAACGTGATTGAGATCAGGTAAAGAATCGCAATCCGTTTATGGTCGCCAGTTAGCAACCAACTTAGCAGTCCGTTCTCTTTGGTGAAGAAGTTGACCTTTGGAATTCTGGCCGTGGATTGGTCGGGAAGACTGACGACTGTTGAGCTCATTGATTCACCTTCCCTTGCGGAGCGGGCTTTTGGGCAGCCGGTCCGGCCGATGCCGGTGCGGCTTTGCCCCCGCTCTCTGGCAGAAATTCGGTTGTGTTGAGCGTCTGCTCAATACGGTAATCGGAATTAAGGTTCTTGATGTACTCAACCAGCGCGATTACCCCTTCCTCGCTGACCTGGCCCTGGTAAGTGGGCATGATAGGCGCATAACCTTGAGTTATGTGCTGCGAGGGATTCAGGATCGCTTCGCGCAGGTAAGCTTCGTCGGCGGTCACCGTGCCCCCGCTTGCAAGCGGCAGCTTGGCTCCGTAGACGTTAGCAAGATTCGGCCCGCGCGCATCCGGCCTTGCGTTGTGGCAGGCCGAGCAGCTCAGGCTGGCAAATAGCCGCTCGCCGTTTTGCGCAAGCGACATACCGCTGGTCGACTCGCCAAGCCACTTTTTAAAATCGTCCGGAGTCATCACCACTATATCGCCAATCATGGCCGAGTGATTTGTCCCGCAATATTGAGTGCAAAAAAGATGATAGGTTCCTGGCACGGTGGGTTCGAACCACACCGATGTATAGCGGCCGGGAATCGCCTCGCGCTTTACCCGGAACGCGGGAATGGAAAAACTGTGAAAAACGTCTTGCGAAATAAGAGTCAACTGAACGGCGCGGCCTGTGGGCACGTGCAGCGAGTTGATCTCATGCTGGCCGCCTGGATGCTCCGCCTTCCACATCCATTGCTTTCCCACCACGTAGATATTCATGGAGTTGGCCGGCGGCGTATAAACACGGAAGTAAATCAGCGAGCCCCATACAAACATGATGAGGAACAGCCCCAACGGAATAATGGTCCAGGTGGCCTCCAGAAGGGTTGAACCCTCGATCTGCACCGCCACCGGGTGGCGCTTCTGGCTATAAAGAATCGAAAAACTTGTGACCAGCAGGATCACGATGGTTAAACCGATCAGGCTCACAAGAATCAAGAAAAAGAGCAGCGCATCCATCTGAGGCGCAAGCTTAGATGCCTCTGGTGGAAACAGAGGAAAGTTCGTCATCCACTTTTCGAGAAACTGCCAAATTATTGGACTGATGTGGCTCATTCAGTTATCCGTTCACCTTTGTTCCTGTCTCCGTCAATCGGTTATGACTGGCCCTTGCTTGCCTCAGTCATGGTGCGCATCGCGGCGGAACATGACCAGCATGAAGCCGCCCAAAGTAAATACAGTTACGAGCCCGCCTAATTGGACCACCCGCGCGATGATCAGCGAATGCTTGTTAGTCGTGGGATCGTAGTGGTAGCAATAAGTGAGGATGTTATCCACCGGCGAGCCGATGCGATTGGCCGAAGCCTCGACGAGGCCCAGCCGCAGATCCTTGGGCGAATACTCGACCCCCATGTAATACTGTGCCAGCTTGCCCTCGGGGGTAACGATTTGAATGGCGCTCGCGTGCGCAAACTGAGTCAGCCTTCCATCTGGTCCTGGAATCTTGATGTAGCCAAAACCCACGGCCTTGGTGAGAGCGTCGATGTTAGCCTGCGTGCCGGTTAGGAAATGCCAGCCCGCTGCGGTCTCCGGATGACCGTACCGTCTCACATAACTCCGCTTCTTGGCCGCCGCCAGATCCGTCCCCTCCGTGGGATCGATGCTAACCACAACCACGTCGAAGTCCTTGCCCGGAACGAAATTCACCATCTGCAGCGCGCCGGTCAGGCCATTCAGTTCCTCCGAGCACAGCATGGGGCACTGGTAATAAACCAGAGCCAGAATCACCGGGCGCTTGCCGAAGTAGCTGGCAAGTTGCACCTGCTTGCCTGCGTCGTCGGTGAATGAGAGCCCCAGGGGTAGCTGCTGATTCAAATTCTGCGCAATGCCGACTTTGTTCAAGATATCCGGGGGCTTATCGTTCACGGGGCCGGTTTGCTTGTCACCATACGAGGAGACTTGAGCCGCAAGAGAAGTCGCCAGCATGGCCGCGCAAAACATCGCCGCCACCGCCGCAGACTTCACTGAGCTTTGCTTACTTCCCCGCATTTTTGCTGCCCTCTGCATTGTTCCCGATTCCCTTCAATCAACCCAAGCCCGAGCCCCAGACTGCTCATTCGCTACTTTTGCGACTCGGCGCGTTTGTTCTCCACCGACTCCGCCACAGCCAGATCATGTTCATAGCCGGTGCGCGCAAACCCATTGGTCAGCGGCACCGTCACCACCGGCTTGCTCTCTCCGGTCATCAACGGCGCTTCAACCGCAGCCGGCGCCACCGGAAGACCGTTCTGCGCAATCAACTCCATCGCCCGCTCGATGGGAATCCTCACCTTGCCTTGCGATTGATCTGCCCAGGTGTAGTTCTCCAGCAGCAAATCTTCTTTGATATGCTGGTCGGCAATCTCCTGGTTCCCATCGTCGGTTTGCAGACGCGGCGCGGGAAAAGTTTGCGTCATCGCGGCCATCTTATTTTGTAACTCAGGGCTCGAAGCCAGACTCCCCAGCGTAGTTACATCTACCGTCTTCGACCACTTACTCGTCGGTCCGTATTCTTCCTTCAAGTGCGCGTTGATGACCATGCCGATGCCGTAGCAAAGCACCGCCGTCACTACTACAAAAATTCCCAGCGAGGCAAGAAAGACCACGATCCCTGTGACCCGCACGTCGGACTTCTCAAAGCCCGCGGATGCGTCGATCTCTTCCCCCGAGTGGTCTTCCGGCTCTTGCCAGATACCGCGTCCGGAATCGTCGTCTTTATGCGTTGGCATGTTCAGGCTCCAGAATCTCCGCAACATGCGGGTCGTTGGTCTGCACCAGCGGCCGCTGCTTCAAACGGTTGCAGAAGAAAGCAACCCAGAAGGAAACCATTGCCACCGGGACCGCCACATACTCAAGAATCCCCCAACTGAAATGGAGGTTGCGCGCCGCATCCTTGAAGTTCGGCTCGATCAGCCAGAACAAATCGAACGCGCGCGCGAAGATCATCCACTGGCACACTCGGATCAGCCGCTTCTTGTTGCGCTTGATGTCGCGAGATAACAGAAGCGTGAACGGAATCAGCCAATGAAAGATGAAATCGAGCGTGATGATAATGCCCCAGTGCCCGCGAATCCGGTCCAGGTACCAGGGAATCTCTTCCGGCAGGTTTCCCGACCAGATGATGAGGAACTGCCCGAAGGCCAGGTAGATGTTCAGCATCACAAAAGCGAAAGTGAACTTGCCCAGGTCGTGCTGCTCAGTCTGGCGCAGGACGGTGCGGAAGGGCTCGGCCTTCGAGAGGGAAATCACGACGATGATCGAAAACGCCAGCACCATGTAGCCCTGCCCAACAAGGAACAGCAGCCCGTAGACCGACGAATACCATGTGGGATCAAGCGACATAACCCAATAGATAGCCGCGGCCGTCATGGTGAGGGAATACACAAGAATGCCGGGGCCGCTGATGTTTTCGAATTTCTTTATCCAATAAGGCGTGTTGGACGGCGAATCCTTATCGCGTTCAAGGCCCAGGCGGTTGAGCCGCGTCGTATAAAACCACCACACGATGAAGCAAAACACGCTCACCAACCAAAACATATTTGCATTCAGCATCGGCGCTTTAAAGTTGATCGCATGCTCAATGGACTCCAGTTGATCCGCGCTGATCAAGCCGCGCTTCACTCCATCGTCAACCATCGCAGGACTAGCCCACAGATAGAGCTTCTTGATCGACAAAGCTATAACCATCCAGTAAACGAAAACCAGCGGCAGCGTGCGGCTCATTGCCTCAAGCGGGCGGCGCAGCAGCAGGCCCCACTTGCCGCCGGAACAATACTGCACCATCAGCAGCGCCAGGCCGCCAACCGAGAAACCGAAAGTCATCATCAGGCCGAGCAGCCACGCGCGAAGGAAGTGATCCCAGCCCAGCTGGTCCTGCGCCTGACCCAGGAACGCCAGTATCACGGCGATCACCGAGAAGATCGCCCCAATTACAAGCGCCCGCGTCTTCCAGCCATCTACAAAGGCCGGTGCGCCTAACTCGGCGGGGAGCGTTTTGGCGTGTGTCTCGTGTGCCATTCCGTCAGTCCTTACTTCGCGGCCGCAGGGGCCGGTTTGCTTAAGGGAATATTGATAGCCGGGTCCGCAGGATTGGCCGGAGCCATGGCCGGCGTGCCCTCTGCCGCAACCGGAGGATAGGCCTGCACAGCTGTCGAGGGCAGCGCCCATGGCTCGGCAAACCCTTCGGGCAGATGCTTCTCGGCTGCCACATCTTTCAAATTCTTGATCTGCACACCCGACGGCACATCTTTCGACGTTGCCGCCTGGCTCAACTGCAGAGCCCGTATGTACGCAGCGACGGCCCAGCGATCCACGGGAGTTAATTGTGCCGAGTAGTCCGGCATCGCACCGTAACCGTGCGTCATCACGTAGAAGTAGTGCGAGATTGGCTGCGCCACGCGCACCTGATCATGCAGATTGGCTGCGGGCTTGTATCCCCGTTGCACAATCGCACCCAATCCATTTCCTACGCGCGAGTGGCAAGGCGTGCAATAAATGTTGAACCGCTCCTGGCCACGCTCAAGCACTTCCAATGTCACCGGGAACGGCATCAGATTCTGCTCTTCGCGGTATCCGTTCGCGCCCTGAATCACGCCGGTATAAAAGTAGCTGTCTTCGTGCAGCTGCCCGCGCGCCACGGTGTTGACTACCTGCGGACGCGCGCCGCGATGATCGGCAAACATCTCTGAGCCCCGCTGGGGAATCAGCTTCGGCTGGTTCTGCATGTCTTGCCGGCAACCGGCAATCAACAGCAGTGAGGAAGCGGCAAGCAGCAGCGAACTGCGCCAGCGGCACCCGGGCATGGAACTCTGATCTTTGATCCCCGATCTCTGATCTCTGATCATCAGTACGCCACCTCCACCACTGAAACCGGCTGGAAGCTCTCGAGATAAGCCCGCGCTTCAACCAGATCAAACTTGGGATCGAGCGCCTCAAGGCACAGGAAGAACTTATCGTTGGTCGCCCCGTCGCGGAAATTCGGCGCATTGAACAGTGGATGATAAAGCGATGGCAACCCATTCAAAGCAAACATGCCAAAGGCTGCGGAGAGGCCGGCAAATAGAATCGTCCATTCGTAAGCGGGAATAATAAACGCCGGCCAGGAATAGAGCGGGCGTCCGGCAACATTCAGCGGATACGCGAGCACCGAGATCCAAGTCTCCAGTGAGAACATCGCACACAGTCCCATAAGTCCGCCAATCAGAGTTAGCAGCGGCACTTTATTTCGGTGAAAGCCGATTGCTTCAGCCACTTCTTCCACCGGATAGGGCGTATAGCAGTCCAGCCGGCGCCACCCGTCCTGGCGCGCCTGCCGTGCGGCCCTCACCAAGTCGCTTGGAGTGTCGAATTCAGCCAACAGGCCGTAAGTCCCTTCGCGCGCAGGCATCAGTCACCAGCCTCGGCTGTCGTCTTAGGCACGATCTTTGCCCCCGGCAGCAAAATCTTGATTTCGTTCATCGGAATCATCGGCAGGAAACGTACGAATAGCAGGAACAGCGTCGTAAACAGGCCCAGCGTGCCCACAAAAATCGCATAGTCCCATTTGGTCGCGCGATATGTTCCCCATGACGAGGGCAGAAAATCGCGGTAGAGGCTGGTTACAACAATTACGAACCGCTCGAACCACATTCCCGTGTTGACCACGATGGAAATGAAAAACATGAATGGTATCGACGTGCGCAGCTTCCTCGACCAGAGCGTGGTGAGCGGGATCGCCAGGTTGCACGTGATGAGCACCCAGTATGCCCAGCCCATCGGCCCAAACATGCGATTCCAGAACATGAAGGCTTCCCAGTGCGATGCCGAATACCAGGCCATGAAAGCTTCCATCCCGTATCCGTAGGCCACAATAAATCCCGTCGTCAGCATCACCTTGCCCATATTGTCGATATGGCGCTCAGTAACCAGATACTCCAGGTGATAAAACTTGCGCAGCGGAATGGCCAGTGTTAGCACCATCGCGAAGCCTGAATAAATCGCGCCTGCCACAAAGTACGGCGGGAAGATGGTCGTATGCCAGCCGGGCAAAACGGCTACAGCGAAGTCGAAGCTAATGACCGTGTGGACCGAGAGCACCAGCGGCGTTGCCAGCCCGGACAGCAATAGAGCGGCAGTTTCGTAGCGCATCCAGTGGCGTATGGAACCCCGCCATCCCAGCGACAACAAGCCATAGAAATACTGGCCGAGCTTTGATTTCGAGCGATCGCGGAACGTACCGAAGTCCGGAACCATGCCTACATACCAAAACACCACCGAGATGGTCGCGTACGTCGACACCGCAAACACGTCCCACAGCAGCGGCGAACGGAACTGCGGCCAGACATTCATGCTGCTCGGGTACGGAAGCAGCCAATAACCAAGCCACGGGCGGCCTACGTGAATGAGCGGGAACATGCCCGCGCAGACCACGGCAAAGATGGTCATTGCCTCGGCGAAACGGCTGATGGAGTTGCGCCATCCCTGCTTGAAGAGCAGCAAGATTGCGGAAATCAGCGTGCCGGCGTGGCCGATGCCAATCCACCAGACGAAGTTGATGATGGCGAATCCCCATGCCACCGGCTGCGTGACAGCCCAGATTCCGGTGCCGTGAAGGAACAACCAAGTCACGGCCACCAGCAACAACATTGCCCCGGCCCCGCCTGCGCTGAATAGCGCGAACCAGCCCAATGGCGTACTCGGCGTGAGTACGATGCCCGCGATTTTTTCGGTGACCGACTTGAACGTCTGCCCCTGCCCAAGCACACGGTATTCTCCGGTCGCTGGATCGGTCCCGGCCAGGCGTACCGCGGTGCGGTTTGGATCTTTCGGTATCAGGTCGCTCGTTGCCATCGTGGCTTCAACCCTTGGCCGGCAGATGTTCCACCGGCGCGTCTTCGAGTTCAGCGTTAGGATTCAACACCGCGGCCACATACTTTGTCCGCGGACGCGTATTCTGATCGGCGAGCACCTGGTAACTGCGCTCGTCTGCTTGTAACTTCGCTACCCGACTCTGCCTGTCGTTGATGTTGCCGAAGGTGATGGCCGATGCCGGGCACGCCTGCTGACAAGCGGTCACAATTTCGCCATCGCGCACGTTTCGATTTTCCTTGTCGGCCTCGATCTTGGCGGCTGAAATCCTCTGAACACAGTAGGAGCACTTCTCCATCACGCCGCGCGAGCGCACTGAAACATCGGGATTGCGAGACAGCTTCAGGCTCTCTGTTTCGAAATCGGAAAAAAGCAGAAAATTAAATCGCCGCACCTTATATGGGCAGTTGTTGGAGCAATAGCGAGTGCCCACGCAGCGGTTGTAGACCATGGTGTTCAGGCCTTCCGGCGTATGCACGGTCGCGCCTACCGGGCACACCTGCTCGCAGGGCGCGTTCTCGCAGTGCTGGCAGGCCATGGGCTGGAAATGAGCGCGCGGCGCGGCCAGATCACCCTCAAAATATGTGTCGATGCGCAGCCACTGCATGTTGCGTCCGATGCGCACCTGCTGCTTACCCACGACAGCAATATTATTTTCGGCATAACAGCCCACGATGCACGCATTGCATCCCGTGCAGCTGTTCATGTCGATCGACATGCCCCATGCATTGGCCTCGTTATAGCTCCAATTGGGGAACATCGAAGTTTCTTTGTCGGTCTTCGGGTGGTTCTCGCCTTCGTTCGCAAATCCCGGATGAGCCTTGTACTCATCGAGCGTGGCGTACCGAATAATGCCGCGCTCGCCGATTGCTTCATCGGCTTCAAGCGAGTTGTTGCCGTTGCCTTGTCCGCCGAAGAGCTTTGACCTGTGATCCTGGAAGTGGCTCTTGGTGATTGCCGTGCCCCACTTGCCTTCAATCTTTCTGATCGAGCCGACGGCATAAAACGGCGCCCACGTGTTCCTAATTAGGTAGGCATTGAAGCCCGCGCCCGAGCCCACGCGACCGGCAAACTCACGCCCATAGCCCAAATGGACCGTGACTGAATTATCGGGATGCCCAGGCGCAACAATCACCGGCGCCTTCACTTTTCCATTGCCCACGGTCAGCTCGACAATGTCGTCTTCATCGAGTCCCAGCTTGGTAAGCGTCGCGCCGGAAACAATCGCCGCGTTGTCCCAACTTAGGTTGGTTACTGGCTTGGGCAGCTCCTGCAGCCAGCCCACATTCGACCAGCGACCGTCATACACATTCGGGTCAGGGCGGAAGATGATCTCGAGCGAATCCTTCGGCGTTGGCGCGGGAACCTGAGAAACCGGGGTGCCCGTGCCTGCCTTGATCGTCCTGTCAAACGCCGTATCGTCAATCCATCCCTGATGCAGCGTCTTGCGCCAGCCCGTTTCGAAATCGCCCTTGATTACGGGCTTCCAAGTCGCGCGCACAGCCTCATACGCACTCAGCTCGGGCTCGTCGAGCAATGTCTGGAACACATCGTGCGCACTCTTGCCGCCATACAGCGGATCGATCATTGGCTGCACAATCGAAACCGTTCCGTCATACGCCCGCGCGTCCGACCACGACTCAAGAAAATGCGCCGCGGGAATGTGCCAGTGAGAAATTTGCCCGGTCTCGTCCAAATGCGATCCGAGATGCGCTACCGTCTTCGCCTTGTCGAAAGCCGACGCGAAGTAAAGATCCGCCGGCGCTGTATAAATCGGATTGGCATTGAGGATCACCAGCCAATCCACCTTACCTGCGTTCAAGTCGGCTGCCAAAGCCTTGAGGTCATCGAATTGGCTGCCACTGGCCGGCAAGTCAGGCTGAGCGGCCCCAAATGCAGCCGTCTTTGAATTGCCCAGAGCATTATTAATCGCCAAAGCCAGCGCCGTCACCGACGGATCCTGATACAACCCCGGAATCACGACGCCCTTGCCGGCATTGGCCTTCAAGTCCTTAGCCAGCGCAGCAAGAAATTTCTTCTGCTCATCCGTCCACGCATACGCGGGAGCATTCACGCCGGCGACTCCCACTGCCTGCGCCAAGGCCGCCGCAAACGCCGGAATCTCGCTTGCCCGCAGACCCAGGCGATGCTCAGCCTTAAGCCCAGTCGTCGTCGGCATGGATTCGATCGCATACAGCCGGTTCAACGTTTCAGGCGACTTGCGCCGCGCCGCGTACTCGCGGACCAGCTTATGGAACCCCGGAAACGATGCGCCCGAAAGAAAATCTGCGTCTAGCGAGACGATGACATCGGCATCCTCGAGCGAATACTGAACACTCTGTCCACCCTGCGCAGCCGTGCCGGCAATCGCTGGGTCATATTGCACCAGCTTCGCTTTCGGGTACGCGGCTTGCACGGCCTTCCATTGCCGCGCCAATGTTGGCGATGTGATGGTCGCGCTCAGGAAATAAATTCCTGTCCCGTCTTTGCTCTCGGCCAGCTTCTGCCGCAGCTCCTGCGCAAACTCTGCCCACTCCCGGTTCTCGCCTTGGTAGGTCACATGCTGCGACCGGTCCGGATCGTAGAGGTCTAGGAGCGTCCCTTGCGTGAATGGGTCGGACGATCCCTGGTTGTAGGCGTGCTCGGGATTGCCGTCAACCTTAATAGGACGGAATTGATCGCTCTTGACTAACAGCGGCACAGCGCCAGTTACAAACGGATGCGCTGTTGCAAAGTACATCGGCTTGCCGAGGATCAAATCTTCCGGCGCCTTCACATAGGGATAAATCGGCTCATCGGGTTGCTTGGTGCATCCGGCCAGACCGGCCAGCGCCATCGATGCGCCCATCAGCTTCATGAAGCCGCGCCGCGAGACTGGATCGACCCACTCCTGGGCCGCGCCGGGAAACTCCTTTTCCACCGCAGCCTGAAACTCCGCCGTATCGGCAAGCTCATCTACTGAGCGCCAATATCTCTTGCCTTTGACAGACTTCAACTCCTGCCGCACTGCCGCCAGAGTCATCGGCGTAATCTCTTTCTTGTCGTTACCGTTCATGTGTCCGCTCATCGGTGGCAGACCTCGCAACTGGTCAAGTCTTTCGGAGTGCGAATCTTGTAATGATCCACCAGAAAATGTCCCAGCCCATCCTGGCTGGTGAACTTCTTGTAAGCCGGCGCAACCGGCAGCGTTTCCGCGGCCACGTCCGCTGTTATCCGATGCGCGCCTGTGAGCGGCATCTGAAGCGACGCCACTTCAGCTCCTGCGCCGCTCGGATCTTTGGTCACACAGCTCACACTCTGCGCCGTTGGCAAGCCGCTCTTCTCATCGCCCACCGAGCACCACACCGGACGATCTTCCGCCGGCTTCTCCCATGCCATGTTGTAAATTTCGCTCGTAGGCCTAATATTCTTCGCTGGATTCCGGTGGCAGTCCAGGCACCATTCCATTTGCAGCGTGTTCTGCGCATACATCAGCGGCATCTGATCCACGCGCCCGTGGCAACTGGCGCACCCGATTCCCTTGTTCACGTGAATCTCGTGACTGAAATAAGCGAAATCAGGCAAGTCATGAACCTTCGTCCACGCCACACTCTGGCCCGTCATCCAGCTTGACCGGACAGGCTCGAGCAGTTGTGCGTTGGTCCAGATTTGCGAGTGGCAGTTGATGCAGGTCTTCGTAGGCGGGATTCCGGCGTAGCTCGATTTTTCAACCGTTACATGACAGTACTGGCATTGCAGACCCAATCCCTGCACGTGATGCTTGTGGCTGAATGGCACCGGCTGGTCCGGACGCTGACCCTGCCGCGTTACCCAGGGCGACCGCTGCAATTGATCCAGCGTAACCCCCAGGGCGATCACGATCAGCCCCGTCAACACAAGGCTCGCGCGAGCCAAAGCATTGGAGCTGCGTTCAAATATCTGCGCCATGAATGGTTTCCCTGCTAAGTTTCGGGCTTAAAGAATGTGCGGACTTTGCTGTCGGCCTCACACGTTGTCTGCAGAATCTCTGCTTGAGCAAGATTACTGAAGGGTTGATTTTCCTTAAGATGCGCCCGCTGTGCTGGCGGTCACACAGGTTATGTACGAAGACAATTCTTGATCAAATTTCTTGAGCAGATTCCACCAGAGAAGTGGAACGCGTCTCGACACTCAATATAGCAGTCGCAATCGGCTCCGTGACAGATTGGAGAACAAAAAAAATAAAAAACTTCGTTTCCGATCTGTTTAGTAATCCACTGAAAAGAAAACCGCTTGTGATGAGCCTGAAAGCCGCATAATCGCAGTTGCTCTCGGCCGCTCTCGTACCAGAGGCTGGGATATTCGCCACCAGATTATCCTGCGAATTCCACAGCTGAGGACTGCGAACTCATTCAGCCGAGGTCTGTGCGCCTGGAAGACAAAGTCAGAATCTCCGTTGCCCACGGGCATCCGCATAACTTTCCGCAAAGGACTCGCTCTGCGAAGATGCCGGCCGGCCCACCATGATCAGAAAGACATCAAAGACAAAAAGTGCGATGGCAATATCGTTAAAGAGAGTAGCCTGAGGCAGATTTGGCCAGAGTTGATTGGCCGCCCAGAACAGAAAGGCAACCGCCAGCAGAACGGCCTTTAAGAACTGCGCGCGCAAAGGCCGATGCATGGCCTGATAAGAGAGATAAGCAATAGCGATCATGGCCAGCGCATAGGCTGCAAGAACCTCATGACTTCTGGCGGGAAACAGTTGTGGAAAAGCATCCCACACCAGAAGCGCTGCAACGTCAACCAGTGCGAGGGCACCGAGAATGACAGACAAGGTTCTGCGATTCTGATCAAGACGTGCGCTCATATGCCGTTGCCCATGAGCCATTATTGCGCGGCACTCGAAAAGAAACCGTAAAGGCGCGATTAGACGCCTGGCTAAAGGCAGGCATCGCTTTAGATCCGCCCCGCGCAACTTAAGAACATCCTTCCCAGAGCCGACCACTGTATGCATTAGAATTCATAAGGAAGTTGTAAATGGAAGTCAACTGCTCTCCGTGACAAGCAAGATTACATGTGGACCCATGAATCGAATTTGGGTCCGGAAGCTAGCCGTCGAGTGAACCGAATCTGAAAGGGAAAGGCCATGAAGTACGCAGGATTGCTGGTCATGCCGGCCGGATTCTTTCTCGCAATAGCCGCGCTGGTGCTGTTTCCCTCAGCCGCCTCGCGCGGGGGATTCGTGGTCTGCGGCCTTGCTGTTGAGATTCTCGGGCTCGTCGTCGCAGTCCGCGGCCACATGGAAGCGCGTGGAGAAAGCCAGCAATGAATTCGATTCCCTCAGCCGCTCCGGTTATGTCTGAAACAATATTCTCGCTGTGCCTCGTTTTGCTGCTGCTCGCACCGCTCGCTATTGCCGGAGTGGCTCTTATCAATACAGGACTTGGCCGCTCCCGTTCAGCCGCCCAGGCCATCCTTGGCAACCTCGCAGTCGTTGCGGTCGCCGCTATCGTTTTCGCTCTTGTCGGCGCAACCTTCGTCGGCAACCTGCCCAGTAGCGCAGCTCACATCTTTCAGCTGGCAGGCAAGCCCTGGAACTGGCTGGGCGCAGGCCCATGGTTCCTGAGCCAACTCGGTGTGTCGACGCCCCAGACTCAACTGGCGCTGTTGTTTGAATTTCAGGCCGTGGCACTGACCGCCCTCATTCCCTGGGGTTCGGGTGCGGATCGTTTGCGACTCACCGCCGGCGCAGCAATCGCAGCTACCCTGGCCGCAATCGTCTTTCCTCTGGTCGCGCATTGGGTCTGGGCCGGCGGATGGCTTGCTCAATTGGGCGTCAATTTCTCGCTTGGCGCGGGCTTTCTCGATCCCGGCGGAGCGGCTTCGATCCACGTCCTCGGCGGCCTCAGTGCGCTCGCCGTCATCTGGATTGCAGGCTCGCGCAAAGGCAAGTTTCCCAAAGAAGGCTTCTCCACCGCCATGCCCGGCCACAACGCTGTCTATGTCTTGTTCGGCTGCCTGCTCGCATTGGTCGGATGGCTCGGCTTCAATGTTGCGGGCGCAATCCTATGGCTCAATGCGCCTCTCGCCGCACTTCCGGTCACTGCCATCAATACCCTGCTCTCTGCTTCCGCGGCCATCGCTGCCACCTTCGTCGTCACACAAGTCCGCTTTGGCAAACCAGACGCCAGCCTATGCGCCAACGGATGGCTCACCGGCCTGGTTGCGTCAAGCGCGAGCGCCGCGCTGGTCACTCCGATCGACGCGATTTTCATCGGTCTCATCGCCGGCATCGCCACGCCGCTTCTGGTCGAAGTCATGGAGCTGGCCGTCTCCATCGACGATCCCTCTGGCGCCATCTCCGTCCACGCCGTCGGCGGGCTATGGGGCATCGTCGCTGCGGGCTTGTTCACCAATCAGGCTGGCCAGTTCATCGCGCAACTGGTAGGCGTCGCCACTTTGCTGGGCCTGATCCTTCCGCTCATCTATTTGCTTTTCTGGCTCCTCAACCGTGTGGTCCCATTCCGCGTTGACCCCGACGGCGAGCGCATCGGCATGGACCTGCACGAGCTGGGCGGCGGCGCGTATCCGGAGTTTGTGATTCACCGCGACGATTCGTACCGATGAGCCGGGTTCTTTGAACGTCGGCTCTCGATGAAGATGAGGTGCCCCATCCATTCGCCTTCATTTAGGCGAATGGGTGGGAGACGACGTCACTCCAACCGCCGCTTTCTCGGTTTCCCTCTAATGTGTAATCTGTCCTAAGACCGATACCGCATGGGAATCATCAGCCATCTTTTCTACCCCTGGGGCCTCATTCTCCAGGTAGTCGCCATCGTCCACTTCATCCGGCGGCGGCCAGACACGTATTGGATTTTCGTCATTCTGTTTCTCGGGCCGCTGGGCGCGCTCATCTACCTTTGCGCCGAGGCGCTGCCTGACATTGGACTTGCGCGTCAGTCCTTCAAAATCTTCCCACGCCGCAAGCGCATCGGCGAGCTCGAGATTGCAATTCGAGACAATCCCTCCGCCGGAAATTATGAAGAACTCGGCAACCTCTACATGGACGACGGCAATTTTCAGTCGGCCAGGGCTGCATTCGACAAGGCTATTGCCGCGCGCGCCGATACCCTGGACACTTTTTACCGCCGTGGTATTTGCGCCTTGCAGTTAGGCGATGCCACAGCCGCAATCCCCGACCTTGAGCGGGCAGTCGGAAAGGAATCCGACTACGATTTCCATCGCGCCGCCGGACTGCTGGCCCGCGCCTACGCGCAAACGGGGCAGAAGGAGAGAGCCGAAGCCCTGTTCCGCCAGGTGACAGTTCTTTCAACATTGTCGGAAACGTATTTGAACTTCGCGGATTTGCTGGCGTCCGAGGGGCGCAACGCCGAAGCACGGCAATGGGCACAGAAGGTTCTCGATAAGGGCCCAACGATGCCCGGCTATCTGCGCCGACGCGAACGGCCGTGGTTCCGCCGCGCCAATGCGATGCTGAAGCGACTGCCTGCATGAGCATCTCACGTTGGGTTCGCGGTCAAGATTGAGATATAAAACAGCCCAGCCTCCGCGAAACGCGGAGGCCGGACAGGTGAGCGTATTGAATTACAGATGGGCGTTACACCCAGGTTAGGCAGTCAGTTGGCGACGGACCAGCAAGCCGAGTCCAAGCAGCCCGGTTCCGAGAAGGAGCCAGCTGGAAGGTTCGGGAGTAGCGGCTGTCGGGTCGAGCGTGCCGGCGGTCACGTTGTAAGGTCCACCCCCGCCATTCAGATAAGCCTGGGCATAAGAGGTTTGGTCGCCATTCGTCCCGCACGCGGGGCCAGTCGAGAGGCAAATATTCAGATTCCCCGTTCCAATATTGGCCGTGTCGTAGTAGAGTGCCACCTGACCTCCCGGGCCAGAGATAAAGTCCTGGCCAAGCCCGTTGTACGCGTTTGGGGAGCCTATGTTGGTAAAGACGGGGTCGCTGAATGTTGAATCGTTGAAGGTGATGTCTGCCGCAGTGACCTTGTCAGTGCTAGTGCTGATTGTGACCGTCCCCGTGAGTGTGTCTGCAGCGCCTGCGGCGGTGGTTACGCCGGTTAAGGTGTAGGTGATGGTAGCAGGGGTAGCGTGGACTTTACCGGGCGCGAGAACAAGGAGCGCTACACCCAGGGCCAAAACAATTGACGTAAACGATAAACACTTGCGGGAAACGAACGGCGATTTCATGAATTCTCCTTGAAGGCAACAAACTAAAAACATCTATTCGTTGGAACAGTGCATACGAACCGCGTCTTCGAGCAAATCCGGGCGGGTTCTGGATTCACTTGTGAAGGGAAAAGTGAGCCGGGCTCTCTGTCGCTAGCTGGAAATTGGACCTATTGAACGCAGGGCCTATGACCACTCGTGAATATGGTTAAGCACGTTGAGCGCCATAGAGTAACCATTTGCTTCCAGAGATTTACGAGCGCAGCGGAGAGATTATGCGCAACATCCTGCATATTATTGTCGGGGAAAGTACCACTTTCGCGGGCCGATGCTTCCAACCGCCCTGGGTCCTCCAGACCTTCTTTTCTATCCGTCCCCTGCGGCAAAATAGAACCCGGCTTTCACCGGCGCGCCAGCATGAGCATGACCACGAATAGAACCACAGGCAGCAGCGCCAGTCCGGCGTAAAGCAGCATTTTCCGGCCAGCGGGCAGCCGCAGCCCCAACCTGACCGGATGACGCGTTCCATCTTCCACGCCAACCTGGTCCTGATGCTGTAGCTCCCAGGCCATCTCTGCCGCTGTTGAATAACGGCGTCGCGGATCGCCAACCAGTGCGCGGTTCAAAATCTCCTGCAATTCCGGCGAAATCTCCGGCCGCAGATTGCGCGCCGGCCTGGGATCGTGCAGCAATCGCTCGTTCATCACCGCCAAAGGATTCGAGCCGCTGAAAGGCGTTTCGCCGGTCAGCATCTCGTAGAGCATCACGCCGAGCGAGTAGATATCGCTGCGCTGATCGCCGCGCTGCCCTTTAACTTGCTCCGGAGAAATATAGTCAGGCGTGCCCAGCGTTGGCGACATTTCAACGTAAGTAATCCGCCGCGCGTCTTCCTTCATCGCAATGCCGAAGTCGATCAGCTTGATGCGGTCCTGCTCATCGACCATGATGTTTTCCGGCTTCAGATCGCGATGCACCACGCCGTGCTTGTGCATGGTGTCCAGCGCATCGCAAATCTGCAGCGTAAAATTGACCGCGCGATCAATCGGCAGCTTGCGATCCTCATTCAGGATCGATCGCAGCAGCCTGCCCTCAACCCACTCGATGACCATATAGAGCCGGCTGCGTTCCTCGCCGTCATAAGTCTTCACCACGCCGGGGTGGTCGAGCTCCTGGCCAATCTCCTGCTCGCGCCGGAACCGCTCCACCAGCACCGGATCGGCCTCCATCTCCTCGTGCGGAACCTTGATGGCCACCTGCCGGCCATCTCTCAGATCCGTCGCCTTGAAGAGCGTAGCCATGCCGCTGCGCGCAACCGTCGCGATCCAGGCGGTAGTGGTCCAGCGTGTCTCCGGCTTCGAGTGAAGTCATAAATGCGTACGATATCACTCTAATTGTTCCATGCAATTCGTAAGAAAACCCTCAAGAGAACCAAAAGGAGACACACCAAATTGCGGATTGCCGCTGCGCCCTCCCAAACGCCGCTTCGGTCACCTTGAAGGTTCCTTCGAGCCTTCCAAGACCTCCATATGCTGCTCAAGCCAGATATAGTTATTCCTGGATTCTGTCATGTTCCGTTTTGCCCGATACCCCGCCGCATGCCTATTCGTCGCCTGTGCCTTGTCGCCCGCATGGGCCTTGTCAACCCAGTCCACGCGAACTCTAGCGGGCGGTGCTCGCATCGCGCACACCGAGCCCGAGCAGGAAACCGGATTCCTGAATCGTAAGATCGAGCTGCACGGGGTCACCTACCGCTTCCAGGTTTATCTTCCTGAAGACTGGCGCCGCGACGACCACAAACAATGGCCCATCATCCTCTTCCTTCATGGCCGGGGAGAGCGAGGTTCCGAAGGCATGTGGCAGACGCAGATAGGCCTTCCCCAAGAGGTACGCGACCACCCCGAGCGCTGGCCGTTTGTCATCGTGATGCCGCAGTGCCAGCTGCCCGGCTACTGGACTGACCCGGAAATGCTGTCCATGGCCATGGCCGTCCTCGATCAGGAGACGACGGAGTTCCATGCCGACCCCGAGCGCACCTATCTCAGCGGCCTCTCGCTGGGCGGATACGGCGCATGGGAACTGGCTCGACTCTACCCAAAGCGCTGGGCCGCCATTGCAATTTCCTCGGCCGGCATCTTCTGGAGCTACGCGCCCGAGCGTTGGCAGCAGGTATCAACCTTGCCGGGGGAGTACGCACACGCTATCGGACGCACTCCGGTCTGGCTCTTTCATGGAACCGATGACAATATTGTGCCGGAGCGTGAGAGTGAACTGATGTTCGAGGCCATCAAGGCGGCAGGCGGTCATGTTCGACTTTGGCTTTACCAGGACCTCAAGCACGACTGCTGGACAAGCGCCTATAACGAGCCCGAACTGCCCCGCTGGCTGCTCGCCCATCGAGCCGTCGGCCCCGAACCCTCCGCCTTTGCCGAACGGGTCGTCATTCCGCTTCACCCGCCGGCGCTCAAGTTGGCTCCGGCACAACTTGATATTCTCGTCGGCGAATATATCGATAAAGACGGACAATATCGTGATCACCATCTTCCGCCAAGGCGATCTTCTTTACGAGAAAAACCGCGTGGGCGAAATCAATGAGATTGCCGCCGAAACGCCCTCGATCTTCTTTTATCCCAACGGCTCCAGCATTCCCCGTTTCACGTTTGAGCGCGATCCTCAGGGCCATGTCACCGCCCTCGTCCTCCACGACGACCGCCACGAAGAACGCTGGGAAAAACGGACCGGCATTGCCAGCCGTTAGAAGCCATTCCCTCATCCCCGTTCCCAGCTTTTTGGAACCGCCCGTCCCCGGACTGCGTAGTAATCTTAGTGCGGTCCTCGAGGAGGTCCTATGTTTTGCAGTGGATGTGGTCATGCGATAGAAGCTGGACAGACATTTTGCACCCAGTGCGGGCGGCCCATAGTCATTCCAGCCGTCCCGCCAATGCCCGGCCTGCAGTTTCAGGTTGAGAATTACGCCGGCAAGGTCAGGTCGCTGAGCATTGTCTGGTTCATCTATGCCGGCTTTTCGTTTCTCACGGGAATTGCCGGCCTGACTTTTGCGCATGCATTTTTCTCCCATCACTTCGGCAACTGGGACAACGGCCCGTGGCCCGGCGGTCCCGAATTCTTCGGACCGATGATCATGGGTTTCGCCTGGACCGCCATCGTAGTTCGCACGGGCCTTGCATTAATGGCCGCCTGGGGACTATATGAGCGCAGCCCACTGGGGCCGCATCGTAGCCATCGTCGCGGCGTTTCTTAGCCTGTTGAAGTTCCCGTTCGGGACCGCAATCGGCATCTGGACTCTCGTTGTCCTGCTCGGCTACAGCAACGCCAGGCTTTACGAAGCAAATCTAAAGGCTCAGAAGCCGTGTTCTACAATCTGACCATGACTTTCCCTGAAACCCGGATGCGCCGCCTGCGGCGCAACGAGCTCTCTGCGCGCGCTGGTGCGCGAAACCACCCTCGAGCCCGGCGACCTGATCTATCCGCTGTTTCTCTGTCCCGGCGAGGGCGTCCGCCGCCCAGTCGGCTCCATGCCCGGCGTCTTCAATCTCTCTGTCGACGAAGCCGTGCGCGAAGCCGAAGAAGCCGCCAGCCTCGGCATCGGCGGCCTGCTGCTCTTCGGCCTGCCCGAAACCAAAGACGAGCAAGGCACCGGCGCATGGGACGAAAACGGCATCGTCCAGCAAGGCCTGCGCGCGATCAAGCAATCCGCAGCCGCCAAGAATCTCGTCCTCATCGCCGACGTCTGCCTGTGCGAATACACCAGCCACGGCCACTGCGGCATCGTGGTCAAGACCGCGACGGCTTCGAAGTCGAAAACGACTCCTCTCTCGATCTGCTGGCCCGCACCGCCGTCAGCCTTGCCAAGGCCGGAGCCGACGTCGTCGCGCCCAGCGACATGATGGACGGCCGCGTCGCCGCCATCCGCAGCGCCCTCGACAGCGACGGCCGCGCCGACACGCCCATCCTCAGCTACGCCTCAAAATTTGCCTCGGCCTTCTACGGCCCCTTCCGCGAAGCCGCCGACTCCGCGCCGCAATTCGGCGACCGCAAGACCTACCAGATGGACGGCGCAAACCTGCGCGAAGCCATGCGCGAGATCGATCTCGACCTCGGCGAAGGCGCGGACATGATCCTGATGAAGCCCGCCATGCCTTACCTCGACGTCATCCGCGCCGCCCGCGAGCGCGTCGACGTGCCCATCGGCGCCTACCAGGTCTCCGGCGAGTACTCCATGCTGCAAGCCGCCTTCGAAAAAGGCTGGCTTGACCGCGACCGCGCCATTCTCGAATCGCTGCTCGGCATCCGCCGCGCCGGCGCCGACTTCATCGTCACCTACTTCGCCAAAGACGCCGCCAAGCTCCTCGCGCGATCCCGCTCAACGGCGAGGATGTAGCGTTTGACTACCGCAGGTAATAGAATTCCCTTTGCGTTCCGGCGCGCCTGTGCTTTTCTAACAGTACCCGCCTATGCTCAAGCGACTTGAAACCTACTTTGAATTCACCCGCCTGGGAACCAACTGGCGCACCGAAATTCTGGCCGGCGTCACCACCTTCCTGACCATGGCCTACATCGTGCTGGTCAATCCAGCCATCCTGTCCGGCTGCCGGCATGCCCCTGGCCGCCGTCACCGCAGCCACCTGCCTCTCCGCCGCATTCGGCTCCATCCTCATGGGCATCGTCGCCCGCTATCCCATCGCGCTCGCCCCCGGCATGGGCCTCAACGCCTACTTCACTTACACCGTCTGCCTCAAGATGCACATCCCCTGGCAGACAGCCCTGGGCGCAGTCTTTCTCTCCGGCATCATCTTTCTTGCGCTCACCGCCGCCGGCATCCGGCAGATGATTCTCCGCTCCATCCCTCACGAGCTTTACGCCGCCGTCGCCAGCGGCATCGGCCTGTTCATCGCCTTCATCGGCTTTCGCAACGCCGGCCTCGTGGTTGGCGATCCCGACACCCTTGTCGGCCTCGGCAACCTGCGCAACCCCACCACCTGCCTCGCTCTCTTCGGCCTCATCCTCATGGTCGCCCTTGAAGTCAGAAAAGTCCGCGGCTCCATCCTCATCGGCGTCCTCGACCACCGCCATCGCCTGGGCCTGCCTTGCATCCTTCCTCGCGCGCCGACTCACGCTGCGCTCGCTCAGCCTGGTGCATTGGACGCCCGCTCCCGGCGGCTTCCACGCGCTCGCCGCCACCGCCTTCAAGCTCGACATCCGCGGCGCAATCAACAAGGGCCTGCTCGAAATCGTCTTCGTCTTCTTCTTCGTCGACCTCTTCGACAATCTCGGCACCCTGGTCGCCGTCACCAAGCGCGCCGGCCTCATCGCCGCCGACCACTCCATTCCCCGCCTCAACAAAATCCTGCTCGCCGACGCCACCGCCACCGTCTTCGGCTCCCTCATCGGAACCTCCACCGTCACCAGCTACGTCGAATCCACAGCCGGCGTCATGGCCGGCGGCCGCAGCGGCATCACCGCCATCGTCACCGGCCTGCTCTTTCTCGGCGCCATCGGCGCCGCGCCCTTTGTCGGCATCGTCCCGCCGGCAGCCACCGCCCCCGCGCTCATTCTGGTCGGCTCGCTGATGCTGGCCACCATCACCGAGATTCGCTGGACCGACCCGCTCGTCGCCGTGCCCTCATTCCTCACCCTGATCCTCATTCCGCTCACCTACTCCATCGCCAACGGCCTCGGCTTCGGAATCATCGCCTGGGCCGTCCTCCACATCGCCACCGGCAGATTCCGCCGCCAGGATTGGCTCCTCTACGTCTCTCGCCGCGCTCTTTCTCGCCCGCTTCATCTATCTCGGCGCAAGCTAATGTTGTGTCTGGCAATTTCAAATTAAAATCGGGATGTCATCCTGAGTGACCGAAGCGAAACGCGGGGAGTCGAATGACCTGCGGTTTGTACTCTTGCCGGTTGCCTATCCATTCCGCCTCTTTTGTCGAATCGGTGGGAAGCCAGTAAAATTTCGCTTGGCAACCGAAACGGAGCAACGATGCCCTGGTATTACTACGTGTCCTACTTCTTCGGCGGCGCATTCCTGGCCAACACACTGCCCCATCTGATCAATGGAATCTCAGGCAGTCCCTTCCAAAGCCCCTTCTCAAAACCGCCAGGTCAAGGACTGTCGTCCTCTACAATCAACGTCCTATGGGGTCTCTTCAATCTCGCCATCGCGTATCTGCTCATCTGCCGTGTCGGCAGTTTCAGCCTATTGAATACTTGCCACGTAGTCACGCTTGGCGCAGGCATGCTGGTCATGTCGCTCATGCTTGCACGCTCCTTTGGGCGATTTCATGGTGGACTTTGAAGCTGGCGAGAATGCGGCATTCCCTCTCAAGCCGTCTTCCATTTGTGCTGACGTTCGGCCTCTTCGCCGTCGGCCTTGCGCACGCTGCCGACACTTACCAAATTGTTCACACCTATCCGCACGACCAGAACGCATACACGCAGGGGCTTTTCTATCTCGATGGCCATCTTTATGAGAGCACCGGCCTCAACGGCCAATCTTCCTTGCGCACGGATGAGCTGCAAACTGGCCGAATCCTACAACTTCACGACGTGCCTGCGAAATATTTCGCCGAAGGGCTAGCCCCCTGGGGCAACACGCTGGTTCAGCTCACCTGGCAAAATCACGTCGCGCTGGTCTATGACCGTTCGACGTTTCAATTTCTGCGTACACTTCCTTATGAAGGTGAAGGTTGGGGGCTCACAGCAGATGACAAAGAAATGATCCTCAGCGATGGCACTGCCACGCTGCGATTTCTCGATCCCACAACCTTCAAGGTTCTGCGCCGCGTGACAGTCACCGACCATGGCAAGCCTGTGACTCAGCTCAATGAGCTCGAGTTCATTCATGGTGAAGTCTACGCCAACATCTGGCACGCAGATCGCATCGCCCGCATATCACCCGCTACCGGCAGGGTGTTGGGCTTCATTGACCTCACCGGCCTGCTGCCCGCGAGCGAGCGTTCCAGCCCTGAGGCCGTGCTCAACGGCATCGCCTACGACGCTGCGCGCGATCGGCTGTTCGTTACCGGAAAGCTATGGCCCAGCCTTTTCGAGATCAAAGTAATTCCCGAGCAGCCAAAGTCCGTTCCAGCAAGATTTCCGAAGAATGCAAACAAAGAAGCGGCCCCTTAGCAATACGTAACCTACTGGTTCAGTTCGTATTGCTCTCACCATCGTCTCGGGCGTCGCGACCGAGCATGACGACGCCTAAGGCCGAAGAACGGCGCGATCATCCGCCGTCGACCCCGGGGCTCGAGGAGGAACACCATGGTGGGCACCAGCGTCGGTAAGACGACGAAGGCGAAGAGGAGTAGATCCACATCGCGACGACGCCGACGCTGTGGGGCACGTGACCCTGCAGTTGCCACCACACGAAGGTCTCGTCGACCTGGTGCAGGCCGAAGCAGGATAGGGAACGGGGCGATCAGTCGATACTCGGTCGCCCGCGCAGGTGCAGGCACGCGTCCACGCCGATGGCGGTGACGACGAGCCCGCCGATCAGGTCGCCCTCAGGTGAGAAGCACATGGTCGCTCACGGACTCTGTCGACTGAATCGGCGAGATCGGAGACGTTCGACGTCACGCATAGGGCACCCTAACCCTCGATGCCGACCGATTCAGCGCATACGTCGCTGTCAGACGACGGCGGACTATCGCTGTTCGATCAAGTCCATGTAGTCGTCGCGCCAGAGGTCGAAGTACTCCTCGGGCAACAAGACGGCGTGCGTCGGCTCGAGCGTCTCGACGAATCCGCGTTCGTGACTCACCGCGACGATCGTGCCCTTCCACTGGTGCATCATTACGCCCAAGTGCTTCGACGCTCGCGGGATCGAGGTTGTTCGTCGGCTCGTCCAACAGCAGAGAGATTGGCGTCCGACGCCGCCAGGATCGCCAACGCCAATTTCGCGCGCTCCCCACCCGACAGCGTGCCGGGCATTTGGTGCGCCGCCGAACCCTTCAAGCCGAACGCGCCCAGGAGCGATCGGCGTTGCACTTCGGTTACACCGTGGCGTTTTCCAGGTGGTCGAGGACGGTCTTGACGAAGTCCAGCTGCTCGTGTCTCCTGCGCGAAGTAGCCGACCTTCACATTGGCGCCGAACTTCACGTCGCCCGTCTGCGCCGTCTGCGTGCCCGCGAGACAGCGCAGCAACGACGACTTTCCCGCGCCGTTCTTGCCCACGATCACAATTCGGTCCCCTCGACGACGTGATGAAGTTCACGTCGCTCAGCACCTGCGCTAGCCGTAACGAACGGCCACGTGCTCGACGGTCATCGGCACGTCGCCGCTTCGCGGAGGCGATCGGCAACTTGAAGGTGACCTTCTTTTCCTTCTTCGTCACTACGACGCGATTGTCGACCAGTTTCTCCACCTTGCGGTCGAGGACCTTGGCGAGTCGGGCGCGCGTGACTCGGTCTGACCGCGCATCGAGTCGGCCAAGTCTTCATTCGGTCGATCTGCTCGTCCTGGTGCGCGGCCAACTTCTCCTCGCCCAGGCGTCGCGTCTCTTCGTGCTTCAAGGTACTTGGAGTAGTTTCCCTTGTACTCGCGCAACTGGCCTTCGCGAAGGGCGAGGACGCGATCGATCGACTTGTCCAGCAGTGGCAGGTCGTGACTGATCACGAGCACGGTGCCTCGGAAGCGCTCGAGCTCGTCGAACAGCCAGCGCTTCGCCGCCTTGTCGAGGTGGTTCGTCGGTTCGTCCAGCACCATGGTCGCGGGTTGTTCGTAGAGCACGCGCATCAGGTCGACGCGGCGTCGTTGACCTCCCGAGAGTGAATCCAGGTCCTCGAATAAGAAGGTCCTCGCCGAGACCCAGACCAGCGGCCAATCTGCGCCACCTCGGACTCGGCCTCGTAACCACCGCGCTCGCGAAACTTCTCTTCGAGAGCGGTGAAGCGTTCAATCGTCTCCTCGGTGGGATCGGCGGCGAGCTCGTGACGCGCGTGCTGCATGTCGGCGTCGAGCAGGTCGAGGCCGCGCGCCGAAAGCACGTGGCGACAGTCCGATTGGCTCGACGCCCAAGTCCGCCCGCCACGGGCTCTTGGGGCAGGTGACTGACCGTCCCTTGTTGCTGGACCGAACCTGTGATGCGCAGGTGCTCGGGGTGTTCGCCGAGCAATACCGCGAGCAGCGTCGACTTGCCCGCGCCGTTGCGCCCGACGAGGCCGACCTTCTCGCCGTTGCCAACGGTAAAGGAGACGGGGTCGAGAATGCGGCGTGCGCCGATCTCTATTCCCAAATCTCGAACTATGAGCACTTATCGCCCCAGTAACTCAGCAGCGTCAGCCAACTCGTCTCGGAACTGCGGGTGCGCGATTGCGTGATCATTGCGGCGGCCCTCTCCTGCACGGTCAGACCTCGCAGGTCCGGCAGATCCGTGCTCGGTCACGATGACGCCAGTCAGGTGGCGTGGCGTGGTCACGACGAATGCGGGGTCATGTCTCCAATGATACGGCTCTTCAGCGCACCATTGACCGGCGCGGTTGACTGGAGACAGATGAGCGACGTGTGTTCGAGCGAAAGGCTCGTTCCCTCGACGAAGTCCATGTGTCCGCCGACGCCCGAGAACTGTCGCGCACCGATCGTGTCCGCGATGATCTGACCCTGCAGATCAACCTCGAGCGCGGAGTTGATCGACACCATCCGGTGGTTCTGGGCGATGACCGTGGGGGTCGTTGGTGTACGAGACGGGAGCGAAGCCGATATCTGCGGATTCTCGTCGAGGAACTCGTACATCTGCGCGAGCCCAGTGCGAAGGTCATCACCGACGACGCCTCGGTGTATGGACTTATACGCGTTCGTGACCTTGCCCGACGCCAGAGTTGATAGAGCCCGTCGGTGAACATCTCGGAGTGCACGCCGTACTCACCTCCGTCACGCTTGCACGAACGCGTGCGCCACGAGATTCGGCACTGCGCCGATGCCCGTCTGCAGCGTCGCGCCGTCAGGGATGTAGCGACGCGGCGAACTCGGCGATCTTGCATGTCCTCGGGCGACCGCGTCGTTCGCAGAACGTCGGCTGCTCATCGGTGTAGACGACCACGTCGATGTCGTCCAAGTCGAGATGGTGCTCGTGACCGTCCAGCGCGAGCGTCCTTGGAAAATGCGGCGAGGCCTCGACGATGAGGACTCGATCGGGGTCGCGACCGGCGGCGAGGAACTCCTCGAGGTGCGCCCCGTTGTAGAGCGAGAGGCTGACGTTACCCTGGGCGTCGGGCATCGCACCGGGTGCCATCATGACCCGCGGCGCGCAGATGTTGAATCAACAGGCCGTAATGGCGAAAGAACGATGGCGTGAATTGGATGTCGGCGCCCTTCAGCATCAGCGCTCGTTCATTGCCACCGAAGAAGCTGACGCGGTAGTGGACGTTGGGATGGAGGAAGACATCCGGCGACGCCAGCGACAGACCACCGCTGAACGTGAGGTCCTCCCAATCGTGGCGCTCAGCGAGTGCCCGAAAGAGCGCTACCGGCGTACCGGTGATGATGCCGAAGCCGATCGCGTCACGGGGACGAACGAGCGCCGCGGCCTCCTCGACGGTCATCTCGCGCGCGCGCATCCGCCCATTCTGCCCGACCGCGAACTCTGTGCGACGCTTTAGCGATGGAGAGAGACCTTCGTCATCGACCTCTGGAGCGACGTCGTGTGCCCCTTTTGTTACTTGGGAGTCGTCAACTCGCCAACGCGATCGATCACTTTGATCACCGAGCCGACGTCGAGGTGCGCCACCGCGCCTTCGAACTCGACCCGCACGCCAAGCTCGCCTACGAC
>CAVVXR010000013.1:0-82111 GCA_963752215.1 uncultured Acidobacteriaceae bacterium | reverse complement strand
CCACCCCGCCATCCCCTGCAACACGCGGTCGGCGTGCTTGATGGTGTTCACATGTCCATAGTGGGTTTCAATCATGTGGACGGAAGTTCCCATTTGCTCGGCGAGGAAATACACGTCCACGCCTTCCTGCAATCGGAGCGTGGCGTAGGTGTGCCGGAAGCAATAGGTCGAGCGCGGCACCCCCTGCGTGCCTTCGCGCAGTTTCGCTTCGTTCAGAAGGTTTTCAATCAGCTTGCTGTAAAGAGTTTTTTCAGGCTTGCCCGTGGTGTTGGTAAATACTCTGTCGTCCGGTTCCGTGGCTTTGGAAATAACGCGGATGCGTTCCAGATAATCTCCAACGCTCTTGGGAGCGACCAGCTTGCGCGACTTGCCTTTGCCTTGGACAAACAGCACAACGATCTCACGCCCCTCGCGGTCTTTTGCAGGCATAATGTCGCGCCAGCGGAGATTCTTCATCTCCGCCGGCCTCATGCCTGTATTGCAGGCAATCAGGATCATGTTGTAGGTGACGGTGCGATACCAGATGCTTGAAGGCTTATCTGCCTCGGCAATCCACTTCCTTCCCACGGTGTGGAGTTTGCGGTATTCCTCCAGCGTAAACTCATCGCGCCTCATCGTCTTGAGCTTGGGGCGCTCGTCGAAACGCTGGCTGGCCGCAACGTAGCGTTTCTTGATGGCGTAATTCATCACCGCACCGAAGATGGACATCTCCAGGCGGATGGTGGAATCGCTAATAAAAGGAACCGTCCGTTCTTCGGAAGGTTTGACTTCAATCGGCTTCAAAACTCGGATGCCCAAGGTTTGCTGAACCTTGGTGCGGCGCTCGGCTTCCGTATCCGCGAAGGCTTGCGCCATGTCGGCAGTGACTTCCCGAACGCCGTTGCGCCTGTTGCGTCCCGCGCCGTTCTCCCGCCGCCATGCCGGATAGCCGCCCCAAAGCTCATCACCAATAAGGTGGACCTGCGTTGAGCCTACATATCGGTCTAAAGCGCCTTCGATGATGGCGCGAACTTTCCTGGGCCGCGCCGCGCTGATCTCTCCGCGTTTCGCCCGCGCCTCCTGCATCAGCAGATACTCTCGCCCCACCTCGCGGAAGGGATGGTTGAACACAGGAACGTCATGCTTTAAGCGGAACCGGATGTCTGCGTCCTGGTCGAAGGCGCGTTCCCGCGCCACCTCGATGTCGGTCGTCTTGAGCGAAACCGTCTTGTAGCGGTCGGCTTTGGGTATTTTCATGCGGCAATACCACATCCGATGATCCACGTCGCCACGCCGGAAGAGAACCAGGCCCGGCTTGAGTTCCGCTTTGTCGGTGACGAATGCCATGTTCGCCTCTATTGTTTTCGATGCGTCCTGTGCAGATTCCGTGCAGATTTTTCCGGCAAGTCATTGACTCTGCGTATCTGTGCAGGACTTGTATAGATGATATCAAAATATTATATTGCTTGTTTATATATATTTACGATATATTTGTCATCCTGAGCGAAGCGTTCTTCTGCGGAGTCGAAAGCCTGCCCTGAGCAAAGTCGAAGGGCCTGCATTTCCATCGCGCACCTCGCAAAATCCTGCTATCAACAGGGTAGCATCGCCCATATCGCTAATGCCCGTAGCCTCCCGACTGCTGGGAGACTTTGCCTCGGAAGAGCCAATAGACGATGCAGAAGTACATGATCGCCAATATGATCCCGAAGCTCCACCAGATCAGGCCAACCTGCAATGTGTGCGGGCCCGCCAGAGCGCGCGCTACGGTAATATCCTGGCCGGCGCTTCCCACTGCGGGAAGCAAAACCGGGAACAAGCCCGCAGCTGCTCCAACAAGCATCCCAGCAATATAGAGGCATGATCCCGTGAAGGCGGTCACGACAGCGCGCTTTCGGATAGAAACTCGTACAGTGGCCAGACTAGCCAGAACGGCTAGAGGCGCAAGAAAGAAGATTAAATGCGTGCGATAGTTCTCGAGTGAATTGGGACGTGCAATCACCGTTGCCGGAATGCTCAACAATGTGAGGGCCAGAACTGCCGGCCACAGATTGCCTGCACAGCGTAGCGCCCTTTGCTCAATATCACCTTCGGTCTTCAAAGCGAGATAAAGCGAGCCGTGAAGCGCAAGAGCGAGCAGCGCGAGCACGCCACCCGTAACGGTATACCAATCCAGAATTCCTGGCGATGGTCCGGTAAGCCAGTCCGTCCAGAGCGGAAGAAAGAAGTAATCATCCTTGCCGATGGGAACACCTCGAACGACATTGGCAAGCGCAGCACCAAAGAAGACGGCAAGGAGCATGCTCGATATGAAAAAGAGCGCGTCAAAGAAGGTGTGCATCAGCGGCTCGTTCGAATGGCTGCGCAGTTCGATGCTGATGCCTCGAAGAATCAGCAGCCAAAGCACAATCATCAGCGGAAGATAAAAGCCGCTGAACGCTGATGCATAGAGCAGCGGGAAGGCAAAGAACAGCGTACCGCCAGCCGCCAGCAGCCACACCTCATTGCCGTCCCATACGGGACCGATCGACCGTAGCGCATCCCGGCGTTCCTGTTCGGTCTTTGCCACAAATGGATATACGATGCCGACTCCCAGGTCGAAGCCGTCAAGCACAACGTACGCCGCCAGCATCAGGGCCACAATCCAAAACCAAAGCGTTCCCATCTGTCCTCCTAAACGGCCGTGATGCTCTGGCCGGAGATCTCCGCATGGCGCGCATTGGGGCCGGCTTGAATAAAGTTGTAGACAAGGACGATCCACAAAATGGAGAGCGCCGAATACATGCCAAGAAATCCGAGCAGCGTGAAAAGACTGGTTCCGACACCAATGTGTGTCGAGTAACCCTCTGACGTCCTGATGAGTCCATAAACGAGCCAGGGTTGACGGCCAATTTCCGCGGTCATCCAGCCAGCCGTGTTGGCTATGTAAGGCAGCGGAAAGCTAAGCAGAATCGGCCATAGGAGCCAACGCCTCGAATAAAGCTTGCCGCGCCAAAGGAACAACCCCGCGAGACCCATGAGCAAGACGAAGTAAGTTCCGAGGCCCGCCATGATGTGGTAAGCGTAAAAAAGCAGAGGCAGCGTCGATGGCCATTGATCGCGAGGAAAGTGGTCCAGCCCCTCAACTTCAGCGGAAGTTGTTCCGTAGATGAGAAAGCTCAGTACGCTGTTCACCGCCAGAGGATTGTCGATCTTTTGACTCTCCATGTCCGGTTGCCCCATCAGAACTATGGGCGCTCCTTTTTCTGAGTGAAACAGTCCCTCCATTCCAGCTACGGCCACAGGCTGATGTCGAGCCATGTATTTGCCTTGAAGATCCCCTGTTGGGAAGATCTGCGCCGCACAGGAGATCATGCCGGCAATGACGCCAAGTTTGAGAAATATCCGGCCATACTCTTCATCGCGATGCTGGAGAAGATAAAGCGCGCCAACCGCGGACATGACGAAAGCACCCGTAATCACTGCGCCGGACATGTTGTGCGCATATTCGAGCCACGCCCACGGATTGTTCAGCAGACCCCAGAAGCTGCTCACTTCGAAAACGCCATTCGGCAATATTTCATACCCAACCGGGTGTTGCATCCATGCGTTCGCCACGATGATGAAATACCCGGAGATCCACGAGCCGAGGAAGACAAGGAAGGCGGCCGCCCAATGTCCCCAACGAGGCAGGCGCTTTTCCCCAAAGAGAAAAAGTCCCAGAAACGCCGACTCCAGAAAGAATGAGAAGACGCCTTCCATCGCCAGGGGCATGCCGATCACTCCGCCAGTTCTGCGCGAGAACTCCGACCAGTTCGTTCCAAACTGAAACTCCATCGGAATTCCGGTCACAACGCCAAGCAAGAAGTTGACTGCGAATATCTTCGCCCAGAAGCGCGCGGCCACGTCATATCGCTCTTTACCAGTCTTCAAGGCCAGTGTTTTCAGAACAACGATCAGCAGCGCCAATCCCATCGTGAGCTGCGGAAAAAGATAGTGATACGTGATCGTAAAAGCAAAGTGGATTCTATGAAGCGTCAGTACGTCCATCTCACTGCCCCGATTCTTCAGGTGCCCCGACTCTCTACTAATGATAATTCGCGATTCGCAAGCGTAGAAAAACCGATTTACTCCGTACTTCGAATTTTATTCTTGACAGGGAAACGAGAGGCGGGGTACGGTTTGTTCGTTCTTCAAACCATATTACGCAGTTCGATTTGAAAGCGATTCAACTTTGGAGGCTTGACCTATGCTACGCAAATTCTCTAAGCCCATTTTCGGGCCCGTAGTCGCCCCGTGCGCGATCCCATCCTTGCCCAAGCTGCATACACGAAATTTGGCGGGATACTCGCGGCTATATACGAGCGTGCAAATCTTCGCGGCACTCGTCGTCCTATTGACCGGCGGCATCGTCGCATTTGGACAGCAGACTACCGGGTCCATCGTCGGTACGGTGAAGGATCAACAAGGCGCGGTGGTCAACACGGCCACCGTGAAGGCAACCAACGTGGATACCGGGTTCTCCCGGTCGGCGCCGGCAAACGGTTATGGGGAGTACCGCATCGATTACCTTCCCGTGGGCAAGTACACCGTCGAGGCGACGGCTCCCAGCTTTGAACGCTTTGTGCAACAGAATATCGCCCTCGACGTGGATCAGGAGCTGACAGTTGAAATCACACTGTCCGTGGGCGCGCAGACTCAGACCGTCACGGTCACTGAGGCTCCCCCGCTGGTCAATACGTCGGACGCGGTATTGGGCGGGACCTTCGAGCCGGACGAGATCGTCGGCCTGCCCCTGGTCAACCGCAACATCTACTACCGAGGTTTCCCTCACGCCCGGAGTGATGGCCAATAACAACAGCCCCACCTCGAACCCCACCGGCACCCCCACTTTCGCCACTGGGCTGTACATCGAGGATGTGCAGATCAACGGCTCCATCGACGGCGGCAGTGCGTGCGGTGGCTTTCTATCTCGATGGCGGCAACAACATCACCGGCATGCGCAACTACGGCAACCCGTCGCCCAACCCCGACGCAGTGGAGGAGTTTCGCGTAGAGACCAGCGCATTCGGCGCGCAATACGGCCAATTCTCCGCCGCTGTGGTCTCGGTGATCACCAAGTCGGGAACCAACCAGTTGCATGGCGGTTTGTTCGAATTCAACCGCAACACCGACTTCAACGCCAACAGCTGGGCCCCGGCACATAACGCCGCAGGCCAGATCATCGTTACGCCTTACCACCGCAATCAATTTGGCGGTGACGTGGGCGGACCCATCAAGAAGGACAAGGCCTTCTTCTTCTTCAGCTATGGCGGATTGCGCCAGGTAACCGATGCGGTGTTTACAGGCGCCATCACGCCTACGGCCGCCGAGCGCCTGGGCGACTTTACCGGGGACACCTTCACGGTCTACATGCCGGGCACCAAGACGCAGGTGGATGGAACAAACAGCAGCCCCAATTGCGCTGGTTGCCACACTGAACTGCATCCCGCAGGCCCTGCTGGACACGACCATTGCCAACCTCGACAACGTAAGCAACACCATCGGCTCTTCCATCCCGCTGCCCAATGGCGCCCTCAATCCGGCGAAAGGGGGCGGGGCTTACTCGGGTCTCTTCCCCATCCCGGCACGGAAAACGAATACCTGGGCAAGTATGACCAGAACCTCGGCGAGAAAGACCATGTGGCGGCGACCTACTTCTTTTCGAGGAACGTGCTGGGCAACTCCCCGGGCGGCAACGTCCCGTGGACCATCAATGAGAACGCCTCGGACGGCACCAATATCAACCTGAGCGACGTTCATACCTTCAGCCCCACCACAGCCAATCAGACCTGGCTCACGTTCACGCGGGCAGCGGGCGGACGCGTCAACCTGCCGTTCTCCGGCCCGGCGTCGCAGACCCTCGCATCGTACGGCTCGAACTTTCTCATCCAGGGTCCCGCCTCGTTGCCCAGCATCTCAGAAACCAATTTCTCGGCGACCGCGACCAATGCGGGTCCGTTCACGGGTTCCGACAACTATGAACTGCGCGACATGGTCAGCATGGTCAAGGGCAAACACAGCCTCTTTATTGGCGGCGAGTTCGCTCTCGACAAGACCATGTTCTATGCCAACCTGCTGAACTTTGGCAGCATCAGCTTTGCCACCTCCGCTCCCACCTCTACGGGCAATGTGACTTCAGACTGGGTTACCGGTCAGGCCTCCTCGGCTGAGCAGGACTCGCCTTATACCACGCATCTGAGCACCTGGCACTACGCGGTGTTTGTGCAGGACAACTACCGCATCACGCCCCGGTTTACGGCCAACCTTGGAGTCCGGTGGGACATCGATCACGCCTCCCGTCGATCCCCATAACCGGACGGAATCGTTCGTTCCCGGCCAGCAATCCACTGTGGCTCCGCTCGCGCCCAAGGGCCTCGTGTTCCCGGGTGACGCGGGCGTCGGCCGCGGCATCATTTCCACGAAGTACTACCACGTTTCGCCCCGCGTCGGCTTCGCGTGGGACCCGTTTGGGGACGGCAAGACCTCGATTCGCGGCGCCGGCGGGCATCTTCTTCGGCACTGTCGCCGGCAACGAGTGGAACCAGCCCGGCAACGCCATTCCGTTCGCTCTGCGGCCACAGACCGGCGAGGGTCCTCTCAACTTCCATCACTAATTTCTATTCTTATCCCGGGAGACTTCCCCTCGACCGCGCCGGGCGGCGGCCTGTTTCCGTACACCTATACGCCGAGCAAGCCCATATTCATTGCCGGGCCCGGCGGCGCCACCGAAACCATCTCCCCGCATTTCAAATATCCCTACGTCTACCAGTTCAACCTCTCCGTGCAGCGGCAGTTGCCCGGCCGGGTAACCCTGACGACGGCGTATGTAGGCGCGCTCTCGCACCAGCTGCCCAACTTTATTGACGCCAACTACGCGCCGTATTCGACCGCCTTCGGTACGCCAAGCACTTCGGCAACCAGCGTCGCCGACCGGCGTCAGTTCGATCCCTGCGTCGGAGCTTGTCCTACAGGTGCGGCCGCCATCAACAACGGCACCGGCCATCCTGGGAGCGTCGATCACCCAACTGCTGTCAAACCTGACAGCCAGTTACCACTCCCTGCAAATCTCGGCGACCAAGCAGCTCTCCCGCAGCTTCAGCGTCAGCGGTTTCTATGTCTGGAGCCACGCCCTTGATAGCTTCGAGCCGGATGCGGATGGACTTTCGAGCGCCGCAGGACTCCGGCTACTTTGGCGCTCCCTTCACCGCCGTCCAATAACTCTCTGGGCGCCGTCGGCGGCGGACTCCAGGAGGAATACGGCAGCATGAATGCCGACATGCGCAATAACGCCGCGATCTCCGGCACATGGAACATCGACTACTTCCACGGCGAGAACAAAATCGTCAAGGAAGTGGTCAATGGCTGGCAGATCTCGCCGATTCGTCTATTCTGCACAGCGGCGGGGTGTTCTCCGTGACCACAGGGGCCAACAAGAGCTTTGACAGCACCAACGATCAGCGCCCGGATGCTGTTGCCGGCGTCAAACCCGTGCTCAGCCCACACCGTTGCCGGGTTTGCTCCTCGTACAGGCTAACGAGGTAGCTGCGTGGTTCAATACGGCAGCTTTCACACCGAACGGGCCCGGCGTGGCAGGCGGCATCGGCCCCGGTGGCGCGGACGGCAACGTAGGCCGCAACAGCCTGTTTGGGCCCGGTTTCAAAGATATCGACATGGGGCTCTTCCGCAACATCAAGTTCGAGCGTGGAGTCGTATTCCAGCTCCGCGGCGAAGCCACCAACGTCTTCAACCTGGTGAGCCTCAACAACCCCACCGGAAGCCTCGCGTCGGGCAACTACGGCAAGATCACCTCGGCGGCAGGCACCCAGCGCATCATCCAGGTGGGTGGCCGGCTAACCTTTTAACCCGTCACGCATCGATCCTTTGCGCCTGCTCATCGCGAGCAGGCGCAATCTTTTTACAGCCTGCCGCGCCGAGGTAAACGAACGATGAGAGATCGGGAGGCAGGATGAAACAACTTAATGCCAGCAGCGTCCGCGGCCATTTAACATGATCACTTCGACCGAAGCGGCCATCGTTTGAGTGGCCAAATTCAAAGGAGAAATATGGAACGCTGCGGCAGACGGAGCTTTCTGAAGTCGGCAGCTGTCGGTGCAACCGTTTGCGCGGCGCACCCGCTGTTCAGCTTCGCGGAGATTTCACAATCTCCATTCAGAATCTCCGTCATCAACGATGAGATTTCCGCCGACTTCGACCATGCCTGTTACGTCGTCTCGCATGACTTTGGCCTCAGCTGGATCGAGCTGCGCTCCATGTGGGGCAAGAAGCATCGTGGACCTGAACGACAGCCGAGATCGACGAATCGCAGAAGATCCTCGCCAAATACAATCTGCAGGTTACCGACATCGCCAGCTCCGCTCTTCAAAACCGACTGGCCCGGCGCGCCAAAATCGCCGTACGGCCCCAAGGGCGACATGCACGATGCGTCTGAAGTCACGTTTAAACAGCAAGACGACATTCTGGAGCGGTCCATTGCCGCTGGCCAAGCAATTCAACACAGATAAGGTGCGCTGCTTCGACTTCTGGCGTCTGGACGATGTTGCTCCTTATCGCGCGGCAATCGACGAGAAGCTTCGTGCGGCTGCGGAGATCGCGGCCAAGCAAGGCGTTCTTCTGGTTCTTGAAAATGAGTTCGAGTGCAACACCGCAACCGGCCGCGAGGCTGCGCGAACGCTGAACGCAATCCAGTCACCCAACCTGGCGCTCAACTGGGACCCAGCCAACGCCGTGATGCGCGGCGAACTCGACGCCTTCCCTGCCGCCTGGAACCTGCTGCCCAAGAATCGAATTCATCACTGCCACTGCAAGAATGCCATCAAGAATGCGGATGGCAAGATCGTGTGGTCGCCCGTAGACAAGGGATTCATCGATTGGACCGCGCAGTTCCGCGACCTCAAGCAAGTCGGCTATCATGACGCGGTGAGCCTGGAGACCCATTGGCACGGCGGCGGCACAGCGGAAGAATCCTCGCGGATTAGCTGGGCCGGCATGAAGCAAGCTTTGAAAGATTCTGGCACCCTTTAGTCGCGCGATGGGATGCTTCGCGATGTTCAACCCAAGCTCGGCAACCGACTCGTTTGTCGTTCATATGGAGAATTGAATTGGTTACTCGACGTGAATTTCTCGACACACTGGCAGTAGGAGCCGCTGGCCTGGCGATCGGTTCGACCGCAAAGAGCTATGGCCAGATCATGGGATCGAACGATCGCCTTAACTTCGCCGTCATCGGCCTGCACAGCCGCGCTTATGCCCATCTTTCCTCGCTCAAGGCCAATAAGGATGCCGCCCGGATCGCGCATGTCTGCGATGTGGACACCAATATGATGAAGAAATTTGCCGGGATGTTCAAACCGAGTTAGGCTATGCTCCCGCAAGTCGACAAGGATTTCCGTCACGTTCTTTCGCATAAGGAAGTGGACGCAATCACCATTGCCACGCCCGACCACTGGCACGCGCCGATGGCAATCGCAGGCTTGCAGGCGGGCAAGAACGTCTATGTTGAGAAGCCGTGCAGTCACAATCCTGGCGAGGGAGCGCTGCTGGTGGCGGCTCAGAAGAAGTACGGCAAGCCGGTGCAGATGGGCACCCAGCAGCGCTCATCGCCTCACACCATCGAGATTGTCGACAAGATTCACAATGGGTTGATTGGCCGCGCTTATTTCGCCAAGGCCTGGTACAGCAACATCAGGAAATCGATTGGCGTCGGCAAGGATGCACCCGTTCCGCCGCAGCTCGATTGGGATCTGTGGCAGGGCCCGGCCCCGCGTCGACCCTACAAAGACAACGTGCAACCTTATAACTGGCATTGGTTCAAAATCTGGGGCACCGGCGAAACCCTGAACAACGGCACGCACGAAGTTGATGTTTGCCGCTGGGCGCTCGATGTCGAATTCCCAAAGCGCATTTCTTCGATCGGCGGCAGATACCACTTCAAAGACGATTGGCAGTTTTACGACACCCTGGTGACCAGCTTTGAATACGACGACAAGATGATTTCCTGGGATGGCAAGTGCTGCAATGGCATGAAGTACTACGGCCGCGACCGCGGGTCAGTCATTATGGGAACGACTGGCTCGGTGCTTGTCGATCGCGACGGCTACGAGGTCTACGATCTGAAGGGGAACAAGACGAGCGAATTCAAGACCGGCAAGGAGACCTCATCCGGCGATCTCACCGGCCGCGACACTATGACCGATCTTCACTTTGCCAACTTTATTGCCGCAGTTCGCAAAGGTGAAAGGCTGAATGCCCCCGTCTCAATTGGCAACGTCGCTGTCACCATGCTTCAGCTTTCCAATGTTTCGTGGGAGGTGAATCGCACGCTCGATCTCGACCCCAGCGATGCCAAGGTGCAACACGATCCAGAAGCAATGAAGATGTGGGACAGGGAATATGAGAAAGGCTGGGCGCCACATCTCTAGTGAGTGCGGGCAGCCGCACCAAAACTGCGGCTGCGATCCATTCAAACATTCGTTCTGGCGTTAAGAACGCGTTCAGGAGTACACGAGGAGACCCCATGCATATGAAGCAAACCCTGTCACGTCGCAACTTTGTTCAATCGGGCGCACTCATTGCCGCGGCATGCGCGGCATCAACGACAATCCCTTCTTTTGCCGAGTGGACGCCTGCGCCCGGCAAACCCTCGCCCATTCATTTGGGATTAGCCAGTTACACTTTTCGCAATTTCACGCGCGCGCAGCTCATTGGATTCATGAAGCAGCTCAACCTGACCGACCTCAACTGCAAGGATGTGAAGGATCATCTTCCCATGGACCCGGCGGCCGAGGCTCAGGCTCTGGCCGATTACGCCGCAGCGGGCATCAAGCTTCATGCCGCCGGAACCATCGGCTTTACAAAAGACGACGATGACGACATCCGCTGCAAGTTTGAGTATTGCAAGCGGGCGGGCATCTCAGTCATTGTCGCCGGCGATCCGGCCCCCGCTACTCTGCCCCGCATTGAAAAGTTCGTGAAGGAATACAACATCCAGTTCGCGATCCACAACCACGGTCCGGAAGACAAAATCTGGCATTCACCGCTGGACGTGCTCAAGGCGGTTAAGGACATGGACCCGCGCATCGGATGCTGCATCGATATAGGCCACGCTGCGCGCGCGGGCACGGATGTGATTGAAGCCATCCACGAAGTGGGCCCGCGTCTCTTCGACATGCACGTCAAGGACCTGGCGAATTTTCAAAGCCGGGACAGTCAGGTTGATGTGGGCGACGGGATATTACCTATACACGGAATTTTCGAAGCCCTCATCGCAATCAGGTATAAGGGATTTGTGGATTTAGAATATGAGATTCACGCAGACGATCCGATGCCAGGAGTGGTAGAAAGCTTTGGATTCTTGCGAGGGGTGCTTGCGGGCATGGGATATGCGACTCACGCCTGATCCTGGACGTCACCCAATACCAGGTCCGGGGGCCACAAGCCGATTTCCGGGGGAGGGAAATCCGTAGCAAGAGATCGAAGTGAAATTTTGCCCCCCGCGCAAGAACTTCAACAGCCATGCAATGCCGCTCGAGTATATACTAGTGGTCTGACCACCTGAGCCGTCTGTCCAGACCACCTGTCAGTGAAAGGGTAAGGCCTCAGTCCATGTTGATCCATGAAGACCGATTGTTTCCCGCAGAGCCTGAAGTCCGAGCCGTAGCCAGGGCTCTTTATGCGCATATCAAGAATCTGCCCATTGTGAGCCCTCACGGGCACACGCAGGCGGCCTGGTTCGCGAAGAACGAACCCTTCCCCGATCCCGCACAGCTTTTCGTGCAGCCAGATCACTATGTTTACCGTATGCTGCTGAGCCAGGGCATACCCATGGAGGATCTTGAGATTGGCGTTCCGGAAATCAAGGACGCACGCAAGGTCTGGCGAATCTTTGCCGAGAACTACCATCTGTTTCGTGGAACGCCGACCCGGATGTGGCTGGATTTTGCTTTCCAGGAACTTTTTGGTTTGACCGATCGCCTCTCGGAGAAGACCGCCGACCTCTATTTCGACACCATCTCCGACAAACTCCGCACACCGGCGTTTCTTCCCAGAGCGCTTTTCGAGCAATTCAATTTGGAAGTGCTTGCGACCACGGACACGCCCACCGACTCCCTGGCAGATCACAAGGCCATTCGCGAATCCGGTTGGAAAGCCAGGATTCTGCCCAATTTTCGCCCTGATTCAGTCGTCGACCCGGAGTTCAATGGATTTGCCGCCAACATTAGCTTGCTTGGCGAACAAACCGGAGAAGACACCGCAACATGGGCCGGCTACCTGAATGCACTCGCCAAGGCGCGGGCCCGTTTCCGCAAGCTAGGATGCACAGCAACCGACCACGGTCATCCCACCGCCCAAACCGCCGACCTTCCTCAGGCCGAAGCCGCTGAACTGTTTCGCCGGGTTTTGGCTGGCGACGCCAATGCCCCGCAGCAGGAACTCTTCCGCGCGCAGATGCTGACTGAGATGGCGCGAATGAGCCTGGAAGACGGCTTAGTCATGCAGATTCATCCCGGAAGCAGGCGCAATCACAATCGACAAATCTATGAACGCTACGGCCGCGATGTAGGCGGCGACATCCCTGTTGCTACAAACTACGTGGACGCTCTGCATCCACTCCTCAATCGATTTGGCAATGAGAGTCGCCTCACCATTATTCTCTTCACGCTGGACGAATCGACCTATAGCCGGGAGCTGGCTCCGCTCGCCGGTCATTATCCATGCTTGCGCCTTGGGCCCCCGTGGTGGTTTCATGACAGTCCTGAGGGAATGACGCGATTCCGGGAGCAGGCTACTGAGACAGCGGGCTTTTACAACACAGTAGGGTTTAACGACGACACGCGAGCCTTCCTATCCATTCCTGCCCGGCACGACGTGGCGCGGCGCATGGACTGTGTCTTTCTGGCCAGGCTGGTCGCCGAACACAGGCTGGATGAAGACGAAGCTTTCGTGGTCGCACATGAGCTCACCTACGATTTGGTGAAGCGGGCATATCGTCTCTGAGGAGAGTGCATGGCGGGCAGTACAAACCTGAAGACTCCGGAACAAAGCGGCCTATCCGGAGCGCGAATCGGGCATGAGCGCTGGCTTATCTGCGCCATGCTGTTCGCCGCCACGACGATCAACTACATGGATCGGCAGGTTCTGGGGCTGCTAAAGCCCACTCTGATGCAACCAGTTGTCAATCATGGCATCGGATTGACGGAAAAGAGTTACGGCACCGTCATCGCATTCTTTACCCTTTTCTACGCGCTTGGCCAACTCGGGGCGGGGCGATTCGTAGATAAAGTCGGAACGCGCATCGGCTACATCGTCATCATGGCTCTCTGGAGCATCTCTGCGATGAGCCACGCGCTGGTCAACACTGTGCTCGAGTTGGGCATTGCGCGGGCTGCTCTTGGAATAGGCGAATCCGGCAACTTCCCAGCCGCCAACAAAACCAACGCCGAGTGGTTTCCGCAGAAAGAGCGCTCGCTTTCTTTCGGCATCTTCAACTGCGGCGCTAACGTCGGCGTGATTCTGGCCACACTCCTCGTTCCCCCTGTGACCTATATGTTTGGCTGGCATGCGGCCTTCCTGGTAACTGGCCTTTTCTCCGCATCGTGGATTGTCCTGTGGTTCTTTAAATACCACAAGCCCGCCGATTCGCCGCACCTCACCGCCGCAGAACTCGCCTACATCAACCAGGACCCTGCGGAAAAGCCTGGTCCATCCACGCCATGGATCAAGCTGTTTGGCATTCCCCAAACATGGGCGTATGCCATTCCCAAGCTCCTCACCGATCCGGTCTGGTGGTTCTATCTCTACTGGCTGCCGGGTTACTTCAGCGATAAATTCCATCTGAGCCTTGTGGGCCTGGGGCTGCCCATACTGGTTGTCTACAACGCCTCAGCCATCGGCAGCATCTATGGCGGCTACCTGCCTGCGTCCTTCATTCGCCTGGGACTCTCCGCGCAGCGTGCCCGTCGGGCGGCCATGCTTCTCTGCGCCTGCCTCGTGGTTCCCGTGTTTCTCATTAACTACCTTCACTCTGACAACTTCGGAAAATGGGCGGCGATCGGACTACTGGGTGTATCTGCAGCGGCGCACCAGGGTTGGTCGGCTAACCTCTTCACCACGGCGTCGGATATGTTCCCGCGCAGCTCCGTGGGCTCAGTGACCGGAATCGGCACCATGGCCGGAGCGGTTGGGGGTTTCCTGTTCTCTAACTACATCGGTTACCTGCTGCAACTAAGTCATGGTAACTACTCGATCCTTTTTATCATCGCCTCAACCGTGTACCTCTCATCGCTGCTCATCAGCGTCTTGCTCGCTCCTGGACTAAAGAAAGCGGAGTTAGTCGCATGAGTCTGTATTGTGCCAGCGGAAGTGTCGAAACTGACTTATCGCCGAAGCAGTTGAAGGAGTTTTTTTTTGAAAGCCTGACTAAGCTCAGAGAGCGAAAGAATGTTCTGGCCGTACCGCCTGATATGAGCCGCGAGCATTCCCGTGCAGGCGCGTTGACAGTGTATGCGCACGAGTACTACAGGGACCGGCTCAAGGCAATTCTTCCCGCTCTCGGCACGCACACACCCATGCGCCAGGATCAGCTTGAACGCATGTTTCCAGGGATGCCGCTCGATTTGTTCCGCGTCCATAACTGGAGGACGGACATCGAGACGCTCGGCGAAATTCCAGCGGAGTTCATCCGCGAGCAATCCGAAGGAAAGCTGAGTTATGCATGGCCCGCGCAGGTCAACCGGCTTATCTCGCAGGGCGGATTCGATCTTATCCTTTCAATCGGCCAGGTTGTGCCCCACGAAGTTATCGGCATGGCCAATTACACAAAAAACATTCTTATCGGCACAGGCGGCCCGGCGAGCATTAGCCGCAGTCATTATCTGGGCGCAGTCTACGGCATGGAGCGAATCATGGGCCGGGCCGACAATCCTGTTCGCAACGTGCTTAACTACGCCTCCGAGCGGTTCCTTAGCCATCTGCCAATTGTCTACGTCCTCACGGTTGTAGGTCGCCGCGCCGATGGCGGCCTGGCCGTCCGCGGCCTCTTCATCGGCGACGACATCGAGTGCTTTCACCTCGCTTCAGAACTTAGCCTGAAAGTTAACTTTGAGATAGTCGAAGAGCCGATCCGGAAAGCAGTGGTGTATCTTGATCCGGCTGAATTTCACAGCACATGGCTTGGCAACAAGGCTGTCTACCGCACTCGCATGGCGTTGGCCGACGGCGCCGAACTGATCATCCTCGCCCCGGGCGGAAGGGAGTTTGGCGAAGACCCGACCATCGACAAAATCATCCGTAAATATGGCTATCGCGGAACTCCGGCTACGCTCAAGGCTGTCGAGACCAACGCGGATATTGCCGGCGAGTTAAGTGCGGCGGCGCATCTGATTCACGCTTCGTCCGAAGGCCGATTCACCATTACCTGGTGCCCTGGACATCTCACCAAAGAGGAGATCGAGGGCGTCGGCTTCAACTATGCTGACCTAAATGCGATGCTGCGGCGCTACGATCCGGACAAGCTTCACGATGGCTATAACACGGTCGATGGCGAAGAGGTTTTCTTTATATCCAATCCAGGATTGGGCCTGTGGGCGCATCGCAGTCGACTCTGAAATACAAGTTCACTTGGGACCTGCCGCCGGGTTCGACAAGGCCGGTCTGTTTGCAATCAGAATGGAGAAATAATGACTACCCAGCTTTTTAGTCTTGAAGGCAAAGTCGCGGTGGTGACTGGAGGAACCTCCGGTATCGGGCGCGCACTGAGCCTCGGATTAGCCGACGCTGGCGCCGACATCATCGCCACCGCTCGCCGCCAGCAACAGTTGGACGATACGGCAAACGAAATCGAAGCGCGCGGTCGCAAGACGCTGCGCCAGCCTTCCGACGTGTCCGACCGCGCATCACTCGAATCGTTGCTGGCAACAGTTCTCGATCGCTTCGGTAAAGTCGATATCCTCATCAACTGTGCCGGCAGAATCAAACGCACGCCCACGCTGACGATGCCTGAAGACGAGTGGAACGCAATCATCGACACCAATCTCACAGGAGCGCTGCGCGCCTGTCAGGTCTTCGGCAAGCCCATGCTGGAGCGCGGTTACGGCCGCATCGTGAACATCACATCGCTGAATGCCTTTGTAGCCCTGAACGAGGTGGCAGCCTACGCGGCAAGCAAGTCCGGTCTCGCTTCCCTCACCCGTTCGCTGGCAGTGGAGTGGTCAAAGAAAGGAGTAACCGTGAACGCCATCGCCCCCGGAGTCTTCCGCACCGAGCTGAATGCGGATTTTCTCGACGGCACGGCGCGAGGGAAGGAGCTTCTGTTGCGCACGCCGATGGGCCGCTTCGGAAAGACGGAAGAGCTGGTTGGAGCCGCAATTTTTCTCGCCTCCGATGGAGCCTCATTCGTCACCGGACAGACCTTGGTCGTTGATGGGGGCTTCCTGGCCAGCGGAGTCAACCAGTAACTCATCGTCACCGCGAACCTACCGGGACCAGTAATTGGAAAGGGAAAGATGTTCAAGAAGATTAACGTGACCCTCTTAGCAACTGGAGCTCTAACTGCGCTTGGCGGAGTTAGCTGTTTTGCAGGATCGGGACAAGCATCAACTTCCTCAATCAGCCCATCCACAATGGCCCGAATAGGTTCTATCGATGAGCGATTTCAGTCCTACAACATCGAGATGGTCGAAGTTACAGGCGGAAGATTCTGGAAGCCCTATGCCAACAAAGCTGACGCAGATTCCGCCGCCAAGCAGCCCAGCGCCAATCAACCCGTAGGCATGGACCCCGGGCTCTATCAATATCGCCCCCCTATCAATCTGGCTAACGCTCGGTTGCGAAAACTCGCGACAGCCCTGGGTCCCGCCTATCTTCGCGTCAGCGGAACCTGGGCGAACACAACCTATTTCCAGGACTCCGACGGGCCCGCGCTTGCCGCTCCCCCCAAAGGCTTCAATGGCGTTCTAACCCGCCAGCAATGGAAGGGCGTGATCGACTTTTCGAACGCGGTAAATGCCGAGCTTGTCACCTCCTTTGCAGTAAGTGCCGGAACCCGCGATGCCGCTGGCTTGTGGACCCCGGATCAAGCGCGTCTGGTTCTTGACTACACCAAATCCGTCGGCGGCCACGTCGCCGCCGCCGAATACATGAACGAGCCAAACTTCGCCGAGATTGGTGGCGCACCCAAAGGCTATGACGCCGCAGCCTATGGCCGTGATGTCGCCGTCTTCAAAGCCTTCGCAAAACAGGCCGCCCCTGACATGATCTTCCTCGGTCCGGGGTCCGTCGGAGAAGGATCGTTGATACCTCTGGGATTCAAGAATCCGCTCGGCAGCCAAGCCCTGTTCGCAGCCACCGGGCCAGCCTTCGATGCCGTTTCTTACCATTCTTATGGGGGCGTATCAAGCCGCTGCGCCGCCTTCGGCAGCTCTATGGGCACTACCGCGGCAGCGGCATTGTCTGACGAGTGGCTTGCTCGCGCTGACAAGATCGAAGCCTTCTATGGCGGCATCCGCGATCAATTCGAGCCGGGAAAACCCCTCTGGCTCACCGAGACCGCGCAAACCGCATGCGGAGGAGACCGCTGGGCCTCGACATTCCTCGACACCTTCCGCTATCTCAATCAGCTGGGCACTCTGGCCCGCCACGGCGTCCAGGTGCACATGCATAATACACTCGCCGCCAGCGACTATGGCTTGCTCGATGAAAACACGTATGAGCCACGGCCCAACTATTGGGCGGCGCTGCTGTGGCGCAGACTGATGGGCACCACAGTCCTCGATCCAGGCGCTGCGCTGGCTCCGAACCTGCATGTCTACGCCCAGTGCTTGCGCAATCACCCCGGGGGAGTCGCCCTTTTGGTGATCAACGCAGATCAAACGGCATCTCAAGCGATCGCAGTTCCAGCAGCCTCGGAGCGCTATACGCTCACGGCCCATGAACTCCAGGATCGCAATGTGCAACTGAATGGAATCGACCTGCAACTCGGCGACGGCGATGTCTTGCCCGAGATCAAAGGAGCCGCGACCCGCTCAGGTCAACTTACATTTGCACCAATAAGCATCACGTTTCTAGCCATACCGAAGGCTCACAATGCGAGCTGTAGATAGTCTGCGAGTGAGCCAGCATTTATTCTAAGTAACCGGAGATATTGGAGACTTTATGCCTGACGCATCGTGCGATATCGGTCTTATCGGCCTCGCAGTCATGGGGCAGAACCTTGTGCTCAACATGAACGACCACGGCTATAAAGTGGCTGTGTTTAACCGCACCGTATCCAAGGTAGACGACTTTCTGGGAGACGAAGCGAAGGGTACTCAGGTCGTTGGCGCGCACTCCCTGCAGGAGTTTGCCGGCTTGCTAAAGCGTCCTCGGCGCGTCATGCTCATGGTCAAGGCCGGAGACACCGTCGACCAGATGATCGAGCATGTGCTGCCGTATCTTGAAACGGGCGACATCGTCATCGACGGCGGCAACTCGCTTTTCACTGACTCGAACCGACGGACCAGGGACCTTGCTGCAAGAGGGATTTTATTCATTGGCACCGGCGTCTCTGGCGGTGAAGAGGGCGCGCGCTTCGGTCCATCGATTATGCCCGGCGGCAATCCCGCCGCATGGCCACATGTGAAGCCAATCTTCCAGGCCATAGCGGCCAAGGTCGAAGACGGAACGCCCTGCTGCGATTGGGTCGGCGAGGCCGGCGCGGGGCATTACGTCAAGATGGTTCACAACGGCATTGAGTATGGCGACATGCAGTTGATTTGCGAGGCATACGACCTGCTTCAGCGCGGTCTCGGCCTGACTGCCGATGAGCTTGCCGAAGTCTTTACCGGCTGGAATAAGGGTGAGCTGGATAGTTATCTCATCGAAATATCCAGCCATATCTTCGCTAAGAAAGACGACGACGGCAAGCCGCTCGTCGACAAGATTCTGGATACGGCGGGGCAGAAAGGTACCGGCAAGTGGACAGTATTCAGCGCGCTCGATCTCGGTCAGCCTGTAACTCTCATCGGTGAATCCGTCTTTGCACGGTGCCTGTCTGCACTGAAAGAAGAACGCGTCGAGGCATCGAAAATCCTGGAAGGCCCGGCATCGAATAGCGCCATTGACGACCGTGAAGCCTTCATTGAAGATGTGCGTCGTGCGCTTTACTGCTCCAAGATCATCTCTTATGCGCAGGGTTACATGCTCCTCAAGGCTGCAGGCAAAGAGAATGGCTGGAACTTGAACATGGGCGGCATTGCGCTTATGTGGCGGGGAGGGTGCATTATTCGCAGCCGGTTCCTGGGTAATATCAAAGCGGCATACGATTCAATTCCAAACCTCGACAATCTTCTTCTGTATGGATTTTTCTCCGACGCGCTCAATCAATATCAGGCGTCATGGCGCAAAGCGCTGGTGCATGCGGTTGAACTGGGCATACCCACCCCGGCATTTTCCACGGCGCTGGCGTTCTTTGACGGCTACAGAACCGGGCGCCTGCCCGCCAACTTACTGCAGGCCCAGCGCGATTACTTTGGCGCGCACACTTATGAGCGCACAGACAAACCAAGGGGTGAGTTTTTTCACACGAACTGGACGGGCAGAGGCGGGCGTGTATCCTCTTCGACATATAACGTCTAATTCAATGACTAGTGCGCGTGGAGCTCTTGCACAGCGGCGTTCGCCTGATGCCGTCCGTTGGAGTACCACTCGGCGCTTTGAGATTTTCGGTGCTGTAACGGCCTTGATTGCCCGAAGAAGCTCATTAGTAAATCGGTTCTGCTAAGATTATCCGTGGTTTCCGCACACTCTCAGGGAGCGTTGAAAACGCTTGCAGGCAGCTCGCTTACAGAGCTAAAGCATTGGAGTACAAAGAAATGCCAAAAACGCCGGCGACGCCCTTATCTTTCATTAACAAGGTAAGTGCGTCGAACAAGATTCCCCGGCAGATCAATCGCAACCTCATCTTCAATCAGATACGAAGCAGGCAACCCATTTCGCGCGCCGATCTGGCCGGGTTTCGGGGCTTCAGCGAAGCACGGTCTCGCTCATTGTTGAAGAACTGCTCGCACGAAAGATGGATTGTTGAGGGATCCATGGGCCGTCTCCCTCGCGGCCGCAGACCCACCTTTCTTAATTTCAACGGCCAGCGAGGAGTGCTCGCTCTCGATATCCATCCCTCGCAAACTACGCTGGCAGTGCTCGACCTTGGTGGCAAAATACTTTCGCAGAAACTGATCGTTCTGCCCGAGGATCCCAAAAGAGTAATCGCCGCAATCGTTGATGCGATTCGAAGGATGATTTCCGCCAATAGCGACAGCTCCTTCGACGGCATTGGCATGAGTCTTCCGGGCCGCTTTGACCTTCAGCTCAAGAATTCCAATAAGGACAAGTCCATCTTTGCGCCCAACGTCAGTTGGCCAATCGGCATGGATCAAGTCGCGCGTGGAAGCAGGCTACCGGCCTGCCGGTCGTTGTGGATAACGTCGCCAATGCCTGCGCGTTGTCTGAGGTCTGGTTCGGAGATACGGACGGCATGCATGACCTGGTTGTCGTCAATGTGTCGGAAGGCATTGGCACCGGCATCTTTGCCAATGGCCGGCTCATCCGAGGGGCGAGCGGTCTGGCCGGTGAGTTTGGTCACGTGCAGATCGACCCTAATGGATTGGCATGTGGTTGTGGAAGCAGAGGATGTTGGGAAACCGTGGCCTCGAATCGTGCCGGGATGCGTTATTACACGGAGATTGCCAAAAAGCCTTCGCCCGATTTCGAGAGCCTGCTCAAACTAGCTGCCGCCGCCGACCCCGCCGGTAAAGAATCAATCGATAAAATGTGCATTGCTCTTGGTCGCGGGCTGCATATGATCGCAACCGCGTTGGCTCCCTCTGAGATCGTGATCGTGGGCGACATTACACCGCTCTGGTATTTGGTAGGCCCTTTAGTCGAAGCTGAAATGCTGCACACGCCATTAGTAAGAGTTCCCAGAATCCGTCCCGCTCACGAGGGCAATAAGGCGCGATTGCGCAGTGCCGTAGCTCTTGTAATGCATGAGAACCTTCTCTGACGATTGTAGAGGTCTCTGTAATAGCACCATCGCCGATCATGAACATCCCCCCGGAAATGCTCATGCAATACTCTCCCTATCTCGCAGAAATCCCCTTCGATGTCGTGACATAGCTCGCGCTGCGCGCGCGAACCTTTGTTTCAAAGGGCACGCTGTCGCTATGATGGACGGGGCCATTCCAAAGACTTTCGATTGAGGAGAAATCCATGCAACGCAGAGAACTCATGCAGGCAATTGTGGCCGCTGGCGCAGCAGCAATGTTGCCGGCCGTGTCCTCAGCCTCGGAGCCGCGCAAGCAGCCGCTTCCCGGCGCAATCTCCTCCGTCCCACGTATGCTGGCGGACATTTCTCGCGACGGTCTGCGCGTCAAGTTATTTTCCGATGCCACTGCAATCGTGTCAGACCGGCGCAACGACACGGAATGGAGATTTGGCCCCGTCGCATTTCAGGAGGAAGGGCCGGTAGATGAAGGCGCAGTCTGGCTGCGCACCGAGCGCTCGATCTGCGAACAATATCCTGCAAGATTTACCGGCATCGTCGAGGGAGACGGCTTCCGCTTCTGGGTGCTCGATTCGGAAGGAAGCAATCGCGGATCGTTCCACGCCGCATTAACCGTCCAGGACAATGGGCTCGAATGGAGAATCCGTCAGGTCGATGACTCGCTGCCGAGCCTTTCGTTTCCCACACCGCTTGAATGCGACAGCCTGGTGCTTCCTCAGCACCTTGGCAGGTGGATACGGTCCCCGTTGCGAGGGCGTTATTGCTGGCCTTTTTTCTCCGCAATGAATATGCGTTGGTTCGGCGGACTCCGCGGCCAGTGCGGCTATATCGCAATTCTCCCCAATGAGCAGTGCGCCGATGCAGTAATCTCCGCGGCGGAAATGTCAGCCGCGCCCATGTGGCTGCAGCGATTGGGCGAGTGGAAAGACGACCGCAGGATTCGCTACCAGTTTGTGCGTGGAAACTACATTGTCCTGGCCAAGACATACCGCACGTGGGCGCAGGCGCATGGCTTACATCGCAGCCTCACTGAAAAACTGCGCAATACACCTGCCTTATCAGCGCTCACCAGCGGGCGGCTGATCTCATGCCAGCAAGCGGAGCCTGCCGAGAACGCGCGATATTATCAGGACCGCTTGACCACTCCACCCGCGGGTGATCCGCCAAAGTCATATCAAATCTACCTTACTCATCGGCAGGCAGCGCAGGTGCTGCGCGAATTGCCCGCGGCCGGCGTGCCTCGCGCTCTGGTTGTAATGCGCGGATGGATTCGCGGCGGCTACGACTGGTCGCATCCTGACATATGGCCTCCGGACGAGCGACTTGGCAGCATCGAAGAACTTCGCGCTGTCACAGCGAATAACGGCCCATTCACAATAGCTTTGCATGACAACTATCAGGACAGCTACAAGCACAATCCGAGTTGGCCGCACGGCGTGAACCGCAACAGACAGCAGCGGCCTATGCGAGGCGGCTATTGGGACGGTGGCCAGGCTTACATCCTCAGCGCCGCCGCAGGCCTCGACTACGCACGCCGCAATTGGAAGATGGAACAGCAACTTGCGCCGCGCGCGATGTACATCGACACGACCTCCGCCGTGCAGACTTACCAGTCTTTCGAACCGGGAAAACTGCAACCACGCAACGAAGATATGGCTAACAAGGCGCGTCTTCTCAAGTTCTATAAAGATTGCGGCGTCGTGTTGGGCAGCGAAGAGGGCGCAGATTTTGCGATCCCTTACATCGACTGGTGTGAGAATCGGCACGACCGCACAGCGGGAGATTCGGTCCCGCTCTGGCCTCTCGTATTCCACGACGCAGTCGTGAGCGGGCGCTATACAGGCAGCGCCTGGGCCGGCGCGCTGGCCTCCGGCAATGAGTACCCGCAGTGGTTGCTGGATATGTTGTGGGGCTATGCGGCACTATCTGAACTGGGCCCTTTCGAGCAGCGCAACGCGGCCTATGATCGAATGCGAGCAACCCGCCAACTTGACGCATGGTTCTCAACCATCAGTACCGACTCGATGGATGATCATGCATTTCTTTCGAGCGACGGAACACTTGAGCGCACCCAGTTCTCTTCGGGACGTTCGATTATTGTAAACTTCGCGACTGAACCGCAAACGCACGATGGAAACACGGTGCCCGCGCATGACTATACCGCATTCGACGAGAACGGAGACCGCTTGGTCCTCTAACTTTCCTGGCTGGCAAGTACAATCTGCAGCCGATGCGCGCGCCGTCCTTCAACGTCTACAACTGCGTATGCAGTCTCTTCAACCAACTCCATGCGCTGATGCACCTCTTGCCCATTCAGCAGTGCTTTGTTCACGCCGCGATTCTTCGGCATTGGAATTCGCAGCGTCGCTTTATCAGCGCAGCTTGTATAGTCCAGAGTGATCGTCCCGCCCTCTTCCCGGTAATGATAGTGAACATAGCCCCGCGAAGCTGGATAGCGCACACTGACTTCAACTTCCATTGTTCCGGCCGCACGCCATCGCGGCGACACCCGCGCAGCGCGAAAACCCGCCCCAGTATCTTCGACGCCTGCCAGCCCTTCGAGCAATGCTGCCGTCACGCACCCGGCTCCCCAATTGTTGGGCATCCCTGTCGACACATCGTTCCACGGCGGCAAGAACGGAGACATGTTCGAAAGGGTTATTCCAATCACCAGCCATTTCGAACCAGTCTCCATGCTTTCCAACTCAAGCGACGTAATCGGCACGTCACTCTTGTGCGACTCAAAGCTGGTTATCCAGACGCCGACGTTATCGATGAGTCCACTCTTACCTCGCCATGCCACTTGCATCCTTTCCGGCATATTCGTTCCATAGCGATTGTTGAACTCGAGATCTTCCGGCGCCCAGAAGGAGTTCACGTTGACGCCGCGCTCAATGTATTCCACTTGCTTGCTCCCATCCTTGTAGTGAATCGTCAGCTTGCCGAGAGTCGAGCCCGGCCCCGAAGACGCGTGCAACAAGTAAAAGCTTCGGCAGGTCTTGTCGATGGGAATCTGCGTCCTGGCCGCGTACTTCGGCGCCGAAGCCACTCCCACGCATACGCGATGACCATTTTCTTCTGCCGATACAACCTTGAAGGGAACGCCTCGAAAGCTCTGCTCGCCTGCCGGAAAGTCGATGAGATAGTTGTTCTTCTCGTTCACCCAACCAGGCACATCGTCATTGCCTTTGCCTGTGTCGCAGTTAGCCTGAGCGCGCAAATCCACTGAAACAAAATCCGTCGAGGGGCGCTCCGGCTGTTTGCCCCGAAGGATCCCTGGCAAAAAGTCGCGATGCCGCTTGGCAATTTCATGCACGCGCCGCAGAATGTCCACGCCATATTGCTCGCGCCCGTGCTGAAAACAGCCACGCGCCAGCTCACCCGCCGTGCAGGCAAGAACGCCGCCGTTAACGTAATCCCAGATCCCTTGCTCGCTGCCGAAGCCCTTCAGAAATGGTGGATAGATTGAGTAAAACTCGCCCGGTGAACTTTTGGGCATGTCCTTGCGAATTGCCTCATAACTCTGGATAATTCCGCGAGCCTGTTGCTGAGTAACTCCGCGGTTCAGCGAGTAAGCGTTAGAGAGCGACACTTGAGAACTCATATCCACGCCCAGGTCAGGATGAAAGTCAGCGTCTTCCGGCACCCAATGCGTGTAGAAATTTCCATTCCAAGAGATGCGATTAAGCCGCTCCTCAAGATCGGCCGCCAACTTGCGCATCTCCCCTGCATCTTCTGTGCGCTCCGCCCCATCGAGCATCTCGGCGAGATTGCGGCATCCGACAATGAGTCCGGTGTTATCTCCGAAGAAAATTCCGAAGTGCGTCTTCTCCAGATCGATCACCATAATGTCGCCGCCGACCAGAGCGGCCTCGCTGTCGCAAAGAAAGTCCCATGTATCGATGGTGAGGCCTCGCTTGATAAGACCAAATTTCTTTGACCAGCGATAGGGATCGCTCGTGCTATATCGAACCGCATGCAATGCGCGATCCAGATGCTCCCGCATCCATGCGTCGTCGCCGGTCGTCTTCCAAACCAGATACAGCGCTTCGAGAAAGTACATCTCCACGTGGTTCTCTACGGGGGCGCGCCGCAAACCAAGAAAGCCATCGTCGGCGGATCGAGAAAAATCGCCGTATTTGAAACGCCGGTCCCAATCGTTCTCCGGCGGTGTTCGAGCGATGTGGTTCTCCCAAATCATCCCGTCTTCGCGCTGCGTCACCGAGAAGATTTCAAAGCTCTGCTTAACCTCGGGCCAGAAATACCGCATGCCTTTGAGCGTGTTCGTATTGTCCAGCAGCCAGTCAACCCAATACGTGTATACCACGCCATTGTGACGGCGCGCGCCCACTGGACCATCCGATGCCATCGTCCAATAAAGGGTGTCGAGTAAATGCTGATACTCGCCGCTTGCTTCGCGAATTTCAGTCCTCGCATCCACCTGCAAGCCGGCATGTCCAACGAGCTTTCCATCCCGATCGAGAAGCAATACGGTGTGTGTGCCCAGTGCCCCGGCGGCCCGAAACGAAGCCGGAAGCGTTACATTCTCGTTGAAATAGGAAGTCCCTTCCCCATCCAGAACCAGTAGCCGATGCTCGCCAATTCCCTGCACAGTAACTTCTTCGAGCGGCCGAAGCACCGCCTGCCCCGGCGAAAGTGTCAGAGTTTGCAGGCCTTCCATTTCCTGTCCATGCAGGCTCGTCATGCATCCCGCTCCAAGAACACTTGCCGGCAAAGTTGAGAGAAACTCCCGTCGTGACTGCATATTCACCTTTCGCAAACTTCAAGTCACACCATTCGGTGTGCTACGATTCGTAGTTCGAGTCGCAAGCAGTTTTAGTCTTGATTGCCTGTCAAACGGACGCCTTGGTGCCACTGTGAAGAATACTCTCTCCGCCTCAGCCGTGTGGGTTTCAATCTTTGCCCTTATCTACTTTGCCGCATTACCCGCAGTCGCACAGGACGCAACAATCACCGGCAATCCGCGAGTCGATAAGCTTTTGGCGCAAATGACCCTTGATGAAAAGATCGCCATGATTCATGGGACCGGCGAGGACGCCTCGACCTATCAGGGTCAGGCAGGCTATCTGCCGGGAATACCGCGGCTCGGCATTCCGCCCATGCGCTTTGCTGACGGGCCTCCAGGCGTACTCACCCGCGTTCCGTCAATTGCGCCCACGTCCACAATGGGCGTCGCATCAACATTCAGTCGTGAAGATGCGCGTCTCAATGGCGCCGTCATCGGCCGCGAAGCCAGATCGCATGGCATAACTGTCGCGCTTCAGCCCTTCATCAACATCGATCGGGACTTGAACTATGGCCGCGGGTATAACACCTTTGGCGAGGACCCATTCCTGACAGGCGAAATGGGAGCCGCGGAGGTCCAGGGTATTCAAGATCAAGGCGTCATGTCGCAGGCCAAGCATTACATCGGGTATGACACCGATGCCGCAAATGTTTTTATCGACGATCAGACATTGCACGAACTTTATCTGGCTCCATTCGCTGCCGTGAGCAAAGCCGGAGTATCTTCGATCATGTGTTCCTATAACAAGATCAATGGGCCGTATTCCTGCGGCAATCCGGAAACTCTGGAGAAGTTACTGAAGATGGAGACCGGCTTCAAGGGCTTTGTAACATCGGATTGGGGCGCGACGCACGCAGCTGACTTTATCAACGCCGGGCTTGACATGGAAATGTCAGGACCGCTTCCAGTGTCATTTGGCGGCCCTTCATTCTTTGTCAACGGACCTCAGCGGGAAGCTCCTGCAAGCGGGAAGCCCGACGGGCCCGCATTGAGCGATGCGGGTCTGCCTGAAGAGCCTGCCCCAAAACCCTGGGAAGGTTCTCCAGAGCCGATGCCAAGCACCGATCTCAAGAAGCTCGTTGCCGCAGGCGTTGTTTCAGAAGACACCATTACTCGCGCCGCCGGCAGAGTGCTCTTGCAGATGGATAGGTTTGGCTATCTCAACGGCAGAATCAAGCTCGAAATTACGCCCTCTGACAATGCCGAGAATATAAAAGTCGTCAAACAAACGGCCATCGACGCCGCGGTCCTGCTCAAGAATCAGGGCAGCATTCTTCCGCTGAAACAAGCCGACCTGGATAGCCTGGCAATGATCGGCCCAGGCGCGGGCCAGACGGTCGCTGTCGGCCTGACCGGCGAGAAAGCAGTTGGCCGGCCGGAACTTGAAGTGGGACCGTTAGCATCGCTGAAGAAGTTAGCCGGCGATCATGCGCGCGTAACATACGCGGTCGCCGATGATATGGATGGAATCTTAATTCCTTCTCGGTATCTCTCGCATTTTGGCGAGCCGGGATTGGAACGCCGTGTTTGGAATGAAGATGCTGTCTCAATTGACAATGAGATTGATTTCACCCGTGCTGCCGGGACCACGCTGCCGCCGAATCAAAGCATTGTCTGGACAGGTACACTTACCGTTCCTGAGACAGGAAAGTACCGTATTCACCTGCAGCTGCTTGGCTGCTATGGAAAGCTCAAGATCGACAATCAGGTTGTGGATAAGAACTGGTTCAACTGGATTCATGGCGAAATCATTCAGGCCGGAGAAGCTAACATCTTTCCAACCACCGACGGGCTCGACAACCTGCGCGCCGCAATGGAACTTAGCGCGGGCCCTCATCGGCTCTCGCTCGAGATAGCTCCCGATAGCTCAAATAGTCCGACTCAGGTGCGGATAAGCTGGGTAACTCCGCAACAGCAAGCCGATAACTACAGCGCAGCAATTGAAGCTGCTCGCCATGCAAGAACTGCAATTGTTTTTGCATGGAGCCGCACCCGGCCCGTCTTCGGCCTTCCAGGTGACCAGGACAAACTTATCCGCGATGTAGCTGCCGCGAACCCAAACACAATCGTCGTGCTCAACGTGAGTCAGGCGGTTGCGATGCCCTGGCTGGAACAGGTGAAAGCCGTCCTCGATATGGGATGGACTGGAGATCTGGGGGGCCCGGCAACGGCCGAGGTACTCCTCGGCAAGGCCAACACCGGCGGCCGCCTGCCCTTCACATGGCCGAAGCGGATTGAGGACACGCCTGCGAATGATCCTGCATTCCCCGAGCGCTCATACAAAGGCATAAACGGCAAGACAACATTCAGCGAAGGAATTCTGGTGGGCTACCGCTGGTTCGATCACCAGAAAATCGAGCCCCTATTTCCCTTTGGATTTGGATTGTCTTACACGACATTCAATTACTCCGGCATGAAGACTAACCTCGCGGCAGACGGCGGACTCGACGTAGAGGTCACGATTCAAAACGCGGGCGCCATTGCAGGGGATGAAGTGGCGCAGGTATATCTCGACAAACCGAAGAACGCACCTGCAGGCATTGAGTTTGCCGATGACGTTCTCGCAGGCTTCGAACGCATTCACGTGGCGCCGGGCGAATCAAAAGAGGCAGTCATACATGTTCCGCATCGGCTACTCGAATATTGGTCGGCGGCGCAGCATCAATGGCTGACCGTGTCGGGAACTCGAACGCTCTGGATCGGCAGTTCTTCACGTGACCGAAAACTGAAAGGTCGAGTCAAGATCGAAGCGAAATAACTCGCAAGTCGCCGCTATCTCCATCTGAAGATCCGCACCGATACGGCAAAGGGCACAACAAACCACGCCAGCAAAATCCCGATCGGAAGCATGACTTGCCCAAGACCCACGCCCTGCAGCATGTTCCCTCGCATTGCGTCGATGGCCGCCGTCAACGGCAGCGCACGCACGATCGGCTGGACTGCCGCCGGAAAGCGTGTGGCGGAAAAGAACACGCCGGACAGTATCCACATGGGAAGCATGACAAGATTCATCAGGCCTGAAACAGCCTCTGTTGTCCTGGCCCGCGAAGACACCAACAATCCCAGCGCTGAAAATGCCAGCGAGGTCAGAAGGCAAAGCAACCCAAGCTCCAATAGCGATCCGCGAAACTGCACGCCGAAGGCCAACCGGGCGAATCCCAGAAACACCGCAACTTCGACAATCAGCATTACCAGCCGAGACAACAGAAATGACATCAGGTATTGCCAACGCGGCATCGGCGAAGCCACCATCCGCTTCAACAGCTTTTTCTGCCTGGCTTCGACAATCGAAAAACCGAGACTCCACATCGCCGAGCCCATAAGGTTCATGCCAAGCAGGCCCGGTACCACAAAGTCAATGTACCGCGCGCCGGTCTCATGCACCAACTCGTTGTCGGCTCGGACCGCGTCGCGCCGCCCGGCTGCCGTCTGAATCGCCCTATCCACCAACAACCGCGCGGTCCTCGCATCGGGATTGGTGTCGTCAAACTTGTACGCCACGCCATCCGGCCTCTTGATCGCAAGCAATAGAATGCGTCCCGTCGCCAAGGCGTGCGTGCCCTCCGCCTCGTCCAACGTTATCGCTGTCAGCCCCTGGTCCGCGGCCAACGCCTGTGTCAGTTGCGTTGTGGTTGCTCCCACCTGCAGCATATCCGCGGGCCTGTTTCTGAACGCGATGCCCAATCCGACGGCCAGCAGAATCGGAAAAATGAATATCCAGAATATTGCCTCCGGCTCGCGTAGAAACAACTTGAACCGCACCAGAGTCAATTGATAAAGGCTGCTCCGCTCCAGTTTATTCATCGCGCAGATTCCTTCCTGTCAAGCGAACGAAAACGTCTTCCAGAGTCGCGGAGTGGGTGCGAAACTCGCTCAAATGTAGTCCTTGCACGGCCAACTCAGCAAAGATGCGCGGTACCGCAAGATGCAGTTCGCTGACGGAAAGCTGATGCAAACCTGCATCCACACGATGCGAATGCACACCCGAAATCGCCGTCAATTGGGCCGCATCCACAACTCCGCGGCCAACGCCCGCATCAGCGCCGCTCACGGCAAACTCCACAATGTCTTCGCCTCCCACTGTTGCAATCAGTTGCTGCGGAGTGCCTAGCGCAATTACCCGCCCGTGATCCATAATCGCAACGCGGTCGCAGAGCCGCTCCGCCTCATCCATGTAGTGCGTTGTGAGAATGATGGTTCGCCCGGCATGCTTCAACCCATCCACAAGATCCCACAAGTGACGCCGCGCCTGAGGATCGAGGCCCGTCGTCGGCTCGTCGAGAAACAGCAGCTCAGGATCTCCAACCAGCGCGCAGGCCATCGCCAAACGTTGCTTCTGCCCGCCCGACAATCCACCCACGCGGGACTTCCGCTTCTCTTCCAGCTGCGCAGTCTCGATCGACTCGTCCACTGAAATCCCGCGTTTAAAAAAACTGCGGAACAATCGCAGCGTCTCCTCCACCGTCAGCTTGTCGGGAAATTGCGTCTCCTGCAACTGAATCCCGATACGTTGCCGCAATTTATCTGCGCTTGTGCGCCAATTGAGCCCCAGCACCTCAACCAATCCCTCGTCAGGAGCGGTCAGCCCTTCGCAAATTTCGATGGTCGTCGTTTTCCCGGCGCCATTCGGCCCCAGCAAACCGAAACACTCACCCTGCCTAACCTCCAAATCCAGACCGTCGACAGCCTGCACATCGGCAAAGGCTTTGCGCACGCCGCGCAGCTTCAACGCCGGTCCATTTCCCTGCGTCTTTGTGGGATTGGCCTCGCCGCCGAAAGCAGTTCCTTCTCGTTCTCTCATCGCAATCTTCCTGTCATTTTCCGTCGCTTTCATCCCTGCACAGACTACCGCATTCCCTTGCCAAACTTTCAAAGAATCCTCGCTCTTTAACGCCCTTGCTCACTGCCTGAGAAAATCCAATTCGTCGATTACGCTTTCCAGTGTTATTCTCGCCACGTGAACCAACGCGTAGTCATCAATGTTCTTCTGTTGCTGTGCGCGGCCATCGCTTCCGGTCAGCAGCCTGATCAGAAGACCGCCCAACCAACGGCTCCGGCGTCAAGCAGCCCCGTTCTTCTTATTCAGGGTCTGGGCAGAGGCACGGCGCCCATCGGCGGCGCCTGGCAGTTTCATCTTGGCGATGATCTCAACTGGGCGAAGCCTTCATTCGATGACTCGGGATGGGAAACCATCCTCACCAATGACACTTGGGGCGCACAAGGCCATCCCGGCTACACCGGATTCGCCTGGTACCGGCGCCACGTGAACATCATTCCTGCCGCCGGAGACACAACTCAGTACCGAGTGGCCATTGTGGAAGCAGAAGACGCGTATGAGGCCTACTGGAATGGGGAGCTGATCGGACAATACGGCAAGCTGCCGCCCTATCCGACCTGGTATTACAGCGCGTTCCCGAGCTCGTTTCCGCTAACCGGGTCACTGCAAGGTGTACTCGCCATTCGTGTATGGAAGGCCCCGCTTGATGCTTACGACTTGTCAATAAACGTGGCAGACGAGGGCGGTGTCTATCAGCCAACTGTCGGCGATGCGCGCTCCATATCCCTTATAGAAGATCAACACGAATTTCGCATCATTCGCGGAGACCTCTTCGATTATGGCCTGGTCATGCTGCGGGTGTTCATTGCTCTTCTTTGCGTGGTTCAGTGGATTCGCAATCGCAAACAGCATCTGTTTATATGGGTTGCCATCTACACAGCCGCGCCGGTCGCTATCGATATCCTGAACCACCTCTTCCGCATTCCATTTCCCTGGAATGTTGCCCGCTTCCTGAATCAGCCAATCTACGCGCTTTTTCACGTCTCGTTTTGGTTCCTGCTGATCTGGCTCTTGCGGCTCCATGGCCATCGGCCCTTGGTCGGCTTGACGAAGGCACTTACATATTTCACGCTCGCTGCTGCCAGCGCCGATGGTCTGTTGGCTCTCTTTTGGGGCTCGGCTACGGCTTGGATGCAGTGGACCGACGGACTGCTGGACAATTGCATACTCCTTGCCGAGGTCATTCCGTTCGTCGTGATCTACATAGCTCTGCGCCAGAAGCTCGACGCCGCCCGATGGGTCGTCGCGCTCAGCGCATTGCTCGTTCAATCGATCGACACCATTGAGGCTGCCGGCGCGCTTAGCCAGCGCTTTACAAATTCGAAGCTGTTCGATTTCCTGAACAATCCGCTATTCCGCATCCAGGGTGTCCGATTCTATCCCCAGAAAGTTGCTTCGCTCGTCCTGTTCGCTGCCATCCTCTATGCCGTGTATCGCTACGTGTTAGAACAGCAGGTGCGCCAGAACGTGATGGAACGCGAGATTCAGAGCGCGAGGGAGATCCAGCAGGTGCTCGTACCGGAAACTCTCCCGGCTCTCGAAGGGTACGCGGTCACCAGTGCCTACCAACCCGCTATGGAAGTCGGCGGCGACTTCTTTCAGATCATCCCAAACGAGGACGGCTCCGCGATTGTCGCCTTGGGAGATGTGAGTGGCAAAGGCCTCAAAGCCGGAATGAACGTGTCAATGATAGTGGGCGTGCTTCGCGCCGAGGCCGGGACCACCAGCCCCGCCGAGTTGCTGGGATCGCTGAACCGCTGTCTCGTCGGCCGCATGAGCGGCGGCTTTGCCACCGGAGTTGTATTTCGCTTGGACCAGGATGGAACCGTCACCTTTGCCAATGCCGGCCACTTGCCGCCTTACCTCAACGGGCAGCAGCACGAGCTTGACGCTTCACTCCCGCTAGGCCTGATTAGCTACTCGGACTACACAGAAGAAACCTTGAGCCTAAAGCCGGGAGATCAACTGAGCGTCTATTCAGATGGTCTGTTGGAAGCGACGAGTCCGACGGGAGAGCTCTTCGGGTTCGATCGCATGAATGCGCTGTTTGCAAACCGGCCGACTGCGCAACAGGCAATGAAGGCTGCCATTGAATTCGGACAGGAAGACGACATCACCGTCCTGACCATTACGCGATTGGCAGCCGGCGTGGAATCCACTACTTCGCTCAGCGCCCCTGAGCTCGCTCCCGAGCCCACTGACGCTTAGTTGGACGTGAACGATGCCGGAGAAAAGTAAGACACGACCTCAACTCTCGCATCAGCCGCGCCATACAGCCCTACTTCACCGTGTAGGTAACGGATCGTGAAGACGTGTTCCCTGCTCCATCCGCCGCAGATACGGTAAATGTCTTTGTTCCCTTCGAACTCGTGCTTAGCTGGCTCGAAATCGAATGTGTAGTGTAGGTAGACTCCAGAGAATAAGTGTTCGCTCCGCAGCGCACCACTCCCGAGCCGGTCGTGGCGTCCGAGCAACTGTAGCTGGCCGTTACTTTCTGGCCGACACTGTAGCTTGAAGCACTCGGGCTAAGCACAATGCTCGATACCACCGGAGCGGTCGTGTCGACGTTGATGGGGTAGGTATAGAAATTCGTGGACCAACTCCCGGTACCAGGGGCTTGTGTGAATAGCAATTCCCGTGTGCCGGCGCAATCCTCGGCATAATAATGCAGCAGGTACTGGCCATCCGGTATCGGGCCGCCGTCAAATGTGAGAGTCTGAGGTGCGGGAGCAAAGTTTGGCTGGACGTTCAACGAGAGAGGCGTCGCCGAACAAACTGCTGCTGGGTTCGTTACCGTAACATCACTCGCGATAGGCTCTTGAATCGGCGTTGGTGGCGTCAGGCTATTCGCGACGGTGAGACCGAATGTGATGCCCTCGATCGGCGATGGTTTGAAATTGCCGGCTCCTGGCAGGTTAACCAGTTTATTGCCGCTTTGCACGAAGGCACCGTGGCTGAAGTTTGGCGGCTGGCTGACAAAATACACCTTGGGCTGATTGGTGTTGACCCAATTGTAAGGATATTGCCCCGATACATACACAGAAGTTAAATCCTCGGGCACTCCATAAACGCTGACGAAGGTCGAATTCGGATTTTTCGTTTCCCCTTCTCCGTTGAAACTGCCTGGGCCAGTGAAGCTGGTCAGCAGATTGAGCGGGCAAGGCAAACTCTCCAAACCTGAATTGGTGTCGAATATGCACGGCCCTCCATCGGCAGGCACGGCAGGAGAAGGAAGCGGATTCGGCGGATTGTTGCCGCCCCACTCCTCGCTGGCCATCAGGAAGCCGATACCCTCGTGGTAAGTAGGCCCAAAAGGCGTATAGATATTCTGCAGACTGAATGCAGGTCCATCGAAGGTGTCGTTGACAACCTCGTTGGCCACCGCCGAAACGGGGCACTGAGCGCCGGTTGCGGCAGCGCCTGTGCCGATCGTGCACTCCAGGGTATACACCTTGCAAGCCGACTTCCCGCTGGGCAGCAGTTCCCCCGTGTGGATAAGGCAGTTGGAGGTCGCAAAAGAGGTTCCTTGTACAAAATCGGGCTGGAATGTAGTCGGATCAAGCGGCACATCCGAGGTCTGCGGGATCGCCTGGTTGTTCTGATTGTTGCTAAAGATCGTTACACCGCTGAGGTCGTAGACAAACCCGACCTGTTGACCGGAGCCCGTATTGAAATTGAAAGACTGCGTCAACGACGACGTATTGCCGGTCGAGATTGTATTGCCAGTAACCGTGGCAGGCCCCGTCACGCCCCCCTGAGTGCAATTGGTCGTCAGGAAAATGGTCGAACTGGCCAGCTCATTACCTTCGTCGGTCAGAGCGATCGTCACACTCTGCTGCTCAGAACCAGGAGCAATCAGGCCTACCCCTCCCGCAAGGCTCGTGCCAAGGTCAATCTCGGGTACACCACCAACCGCGTCTACTGTCGAACCGCTCACGAGGTAGGTATCTGGATCTTGCCCGATCAGGCTTGGGGCATTTCCAGCATAGATCCCGGAAAAGCAGTTCAAATTATAGAGACCTGCGGGTCCAATCCCGGCGGTGCTTTGGCATACATTTGTTTGGGCTGAGGCGCTTCCGCCTGTCGGCGTAACGGTAACAATAATGTTGTTGTCTACCAGCAGATCGCCCCCCGGCTGCAACGCCCCAGAAGTGCTCAGCGCGGGAGCAGTTCCCGCACTGTTCATCAATGGACCGGATAGGATTGCCTGCACAGGCGACGAACTGCAGGTCAAGTTCAAATTCGTGGTGCTGAAGGCAATGGGATTTGAGTAACTTGTAGTGCCTTCAGATGCCCGCGTGTCCACCGCATTGAACAATTGAATGGTCGTCTGTGCAGCCAGTCCTGGCGTGAACACAGAAATACATCCGATCAAAGCCAATAAGTGTGGGAAACGGGAAGCCTTCATGAAGTCGCCTCTGCTTCCGGCCGTCGTGCTCGACCGGCGAGTTGAATAATAATGAATCCGGGTGAAAAGCCGCGACAGTACGTCGGAGAGGAGGAATCCGCGCACTGGTAATATCGACTTTGAACAAGAGTGACTGGGGAGTAACTTCTTGGCCTTGAATCGACGCAAAGGCCTCTCGATCTATAGATGTTTTAGCTATCCAGAGGGCCGATGTCAATCATAAACTGAATGGCCACATAGGGATAATTATCTACAAGGAGTCAGGACGCCATTGGCGGGTCTCGAAAAAATACGCCCGCCGACCCCGAAAACTGGCCCGTTCTCACCACTTTGCCCCGACCTTCGACGGCTCCTCAGCGGCCGGCGTAAGCCTTTCCCGCATTGCCGCGCTGCGGGTACACTAGATGCATGGCGGAGATTCGACGCAGGAAGACACCAACGGTCAAGATCGGGCACGTTCGCGTCGGCTGGGAGGTTCCGGTCGTCGTCCAGTCCATGACCAACACCGACACCGCGGACGTTACGGGCACCATTGAGCAGGTGGCGGCGCTGGCTCTGGCCGGTTCTGAGATCGTTCGCGTGACGGTCAACAATGAGGATGCAGCCGAGGCCGTTCCGCACATCGTCGAGGGCCTGGATAAACGCGGAATTCGTGTGCCGATCGTCGGCGACTTCCACTACAACGGCCACCTGCTGCTCAAGAAGTTCCCTGCCGCGGCGCGCGCCCTTGCAAAATACAGAATCAATCCCGGGAACGCGTCGATCGGAAAGAAAGACAACGACAATTTTCAGGTCATGGTCGAGTGCGCGGTCGAGAACCAGAAGCCCGTCCGCATCGGCGTCAACTGGGGCTCGCTCGATCAGGCCCTGCTGACCCGGATGATGGACCAGAACAGCAAGCTTGCCGAGCCGCTCCCCGCCCGCGACGTAATGATGGAAGCCATGGTGGTCAGCGCACTGGAATCAGCCAAGGCCGCCGAGCGCTATGGGTTGAGGCACGACCAGATCATCCTCTCCGCCAAGGTCTCCGGGGTCCGCGATTTGGTTGACGTCTACACCAGCCTGGCCTCGCGCTGCGACTATGCGCTGCACCTCGGACTGACTGAAGCGGGCATGGGTTCGAAAGGGCTCATCGCTTCTACGGCCGGTCTGGCGCCGTTGTTGCTGGCCGGCATCGGCGACACCATCCGCGTCTCACTCACGCCCAAGCCCGGCGGCGACCGCACGGAAGAAGTGCAGGCCGCACAGCAGATTCTGCAGTCGCTGGGCATCCGCAGCTTCATGCCCCAGGTCACAAGTTGCCCCGGCTGCGGCCGCACCACCAGCACATATTTCCAGGAGCTGGCCGAGCAGATCCAGAGTTATCTGCGCACCTCCATGCCGGAATGGCGGAAGAAGTATCCCGGCGTCGAAGAACTCAAGCTCGCCGTGATGGGCTGCGTCGTCAACGGCCCCGGCGAGTCAAAACACGCTAACCTGGGAATCAGTTTGCCAGGCACCTTCGAAGAACCGAAGGCTCCGGTATACATTGACGGCAAGCTCTCGACAACTCTACGCGGCGACACCATCGTGGCCGAGTTCAAGCAGATTCTTGATCACTACGTCGAAACCCACTACGGCCAAAGCGCCAAGAATGAAGAGCTGGTAGCAACACACTAGAACCGGCAAAAATTGAGCGCGGCCATTCTTCACCCGGCCGCACCTGCCTCTCCCCACATCTCACGTTGGCATTCTCGCACTCTTCCTGAGAGGTCCCATGCCCACGCGATGCCTCCATTGGCTAGTACTCTTCATTGCCGCTGTGCCTTTGCCGGTCTTAGCCGCGCAGAAGCCTTGCGTCACCACTGACCAGGCCGCAAAGTTGGTGAACAAAGACGTCTGCGTCACGGCCTTCGTTTATGATGTCGTGAAATTGCCAGACGGAACTCGCTTCCTCGATGTATGCACGCCCGATACGCCTGACGATGCCTGCCGCTTCACCATCGTCAGCCTGTGGGACGACCACGACGAGGTAGGCGAACTCGCAAAATACCGCAACATGAATGTTCAGGTTCGAGGCATTGTGCAGCCTATGCACGGCCGCACGGGAATGATGTTAAGCCATGCACGTCAGTTCTCCGGCGGGCCGCCGAAGTTCAGGCCAAACCCGAAGCTCGCTCGCGGCTTCAACGCAGAGCAGAGCCAGCCGCCGGTTAACGATCCCAATCTGCGCTCACAAGGCGGACGCCGCGCCTTCATGAACACACGCGACCAGGAAACCCGGCCGGCAAAATGAATGGGATGGATTTCTATTGTTTCCCGGTCCCAGCTCGCGTTCCCGGCCCACCCGGACGAACTGTGCCCCATCCTTCGGACGTTTTTGTCCGATGGGTGGGAGTCAACAGAACTCAATAACGACGTCTTTCCTTGTTGAACTAAGAACTTGTTCCTTTGCGGGCAGATTCCTTTCTCGCATCCCACCCATCAAGCAAAGACTGCTTGATGGATGGGGCACCCAGTCTTGGGTGGATTAGGCTGTTTCCCGGCGGATCACATCGCTTCTTCAAGCGGCGGTGCAAACCTCGCGCCCATGCCCAGAATCACCGCCGAGATCACCAGAAAAATCAGCGTTGCTCCAAGGCCGATGCGAAGATTCGACCGGTCGGATATTGCCCCAATAATCTGCGGCGAAAACGCATCGCCAAAGCAATGAATGAAAAACAGATTCAGTGAAATGGCCGTCGCCCGCACTGGTGCGGAGACGGAGTTCACAATCGCCGCGTTCAATGGGCCGGTATTCAGGAAGAGAAAGAACTCTGTGACAAAGAGCGCCGGAATCGTCCATGATGACGGCCCAAAAAAGACGACCACGCCGCACGGCAGCGTCAGCGCCACGCTCCAAAACGACAACAAGTAGAGCGCCCGATAATTCGTCCGCAGCCAGCGTTGCGCCAGCATGCCGCCAACTAGCGTTCCGGCAATGCCGTCGACAACAGTAATTCCGCTCACTACCAGGCCAGCGCTGCCCACTGAGAGACCGGCCGACCGGTGCAGAAACGTGGGAACCCATGCGGAGATTCCGCCCATTGCAAACGTCAGCGCCGCCAGCCCAAATGTCGCAGTCAGAAACGCCGGATTCTTGAAGAGGCCCCAGAAAGTTGCGCGATCTGTTGTAGCGCGGACGCGGTCGCTGGCGCCGCGTTCGGGCTCACGCCCAATCCAGGCGTAGAGCGCCGCAATCACCAGCCCTGGAATAGCGCAAACAAAAAACGGCGCGCGCCAGCCCCAGTGCGAGCCCAGTTCCCCGCCCGCCAGGTAGCCGAGCGCCGCGCCCACGGGAATGGCCAGATAGAAAATCGTAAGTATCCGGTTGCGCTCCCGTTCGGGATAAAAATCGGCCAGCACCGCCGGGGCAAAGATCCCGAATGTGGCCTCACCCACGCCAACAATTGCATGGCGAATGTAGAGCGTCCAGTAGTCGTGGACCCAGGCAGTTCCCAGCGTGGCAACGCTCCACAGCAACGCTCCCGCAATGATCAGCGGCTTGCGCCGGAAATGATCGCCCAGCCATCCGGTCAGCGGGGCTACAAGCATATAGACCACAAACAGCGCCGTGGTCAGCGCGCCCATCTGCTGGTCGGTGGTGTGAAACTCACGCTGAATCAGCGACACCTCGCCAGGCAGAATATAGCGGTCGATGTAATTGAAGAGGTTCAGTCCGATGAGCAGCAGCAGCGTCCCCAGGGCCGGGTGGACGCGCGTGCGAAAGGGCTGTGATGAGGAGGCCAATGGAATCGTTTTCGTTGAATCTGCGAGACGTACAACGAATATCACAAGCCGGTGACCAAAGCGCGGAAAAACTCTTCCGGGCGGTAGGCGAAGGATTTATCCGGTAGGCCAGGGATTTATCCCTGGCAGCAGATGCAACAGGATCAGCATGGGCTTTAGCCCCTGAGGTATGTTTTGTGAGTAATTACTGCCGTATAGCCGGTGATCCAACCGCAACCCGTGAAGCGCAGAGGATCGTCGAATCTAAGTGCCTCGTGCCGTCGACAGCTTCGACGTACTCCTTGGGAATCCACAGTTGAAGCATTCCGATCCGCGCCCGAATCCCTTCGAGCACTGAGGACATCTGAAGCCCAGAAAACGTGTATTCAGAATCAAGCCGTAGACTGCGACGCACATAGCCCACGACATCGTAACGATAATGAAGGCTATTGAGTTCTCAAATAAGGTCCTCCCTGGCACGAGACCGAGAACAAATGGACCCATGGCGACGAGATACCAGTATCTGCCAAAGGTTTTCTTTCGCTGAAGAATGTTCTGATACGCGTCGTAGTCTTCAAGGGACTCGGCGGGCACTTCTGAGCCGGGCAGGGGGGCCCACTGAGGAGGCCCCGGCATCACGAATTGGCGTCTCTGAGCTTCCTGATCCAGCGCCTCTGCAGCTTCCGGCATTAGGTCCTGCTTGTCGGCGAAAACTTGAGCAAACTCGTCGTCTGTCAGTCGCTCGTAGTACTCCCGAAAGGTTTCCTTACTCATCGCCAATTTCTCCGTGCCAATTCAAGCCGCCGGCCTCGGCCAGCGCGCCTCAACCGTTGTCCCAATCCCGCCTCTGGGCCGGAACTCGCCGCGCACCACAACCCAGATCGGATCGCAGGCCTTGACCACGTCTTCCAAAACCTGGTTCACAATATTTTCCTGAAAAATCCCAAGGTTGCGATAGCTGAACAAATACTCCTTTAGAGATTTCAGTTCGAGACAACGGTTCCGCGGCATGTAGCGGATAGTGAGCAGGCCGAAATCGGGTAGGCCAGTCTTGGGGCAAACCGAAGTCAGCTCCGGGTCGTCGATGAGAATCTCGTAGCCGGGAAACTGGTTTTCCCAGGTTTCAATTGCGGGGAAGACAAAATCCAGGCCGGCTTTGGCGTGAGCATCGGTATAGCGGGGTTCGGGAGCCATTCCCTGATTGTACGAGCCAATCGTCGCCGAAACACCCCTCGGGTTGCTGGCTGTTGCTCACCTGTTGAGATTTTTTGATCCGCAAAGGCAAGTTGTTGAGTCCTATATACTGACTCTGGAAAGATCAATGGCAGAAGACAGAACGCAATCGAGCCGAGTTTGGCTTTGGATAGGCTCGGCCATCCTTCTCATCGCGGTTTTTTATGGGGCCCGATACCTGTTGCGGGACCGGTTGCCGGTGCGCGAAGCGCAGGCCACGCGCGCTGAATTAATCAATACAGTGCCCACCAATGGCCGCGTCGAGCCGGAAGTCAAATACCAGATCATCAGCCCTGTTCCGACAACCGTGAAAGAGCTCTACATTCAGCAAGGCGACCATGTTTCCGCCGGCCAGCTTCTAATGGTACTTGACGATGTGGACGCGCGGGCTCGGGTAGCCACGGCGGAAAGCGGCGTGAAGGCGGCTGAAGCAGCACTCGAGGCAGCCACGCACAACGGAACCCAGGCCGAACGTCAGGCGGCTGCCGCTGATATTACCCGCTCTCAGCTTGATCGAGATCAGGCGCAACACGATCTGGACGCGCTGGTTAAGCTGCAGGCAACCGGCGCAGCTTCGCCCAGCGAGGTGACGTCAGCGAAACAGCGGCTGGACTCGGCCAAAGCCAATCTTCACGCTTCAGATCAGAGCGCAAATAACCGCTATTCGCCGGCTGAGGTAGAGCGAGCGCGAGCGGCTCTTGCCGATGCGGAGGCCAACCTGGCAGCGGCCCGGCATGTTGAATCGCAAACAATTATCCGCGCGCCAATCGCGGGAACCGTCTATACAGTGAATGCCGGGCACACGGAATTTGTTGAGCAGGGCAAGCTCCTGTTTGAAATCGCCGACCTGCACCACCTCCGGGTGCGAGCCTATTTTGACGAGCCTGAAATTGGTCGCCTGGCGGTGGGCCAGTCGATCCAGATCAAGTGGGACGCCAAGCCGAATCTCTCCTGGCAGGGTCACATCATTCGCATTCCATCCACTGTGATTACCTACGGCACGCGCAATGTGGGAGAGGTGCTGGTGGAACTCGACGATGCCGACGGCGAACTGCTGCCGGACACCAATGTCACCGTCACGGTAACCACTGCGAAAGAGGAGAATGCTCTTACCATTCCTCGCGAAGCCCTCCACTCCGAAAATGGAAAGTCCTACGTGTATAAGGTCGTCGGCAATGGGTTGGTGCGAACGCCGGTGACCATCGGAACCCCCAACCTGACCCAGGCGCCGATTCTTTCCGGACTCAATGAGGGAGATTGGGTGGCAACAGGAACAACCAACGGACTGCCGTTGCAAGAGGGCGTTCCCATCCAGGTAAAACGTCCGTGATCTCCAACTCCAGCCGTGCGGCGAAGTGGTTGCGCCTTGCAGCCGGAGCACTACTTTCGGCCTCGCTGGTTCTTTCGGCCGCAGCACAGGCGCGGACATCTTCCCAGGTTGCATTGTCTCCGGCTTTGGCTCAGGCTAATGCCGCGCTGCAAGCGGGAGAAGCGGATAAGGCGCTCGCGCTGCTCCAATCCGTTCCACAATCGAACGACAACACGGCCGAAGCGGCAAACCTTGAGTGCCGCGTGCGGCTCACGCTTGAACAGTGGGAAGCCGCCGTAACCAGATGTCAGCAGGCAGTACAATTCGACGACCAAAACTCCGACTATCATCTTTGGCTGGGCCGCGCGTTTGGCGAGAAGGCCGCCCATGCCTCATTCGTGACCGCATATTCGCTTGCCAAGCGCACCAGAGCCGAGTTTGAGGAGTCCGTGCGCCTCGATCCCCGTAACGCAGATGCGCTCGCTGACCTGGGCGAGTTCTACGAGCAGGCTCCCGGCGTAGTGGGCGGCGGTATGGACAAGGCCGAGGCAATTGCCAAGCGGCTTGACAGCGTGGATCCGGCCCGCGCCCACGAGCTGCGCGCCGAGATTGCCGAGCAGCAAAAGGATTACGCCGGCGCGGAACATGAATTCAAGCTGGCGATCTCGACGAGCAGGCACCCGGCTTCTCATTGGATTTCGCTCGCCGCCTTCCATCGCCGCCGCAAGCAGTGGCCCGAGATGGAAGCGGCTGTGCGCAGCGCACAAATGGCCGCCGAACGCGACAAGGGAGAAAGCGCCCACGCCGGCGAGGCCCTTTATGACGGGGCTTCGCTGCTCAGCGAGACGCATCGCGACCCCGCGCTTGCCGCCAGAATGTTCGACGATTACCTTTCCGGCTCCGCAAAAACCGAAGAAGCTCCGGCGTTCGTTGCCCACCTGCGCCTGGCCCGCCTCAGAGATCAGCTTGGCGACCCCGCCGCAGCAAGCCGCGAACGAGCAGCGGCGCAGGCCCTGGCCAATGATTACAAGCCCGCGGAAGGTGCCCATTGACGCGATTATTGAGGTGCCGCTTCAGCCGCAATCCGCACAAGGCCTGCGCGCAATTGCTGCTTACATTCGCGTTCGCGGTCGCCGCCGGGCTGCTGCCCGCGCAGGTAACGCTTGCCACATCGGTAGACCTGGCCCAGCGCAACTCGTCCGCCGTAAAACTGGCCCAGGCCGACCTGCAAAAGGCAAACGCGCTGCTCGCACAGACCTCGGATGTGTATATCCCGAGCCTGTCGGTTGGTTCCACGGTCGGCTACTCAATTGGATTTCCAACCGGCCAGCCCTCCGTGGCAAACGCTCAGTTCCAGTCGCTGATCTTCAGCTTCTCCCAGCGCCAATATACGAAAGCAGCCCGCGCCGGCGTGCAGGCCGCTACCATGAACCTGAAAGACACGCTCGAGCAGGTTGCCCTCGATGCCTCCACGGCTTATATCGAACTTGACACCGTCAACCGCGAGTTGGAAGCCGCTCGGCAGCAGGAATCACTCACCGACCGTCTGGTCAGCATCGAGCAACAGCGGACCGAGGCTGGAGTGGACCCGCTGAGCGATGCGCTGGAAGCCCGTCTTACCGCCGCTCAATTGAAGGTCAAACGCCTCCACCTCGAGGCCCGCGCCACTACGCTTTCCAAACAGCTCTCCGTCCTCACCGGCATCGCCGCAGATTCCTTTACGCCCGATCACGCCAGTATTCCAGAGATTCCCGAAGTCAAAGCGGACGAGGCGCCTCGAACCACTGCTGGGCTTGAGTCTGCGGGTCTGCAAGCTCAATCAAAGCAATTCCAGGCGCGCGGCGACGACCTGGCCACACGCCGCCCACAGATTTCTTTTGGGGCGCAATACAACCTCGACTCCGATGCGCTGAATAACTACAGCACATATTTCAAGAACTTCACTCCAAACAATGTGGCTTTTGGATTCTCGTTCCAGCTCCCGTTGTTTGACCTCAGCCAACGCGATAAATCCAGGCAGTCCGCCGCCGAAGCCTTGCGCGCCACCGTTGAAGCCGAGCAGGCCCGCGAGCAGAATGATATTCAAATCGCTACCCTCACCGGCAACCTGCGCGAGTTGGATGCATTGGCCGAAGTTGCCAGCCTGAAACAGCAGATCGCCGACCAGCAGCTCAAAACCGTACTCACCCAACTTGAAGTCGGCAACGGCGCCAGCAGCGGTCCAAACGCTCAGCCCCAGCTATCCCCGAAGGCCGAACAGCTTGCCCGCATCGACGAGCGCCAGAAATATGAAGACTCGCTTGACGCCGGATTCGACCTCGCCAAAGCCCGCCTCAGCCTGCTGCGCGCGCTGGGCCACATGGAAGACTGGCTAGCCGAATTGCACCCAAAGTAGTCCCCGAACCAGCGCAATCGCACGAACGGATTTCTGTTGACCGAAATGGCTAACACTCTCGTTCGGCCAAATCCGGTACCCCTCCCGTAGGGAGAGGAGGAAAATAGCCCCGGATGGAGTCCGCCAAGCGGACGCAATCCGGGGAAAGCTTCCCCACCTGACTTCCAGCCATAGGGGCGGAACGAACCGCCATCTGCCCTCATCGGAGGTTCCTGTGACTCCCTTGGTCCGCGACCGAATCAAAACCCTTGAAAACGCGTCAAACTGCTAGAATAAGAGGGATGCCTATGCCCCTGAAAACACTTCTGCTGAATCCGCCCTCGTTTGAGAACTTTGACGGCGGCGCGAGTTCGCGCTGGCCCGCCACGCGCGAGATTGAGTCCTACTGGTACCCGGTCTGGCTGGCTTATCCGGCCGGCCTGCTGGAGGGTTCGCGCCTGCTCGATGCACCGCCCGCACCACGTCTCCGCCGAGGAAACCATCAACATCTGCAAGGACTACGAGTTCCTGGTCCTGTTTACCTCGACGGTCGGCTGGGAAGGCGACCAGCGGCTTGCCGAGGCCATCAAGGCCAGCAATCCGTCCATCCGGATCTGCTTCGTCGGCCCGCCGGTGACCACCGACCCGGACCGCGCCCTGAATGAGTGCTCGGCGCTCGACTTCATCTGCCGCCGCGAGTTCGACTACTCCGTCGTCGAGTTTGCCCAGGGCAAGCCGCTGAACGAAATCCTCGGCATCAGCTACAAGCTGGACGGCAAGATCGTGCACAACCCAGACCGCCCGCAGATTGAAGACCTGGACGCGATGCCCTGGGCCACCAAGATCTACAAGCGCGACATGGACGTGACGCGCTACAACGTGCCCTTCCTGCTGCATCCCTACATCGCGCTCTACTCCACCCGCGGATGCCCGGCGCAATGCACCTTCTGCCTGTGGCCGCAGACGCTGAGCGGTCACGCATGGCGCAAGCGCTCCATCGACGATGTTGCCGCCGAGCTTGAACTGGGCCAAGGAAAACTTCCCTGAAGTGAAGGAATTCTTCTTCGACGACGACACCTTCAACATTCAGAAGGCGCGCACCATTGAGCTCTGCGAAAAACTGAAGCCGCTCGGCATCACCTGGAGCTGCACCTCGCGCGTCACCACCGATTACGACACGCTGAAGGCCATGAAAGAAGCCGGATGCCGCCTGCTGATCGTCGGCTTCGAGTCCGGCGATCCGCAGATCCTCAAGAACATCAAGAAGGGCGCAACGGTCGAGCGCGCGCGCGCATTCGCCAAAGATTGCCACGACCTTGGCCTCACCATTCACGGCGACTTCATTCTCGGCCTTCCCGGCGAGACGAAGGAATCGATCCGCAACACCATCAACTTCGCCAAGACGCTGGATTGCGAGACCATCCAGGTTTCCATCGCACACGCCTATCCCGGTACCGAGTTTTACGACTACGCCAAGGCCAACGGCTTCATCACCAATGAAAAAATGGAAGACGGCGGCGGCCACCAGATGGCGCACATCGAGTATCCAGGCCTGCCGACCGACTACGTGATGGAGATGGTGCACAGCTTCTACGATGAATACTACTTCCGCCCCAAGGCCGCATTCCGCGTGGTCTGGAAGGCATTCGTCAATCGCGATGTGCCCCGCCTCTATGTCGAGGCGAAGGCGTTCCTGAAGCTGCGAGCGCAACGCAACAAGATGGTTAAAGTGGCGCGCAGTCACCAGGCCGATCCACCAGCCCCGATCAGCGCAGGCGCGTAGAATCGGTTCAGACTCAGCATTCGAGGGCGGCGCATTGCGTCCGCCCTCGACTTGTATCCGTTCAGAGATGTGGACATCTAAAGACCGATGACTCACCAAGTCTTCTGCCGCGGCAATACATGATCCTGGGATTGGTCGCTATCTGCGCCCCTCTCGGCGACACATGCCTTTCGCGCGGCATGACCAATTTTCCCGGCCATCTCGCTTCATCATCCCGCCACTCTCATCGCCGCCGTCTTCACTCCCTGGATTGCTTTCGGGATTGCACTCCTGATCGCGCTTCTTCGCCCTCTATCTCACCGCTCTCTCCTGGGCCGATCTCACCTTCGTGCTGCCTGCTACCGCCTTCGGCAACGTGATCGTCGCGCTGCTCTCACGCTTCTGGCTCAACGAGCCTATCTCGCTCGAACGCTGGGCGGGAATCGTGCTGATCACCCTTGGCGTTAGTTTCGTCGCGCAAGGCCCTCGCTGACTGAAAGACCAGCCAGCCTCGAAGCGCCCGAGCCCCTGTTGGAGATTGAAGAGGAGCAGGTGCGATGAGCATCGCCAACCCAGCCGCGCACGTTGATCCCTGGTCTGCCGCTGCCATGATCGCCTGCGTAGTCCTCTGCTCTACGGCCGGCGAAGTTCTCACCGCAGCCGCCATGAAGTCCATCGGCGACCTCGACGTCATTCGCGCCCACTCCGGCCTCAAAGGCGCAATTCGCGCCGTTGTTACCTGCCCGCTCTTTTTCGCCGGCGTAGGCTTTCTCGCCCTGGCCTTCTTTTCCCTGCTCTTCGCGTTGAACCACCTCAACCTGAGCCTTGTTGCCCCCGCGTCAGCCTCTCTCACGCTGGTGACCAACGCCATCGCGGGAAAGATTTTCCTAAAAGAAAATGTAGACCGCCGCCGCTGGACCGCCGCTGTCCTGGTCTGCATCGGCGTCTATTTGCTGGCGCATTGATGCGGCCACGCTCTATCCCCATCTAAATGCTTCATGCCCCAGTCACTCGCCGTGCCGGGGTTCCCGTGGACAGGTCTTCGTCCGTGGGTTGTTGGGCGAATGGCTGGGAAACAAAAACTTCATCAACCGACCAGCCTCATCAATCCTCGCGGCTTTAAATCCGGATCCAGAATGACGCGCGGTTCGCCCATGCCCTCGCAAACAGCTTCCGCCGCCAGATGCCCGCTTCGCGCCGCGCTCTCCATCGTTGAAGGCCATCCGGTCGCCGTCCAGTCGCCGGCCAGAAACAAATCCGGCCATGGCGAAACCGCCGAGGGACGCGCGGAATCAATCCCCGGCGGCACACCGAATGTGGCGCGCACTTCCTTCACAAGCGCAACCTTCTCGAGCTTTGCTTCTTTCACGCGCGGAAAAAACTCCGCCAGTTCCCTCACTGCCGATCGCAATGGCTTCCTCGCGCGATAGCCCGGCAAATCGCGCGCGACGCACTCACCACCAATTCGATGTAATGTCCGCCTCGACCCGTCTGCAGCCGCGACTGGTTATACATCCAATGAATCTCGCGATCCAGCAGCACCGCATGATCGAGTTCCGTGATCTCGCGATCGAACCAGAGATGCACGCTGCATAATAGGCCAGTGTTCATGCTGTCCGATCTGCTGTGCCAACGCTGCCACGCCCTCCGCCGGAGGCATGTGCGGCAACAGCTTTGCCGTTGCCTCAAACGGCAGCGCCAGAACCAGAAAATTCGAAAGCAGCGCGCCAGTGCGTGTGCTCACACGCCAATCGCGAAGCCTCTTCATCCCACTCCGCGCCCTCAATATGCGTACTTAGAATCCACGCTGCCGCCGCGCTCTTCAAGAAATCGTGTCACGCCCGCATACAACTCACTCAACGGCACGCGTGCTCATTCCCATGCTGCCCGCGATCGCCGAATTCATAAACAACTCACGAATCACCTTCGCCGCATACGGCACCGCAATCGCATCGATTCGGCATTCAGCGCACTTGCAATCACCAGCCGCCAGAAACCGATTCAATCGCGCCCTCGCGTCTGCTTGTGCCGGCGCAGCCAATCTCCCAGCGACTCTCCCGTGTCCACCATCGCTACCGGCCGCATCATCGCACGCAATCGCGCGGCCCAGCGCAATCTTGTCTGACAAAGTGAAGGCCTTCGCACTGAGAAAGCTCGGCAGCACTGTGCAGCGGCGCAGGCAATCGCAGAGGACCCAACTTAAATGGACCGAGCCGCGACCTCTGCCCGCCCGGCTCAATCATCGTCATCTCGCTCGTCCAGTGAATCTTGTCCGCGGCATCAATTCGTTCGTAGAACCCAAGCAGATTCGTGCAGCAGGCGAACAGCACGTGCTGGCAGTTATCGATCACCTCGCCCACGCCTGGATGCAGATAAGAGCTCGCGCGGCCGCCCAGATAGCCGCGCCGCTCAACCAGCCGCACGCGCAAACCAGCCTCTGCCAGCGCGCAGGCCGCGCTCATGCCCGCCACGCCGGCGCCGACGACTGCGACGGTCTTTCCAGGCTTTTCAATCAGACCGTTCAAGCAATCACCCGCTCCAACCCCATCCGCACCAATCCCACTAACATAATTCCAACCTTCTCAATCAATGGCACAGCTGCCCGCCCCGAGAACACGTCGTAATCAGCGCGCTCAATTCGCTTGAGCAGGGCATGATAAATCCTCACCAGCACCCACAGCGCCGGCCGGCTCTCACGGTCGATCAGCGGCAGCAACAACTGCGCGGACTCATAGAACTTTTCCGCGCGCCCAGCGATCTCCGCGATCACTGCGCGTTCATTTTCGGTAAGCGGCGCATTCGGTGCCCGATGCAACAGCGAGTCGAGTGAAACGCCGTGCCTCGCTAGATCTTCCAGCGGAATATAGACGCGATTGCGCGAAGCGTCTTCAGCCACATCGCGAAGAATATTCGTCAGCTGAAATGCAATGCCGGTTCTTTCAGCCAGCTTCTCCGCCCGCTGATCCTGATAGCCAAATATGCGAATGCACACCAGCCCCACCACCGAAGCCACCAGGTAGCAATAGCGATAGAGATCGTCAAATGTCGCGTAGGTGTCCGGCACATCGCATTCCGAGTGCTGAACATCCATCGTCACGCCGGCGACCAGCTCATCCAGCAGCGTGATTGGAATTCCGAATCGCTCCGTTGCGTCGCGCACGGCAAGAAACACCGGATCGATTGTGCCATCTCCTCCGCAAACTCTGCGCCAGCCCGCCAACCAGGCATCCAGGCGCCTGCGCCGATCTTCGCGCGAAAGGCTTTCGTCGTCGGCCAGATCGTCGGCCTGCCGCATGAATGCGTAGATTGCGCAGATTGCATTTCGTCGCGGCATGGGCAGCGCAATAAAGGCATAGTAGAAATTCTTCGCTTCACGCTTGGCAATCGCTCGGCAGTCGGCATAAGCCGCGTCTAAAGCGGCCACCCGCAACACAGTCGGATGCGATGAGAAGGTACCCGGTTTTGCTTCGTCCTTCAAGCCGCCTTCTCTGCGCGCCTTCCGCTCCTGGTCAATCTCAGAAAGGGCAGCAACTTGCTCGCCACCGCCCAAAGCGCAAGTTTCCCTTTTGTGCTCTTGGATATTGCCGGCCGCGCGCTTAGAACGTCATAATCATGGCGTTCGATTGCCCGCAATATCTCCAGACCGCCCCGACTGAACAAATCCAGATCCAGCGCAAGGTCCCGGCTCACTAACCCGATCAACGGAAGCCCCTCTTCAAAGAGTCCGCGCGCATAATCCACCTCGCAACGCATCAGTTCACGAAATGTCGGGCGTCGCAATTCCCTCGGCCAATGTCTGGTCGCTTACGTCAAAAAACTCCATGTCCTTTTGAGGCAAATAAACGCGCCCGCGCGCGTAATCCTCGCGCACGTCCTGCCAAAAATTCGCAAGCTGCAGCGCCGTGCAGGTCGCATCCGAAAACCCGAACATCGCCTCATCCGCCTGCCCGCAGACCTAAAGCACGAGCCGCCCCACGGGATTGGCCGAATAGCGGCAATAACCCAGCACGTCCTCCATCGTAGCGTAGCGTGTGACCGTCTGGTCCTGCCGAAAAGCCGACAACAGATCCGCAAACGGCTCCTTGGGAATCCCGCACTGCACGAATCGTCTCACCCAATGCAATAAAAACACGGATGGCGCGCAAGCCTCTGTAACAGGCATCCAGTTCCTCTCCCCAGAAGTCAAGCATCGCCAGCGCAACTGCCGGATCGCCGACCTCGTCGCCAAGATCGTCTGAGATGCGGCAATACGCATAGATGGCATGAAAATGCGGCCGCAGCGCCTTGGGCAGAAACCACGAAGCCACATGAAAATTTTCGTAATGCGACTCAGCCAGTCGTTTGCAATAGGCGCGCGCCTCGACCAGCGTTGGCGCAACATCTGGAATGCGATAGCTGGCCGGCAGCGCGGCCCAACCCCGTCTCGATGCAGCTCTTCGTTCGAGCTTGGCGTCGGCTCCAGGGCCGGCTCCGATGTTGCCGCAGGCTCTAGCTTTGACTCTTCTGATTCCTTGTGCGAAAGCACAGTCATCGCATTGCCTCAGGGCACAATCGCGGTCTTGATCTCGCTGCTTCGCTTCATCAGCTTCTCAAAAACGCGGTTGAGTTCATAGAGGTGTGCATGGCCGGTAATGAAGGCGCCCTGCCTGGAACCGCCCGCCGGCGATCAGATCGAGCGCCTTGCGGCAAATCGCCGGAGTGTGATGGAAGGTGGCGCGCAGCGTGATGTCGCTATAGTGAATGCGATTGGTATCGAGAGTCACATGCGTCCCAACCGCGCAGCCGCCAAAGAAATTCACCGTGCCGCCCTTGCGCACAAGTTCTACCGCTTCCTGCCACGCGTCGGGCACGCCAACGGCTTCAATCGCAATATCCACGCCGCGATTCTTGGGCGTCAGCGCGCGCGCCTCGCGTATGGCCTTGCGAATGTTTGTCGTCTGCACCACGTGCGCCGCGCCCAATTGCCGCGCCGCCTCCACCTGGCCGTCATGCTTCACGATGGCAATCGCTTCGTAACCGGCCAGCGCCGCCACATGCAGAATCATCAATCCCAGCGGACCGCCGCCGATCACCGCAACGTGTATCTCCGGTGCGCGGGCCGCGAATCCTCAAATCCATGCACGGCGCACGCCAGCGGCTCGGTCAAGGCGGCATGCTCCAGCGGCACGTGGTCGGGAACATGCAGCGTATTTTTTGCCACTATCCGCGCCGGAATGCGAATGAACTCAGCATATGCGCCGTTGTTAAAAAGCAGGTCGTCGCAAAGGTTCTCCTGGCCGCGCTCACAGAAAAAACATTGCCCGCACGGCGCGGAATTCAGCGCAACAACGCGGTCGCCGGGCGAAAAGCCGCTGACTCCCTCGCCCGCTTCAACAACCGTCCCAGCCAGTTCATGGCCAAACAGCGCCGGAGGCACAATCATGCGCGCATGGTAGCCGCGACGAAAAACCTTCAGGTCGGTTCCGCATGTAAGCGCCGCGCCCACGCGCACAATCAGTTCGCCGGGCGCGGCCTTGGGAACCGGCACCCTCTCGATGCGAATATCTTCGCGGCCGTGGAGGATTGCGGCCTTCATGGTTGTCGCCATCAAGTCCCTCCTACTTCGCCCCCCCGCCGAGCACTGGCTCAAGCATAATCTTCATCGAGTCCGCCTTGGGGTGCGAAGCGATTTCGATCGCTTCCACCGCTTGTTCCAGCGGAAAGCGGTGCGAAATCAATTGCGTCAAATCAAATCCATTGCGGTAGCCGCCAAACACCAGGTCTGTCACCTCATCCAGAATCGGAAACGAAGATGAATATGAACCCATCAGAGTCTTCTCGTCCATGCAAACCGCGCCGGGATCAATGATCGCCTCACCGTGCTGCGTCTGCGCAAACAGCATCACCTTTCCGCCCGGCCGCACCGCATCCATCGCCGTCTTGATCAGCGCATTGCCGCCAACCGCCAGAATCACCGCATCCGCGCCACGTCCTTCAGTCTCAGCAAACACCCGCTCGACCACATTTTCGCGTCCCGCATCAATCGGATTCTTCAGCCCAAACCTGCGCCGCAATCGCATGGCGCTCAGGATAAAGATCCGACGTCAGCACGCGCGCCCCGGTGCGCTGGGCCAGAGCCGCATGCATCAGCCCGATTGGTCCCTGGCCAATCACCAGCACCGTATCGTCCGACGCAAGATTCAGCAGCTTCACGCCCTTCAGCACCGTATTCAAAGGCTCAACAAACGCGGCCTGCTCAAACGGAACGCCGTCGGGAATACGCACCACGCCGCGACTGGCGACAATCCAATCCATCACGCGAATATACTCCGCAAAGCCGCCGCCTGACGGCTCAAAGCCCGCCGTCACTCCAACTTTCTTGTAAAGCGGGCACTGCGTCGGCGTCTGCTTGCGGCAGTAGTAGCAATCCCCGCACGGAACGTGATGGTGCACCACCACGCGCTCGCCCAACTCATAGCGGGTCACGCCCTCGCCCACTTCAACGATGGTCCCGGACATCTCGTGGCCGAAGATGCGCGGCGCAGAATGCGAGCCGGTATGAATCTTCTTCAGATCCGTCCCGCAGATGCCGCAGGTCGCCACTTTGATCAGCAGTTCGCCCGGCCCGATCTCAGGCACGGCACAGTCTCCACGCGCATGTCGTTCACGCCGCGATAAACAACTGCGCGCATGGTCGCGGGAATCTGTCGCACGATCTGGCTTTCAATATTTGTGGTTTGGGTAGCCATTGCGCTTCTCTGATGTGACCTCGTTGCATCCAGAAATTCGAGCAGCGAGTCCCGGATGCCTCGGGAGGCCTTTCTGCTATTCTCGCCCATCCGCATCAGTGCGGGCCAGTGCCAGGGCCGGAAATATGACAAAAAGCATAAATCAGCGGCAGTCTGAATTGCCCATCCGGCCGAGATAAATCGATTGAAATCAGGCAGATTGTCGCTGAATCCGTCGCTCACTCCTTTGACGCAATAAAACGGAATTCCGCGCATAGCGCCAGCCGGGCAATCGCGGCCGCCTCCATGTCGACAAGTCGAAGCGCCGTAGGCGGAGGCCAGGCGGTGCTTCTCCGCTCGTCGCCACCCGGGGCTCGTGACCAGCCAGCATTCGCATTGCTCTCCGGTCGAGTGCGAAACCGCTCACCGGTGCGCACATCGATTACGCCCGAAACCGTATAGGCCCGAGCCCGGATAAAACTCCTCGCTGCAAGCGCTCCCACCCAGCCTGTCGAATACACAGAATCGACGGCCCATCTTTCTCAATCTCGGCAAATGCGCGTGGTTGCCGCAGTCCACACCGGCTCCGGCGCAGGCCGCTACCCACTCGCCTTGATCAAATTTCCTGCGCCAAACATCGACGCCGCTGCGGCGTTCATGCTGCCAGCCATGCACCAGCGGCTTCAGTTCACCGGGCATTGCGGCAATGATGGCGACGCGCTTCATGCGCGGTGCCCGCGGCGCATACCCGTGCGCCCGGAACCACTCAATTGCCGCGCGCATCGCCGGATACACCGGCACAATGCGAAATCCCAGCTCCTGCTGCGCATGAGCGCTCGATGCATACATCTTCTTCCGTCCCATGCGCACCTCTTCCAGCGTAGCGCGCGGCTCCTCGCCCACGAATGCGCCCCGTGATCCACTCCTCAAAAAACGCATACGTGGCCGCAACGGCAAACGGAATCTTCACCGTCGGCGATGGAATGCCTGTGATCGCCGACATCTTGTCCAGAATCTGCTTCAGCGTCAGATTTTCTCCGCCCAGAATGTATCGCTTGCCCGGCTGCCCCATGGTCAGCGCAGCAACATGCGTTCGCGCCACTTCTGACACATCTACCAGATTCAACCCTGTGTCCATGTATGCAGGAAATTTGCCGTTGAGAAAATCGACGAATATCCGACCCGTCGGCGTCGGCTTGGCATCGTTGGGGCCAATCGGCGTGGTCGGATTAAGAATGATCACCTGCTGCCCGTCCTCAGCCGCGGAAATCGCCTCCTGCTCCGCCATAAACTTCGACCGCTTGTAATGGCCCACCATGTCTTCAAGCGAAACCGGCGTGTCTTCATTGATGACCAGGCCGTCGGTGCGAAAGTGCATCGTGGCCACGCTCGATGTATAAACAACCCGTGGAACCTGCGCCTCTCGCGCCATGCGCAGCAGCTCGCGCGTCCCTTCGACATTGGCCTTGTACATTGCCTCGGGATCGGGAATCCACAGGCGATAGTCAGCGGCGACGTGAACCACAGCATCGCATCCACCGAGAGCAGCACGAAGCGACTCCGGCTCGCTCAAATCGCCCACATGGGTTTCGCCGGCAATGCCTTCAAGGTTGGCAAGATTGCTGGTCTTGCGGACCAGCATCCGCAGGTCGGCGCCTTCGGCAGCCAGTGCGCGCGCCACATGGTGGCCCACAAATCCGGTCGCGCCTGTAAGGAAGACTTTCATAAGCTCGAATCTCTAACGTTATCTTAAACTTCTGCGCTGTGGTGCCGGTTTGCAATCTAAGTTGGCAAACTCGCCAGGTAGTGCAAAAGATGCATTGGAACACTAGCTCAAAGGTGATCGCATGGCTATCGTGGGCACCCGGCGTATGACCTACACCCGAAACGAAATCTCGTATAATGGCCGTAGAGGAATCTGAAATGTACTTTTGGATTCGTATCGTGCCAAGCCATTCACCTGTTGGTCCGCGCTTTATGCTCTCTGCTGCGAATATGCAGGGGCCTGGCGGCTCGGTGCCTTACGTCACATTTGAATCCCTGGACAAAGTGACTGCCTCCCTTCGCTCGATCAATGTTCACGAAGAATTCATCAGTAAAATGCAAGAAACCCTTGCAATTGGAGAGCCTTACAGCCTTCCAGACGTGCATCTTACAGATAAGGATTTAGTTAAGCTCGGGCTTTACGTGCTCGGAAACCAGAGATTCTCGGCTATTTCTGCGGTCGAGGGTCTGAGTCTCGATTCCGAAAGCGCGGATCGTCTGGAGCGTACGCGCGACCTCCCCATCGAAGAGCGGCGGGCAGAGACGATCCAGGCGTTCGCATGCTCAGAGAAGCGCAGATGATTTCAGAGGGCTACGACGCCTTCGACGATCCCTACGCTTACCCGGGCGAGGCCGTTCTGAGAAACCGGCTGGATATCCGGGACGCCGCCATTCTGGAGGCTTTCGAAGTGGAAATTTCCACGCTGCGCGCAGATGAACCGCTGCCAGCTGGCGCATTTGACCCTACCCATTATTGCAGCATCCATCACCATCTCTTTCAAGATGTTTACGAGTGGGCGGGGCAATACAGAACTGTACGCACTTCGAAGGGCAGCAATGCGTTCTGCTATCCGGAATATATACCGGCACAGATGGATGCCCTCTTCCAATCGATTCATGAAGGAAAGGTATTTGCGGAGAAGAGTCGGAGCGAGTTCCTGAAAGAAGCCGCGCGATTCCTTGGGGAATTGAATGCGATTCACCCTTTTCGTGAAGGAAACGGGCGTGCGCAACTCGCGTTTATGGGGTTGGTCGGGGCAGTAGCTGGCTATCCATTCGAGTTTAAGAGGCTCGACAGGGATACATTCCTATTGGCGATGATCGATAGCTACTTCGGCAAACTTGAGGCGCTCGCAGTGGCGCTTGGAAAGCTACTCACCTAATACAGTGGGCGACAAAGCGCCTCACCGAATTCGATCCCTATTCCAGCGCCTCAGGCACCAGCGCAATGTTCTTCTCGCCGGCCGCCTTCTTTTCGTTGTACTTCTTTACCCAGTCTTCCCAGTGCTTGCCCTCGGCGCGATCTTTGCCGCTAAACTCAAGCCGCGCAATCTCGGCGTAGCTCACCTTGCGCTTCTCCGGCGCAGCCGGCGTGAAGTACTGCACATAAGATTCACTTAGCGTAGCCCCGCTCTGCCGATTGAAGACGAAGGCTTCAATCCGCTCGCCGGACTTGAGGGTTATCGTTACATCGCCGCGATAGTCGAAAGCCTTCTCTAAAGCCTGGCGCAAATCCTCGTCGCCAGCCAACTCCGGAACCCAGCCCTCAAGCTTCTCGTGCTCCGTGCCTGGAGCCAACTCCAGCTCTTCCACCTGCTGCATCGTGTACTTCATCACTTCAGCAGCTCATGCGTTAGTCTCCTCAAGCGCAGGCACAGCCTCAGCGATCTTGACCAATTTTGCGGGCCCGTGCGGCGCAGGCTCATTCAGCAACTCCAGCGCATGTGCATCCTTGTACATGCTGAAGTTCCCCTTCACCATGCCCCAGAATCCTTTAAGAGTGGTGAATCCTTCAATCACCGCCGTAGGCTCATAACCGCAACTTACCATGCAGTTAGCGCACTTTGGGGTTGCCGCTGGCCACGCCGTAATCTTCCCACTTAGTGGTCTCGATCAGTTCCTTGTAGGTTTCCGTGTAACCATCCTGCAGAAGATAGCACGGCCGCTGCCAGCCAAAGATGTTATAAGCCGGCGAGCCCCAGGGCGTGCACTCATACTTACGGTCGCCCATCAGGAACTCCAAGAAACAGCGGCGACATATTGAACTTCCACGACTTGGCTTGCGATTGGACAAAATCGCGCGGAACAAGCGCCGCACCCGCGCCCGGCCCATGAATTTCGTCTGGTCCGGCGCCTTATCGTAGCTGTAACCCGGCGAAAGCACGATTCCCTCCACGCCCATGTCCATCACTTCATCAAAGAATCGCGCGCACGCTGTTAGGGTCGGTCCCGTCAAAGAAGGTCGCATTCGTAGTTACGCGGAAGCCGCGCTTCACAGCCTCTTTAATGCCCTCAACTGCGATGTCATAACCACCCTCGCGGCAAACTGAAAAGTCATGGTGCTCCCGCATTCCATCAAGGTGAACTGAGAAAGTCAAATACTTCGAGGGCGTGAACTCCGGCAGCCGCCGCTTCAGTTCGAGCGCATTGGTGCAAAGGTAAATGTATTTCTTGCGCGCCACCAGGCCGTTCACGATCTCAACAATCTGCGGATGCAATAGCGGCTCGCCGCCCGGAATCGACACCATCGGCACGCCGCACTCTTCAACCGCGGCAAAGCATTCTTCCGGCGAAAGCTGCTTCTTCAGGATATGCGGCGGATACTGCACCTTGCCGCACCCCGCGCACGCCAGGTTGCAGCGAAAGAGCGGCTCAAGCATCAGCACCAGTGGATAGCGCTTTTCGCCCGCGAGCTTCTTCTTTATTACATAGGTGGCAACCGTCCACATTTGGGAAATAGGAACAGCCATGTTATGAGAACCCTCCAGACACGCCGCAATTTATCCGCGCGTTTTCCATTGCCCGTTTGTAAGCTGGTTAAAGCCAGCAGCGGGAAGTATTGCGCGATACATATTGTAGGCCAGGTAAAAAACACTCGGGAAGCCTGTTCCAGTGTACAAAGCCTGGCGTGTAACTCCAGCTCCAGTTCGCTCGTCCCAACTGCCGTCAGCGCCCTGCCTGCTAAGCAGCCAGCGCACCCCTTTGGCAACTGAGTCGGATCGGTCATCGCCGGCAGCCAGCAGCCCCAGCATCGCCCACGCAGTTTGCGAAGGCGTGCTTGGCCCTACACCGCGCGTGTTTGGATCGTCGTAGCTCCCGCAAGTCTCGCCCCAACCGCCATCCGGATTCTGCACCATGCGAATCCACTCAGCGGCCTGCTGAATCTGCGGCTCCATGATGATCGATGCCGATAGCGTCAAGCCCGCGCAGCACCAGAAAAGTCCCGTAGATATAGTTCACTCCCCAGCGCCCAAACCAGCTTCCGTCCGGCTCCTGTTCACTTAGAATGAACTTGACTGCCTTCTCCACGCGCTTGTCTGCGCGTGTATAGCCGTAAGTCGCCAGCATCTCCAGAATTCTTCCAGTTATGTCCACCGTCGGCGGATCCAGCATAGCGTTGTGATCGGCGAACGGAATGTACTGAAAGATCATCTTGGTAGTTGTCTTTGTCGAAGCTACCCCAGCCGCCGTTCCTGCACTGCATGGCAAACTCCCACTCAATGGCGCGCTGCGCAACCTTATGCTGATAGCCTTCGCGCGGATTGTCCACCTTGTTCAGCGCCAGCAGCACTTGCGCCGTATCATCTGTGTCCGGATAAAACTCGTTGTTATACTCGAAATACCAGCCGCCGGGCTCGGCATGTGGAACCTTAACCGCCCAGTCGCCCTTGTGCCGGACTTCCTTCGATAACATCCAGTCAACGGCCTTGATCATGCGCGGATCGCTGCGCGGCATTCCCGCTTCGCCCAGCGCATATACCGCCTGCGCCGTATCCCACACCGGCGACATAGCCGGCTGCATGCGGAAAGTCGGCTCCGGCATTTCCGCGTTTGCAGGCTCTTCAATACCCAGCTTTTCAAACTCGTCGCGCGCGCGGATCACCTGCGGATCGTCCTCGGAGTAGCCCAGGCAGCGCAGCGCAATAATCGCGTTCAACATGGCTGGATAAATAGCGCCCAGGCCATCTGTCATCTCCAGTCGCTCCAGCATCCACTTCTCCGCTTTCGCCAGCGCCAGCTTGCGCAACGGCCGCAAATGAACGGCCTCCGCAAAATGCAGAATCCGATCAACAATAAGAAACAAATTCCGCCACGAGACAATCTTCTTGCGATCCATCCTTCAGCCGTAACTCCGCGTTCGCTCGGCCGCCTACAAATAACTCGTCGATGCCATGCTCCGCCGGAATCTTCTTGAACGGCTTCTTGGCGTAGATAATCGCCAGCGGCACCAGGATCGACCGCGACCACGAAGATATTTCGTAGATATTGAAGTAAAACCAATTGGGAAACAAAACAATCTCTGGAGGGATCGCCGGAACCGCATCGTAGTCATACTGGCCAAGGCCGCAGAGATACATTTTTGTGAAGGTGTTACAAGCCACCACGCCGCCATGCGCCAGAACCCACTCGCGGCACTTGACCAAGTCGCGGGTCGTCCGCACTGATTCCCATCAGCTTGGCGGAGAAGTAACATTTCACAGAAAGCGATATGTTTCCCGGGCCGCCGGGATAGAGACTCCAACTGCCATCTTCATTCTGGTAACGCAGCATCTCTGTAAGTGCGCGCTGCAACCGGCCCGGGTCGCCGCTCTCTAGTTGCGTATGGAGATAGATGTAGTCGGCTTCGAGCATCGAGTCACCCTCAAGCTCTCCGCACCAGTAACCGTCAGAATGCTGCTCAGATAGAATGAAATCCCGCGACCGCTCGATGGCCGACTCCACATCAGCCAGGTCTGCGTCTATCCGCCCAAACTTCGGCGCCGCAGAACGAGCAGTCCATGACTTCGCTATCCCTGCTTTCGGTTCGGCAAACTGCGTTTTCCCCTGCTGTTGACTCATGCGGTTTCAAACGCCTCATTTTTCATCGAAAGAATCAATACAATACGAATTCCGCAACGAACCAGTTCAGCAATCAGCCTCACCGGAGGCAGCTTGCTATCTCACTGCTACCGGCTCCCCACCGCCCGCGCCGCCGATCGCCTGAATAATCTCCGGCGGCAGCCCAAAGCGAACATTCTCCGGCATCACTTCAACCTCTTCGACGCTGTCGTAGCCGTTAAGTCGCAAATAATTGACCACGTCCTCCACCAGCACTTCAGGAGCCGATGCGCCCGCCGTCACCGCAACAGTCGTCACGCCCTCAAGCCACTTGGGGTCAATGGCGCTGGAGTTGTCGATGAGATAACCGATCGTTCCCAGATTCCGCGAAACCTCGACCAGACGGTTGGAATTTGAGCTGTTTGTCGAACCCACCACCAGCACCAGCTCCGCATTGTGCGCCACGTTGCGCACCGCAACCTGGCGGTTTTCCGTCGCGTAGCAAATGTCCTGCGAGTGCGGCCCCGCAATGTTCGGAAATTTCAGCTTCAGCGCGTGAATGATGTCCCGCGCCTCGTCCAGGCTAAGCGTCGTCTGAGTCAGATATGCCACGCGATTCGGGTCGGGCACTTCAAGCACCGCAACCTCCGCCACATTTGAAACCACCTGGGTAACTTCCGGCGCCTCGCCCAGCGTTCCCTCGATCTCGTCGTGGTCGCGGTGCCCGATCAGCACCAGCGAATAGCCCTGCTTGGCAAACTTGACCGCCTCAATGTGTACCTTGGTCACCAGCGGACAGGTCGCGTCAATCACCTTCAGACCGCGCCCCTTGCTCAGCTCCCGAACCGCGGGCGAAACTCCATGCGCCGAATAGATCACGCGCTGCCCATCCGGCACATCGTCGATCTCATGAACGAAGATCGCGCCCTTTTCCGCCAACTCATTCACTACATAGCGGTTATGCACGATCTCGCGGCGCACATAAATCGGCGCGCCAAAGGTTTCGAGGGCGATCTTCACAATGTCAATCGCGCGCACCACACCGGCGCAAAAGCCCCGCGGCTTCAGCAACAACACCCTTTTCTGGCCGGGGGAAGTCTCGGTGTGGTTTCCGTTCGAGATGGAGTCGAGGACAGTTGTGGTCACATCACCCAGTATACCAACCGGTGCACCGAAAAAACAGCAAAGAAGCCTGGATGTTCACCCCCCGAATCAACTCCCCAACAGCCTCAAACGGACATCCTTTCCAATTGCAGTCCCATCTCAGTCCGCAATGGGCCTGAATATGAAGTCTGCCCCGAAAGATCAACGAGGAGGATTTATGAACAAACTAAAGCATCTTGCTATCGCATCTGTCGCGGCGCTCTCTTTAACTGCCGCAGCCGCCAAACCTGCTGCTGCCCAGGTCTCCGTGGACATCGGCGTCGCCCCCGATTGCCCCTACGGCTACTATGATTACGCTCCCTACGCCTGCGCGCCCTATGGCTATTACGGTCCCGAATGGTTTTCCGGTGGCATCTTCATCGGCGCCGGACCGTGGTTTCATGGGGACGCGAACTTCCGCGGTCACGTGAACAACCGCTTCGATGTAGCGCACGGCTATAAGGGTGCCGCGCCACACGTCGGTGACAAAGCCGAGCCGGGCAAAGATGTCGCTCACGTTGCGAATTTCAAAGGTAACGAGGTCCGCGACGGCCGCGGCCATGTCGGCAAGAAGTAATCCAGCCAACCGGGCCACATGATCGATCGTTGATACTGGTTCCCGAGCGGCTCGCAGACTGCCCGGGAACCTGGGTCACCCGTCTCCCTAGAAGGCTGCGGAAAAGCTCCTCCGGGCGGTAAGCCAGGGATTTATCCCTGGTATAACCTCAACAGAATCAATGCGGGCTTTAGCCACTGAGGTGTGCTTTTTACCGCTTTTGACAGCGAGCAGGCATTTTCCGCAGCGTACTACAGTTTCAGGTCTTCAAACTGATCGATCAGTACATCGCCTTCTGGGAACACTGCGCGAATCTGCAAGTCCCCGCCGATGGCGCGGACATAGCTGCGAAGCGTGCTGATGTACATATCGGTGCGCCGCTCCACCTTGGAAACAGCACCCTGCGAGACCTTGAGAACTTGTGCCAACTGCGCCTGTGTCAGCTCCCTTGCATCTCTAAGCCCTTCAAGCGGCATGGCCTTCAAGGCAGCCTCCACGCGCTTTTCCACCCGCGCGCGCCGCCCGGGTTCCATCTTCGCTTGAAGTTCCTTGAAATTGCGAGCCATACTATTTCCCTCCCGGTGTCTGCTTGTCAGGGCGGTAGCTCTGCGGAATCACGAATGCTTCTTCTTATGCCCTTACCGGCTCCCAGCAATCATCTGCGCCGCATGCTGCAAGCTTGTCTCGGTAACCTTGGCGCCGCTCAGCATGCGCGCCACTTCATGCGTCCGCGCGCGATCGTCCAGCACGCGAATCTGCGTCCGCGTCCGTCCATCGGCTTGCCGCTTTTCCACCACCAGATGCTGATCGGCAAACGCCGCAATCTGCGGCAAGTGCGTTACGCAAAGAACCTGCTGCCCGCGGCTCAGCGACTTCAGCTTCTGCCCCACTGCCTCCGCCGCCCGCCCGCCTATGCCGATGTCGATCTCGTCAAACACCAGCGTCCGGGCGTAGCCGTTCTTCTTCTTGCGGCTTGGCCGCACCCTCCTCCACGCTCACCTTCAGCGCCAGCATCACGCGGCTCATTTCGCCGCCTGAGGCAATCTCGTCAGCGCTTTCAGCGGCTCGCCGGGATTGGTGGAGATGCGGTACTCGACCTCATCCCAGCCGGACGAACGTCCACTCTGTCTCGTCATCGCCGCCGTGCACGGCCACTTCAAACCGCACCTTCATCGCCAGCGAGTTGATCTGCGCCTCAGCCAGCTTTGCCAGCTTGTCCGCCGCCGTTTTGCGCTCCGGCGCTAAGCGCCGCGGCCGCTTCTGATATTCCTTCGCAGCCTTTTGCCAATTCCGCGCGCAGCGTCTTCAAAATCTCGTCGCGGTCTTCCACTTCGGCCAGCTTCCGCGCCACATCCTCGCCAAATGCCATCACCTCGGCCACCGTGTTGCCGTACTTGCGTTTCAGCCGGTCCAGCACCGCCAGCCGGTCCTCAATCTCCGCCAGCCGCTCCGGCGAAGCGTTGATTCCCTCCGCATAATCGCGCAGCGTTGCCGCCACATCGCCCACTGTCGCGCGCGCCGACCCCAACTGCTGCACGGCCTCGGCAAATCGCTCGTCGTACCGCGCCAGCTCTTCCACATTGCGCAGCGCGGCCCGCAGCGCCACCTCCGCCGATGCGCCGCCCTCGTAAACTGCTCGAAAGCCGCCCATCGCAGCTGCATAGAGTTTTTCCGCGTTCGCCAGCACGCGCTTCTCCGTCTCCAGCGCCTCGTCTTCGCCGGCCGCCAGCCGCGCCGCTTCAATCTCCTTGCGCTGATAGCTCCACAGGTCCACCATGCGCAGCCGGTCCTGCTCGCCCTGCACCAGTTCATTCGAGCTTCGCCTGCAGCCGTACGCCAGCGCGCGTAAGCCTCGCCACCGCCTCAGTCGAAACGCCCGCAAACCGGTCCAGCAGAATCCGCTGCTGCGCCTGGTCGAAGCTGGTCAGCGTCTCGCTCTGCGCATGAACCAGCGCCAGTTCCGGAGCAAGCTGCTTCAGCACGGCAACCGTCGCCGGCTGATTGTTCACAAACACGCGGCCCTTGCCTGTCGACAAAATTTCGCGCCGCAGAATAATTTCGTTGCCTTCCGAGTCGATTCCGTTCTCTTCAAGAATTGCATCGGCGCCTGGCGTGGACTCGAACACGCATGCAACCACGGCTTTTTCTGCCCCGTGGCGCACAACCTCCGCTGACGCCTTGCCGCCCATCAGCAAGCGCAAGCGCATCCACCAGTATCGACTTGCCCGCTCCAGTCTCTCCGGTCAGCAAATTAAGTCCCGGCCCAAAGACAGCTATAGCGTGATCGATGACAGCATAGTTTTCGGCGCGCAGTTCGACAAGCATCCGGGGCGAACCTCTGGGAACGGAATGATGTCTCGGGCAAATTCTCGCGACAATTCACTCGATGCAATTTACTCGCGACAATCCGAGCGCAGCATAGCATGAATGGCGCATCTCCTGACTTGACAACCAACGGCATCGGCCTCCGGGAGCATCCAATCGATAACTTGGACAGGACCATCCAGTCTGATACCGTTGATATTGAGGTGATTGCCGATTCTTAACGCCGCCTTCCTTTCGATGATGTTAATGATGCAGGCCGATGGCGCCCCGCTTCCTTCCGCGTCCGGTCCCAACGCACTGGTGGAAATGTTCAGCAACATCGGTATCGCTGCCCAGGCTGTGCTGGGGATTCTCGCCATCGCCAGTTTCTATTCATGGATCGTGATTCTGGGTAAGATTGGTTCGTTCCGCAAGGCCACCGGCCAGACCCGCAAATTTATTCGCGCCTTTCGCAAGGCCAGCCGCCTTCAGGAAATTGCCACGCTGGCTGCCGAATGCAAATCAAGTCCGCTGGCGCAGGTATTTGAGGATGTCTACGAGACCTACAAGCGGCAGACCGGTGGCGCTGGGCCGCCGCGCAATCTGACCACTCTAGAGCGCTCCGCGCAGACCGCCGCCTCTGAAGCCGTCACCATCCTGGAACGCCGCATGACCTGGCTCGCCACCATCGCCTCCACCACTGTTTACGTCGGTCTGTTCGGCACCGTGGTCGGTATCATCGATGCATTCTCTGGCCTCGGCGCGGCCGGCTCCGCGACTCTTCGCGCCGTCGCTCCCGGCATCTCTGAGGCGCTTATCACCACCGCGGCTGGACTGTTTGTAGCCATTCCAGCGCTTGTCGCCTACAACCAGTTCACCGCCCGCATTCGAGTCTTCGCATCGGCCACCGACGATTTTTGCCGCGAACTGCTGAACTCCTTCGAAGAGATGCCCGTCCGAGTCGCAAGTTCCCCAAACCCCGCCGGCCAGCCTGGACGCAGCCCCGAGCCCGGCAGTCCAATCAATTCCCTCAATCCTCCTCGAGAGGCGGTGGAACGTGGCCTTTACAAGTAACACCGGCCAGACCCGTTCCTCGCTTGCGGAGATCAATGTCACGCCGCTGGTTGACGTCGTGCTCGTGCTGCTTATCATCTTCATGATCACCGCTCCGGTGTCTGCAATCGGGCATCGAGGTCTCAGTCCCCAAAACCCGCACCGTAAAAGAAATCACGGAGCAGCGCCTGGTGCTCACCATCAACCGCAATCAGGATGTGTTTCTCGGCGATCAGTTGATCAACATCCATGAGCTGACTCGGAAGCTCCAGCAGCAAAGCACCGATCCGGCAAATCAGGTGATTTATCTCCGCGCCGATGAGAACGTGCCCTTCGGCGCATTCGCCAACGTCATGGATGCGGTGAAGCAAGCCGGCATCACCAACATCTCCATCGTCACCCAGCCGCTTGAAGCCAAGGCTTCCACGGCGGGGGGAACATAGCACCCGAATGATCAGCCTCTTGGAAGGCACTGACCAACTCGAACGGGAGATTGCCCCATCTTCTGACCCGATTGCAGGGCCGGCCGCGGGATCGCTAGTTCTCCACGGCGCGCTGTTCGGTGGACTCCTTTTCTACGGCATCCTCAACGGCTTCTTCCATCACAATTTTTGGGGAAATCCCGGAGCCGGCGGCGCCATTCAAGTCACCCTGGTTTCGAATGCGCTGCCGCTGCCATCCGAGCAGCAGAATCAAAATGTTCTCTCCACTGAAACCCCCAGCCAGGCGCCCGCCGAGCCCACACCCAAGGCCAAAGAAGCCGTGGATGAAAGGGCCATCCCCATTCCCGGCAAGCAGGCCAAGCCGCAAAAAGAAGTTAAGAACGTACCCAAAACACAGCCGCATCAGCCTCCGCCTAAACAGGACTACCGCGCTCAATTCGGCGAGCAGTCAGGCTCGTTGATGGCCCGCTCCACCATGGCGCAGCCCGCCACAGCCGATGCGCCCGTCAGCGTGGCCAATGGAGATTTCGGCTCGCGTTTCCCCTGGTACGTGGACGGCATCAAACGAAAAGTAAGTCTGAACTGGATTCGCGGCCAGGTTGACCCGCACACCCCAAAGGGAGCCGCAGTGCAGATCTACTTCCGCGTCAATCGGCAAGGGGTTCCGTCAAGCTTCAGGGTCAGCACAACAAGCGGCAGCCCCACGCTCGACCACTCATGCCTTTTGGCCACCGAGCGCGTCGATACTTTCGGGGATCTGCCACGGGAATCGAACGACCAATACCTTGACGTGACCTATGATTGTACCTATTAGTCGTCCGCCGGTTTCACCGACACACGGCAGCCGGGCGGTAGGCCAGGGATTTATCCCTGGCATCCGATGCAACAGCATCAGCGCGGGCTTAAGCCCCTGAGGTATGCTTTTTTGCCGCGCCTGAACCAGAACAGGCCTTTTTCCGCAGCTACTGAGGCCGTAGTCCGACTGCTAACACCTGGAAGGACCAATGAACCGTATGAAGATTGATCCCCGCAAAGCACGTCACTTTGTCTCTCTCGCCGGCTCTCTTGCCCTCCTTCTAGCGACCACACAAGTGTTCGCGCAGGATTGGGTCCACACCGGCACCAATCTGGGAAACGACCGCATCCGCATAGCCGCAGCCGACTTCAAGCCGACAGGCGTCGATCCCCAGGCCCCGGCTCTGCAAGCAGTCTTTGACGCGACTCTTTACAGCGACCTGGCCGGCGCAGGCATCTTTGAAGTCGTCTCCAAGAGCCTCGCCCCTCAGGCTGCGCCCGGCTCGCCGCAGGAGATCAATTTGTCTCAGTGGTCCGTCGCGCCGGCCAACGCCGCCATGGTCGCATTCGGCTCGCTCTCGGCAGACAACGGACGCCTCAACGTATCCGGCTGGCTTTTCGATACCCGCAACGCCACTTCACCCCAGGTGCTCGGCAAGCAGTACAACGAAGCGGCAAGCCCGGACATGGCGCGGACTATTGCCCATCGCTTTGCCGATGAAATCATCCTCCGCCTCGGCGGCGGCATCAACGGCATCGCCGAAACCAAAATCTACTTCGTCAGCACCCGCAGCGGCTCCAAAGAAATCTGGGTAATGGATTACGACGGCCAGAATCAGCACCAGGTCACCCATCTCGGCGCTATTTCAATCTCGCCGCGCATCTCACCGGATAACAGCCGCGTCGCCTTTGCTGCGCTCAGCGCCCGAGGGCTGGGCCATTCGCATGTACTCGCTCGAACTGGACCGCATGGTCGCCTTCCCCGCCGGAGTTGCGGGAGGAAGCAACTTCTCGCCGGCGTGGTCAGCCGACGGAACCAAAATCGCATTTTCATCGGCGCGTACGGGCGACTCAGAGATTTGGACCGCTGACGCCAACGGCGGCAATCTGCGCCGCGTGACCAGCTTCCGCGGACCCGACGTTGCGCCCACCTGGAACCCGCGTACCAATTCGCAACTCGCGTGGGTCAGCGGCCGCACCGGCGAGCCCCAGATCTACACCATGGAGCAGGACGGCACCAACGTCCAGCGCATCACCGACGGCGGCTATGCCGTCTCCCCTTCATGGTCGCCCAACGGTCAGCTGCTGGCCTTTAGTTGGAATCGCAAATACGGCCCCGGCGATCCCGGCGGCGTGGACATTCACGTAATCGACATCGCCAGCAAAAACTATCTCCAGCTCACGCACGAAGCCGGCAGCAACGACTATCCCAGCTGGGCACCGGACAATCGCCACATCGTCTTCGAGCGGACCATCGGCCATCATTCCCAGATCTGGACCATGCTGGCCGACGGCACCGAGCAGCATCAGCTGACCCACGCAGGCGACAACTTCATGCCCAACTGGAGCCTCAAGTAAACCATGCGAAATTCATACCCACCACAGTCAGCCATAGTATCCGCGGGTCAGCGTGAAGGGTACGGGCTTTAGCCCGTACATCAATCGAGCAAAATAATCCTGGGCTTCAAGCCCCTGAGGGAAGGATCTTTCAAACTAACCCGCCAGTCGTTGTTGCCGCCATCCCGGCTCTTTCGACTATCATTCTATCGACAATGTTTTTTGAGGAGTTTGATCCGAGTCCTCGAATTCAATTGCTTTTTTCTGCATCTACTTGAATAGGGCTGAAGAATCAAAAAGGCCGAATCGCTCACCGAAGAGTCTCGGATTTTTCAGAAGGAGCACTAAATTGAATCTAAGAAATCGCTTCATGGCGCCTGTAGTCCTGCTTGTCGCACTGTTCGCTGTCGCAGGTTGCGGTAAGAAGCCGACGCCGCCCCCATCCGCCGATGAGACGGCTCCCGCGCCAGCCATTCAAACCCCAACCGCGCAGATTACCGCCAGCCCCTCGGTGGTTAACGCCGGTGACCAGGCTGTGCTTTCATGGCGTACCACGGACGCTACTACCGTCTCGATCGACGGCATCGGCGACGTGCCAAGCTCCGGCGTCAAAACCGTAACCCCGACCGAGTCCACCAGCTATCACCTCGTGGCGCGCGGCGCAGGCGGATCGGTTGATGCCACTACGCGGGTGACCGTGAATGAGGCCCCGGTCGTCGTTGTGCCCACTACAACCGTGAGCACTGAAGAGGAGTTCAAGGCCCATGTTCAGGACGCCTTCTTCGATTACGACACCTACGATATTCGCGGCGACGCCCAGACCGTTCTCTCCGCCGATGCCTCCTGGCTGGTCTCTCATCCTGATATCAAGGTTGTGCTGGGAGGCTACTGCGACGAGCGCGGTTCCGCTGAATACAACCTGGCGCTGGGACAGAATCGCGCCGATGCCGCCAGGAATGCCCTCGTGACCGCAGGAGTGGCCGCAGACCGCATCCGCGTGATCAGCTACGGCAAGGAGAAACCGTTCTGCTCCGAGTCGACCGAAGAGTGCTGGCAGCAAAACCGCCGCGCCGGATTTACTCTCGATCGCTAAGTCCGCTGAGCCAGGTCCGCTGAAGCTCCGTTCCAGCAGTTTTGGAGCAAACATGTGCCGGGTGCCCCAGGTCTCGATCTTGAGACCTGGGACGCCTCAAAAACCAAGGCTAAGCTGACTTGTTGACGACGAAAGACCTATCACTGACAACTGTTTCGCAGGTGACGAATGCAAACTACAAAAGCCCTTCGCAACCGCCTCGCCGCCGTGGCCATCCTGGCCGTTGCTCTCGCCTCCACGCCTCGTCCCGCACACGCGGCATCGAAGGAGATCATCGAGTTGCAAACCCAGGTGCAGCAACTTCTCGACCATGATGCAACGACTGCAGTCCACCATGGACGCCAAATTCGGCATCCTGCAGCATCAGGTCGAGCAGACAGCGGACACCACCAACCAGATGTCGGTTACCGTTAACACCCTGCAGCAGAAGATCAATGCGCAGACCGAAGCGGGCGGCGGCAAGCTGGATGCGGTCTCCGGCCAGGTGCAGTCCCTCAACGATTCCGTCGATGAGCTCAAGTCCCGCATTGCCAAGCTCGACAAATCGATTCAGGATCTGCAGACCCAGTTGCAGAACATCCAGAGCGCGCCCGCCGGCGCCGCGCCTGGTGCCAGTCTGCTTCAGGTTCAACTTCAGGCTCAACTCCCGGCGGCTCTCCTGACGTTTCCGCGCCCCCAAGCGGCTCACCGTCGGCCGCAAACCCTCCGGCCGCTGTGCCTCAAATGGCCAATCAGGCTCCTCCCCTTGCTGAGACGTTTCAGGCCGGTGTCCGCGACTATAACGCCGCCCGCTATGACATAGCCTCAAGCGAATTCCAGGATGTGATTCACTATTATCCGCTTGACGACCTCGCCGGCCAGGCGCAGTTCTACCTCGGCGAGATCGCCTATAAGCAGCTCAACTTCGCCGATGCGGTCAAGGCCTTCAATGCCGTGCTGGAATCGTTCCCGGGCAGCCCCAAAGCGCCCGCGGCTCAATTTCGCAAAGGATTCGCACTTCTGCAATTAAACAAGAAGGAAGCCGGCTATCAACGAACTTCGCCTGCTGATCAAACGCCATCCCCAAACGCCGGAAGCCGCGGAAGCCCGCAGCAAGCTCAACTCCATGGGCGTCCGCATTACGCCTCCAGCGGCTCGCTGAGTCAGATTTTCAGCCCTGGAATCACCCAATTTCGCGACAAAAAAAGCCCCACTTTATGTGGGGCTTTTCTGTTGCGAAAATGAGTGACTTGTATGCCGTTACTGCAAGCTGGCCATCAACCCGTCCAGCGCCGATTTCGGCGGCCGCGTCACCGATTCCGGCAGTTGACCCAGCGGCTCGTCCACCATGTTCAGCAGATCGATGAACGTCGGCTTCTTGGTATCGATGTAAAACACGCCAGTCAGAATCTCGTCCTTCTCATGCGCCTCCATCAGCGCATGCACCGCCTTGGTGCGTGTCGGTCGGGTCGTAGTCCTCATGCAGCTTGCGCAGGCGCAGGCTCGAGCCGTCGTGCATCTCAACTTCAAACACTTCGCCCGAGTTGTAGTCCACCTCGATGTCGTCGAAGCTGGCCACAAAATCGATCTCGTTGATCGGCTCGTCGTTGTCCTGCATAAACTTGTAGCTCTTCGTCGATCCCTCGTGGTCGTTGAACGTCACGCATGGGCTGATCACGTCCAGCATCACCGTTCCCTTATGCGCAATCGCCGCCTTCAGCATCGCCAGCAGTTGCTTCTTGTCGCCGCTGAACGAGCGCCCCACAAAAGTCGCGCCCAGTTGAATCGCCAGCGCGCAAGTATCAATAGCCGGCAGATCGTTGATCACTCCGGTCTTCAACTTCGAGCCGATGTCCGCCGTCGCCGAGAACTGCCCTTTGGTCAGCCCGTAAACGCCGTTGTCTTCGATGATGTAAATCATCGGCAGATTGCGCCGCATCAGGTGAACAAACTGCCCCATGCCGATCGAAGCCGTGTCGCCGTCGCCGGAAACGCCCAGCGTGGTCATCGTGTGGTTAGCCAGGATCGCGCCAGTTGAAACCGAAGGCATGCGCCCGTGCACGCTGTTGAAGCTGTGCGACGCGGCTCATGAAGTAGGCCGGGCTCTTCGATGAGCAGCCGATGCCGCTCATCTTCATCACCCGCTCCGGCTCCACGCCCATCTCGTACATCGCGTCGATAATGCGCTCGGAGATTGCGTTATGTCCGCAGCCGGCGCACAGCGTGGTCTTGCCGCCGCGATACTCAACAACCGGAAGACCGATGTGATTCACCTTGGGGCCGGGTGTTGCAGTTGCGGTTGCCATTTAGAGGCCCTCCTTCGTCGCAAACTCTTCTGTAATAGTGCGGGCATCCACAGGCAATCCGTTGTAGTGCAGAATGCTGCGCAGCTTCACCACCTGCTCGGCCGGAAGATCCAGCTTCAGCAGGCTGGCCAACTGCGCATCGCGATCCTGTTCCACCACGTAAACGCGTTCGTGCGAAGCCACAAAGTCGTGAATCTCGTGCGCAAACGGATACGCCCGGATGCGCATGTAATCCACATCTTGTTTGTACTTGCTTCTTGATCTGATCCATGCTCTCGCGCAGCGCAAAGTCGGTGCTGCCGTAAGCCAGAACGCCAATCTTCGACGTTCCATCCTTCACCGTAACCGGAGCCGGAACCAGCTTGCGAGCGTTCTCAAACTTGCGCGACAGCCGTTCCATCACCTGAATGTATTCGTCAGGCCTCTCGGTGTAGCCTGCGGCATCGTTGTGTCCTGAGCCGCGTGTAAAATAAGCGGCCTTGGGGTGATCGCGTGCCCGGCAGCGTCCGCCAGCCGATCGCATCGCCGTCCACATCGCGATAGCGCGCGAATCCGCCCAGCTTGTCCAGATCCTCAGCCGTCAAGACCTTGCCGCGATCGAGCGGCTTCGTCGGATACTCGAAAACGCTCCGACATCCAGTTGTTCATGCCCAAATCCAAGATCGCTCAGCACAAACACCGGCGTCTGCAGCCGCTCCGCCAGGTCGAACGCCGCATAACCCAGCTCGAAGCACTCCTTCACGATTACCCGGCAACAGAATCAACGTGCTTGGTGTCGCCGTGCGACAGAAACGCCACACTGAGCAGATCAGCCTGCGAGGTGCGCGTCGGCATGCCAGTCGACGGCCCCGTACGCTGCACGTCGAAGATCACGCCCGGCATCTCGGCGTAGTAGCCCGAGCCCCGCAAACTCCGCCATCAGCGAAATTCCCGGCCCTGAAGTTGCCGTCATTGACCGCGCGCCGGCCCAGCCCGCGCCCAGCACCATGCCGATCGCCGCCAACTCGTCCTCGGCCTGCACCACGGCGTAGGTGGCCTTGCCTTCCGGCGTCACGCGAAACTTCTTCAGCAGGTCCGTGGTCGCTTCCACCACTCTGGTCGAAGGCGTAATCGGATACCATGCCACCACCGTCACGCCCGCAAACACCGCGCCCATGCCGCACGCCGCATTGCCGTCAATGATGATCTTGCCCTTGCGTCTCGATTCATCGTTCGATGAAGTAAGGGTCCTGCTTGGTCAGACGTCGTCTGCGCGTAGTCGAACCCGGCCTTCACCGCGCCAAAGTTCAAGTCGAACACCTTCGGCTTCTTTGCAAACTGCTTCCGCAGATCCGCTTTCCACCACGCCCAGGTCGATGTGCAGAATCTGCGCCACCGCGCCGACGTAAACCATGTTCCTTACCAGCTTGCGCAGCTTGGCTTCGGGGCAAATCGCCAGCCGTAATCTTGTCAAACGGCACCGGATAAAACACGCACATCGTCGCGATACTGCTTGAGATCCAGCTTTTCTTCGTAGATGGCCACGCCGCCCGGCGGCAGCGCCAGCACGTCTTCGTGTGCCGTGTCCGGATTCAGAGCCACCAGCACTTCGGAGTCGCGCTTGCGGGCAACGTAACCGTCTTTGCTCGCACGGATCGTGTACCAGGTGGGTAATCCGGCAATGTTCGACGGGAACAGGTTTTTTCCGCTTACCGGAACTCCCATTCCGAAGATGCTTTTCAGCAGAACGCTATTGGCGGATTGCGAGCCGGACCCGTTCACCGTTGCTACGTTGATGCTGAAATCGTTTGTCACGCGCTGACGCGCGCTGGTTGGCCCTGATCTTGACCCAGGGCCATGTCTCCTGTCGCCATTTGGCGGAATTCCCTTCCACTAGATTAAGGAAAGACTCAGTCTTTCCGGCCTTATCGAGATTGACTCGAACTTTCACCACCATCAGTAATTATAGTCACTTTGAAACTTCTGCGTCCCACTTCTACACCAAAGTGTTACCTCTTTGAGTCCCACTAAATGGGAACAAACGCTTACTGGTCCATTCTCGGTGTGCGGTCTTCCGGCAATATTTCACCTGTCTGGAACCTTGATTTTTCGTTCATCGCAGCCAAATCGTTGCAACGCCTTTTTCCACAGCAGTTTCCAAGCGGTTGGAAGGACAGAAAGTAGGCGGCTTTGACGCGCGAGGGGGCTTCTGACACGTCCCTGATGGGAATCAGCAGGATTCCGTGACAAAAGGCCTCGCACCGCCAATAACCAGTTTGGCGACCGGTGACCGGATTCCGGAACCTGAATCAGGAATCCGGTCGCTGAGCCGGCCTAATTCACGGTGAGGTTGACGGTGGTCGGTTGCGAGATTGCGCCGAAGGTGCCGGTTACGGTAATTGTGTAGGCTCCCACCGAAGTACCGGGATTCGTTGTACCGCCGCCACTGTTGCTGCTTTTGCCACCGCCGCAACTTGTAACTCCACCGGCAACGAGCACCAGCAGCGCCAACATGCCAATCAAGTTCAGCCAGCGCCTGCGGCGCGCTCTTATACCGACGAGTAATGCGCAGGCCAGCGAAACCCCACCGGCAGCGTACCAGGGAGTTCCCTTGAATTTAGGACGGACCAAAGCCGCAGTGGTTGGCGCTGTAGTCGAGACCGTCAAGGTGCCCGTTGCAGGGGCGACGCCGTTGAGGGTGACCGGCGTTGTTCCGTTGAAGCTCAAGGTGGGCAGATCGACAGCGCCGCTCGGACTGGTTGCGATTGCCGCGGTCAGAACCACGCTGCCGGTAAAGCCGTTCGCGGGCGTTACTGTGATGGTGGTGGTGTTGCCGGTGGTTGCGCCGGGCGAGCTGATGGTGATGGCGCCGCCATTGGCCAATGAAAAAGTTGGCGGCGGCATGAAGGCAGTTACATTGACATTCACGACGGTGGTCTGCGTGATCGCGCCCGACGTGCCAGTCACTGTGACTGCGTAGGCTCCGGCCGTGGTGGTCGAGGTAGTGGTCACGGTCAGCGTCCCGGTCAGCGCAGTGGCCCCGGTGATGGTGACCGAGCTTGTGACGCCGCAGGTTGCGGGGCTGGTTGCGCCGGTCGGGATGGTGGTCACAGCGCAGGTCAGATTGACCGCGCCGGTAAAGCCGTTCGCGGGCGTGACCGTGATGGTAGATGTGTTGCCGGTGGCCGCGCTGGCTTCAACGCTTAATGGGGACCGTTGTTCGAAAGAGCGAATGTTGGAGTCGGCGCGGTGGTGACCGTGACCGAGTTCGTTCCCGTTGCGCTGTTATAGACCGACGAACTGTTCGAGTCCGGCGTATAGGTAGCCGTCAGCGTGTCGGAGCCTGTGCCCAGCGAGCTCCCCGGAACAGTAATGACAGCGCTGCCGCTGGCGAGCGTGGTCGCCGCGGACGTATAAGTTCCGCTGGTCAGCGTCACTGAGCCGGTCGGCGTTGCGCCGCCGCCGCTCACGGTCACTGTGACCATGGTCGACTGCGCGGTGGTGATGCTCGCGGGAGCCGGCGTCACCGTTACCGTTGGCGTGGGCAGTGTGCTTGTGGTGGACCCGCTCAGATTGAGAAGAACTGTGTTCCCAACCAGAATGTCCGGCTTACCGTCTCCATTGAGGTCAAGAGCAACGGCTTGGCCTGTCACTGCGATATTCAGTAAATCCTGGGGCAGCACATAGCCGCCGGCGCTGACCGAGGTGAAGGCGCCATTGCCATTGCCGTAGAAGATGCCGCTATTGCCGTAGTAATTGATCAGTGCCAGGTCGACGTTACCGTCGCCGTCGAAGTCACCTGCAGCAAGGCTGGCTCCGCCATTGATATCCGAATTCACAGTCAGAATGGCGGGAGCGGAAAAGGTTCCGTTGCCATTGCCGAGCGCAACTGCTATCTGGTCGACGTTTGCGTTTATTGCACCACATAGAACGGCGATGTCGAGCTTGTTGTCTTTGTTGAAGTCCGCGAGCAGCAGGTAGGTAGGATTGGCGGGAGTGTTGACGGTGGTCGGCGCCTTGAAGGTGCCGTCGCCGTTGCCCAGGAAGATTTCCACCTGGCTCTCCGCTCCAACGCCTGAGACGTAAGTGTTGTCGATGACAACAAGATCTGGATTGCCGTCGCCGTCAAGGTCTGCAATGGCGGCAATCACCGGCAGGAAGTTGGGGTTGGGCGCGGTGGTGGCGCTGGTGAAGGTGGTGGTGATGACCGGGTTGCCGAAAGTGCCGTTGCCGTTGCCGGGAAGGACGACGAAGCCCTGATTGTAGGAGTTTACCGGCGGGCCGCCGAAGCTTGCGCCGGCCGTTTCGTTGAAGACGGAGATCAGGCCGGGATTGCCGCTCCTGGAGAATTTGGTGATCTGGAGGCCGCTGAGGCTGAGGCTGATGTCGAAGTCGCCGGTGGGCGCGATCTGCGGGAAAGCGTTGGGAACTGGCGCCTGGAAAGTGCCGTCGCCATTGGAGAGAGCGACGAAGGAGAAGGGGCCGTTAAAGCGGTCAAACGCGGTCCCCGGAGTGAATACCCCCGGAAGGTTGTTGTCGAGGAACACGAGGTCGGCCTTGCCATCGCCATTGATGTCGGCGACGGCGAATGCGTCAGCGGCGGTGGTGTTGGCCCCGGTAATGGTGTTTCCTGCGTTCAGGACGAAACTTGCAGGCGGGGTGATGGTGGAGGTGGGGGTGAAACCTCCCTTCCCGTTTCCAAGTTGAACCGTAAAAGCCGGAACTGTTGTATCGGGTTCGCCATAGGGGGTGTTGACGGTGTTCGTGATCAGATCGAGCTTTCCGCTGCCGGTCACGTCGCGCCAGGTTGTTGCCCGTGTATGCGCCGAAGCCAATTTGCGGCGCGCCTTGGAAGGTGCCATCGCCGTTGCCCATCAGGGCGTACGCGAGGTTCGGAGCGCCCAGGTCGCCGGCGTAAACTCCGGCGTTGCCCAAGCCCACAAAAATGTCCGGATTGCCATCTCCGTCAAGATCGGCGACCGAAATGACGCCTTGAGAATTGATGGTCGCGTAGCTCTGGCCCTGGGTGAAGGTGCCGTCCCCGTTCCCGATCCAGGTAATGATCGAGGAGCCGTTCTCGATCACGAGGTCAATCTTGCCGTCTTTGTTGATGTCGCCGCTGGCAAGACTTGGCCCACTTGAATACAGAGGGTCCTGAAAGTAGGGGAAGGCCGGCTTGGCGGCAGCCGTGAAGGAGCCTTTGCCGTTCCCCAACAGCACCAGGCCATTTGAGCAGATGATGTCTTTATTGTGGTCGTTATTGACATCGGCGGTGATCAGATCCTCAATTGGCGTGGATGCCGCGCTGGTGTAACCAGGCAGGGCGGGCGCGGGAAAGCTCAATGCGGTCTGGAAAGTGCCGTCGCCGTTCCCGATCAAGATCGATATCTGTTGATCGCCAGAGACGGCAACGATATCCGGGATGCCGTCGCCATTCACGTCGTCGATGGCGGCAGCGACGGAATAGTTGCCGGCAATGGCATATTGTTTGGCATTTTGCAGGGTACCGTTGGCGTTCCCGAGAAAAACAGTGACCTGGGCGCCGCTGGCAAGGGAGCTGTCGGTGACCACAAGGTCCCCGTTGCCGTCTTTGTTGAGATCGCCCGCGGTGAGATTGCCGGCCGTCGAGAATTGAAAGGAGGTAAGACCGAGGCTCGATGTGCCGGTCATCATGTACACACCGTTGATCATGCTGGGATAGATGAGGCCAAGTGCGGCGTAAACATAGACGCCGGAGGTTGTCAGACCGACGAAGACCGCGGGCCGCGAACCAAAACCGGGGATCGGCTGGTGAACGCAACCTGACGCAAAAACATCGGGAGTGGTGGTTAATCCCGCTTCAGTATGCAGCACGCGCTCATAGTCTGAGGTCTGGTCCGTTTCGGTGTAGTTAATGGATGATCCCGTGTATGAATAGTTGCCAGTTACAAAGCTAAGTGTGCAATCCGATTCGCGGGCGAGCGCAAGCGCATTCGATGAGGTTGTGATTGTAGTTAAGTTGCCTGAGAAGTTGGCTGTGCCGGGCTGAGAGCCAGTGGCTTTCGGTTTGGCGGCTGCGCGCCTCACTCGAGCAGTTTGCGCGGAAGGAACCTGTGCATGCAGCAAAGGCTGTTGCGCGAACACGGCCGCTACGGGAGCCAGGGCGGTCAGCGCAACCAAGGTAACAGCAAATATCCGCCGCGAAATTGCGCGCGTGGAATGGCAATGGGAACGGCTAAAGACGAACCGGAGAAGATAGGTCATATTGCGACTCCTGGGAAACAGACATTCGTGGCATTGAACGAGCGCCCTGTGAAAGTAGGGACCGATGAAGTGAGCCGGCAAAAACCTGCGACTAGATGGAGTTGCTTCGGATAGCTCCGTTGGGATTGCACACTTGTGAGGAAGGAACGGAGGCCGCCTGCCGCTCTCTGTATAGCATATTTCCCGCATTTCCGGAGCTATTTCTGTGAATTCACAATTCGCGGATTCAGCGCCCAGTCCACTTCACGCTGTCCTGTTGCATTGCGGATAGGCTATATTGTCTGAATCCCTGGCCGGGACGCGGCAGGTGTGGGCGGAACAAGAACCGGCGGTTTTGTTCCTGATCGTATCGGGAGGGTCGAATGAAGATCTCCGACAAAGTTGGAACGGTGCTGAAGACAAAGGGCCACAATAAGATTCTGCACGTAACACCGGAGCACTCGGTCTACGAAGCCATTGAGAAAATGGCCGAATACAACATCGGCGCCCTGCTGGTGCTTTCCGGCGATCGGCTGGTCGGCATTCTCTCAGAGCGCGATTACGCCCGCAAAGGCGTGCTCATGGGCCACCCTTCCAAAGAGACCCAGGTCCACCAGATTATGACCAGCCCGGTGATCTTCGTCAGTCCGCATCACTCGGTGGATGAATGCATGGCCATCATGACCCAGCACGATTTTCGCCATCTCCCCGTTTTGGAGAATGAAGATGTGGTCGGGGTCATATCCGTGGGCGATCTGGTGAGATGGGTCATGTCCGGCCAGCAGCAAACCATTGAGGCGCTGGAAGGCTACATCACGGGTGGTTATCCGGGCTGACTTCCGGCTATAGCCGGGTCAGTTATTCCGCAGCCTGTTTACATCGGGATTAAGCTTTTTGGAATAAAAGCATGCCTCAGGGCCTGAAGGCCGGCATTTTTTGCGCCATGAGCGTCAGGGCTGAAGCCCTGACCTACCGTTACCGCATGTTCCAACCAAGTTCCTGCCGTCTTCAAGTTCTTATCCCACCGCAGGTCGCGGTTCAACCTTCCTGGTTGTGATGACAACCTTGGCCGGGGTCAGTTCCGGGCCATCCCAGCCTTCTTTCACTGCCTCTATATGGATCTCGCCGGGACGCTTGGTTGCCTGCACAATCACCTGCGCCAGGCCATTGAACAGCGACCGCTTTGGCTCCTTGTCGCTCTCCTGGCAATTGGGGTCGCCATTGCCCACGCCGATCAGCTTGCCATCGCCCTCAATTTTGAACCCAATCAGATTGCCGGCCGTTGGAACTGCGCGGCCATCCTTGTCCAGCGCCTCCACTTTCAGGATCGCCAGATCCTCTCCATCCGCGTCGACCTCCGTCCGGTCGGCCGTCAGCCGAATCGCAACAGCCGGACCGGTTGTCTCCCGCTTCTCCGTCAGCACGACCTTGCCGTCTTTGCTTCCCCGCGCTTCGATCAGTCCCGGCTGATATTTCACCTTCCACTCCACATGGCCAAGCTGCGGAACTTTCCTGGCTCCCAGGCTTTGACCATTCACAAACAGCTCAACCTCGTCGAGGTTCGAGTACACCCAAACAGGAATCTCCTCGCCTTCCCTGCCCTCGAAGTTCCAATGCGGAAACAGGTGCAGCGCCGGCTCCTTGCCCCACCACGCCTTGTAGTAGTAGAAGGTGTCCTTGGGAAAGCCGCACATGTCCACAATGCCGAACTGCGAGTTGATCGACGGCCAACCGTACGGCGTCGGCTCGCCGCGATAATCGAAGCCGGTCCACGCAAATCCGCCCGCTTCCCAATCGCGCGTCCCGTAGAACTTCCACCACTCTTCAGCCGTTTCGCCCCACGCGCACGACTGCCGTCGTAGGCGTTCACGGTGTTGCGCAGCGGATCTGGTGGATGTAGTCGCCGCGCGTCGAGATGGCGCTCGAGGTCTCCGATCCATAGATCGGCCGCGTGGGATGCTGCTTGTGATACGCGTCGGGGCGTTCAAGGCCGTAGTTGAAGCCGATGATGTCAAACGCATCGGAGACGCCCTTCTGGTTGTCGCCATTCACGGCTGCCGACACGACGCGCGTGGGGTCAAGTTCCTGGCATCGGCGCACCATAGTCGCGCCAATCCTCGCGCCCTCTTCCGCCATGTCGTTCTGCAACTGCCACTCCTCGTTGCCGATGGACCAAAGAATGATCGACGGCGAGTTGCGATAGCGCTTGACCATCGCCTCAAGCTGCGCCAGCCCTTCAGGGTTCGAGCTCATCTGCCGCGTCTCGCACATCATCATCATGCCCATGCGGTCGCAGCGCTTCCACCCACTCCGGCGTCGGCATATTGTGCGAAGTGCGCACGGCATTGCAGCCCATCTCCTTCAGCACGGCCAGCCGAAACCACTGCAGCCGGTCGGGCACCGCCGCGCCGACGCCGGCGTGGTCCTGGTGATTGCAGGTGCCTTGAATCTTCAGCGATTTGCCATTCAGCGAGAAGCCCTTGTCCGCATCGAACACATGCAGTTCGCACCCCGAAGCTGACCCGCTCGGCATCGCGGGGCTTGCCGCCTGCCTCTACCGTCACGATCGCCGAATATAGATTGGGCGCATCGACTGACCAGAGCGCAGGATTGGCCAGCGTCGCGGTCGCGGTAAACGATGCTGAGCCATCCGCGGCAACGGATTGCGGCACTGCCTCCGCTGTAGCAACGGTCTTACCCGCAGCATCCAGAATCTGCCAGCTCACCTTTGCGGTCTCTGCTTGCTTGCCCTGATTCTTAACCACAGTGCCCAGCGAAAGCGTGGCCGAGTCGGCGTTCACTTCTGTGCGCACGGTGCTTTCCCATTTGCCCAGATGCAGCGCATCGGTCTTGGTGAGCCACACATGGCGATAGATGCCCGCGCCCTCGTAAAACCATCCGTCGCCGAAACTCGCGTCCACGCGCGCCACAATGTAGTTCTTCGCGCCGTAGGCAAGGAAGTCTGTGAGGTCAAAGTGAAACGGCGCGTAGCCGTTGTCGTTGCGGCCGATGAAGCATCCGTTTACAAAGATCAGCACGTCGCGGAACGCGCCATCGAACTCGACCGTGATCCGGCGCCCTGCATCGCTCGCCGGAACGTCGAACTCGCGCCGGTACCAGCCCACGCTGGTTTCCGGATAGCGCCTGCCAAGCGGCTTGATAGCCATGCGAATTCAGCGCCTCGTCGCGCACAAACGGCAACTCGACCGCCCAGTCGTGGGGCAGATTCAGCGTGCGCCACTTTGAGTCGTCGAACTTTGCCTTTGGCAAATTCGAAATCGCCGGTCTTGGCGAAGTCGCCCTGATCCGTAGCCGAAGCCAAGATCGCGCGCCGGGTCCACGCCATTGCCGAACTGAAACTTCCAGCCAAAGTCGAACAGCAATTTTTCGCGCGGCGCAACGGCGGCAAGCGCCTCAGCCGATGCGCCTTCAGGATAGCGGCGAGCAGCGCAGCAGTCCGCCCCCAGGCTGAACGCGCAACCAAAGATGAAGCAGAAAGTGCCGCTCCGGAAGAAAGCAAATCGCGGCGCGAGATACGAGACATAGAAATCCTTTGCAGTTGGAGTCTTGCTACAACAGACGCCGACAACTTGAGCGTTTAGCGAACCCCGAACTATAAATCACCCAGCATTGCCAAGTAAACGATTTCAGCCCTTTCGCGCGATTCATTTTCAGGCGCTGCTCGAAGCGTCCCGTTCAAAGCGCTGTCGCTCAGAAATTCGAGTCGCCTGATTATGTTAAATTCAAAAAGACAGACCACCCTCCGGAGAGATGGCCGAGTGGTTTAAGGCGCACGCTTGGAAAGCGTGTGTACTTTAACGAGTACCGTGGGTTCGAATCCCACTCTCTCCGCCATAAATCATTGCTGATAAAACAGATACATAGAATTTCATCAACTTCCAGAGCTTCCCGCGGCACATCAAGCGGGACCGGCGTGATTGTCCAAAATGACGCTCGACTTTAATTCGACCCGCTCCGTCTACAATTCGTGGGGGAGCGTTTTACCATGCCCCGCAGACCCTCTCCGTGCCGCCCATCTGCGTGGATGTCTATCGGTTTCATCAAGATCAGTGAAGTTTTGGCTCTGTGAAGTCCTGGCCGTAGTGCCCATCTAAATTGGAGAAGCAAAATGAAGAACCGCATGACCCGAATTGTTGCAGGCATCGCTGCCTGCTTTGGAATTCTTTTCTTTGCCTCAGTCCTGCAAACCGCAGTGGCCCAGGATACGGCGAGTCTGCCGTACACGAACACGAATCTGTCCCCTGAGCAGCGGGCTGCCGACCTGGTGCATCGCATGACCCTGGCCGAAAAGGCTACGCAAATGCATAACAACTCCGCGGCAGTTCCGCGGCTCAACGTTCCGGCATACCAATGGTGGAGCGAGGCTCTGCATGGCGTCATCAATCAGGGTGTAACCGAATATCCAGAGCCTATCGGCCTGGCAGCGACCTTCGATGCGCCGGGAATTCACACCATGGCGGCACCAGATTGGAATCGAGGGACGCATCAAGCATGTGCAGAATCGCTGCGCGAAGGACACACGGGCATCATGGGAGGCCTGGATTTCTGGTCCCCAATCTGAATATCTTCCGCGACCCGCGCTGGGGCCGCGGACAGGAGACCTACGGCGAAGATCCGTTCCTCACCGGCCGCATGGGCGTTGCCTACGTGACTGGATTGCAGGGCGACGATCCAAAGTACTACCTGGCCATCGCGACGCCGAAACACTACGCCGTGCACAGCGGCCCGGAGCCCACCCGGCATTTTGCCGATGTGGACGTGAGCAAACACGATGAGGTGGATACTTACGAGCCTGCATTCCGCGCCGCCATCGTGGAAGGCAAAGCCGGCTCCGTGATGTGCGCTTACAACGCAATCAATGGGCAGCCGGCGTGCGCCAACCAATATCTGCTGCAGGACCAACTGCGCGGCAAGTGGGGATTCCAGGGTTATGTGGTTTCAGATTGCGATGCGGTTCGCGACGTTGCCGCCAATCATCGCTATCGTCCAACGCAGGCGCAAGGCGCGGCCATTTCCGTGATCCGAGGCATGGATAACGAATGCGTCACCTTCACTTCGAGGTTTGGCGAGCCGGTCGAAAAGGCCTATATCGATGCCGTGCAGCAAGGGTACCTGCCTGAAAGCACGCTGGACACGGCGCTGATTCGCCTGTTCACCGCGCGTATCAAGCTCGGCATGTTCGACCCGCCGGAGATGGTTCCTTACACCAAGATCGATGAGAAGGAACTCGATAGCGCCGAACATCGCGCGCATGGCCCGCAAACTTGCGAACGAGTCCATGGTGCTGCTCAAGAACGACGGCACTCTTCCCGCTCAAACCCGGAATCAGGAAGATCGCCGTCGTCGGTCCGCTTGCCGACCAGACCAGGCCGCTGATCGGAAACTACGCCGGCCAGCCAACGCATATCGTCTCCGTTCTCGACGGCCTGCATGCTGAATTCCCGAACGCGACTATCACGTTATGTTCCGGGAACCCAGTTCCTGCGCACCGATGGAACCCCGGTGCCCGACAGTCTTCTGACCACTCCCGATGGCAAGCCCGGCCTTAAGGCCGACTACAGCGAAGGCATGGTGAGAGGCCCGCCCGTCCCCGGAGCGAGCACGACACCCATCGTCAGCCGCACTGAGCCCAACGTCAACCTCAGCGACAGCAATTTGCCGGCGGAGATTGCCGGGAAGGAAACCTTCGGCGTGCAATGGTCGGGATTCCTGACGCCCACCGAGTCCGGTGACTTCCTGCTCGGCATTCGCTCCGCCGGTTTTGCTCGGCTAAGCGTTGACGACAAGCAGGTGGCAATGGCCTTCAGTGGCGGCGAAATTGGTGCCGGTGTCGGCCGCGTGT
>CAVVXR010000012.1:0-76858 GCA_963752215.1 uncultured Acidobacteriaceae bacterium | reverse complement strand
GATGATTTGACTTTATGCACGCGAACGTTCACTATCCGCTCATCGAGAATTTTGTGAACGCAATTCTGGACGGGAGCCCGCTGGCCTGCACCGGCGACGAAGCCATCTGGGTGGACTGGGTCACGGCAAAGGTGATGCAGGACAATGCCTGAGAGCGATACTCTCAGCTTTGTTTGGATGATTCCCGGCTGGAGTCTGTATTTTGTCTGCGGATCATGCCCAACACCCCAAGGAAGAGGCTCGATGAATACCGTCTCCACGCCGAGCATCAGCATGGCAGCAGCGGGCAGTGTGATGCGCAACATGTGCGTGGCGTCCAGCGCGCCGAATGCTGCGCGGTGCCACAGTTCAATGGAGTAGCCCATGGAGATGGCGCCTGCGAGCAGCAGGATCATGTCCGGCCAGAATGCCCGTCTCCATCTTGAAGTAGCGGAGCCGGCGCGAGAAGACGGGATCTTCCGGCAGCAGGCCTTCGTTCATGCCGTATATCTTGGCGCAGAGGGCGAAGACGCAGATGTGCACTCCGATCAGCGTCAGCCCGATCGCATAGGTGAGCGTATCCACGCCGAGCTTCAGTCCACCCAGCCTGAGGTCGCCCGGCAGCAAGCAGAGCGTGATCACAAACCCCGTCACTGCCGCTCCCATTCCTGGATAGAGAAACAGCCATCGCGGACTATACAGCAGTAAAAGGCGAAGATGCCGCCAGCCGTCATGCCAGCTGCGCAGATGCGGCGGACGCGAACGGCCATCAGGCGAGAGTGTCGTCGGCACCTCGTCGATACGCAGGCCCATCAGACTGGCCTTCACCGCCATCTCACTGGCGAACTCCATCCCCGTCGCCTGCAGGTTGAGTGACTGGATGGAATCTTTGCGGAAGGCGCGCAGGCCGCAGTGCAGATCGCCCGCCGGCACCTTGAACAGCACGCGGCCTACCATGCTGAGCACGGGGTTTCCAAAATAGCGGTGGTGCACGGGCATGGCGCCGGACTGGATGCCGCCGAGGAAGCGATTGCCCATCACCAGATCTGCGCCAGCATCCAGTGCCTGCACAAAGCGATCCAAATGGCTGAAGTCGTAACTATCATCCGCATCGCCCATCAGAATATATTTCCCCTGCGCCGCTTCAATGCCGGCCTGCAGCGCGGCTCCGTAACCGCGCCGGGTCACATCGATCACGCGAGCGCCTCTCTGCATGCGATCTGCTGAGAGCCGTCGGTGCTGCCGTTGTCTGCGATCAGCACCTCGCCCGTCAGGCCGGAGGATGCAATGGCTGCACGGGCACTGACGGATGCAGATCGCGAGAGTCTCAGCCTCGTTCAGGCAGGGCATGAGAACAGTGATGGTGAGCTTGTCCATGCGGTGGTGGGTTAACGCTCACATCCTGCCAGCTACATAGAGTGCTGGCGATGGAATGGATTCTGTATGGTGAGCGAGGCAGGGCTCGAACCTGCAACCATCAGCTTAGAAGGCTGATGCTCTATCCAATTGAGCTACTCGCCCGCGATCTCTCATTCTATCGCCGCACCCGTGCTGCGAGCAATATATCTGCTAAGTGCCGCCAGCGCAGCCTCCCAGGTGGCCTGCGCCTGCGCGGCATCCTCACCGACGGCATGCAGGAACGCGGTGATAGCATAGCCTTCCGCGCCCTCCGCAATGCAGTGCCGCAGCGTCAGCTCCAGCATCGCCGCTGAAGGCCCACTCCGCTCCGCTGCCCGCGTCAGCCGCTCGAATAGATCGCGGTGATCTTCGAGCGAGGCGAACTTCGCCGCGTCCCGAAGATAGAGGTCGATGTACGAGCCGATGCCGGCCTGCGCAGATCGTCCCAATCAATATCCAGGTCAAGCGCGGCCGTCTGCAGATCGTCTTCATCGAGTTCCAGCGGTCACACTTGGCCGTCGCCCAGGGTGATTCCGGCGCGTTCAGGCGCGCTAAAACATGCGCCAATACAGGGTTTTCTCGTGCCTCCGGAATCTCGCCGATACGCTCCGGGTGAGCGCGAAGGTCCACATATGCTGCGCGGCCGTCATCGCCACCATCGTTATCGCACCACGGCACTGCAAGCACGGGCGAGTCCGCCCCGAGCGCGATGGCCCATGCAGCCGTCACGGTTGCAGCTCCGGTAGCGCCTGCAGGAACCGCAGCGCCGTCTGCTCCGCCCAGTAGCCGTCATCATTTGCAGCCGGGTTCGCATCGGCGAGAAACGCGCAGTGGCCGCCGTGCCTCGTCTCGATCAGGATGACCTTCGGGTTCGCGCGCATTGCATCGCAGGTCTGCGGCAGGATGCGGATGAAGGGATCGTCCAGCGCGTGCAGCACCAGCGTGGGGATCTGGATCTTCGCGACAAACTGCGCGGCCGACGAGCGCGTGTAGTAGTCCTCCGCACCGCGAAAACCGGAGTAGTGCGCGGTGATATGCTCATCGAACTCGCGGATGGAGTTCAGATTGTACGCGCGCGCAGCGGAGTACTGCTCGCGGATAGAGCGAGACCTTATGCAGATAGTGCCGCTCCAGCGCGCGCAGAAATCTGCGCTCGTAGAGGCGGTTGATGGGCCGGTGCAGAGCGTCTGCGCTGGCGGAGAGATCCGCCGCGGGCGAGACCGCAACGCAGGCTCGAATCTCCGGCATAGGGTCGTCGCCCAGTTCGCCCGCCAGCTTCAGCACCATGTTACCGCCCATCGAGTAGCCGAGGATGGCGATCCGCGAGACTCCGCGCGTCTGCACAAAGTGCTGTGCCACCGCGCGCACATCGCCCGAGAGTCCGGAGTGGTAGAGCGTCGGGCAGATGCTGTCCGGATCGAGCGCCGCCGGCATCTCGAGCGTTCGCCGCCCCAGTAGCGTGCTGTCGCCGCAGTTGCGCATGTTCATGCGCACGACGTTACAGCCCGCAGCCCAGAGCTTGTTCGCATTGCCGATGACGTACTGCGAGTTCGCCGAACCTTCCAGGCCATGCACGAGGATCGCCGTCGGCGCCTGCATGCATCCGGCTGCCAGTGGCAGAGACAGATCAGGCTGGAGGAGCCGATCTCGGCCGTAGCCGGCGCTACCTCCACGATCTCCGTCACCGGCACCGGCAGATGGTTTATCCGCGGAAGCAAGTTGCCGGCGATCGTCTGCAGATGGCCATTCGCCAGCCAACGCCGCGGCCGAAAATCGCTGAGCCACGCAGGGCGCAGGTCTTTATCCATAAATGCAGGATCAACGGCAGGCGCGTTGCTATGCTGGGATGTAGGCTGAGAACCGGGAGTGGAGCGCGTCGTCAAGATGGGCGCTGTGGAGGGGAAATTGGGGCGGCTAGTGGGGTTCGAACCCACGACATCCGCTGCCACAGAGCGGCGTTCTGCCACTGAACTATAGCCGCCGTATTGCGATAATTATAGCATCGCAGCAGCGCACGGCTCCTGCGCCGCCGCAGCGGTCAGAACGGATCTATATTCAGAACGGCTCTATCTATATCTCTAGCTATATATAGCTACGCTCATCCACACCATGCCGATACCGTCCACCCAACCCGAGCCCGAGATCCTGCGGCCGCGCCCCGGCGGCAGCGGCCGTCTCTTCGGCGATGAGAACCTCGAGCTGCTCTCGCACATACTGGATGACTGCTTCCGCATCCCCGGCACCGGCATCCGCTTCGGCATCGACGGCATCATCGGTCTCGTCCCCGGGCTGGGAGACATCCTCACCGGCCTCGCCTCCTGCATCATCGTGCTCGCAGGCTGGTTCCGCGGCGTGCCCTACGTTACTCTTGCGCGCATGCTGGCGAACCTCGCGATCGACGTCGTCATCGGCGCGATCCCCTTCCTCGGCGATGCGTTCGACATCGCCTGGAAGCCGAACCGCCGTAACTACAAGCTGCTCACCCGCGAACTGGCCGAGCCCCGCCGCCACACCTGGCGCGACTGGTGCGTGCTCGCAGGCATGGCTTGCGCCATACTGGCGATGCTGCTTGCGCCGCTCGCCGTCGTGCTGTGGCTGCTCGTGCACTTCGTTCACGGACTGCACATCATCTAGTCCGCAGACGAGGCGAGCCTGCGGTAAAATCAGTAGGAGTCGGGGCGTGGCGCAGCCTGGTAGCGCACCTGCTTTGGGAGCAGGGGGTCCTCAGTTCGAATCTGAGCGCCCCGACCATTAACGCTATCTCTATTAACTAACCCGGAAAATCAGGGGCAACTAAGCACCTGCGTGGCTCAGTCTGTGTCGCTATTTACTGGTCACAGGCGGCGGTGCCTGCTGGTGCCAGCTTCGCGGGATCAGCGCCAGATCCACACTGAATATGTAGACCAGCAAAGCTACAGCCATAAGCACAACGCCGATCCAGAAGGCCCACTGAATATGGGTTCGCTTCCAGTAAGGGTGCGGCGCATGATGGTTCTTCTCGTGATCGATATTGTCGATCTGGTTCAGCTCTTGCTCGCTCACTTGCTGTCTCCGGCATAGGTTGCGCCGGCGGGGACCAGGACATTGGTTGCGGTGCGGCCGCTGTTTGAGCCCGTACGCCAGGTCAATGCGCGCGGCGTCGATTCCCTTTTCATCCGTCAGATACTGGCGAACATTCTTGCTGCGGTCAGTGCCGGCCTCCGGCGTCTCGCCATCCGCATAGTTGCCGACGATGACAAGATGCGACGCCGAGTCATGCTGCAGGGTGAGCGCAATGTCATCGAGACATCCCTTGGCTTCGTTGTCGACGCGCGTGGGGCGCTTGCGATCACGATCAAAGGAGATCGAGCACAGGTCGCTCGTCTGCGGAGCGACGACAGGCGGTGGTGCCAGAACACTCACGCTGGTTGTGGAGGAGGCTGACTTGCCGAGATCGTCGACGACATTGCAGGTGACGGTGATCGCTCCCGGCGCAGCGCCGTTTGTGGCCAGCATGGCCGTCGCCGTAGTGCCGGTAACCGTTCCTGCGGTGGCCGAGTACGAATAGGTGAGCGTGTGGTTCTGCGGGCTGTTGGCCTGCGACGTGATGGTCGCCGTATCGCCCGCGTTCACCGACGCGGGATCCGCCGAACACGTGATCGTAGGCGGAGCCGGCTCCTGGATCGTGAAGCCCGCCGTGCAGTTCGCCTGCTGTGCGGCATGAGAGCCCTGGCGTTACCTGGGCGTTGACCGCATAGTTGCCGGGCGCAAGACCTGTGGTGCTTACGATCGTTGTCGCGTTCTCGCTGCTTACCGTGCCGCCGTTGGTGCCCCAGTTATAGACGGCTTTTCTTTTGGGATCAAGATTCGTGGCTGTTGCAGTCACTGTTAAAGGATCGCCTGCATACGCAATCGCCGGCTGAATGCTGCAGGCGAGTTCCAGCGGCGCATGCGGTGCGATGTCGCCGAAGCGGAAGACGAGACCGGTGGAGAGTCGCAGATCGTTCTGCGTCGTGCCCGGTCCGGTCGCGGGAAGAGCGGCAAAGCGGGTCATCATGTACTCGGCCTGCACGGCGCGGAGCGAGATGTGGCGGGTCAAAGCAATATCCAGGCCGGCGCCGGCCGTCATGGCGAATGCGTCCTGGGCGGGCAGCGGTGTGCAGAGACTGCCTGTGCAATTGGAGATGGTGACCGCTGTGGCATGCACGTCGCCGAAGAGAGCCTGGGCGAAGGGCGTGAAGCGCGTGGAGTTGCGGAAGGAGAGGCGCGGCCCGCCAAGAAAGGTATAAGCCGTTCCGCTTGCGTTGACGACAACAGGCTGGTTCGCGCCGGAGCCAGCGAGCTGCAGCTGGCTGTCGTCATAGCCGCCGAAATCTGCAACCAGGCCGATATAGCGATTCAGGTTGAACGCCAGCGACGCGCTGCCGCCGTTCAGGCCGACCATGCGATTTCCTGTGGCCGCGTTCGTGGACCATGTGCCGAAGTGCGTGTAGCCGAGAAAGAGTTCGACACGCGGCGTGTAGTTATAGGTGTACTGCGGCGCGTCTTGCGTCATGGAGTTGCGGCGCATGGAGCATCGGCATGGCGAGAGCGGTAACTGCAATGGTGGCGAGCATCCGCGTACACAATTTCATTTTTCGTTCTCCTGGATTACTCGCCGTAATGACTTGCAATTAGGGCGCTGGTACGTTGACGACTGTGTTGACCATGTGTTACCGACGGAGACAAAGACAGCAGTCTGCCGTCGATAGTCGTGATCGCGGCGACTCCGGCGGAGGAAACGGTGATTGCCCCGTATTGGTGATGACGGTCCCTACGAATCGTCCCGCCTCCTCAGGATACGTTGATCGTCGCGGCGGAACTGACCTGCCAGAAGACGTTCTTCGCCTGCGCGCCGTTCATCAGGATGACACTTTCAGAGGATCCCGCCGATGCTCCGCCTACTGTCAGTGACGAAGCCATCTGGAAGACCCAGAAGGCGTTGGGATTGCCCTGGGCGTCGAGCGTAAGCGGCCCTGCCGTGATGGCATAGGTGCCCGGCGTGGATTTATAGATGCCGGGAGCCAGTGTGCGATTGCCGAGTTCGCCCGCGCCGGCGGCGATACCGCCGCATCCTGGGCAGGTCTCTACAGCCAGACCGCCGGGGAAGGCAACGAGGGCGTTGTAAGCAGAAAGAGCATCTGTTGCAGCCTGGGTTGCGATAGCCTGTGTCGTGCCGGCCCCGGTGACCGGTTCCTTCAGGAGGAATGCATTGAGCGTAGGCGCAGGAGGAGCTGTGTCAATGGTTCCATTGACGAATCCACCTGTATCAACTGGCGTTTCTGAATACGAACAACCGTGCGGCATCGTGGAAATCGACTATCTTGGTTGAGACCCCCGTAGTGCCGAGATCTCCATTGATGACTGTGAGGTTCCCGAGTTGGTCACTGTTGCCGCGCTAAAGCCGCCGAAGAGCGCAGCCGTTCCAAGATTGACCGGCGGCGTGACCACGGCTGTGCCGACCGTAAACATCCACGGATTCGGTATGCTGCCTGCGCCCAGCGAATTGCCGGCGAGATCGGTTGCACCCGTTGTGATGTCTGCGGTGTAGGTGCCGGCTGCAAGATTGGCTGTGGGCGTGAACGTGGCGATGTAGTTGATGGGGTCGTAAGAGACCGTTCCGGCGACCTGCGAGGTGCTGGGCCCGACGAGTGTGAAGGTCGTAGTGGTGATCGTCAGCGGGTTCATCGCCTCAGAGAAGGTGGCGCTGACGGCCTGATTCACTGGCACGTTCGTGGCCGCGCTGGCAGGAGTAGTCGATACGATCAGCGGCTTGGTGGTGTCTACAGCCGTGCCGACGGTAAACATCCACACATAGTTGGCCGCGAGCGTATTGCCGGAGAGATCCGCGGCCCCGGTCGTGATGGTGGCCGTATAGGTGCCGGCTGCCAGATTAGCGGTAGGCGTGAACGTGGCCGTATCGCTGATGCTCGCATACGCAACCTGTCCGGTGACGGCTGCTGTGCCAGGGCCGGGACCAGTGAGTGTGAACGTCGCCGTATTGAGGGTGGCGGCGTTCATCGCCTTGCTGAAGGTGGCGCTGAGAACCTGGTTGACGGGAATGTTCGTGGCGCCGTTGAGCGGAATCGTCGCAGTCACCGTCGGCTTGGTGGTGTTCGGGGTTGCTGTGACGGTGAAGCTCCAGACGTAATTCGCAGCCAGTGCATTTCCTGCCAGGTCCATCGCGCCGGTGGTGATCGTGGCCGTGTAGATGCCCGCTGCGAGATTGGCTGCCGGCGTGAATGTCGCGACGGAGCCGGCGGCGGTGTAGGTGACAGCTCCCAGCACGCCGACTCCACCGATCTTCAGCGTAAAGGTTGTGGCATTGATCGTCGCCGGGTTCATCGCCTCATTGAAGGTCGCCGTGATCGCTTGATTGGCGGGAACGCTGGTGGCGTTGTTGGCGGGCGAAGTAGAGATGACCATCGGCACGGTGATAGCGGTCAGAGCGGTTCTGAAGGTCGATACCAGTGTGCTCGCGGGTTCAATGCCGAGCGTATTGGCGACTCCCGTGGTGATGGTGATCGTATAGAGCGTGTTGTAGGCAAGATTGGCGCTGGGCGTAAATGTGGCAGTGGAGTTCACGGACGAGTAGCTGACGACTCCGTTCACATGAGCGCCGCCGGGGCCGGTCAGTGTGAAGGTGGTCGTGTTGATCGTCGCCGGATTCATGGGCTCGCTGAAGGCAATGCGGTGAGCACCTGGTTCACCGGTATGCCGGTCGCGCCATTCGCGGGAGTGGTAGCGCTTGCAAGCGGCGGCGTTGAGTTGACCGTCTCCTTGCCGCATCCGGTCACGCATAGGAGAAGTACTGCTGCCAGAAGTCCCGAAATACCAAAGCTGCGTGTGCGCATTGTGTCCTCTTGTAGAGCAACGAAGCGCCCGATGCTTTTTCAAGGGGACACTGTTCTGAAACACCGGAATCTACGGCTATACGAATACCAGCCGATACTTTAAAAAGTCTGAGCAAAATTGCTCATGCAGCAGAAAGCCCTGCCGTGACCATGCCGTTGTGGAAAGTAAATGCAAGAGACAGATGTTTCTCTCGCGAAAGACGGGGAAGCTCAAGGAGTAAGAGCCGTTATCAAGGACCGAGGTTGCCTATAAGGGCGAGAAACGCATGCCATCCGGGCTGGTAGCTGCTTCCACGCACCTTCATGCGCTGAAAGCGAAGTGCACGGGCGTGCATCATTCCGCTGTACCGGTGCCATCTACTTAATCAATCTCTACTGGCACTACACCACGCACTTCCCCGGGAATAGCTGTATGCGCTTATTTGACGACTCTGCTCCAGAAGCACCTCCCCCACCACGCAAACGGCGCAGGATGTCCGTAAGCTCCAGGCAGGCCCGCAGATTCGCGCTGATCTGCATCGGCGTTGCCGTTATCGTGATCACCATGGCCAGCACACGCTCGCACTACAAGCCGCCAACGCTCCCACCCAATGACATGCCCGCCGGCTCCCGCTGGCTTATCACCGGGCGGGATCCTGATACCAATGCAAGGATCGGTCTCTGGGCTGCCTGCTGGATAAACCCAAGCGGCACAGCCGACCACTGCCGCATTACCGACCAGACCGGCTCCGCACAGTTTGATGGAGACATGCTTCCGCTCAAAGCTCATCAGCCTGCTGTTCCGCAAGACCTGCGCCTTGCGCAGATCGATCCTGCCACGCTGTGGATGCGCGGCGTGCATAGCGATCTTCCCGTACCCATGCTGCTGCTGGCCGACGGCACCCAGCTGGTTCCAGCCTCGGACCTTGAGGGCCTGCGGAATCGCATGGCTCGCGGCGAATGGCAGGATGGCCTGCGCGGCAGCTTTCACAGTCTTCCGCCGCAGTAGCACGCGTCCATTCTGCAATGACAAAAAATAAAAGCTGCGTGAGCAATTCTGAACAGACTGTTTCCGGATCCAGTGGCATGATTTGGGCAGATGCTCCAGCAGAGGCGCTGGACTTGAGGCGATACGCAAACCACTGGCATGCGTGTCGTTTTATCCGACGAGCAGCGATGTATTCGCTCGGTGATTGTGCGTGACCGGCTTTTCTCTCCCCAGAAAGACCGGTCACGCACTCACTTTTCCCTTGCAGTGATCCAGAATGGTCAGGCGATCGCGCTGGGCATTCCAGCAGAGCTTTCGAGCAGCGCGGCGAACTGCTGTGGGCGCACTGGGCGGCTGAAGTGGTATCCCTGCGCCTCGTCGCAGTTGTGAGCGCGGAGAAATGCCAGCTCTTCCTGGGTCTCGACACCTTCAGCCACGACTCGCAACTTCAGGCTCTGCCCCATGCTGAGTATGGCGCTCACGATCGTCGTCTCCTCAGGCGTGGTGCTGATCTGCCGGATGAAGGACTTGTCGATCTTCAGCGCGTCGATGGAAAATTTTCTAAGATAACTCAGGCTGGAGTAGCCCGTGCCGAAGTCGTCGACAGCCAGCCGGATCCCTTTTGCGCGCAGGGCCTTCAGCGTAACTTCAGCCGCCTCTGCTCCTCGCATCAGAACGCTTTCGGTCAGCTCAAGCTCCAGGAATTTCGGGTCCATTCCCGTCTCCGCAAGTATGGTGAATACGCCTTCAAGAAAGTTTGCGTCACGGAACTCTAGCGCCGAGATGTTCACGGCGATGGCGATCTGCGGCAGGCCGACATCCGCCCAGGCACGAGTCTGCCTGCACGCTTCGCGCAGCACCCAGCGGCCAATGGGAAGGATCAGGCCGGACTCTTCCGCAATGGGAATAAATTGATCCGGAGCGATGGGCCCCCGCGTGGGATGCGTCCAGCGCAGCAGCGCCTCCGCGCCGGTGATCTCGCCCGTCTTCATATTGATCTTCGGCTGGTAGTGCAGGGCGAACTCATGCCGCTGCAGAGCGCCCCGCAGACCCTCCTCAATGGATTGGCGCTCCACGGCACGAACATTCATATCCGGCTTGAAGAACTGGTAGCTCTGGCGGCCGTTCTCCTTGGCGTGATACATCGCGGTGTCCGCGTTCTTGATCAGCGTCTCCGCATCCTGACCGTCAGCCGGGTAGACGCTTATGCCAATGCTGGTGGTGATGTGCAGATCATTTCCTTCGACGGTGTGCTCCGATGACAGGCACTCCAGTACTCTTCGCGCCGAGAAAGCTGCATCCTCAGAGCCGTCGATCTCCGAGATCAGCACAACGAACTCATCGCCGCCCTGCCGGCTTACCGTGTCCGTGATGCGCACGCAGTTCCGCAGCCGTTTCGCTATGGATTGCAGCAGCATGTCCCCCACCGGATGCCCCAGCGAGTCGTTGATGTATTTGAATCCGTCCAGATCCAGAAACAGTATCGCCACCTGCTTCTCATGGCGCTGGGCGAAGGCGATCGCCTGGCCGATCCGGTCGCTCAGAAGCAGGCGGTTCGGCAGCCCGGTCAGAAAATCATGCTGCGCTGTGTGCGCGATCTGTTCTGCCATCGCATGGGCCGCACTCACATCCCGGAATACGATGACCGCGCCGATCGCCTGCGCTCCGCGGTCGCGAATGGGAGCGACCGAGTCCTCAATGAAGATCTCAACGCCGTCACGCCGGATAAGAACGCAATCCAGGGGAAGATGCCCGCCCTCGTTCTGTGCTACGACTCTCGCCATCGGATTCGGAATGGCCTCACGTGTGACGGCATCCACGATCTGGAAGACTTCGGCCATGGGCCTGCCGACCGCTTCCTGCTCCGTCCATCCGGTCATTGCTTCCGCGACGGGATTGAGAAAGGTGATGTTTCCTGTGATGTCCGTGGTGGCAACAGCATCACCGATACAGTCCAGCGTGGCCTGGGCAAGTTCTTTCTCGGCAAATAAATTCTCTTCGATCAGTTTGCGCTCTTTGGCATAGCGCAAAGCGCGCAGAAGCTCGCGCGACTCGATCTGACCCTTGATGAGATAGTCCTGCGCGCCCTCCTGCATGGCCTGGACCGCCAGGGACTCGTCATCCAGCCCGGACAGCACGACCAGGGGACTTCGGTGCGCGGCGGCGTGGGCCCGGCGCACCGCATCCAGCCCCTGCGCATCGGGCAATCCCAGGTCGAGCAGGATGATGTCCGCTGCATGTTCTGCCAGATACGCCTCAGCATCCTTCATGCACTCAACGTGCGTAAGCTCGATGTCCTGCACGCCCTGCTCGTTGAACATCTCCCGGATCAGGCGAGCGTCTCCCGGATTATCCTCAATCAGGAGCAGCCGCTGATGGATTTGTTCTTCATCTGGCCTGTGCTTGTTGTGGCAGTTTGACCCTAGTCAGCCAGAAGTCGTTGATGCTCCTCACCAGGCTTCAAACTCCTCCAACTGCACCGGCTTGCTGAGATAGCAGTTCGCCTGCAGCTGGTAGCTCTTCACAATGTCCGCTTCCGCATCGGATGTGGTCAGTATGACCGTCGGGATCGTCTTCAGGCTGTCATCCGCCTTGATGAGCGCCAGCACCTGGCGGCCATCCATTCGGGGCAGGTTCAGATCCAGCAGGATGATATCCGGGCGCGGAGCCTTGGCGTGCTCTCCCTCCCGCCTTAAAAACGCCATGGCCTCCACGCCGTCGGTGCCACGTTCAGGTGAACTGCCATATTGGCATCGCGGAATGCTTCCTGCGTCAGCCGGACATCCCCGGGACTGTCTTCGACCAACAGAACTTCTATCGTCATAACCTCTCCTTATCTCAAAGGTGCTTCTTGCTTTCCATCAGCACAAAATGAAATGTGGAGCCCTCTCCGGGCTGCGACTCGACCGAGATACTGCCGCCGTGCCGCTCGACGATCTTCTTGCAGATGGCAAGACCGATGCCGGTGCCCTCGAACTCCTCCCGCTTGTGCAGCCGCTGGAACATGCCGAAAATCCTCTCGAAGTACTGCGGCTCGATTCCCAGCCCGTTGTCCCGCACCGAGAACATCCACTTCCTCCCGCCATCTCTGACGGCAGAGATATGCACCCGGGGGATCCCGGGTTTCTGGTACTTGATGGCGTTGCCGACCAGGTTCTGGAACAGCTGCGTCAGTTGCATCTCGTCTGCCATGACGGATGGCAGAGGATCGTGCGTCACCACGGCGCCGCTGTCCTCAATGGCGCCGCGCAGATTCGACAAGGCCTGCTGCAGGGCGTCCTCGCTGGAGGTCTCGCGCAGTTCCTTTCCTTTTGTTCCCGACGCGCGAATAGGTCAGCAGATCCTGGATCAACCGCTGCATGCGGTTGGCGCCATCCACCGCAAAGTCGATGAACTCGTCGGCGTCGGCATCCAGCTTTCCCTTGTAGCGCCGGGAAAGAAGCTGCGTGTAGCTGGCCACCATGCGCAGCGGCTCCTGCAGATCATGCGAGGCAATATAGGCAAACTGCTCGCAGTTCCTCATTCGAGCGGTTCAATTCCTCGATCTTGCTGCAACAGATGCGCCTCGGCCTTCTTGCGCACAGTGATGTCGCGGATCGCCGCCGTCACCAGGATTCCGTCGGCGCTCTTCGAGCGGGCTCAGCATGATCTCGATGGGAAACTCGCTGCCGTCCTTGCGCCGTGCCATTGAGCTCGATCCCGGTGCCGATCTGCTGCGCCAGCGCATCTTCCGCGGATCGCAGACGCGTCCGCGATCAGGCGCTCGGCGAAGCCTTCAGGAATGATGTTCGTCACCTTCTGCCCCAGCAGCTCGTCGCGGCGGTAGCCGAACTGCTTCTCTGCCTGCACATTCAGCAGAACGATCTCGCCGCTCTGATCCACCACCACCATCGCATCCGGCGCCGCCTCCAGCAGCCCGCGGTACTGCCCTCCATCTGCGCCAGATGCTTCTCCGCGCCTTGCGCACGCTGATGTCGCGAATGGCCGCGGTTACCAGGATTCCGTCCGCGCTGTCCAGCGGGCTGAGCATGATCTCGATGGGAAACTCGCTGCCGTCCTTGCGCCGGGCCGTTGAGTTCGATGCCGGTACCGATCTGCTGCGCCAGCGCCTCGGCCGCGGAGCGCAGATCGTCGGCGATCAGCCGCTCCGCGAAACCCTCGGGGATGATGTTCGTCACCTTCTGCCCGAGCAGTTCATCGCGGCGGTAGCCGAACTGCTTCTCCGCCTGCACGTTCAGCAGAACGATCTCGCCGCTTTGATTGACTACCACCATGGCGTCCGGGGCCGCCTCCAGCAGGCCGCGGTATCTTGCATCCGACTCCTCGCGTGCGCCCTGATCAAGTCCCCATTCATACTCTGCCAGTTTGCGCGCTGAGCTATCGCGCCGGGCGCTCCAGCCTGCGGCAGCGGCAATAAGCAATCCAAGGACGCATCCGGCGACAAGGGCCATCCTTGTCTTGATAAGGTGGTCCCTGGCAGCCTTATCGCGCAGGACCAGCAGACGCATCTCTTCATCCTGCAGCCTGTCTCCTTCCGCTTGAAACTCGTCCATCATCTGTCGCCCATTGCCGTTCTGGATGAATGCGGCGGCGGCCGGCAGGCCGTGGTCCTGGCGCAGACGAATGCACTGATCCATATGTTGTCTCTTCGCAACGATCAGAGCATTAAGGATAGGCATCTGAAGCTGCTGCACTGGATTATCCACCGTCAGATCGCCAAAGGTGGCCTGGTCGCCCTCTATCCTGGACAGGTTCGCGCGATAGAGATCGAGGTATGAATCCTGGCCGGTCAGCACATAGCCGCGGCAGCTGGATTCAGCACCCTGCATGGCGAAGCGCAGGTCCTGGATGTTATTCAGAACCACGTGAGTATGCAGCACCCACTGATCGCTTTCGCTGGTTGCGGCCATCTCGCGATAGCAGATCACGCACATGCCGATCAGGATCAGGATGGCAGACGCAAACGCGAGTTGCAGCTTGCGGCTCACGATCGCCATGTCCGCACCTCCACTGAGTTTTGCTCGCGGTGGGGCGTCTCTTTGGGCGAGAGTAATGGTTGAATCCGACGGGCAATCGCAGCAAAACGCTCAGGGCTCATGGCGATTTCGGGCTCTTGCGGCGAGTATCCGCTTCCACAGGGCAGAAATCTGTTCACAATTGCACATAAAGTGAGCTGTTCTGAACAGATTTAGTATTGAATTGCTGCGACGCTAATGTATGCTTCCGGACATAAGCCATCTGCTCGGTTTTAGGGCCCAGGGTGTACTCCGCTAATAGGACCTCATATGGCCACACCCAAAAAACCCGCTTTTTCCCCGGCCGCTTATCTCGCGAACTCCGGCGTTGGACGAAGAATCCTCGAAATTAAACCGAAACGGTCGCTTTTCGTACAGGGAAACGACTGCGATTCCATCTTCTATATCCAAAAAGGCAGGGTAAAGATCACGGTCGTCTCCACGCAGGGAAAAGAGGCGACCATCACCCTGCTTGGCCCCGGAGACTTTGCCGGCGAGGAGGCCATCGGCGCAGTATCCGGCCTGCGGCTGGCGACCGCAACGGCCATCACCGCATGCACCGTGCTCAAGATCGAACCGCGACGAGATGATCCGCGTGATGCACAAGGAGCACGCCTTCTCCGACCTCTTCCTGGAGTTCCTGCTGGCCCGCTCCATGCGGACGCAGGCCGACCTGGTCGACCAGCTCTTCAACTCCAGCGAGAAGCGGCTGGCGCGGATCCTGCTGCTGATGGCCGAGTTCGGCCAGCCGGGCAAGCCGGAGACGCTGATCCCGCACGATCACGCAGGAGACGCTGGCGGAGATGATCGGCACCACGCGCTCGCGCGTCAGCTTCTTTATGAACCGCTTCCGCAAGCTTGGATTCATCGAGTACAACGGCCGCATCCGGGTGCATAAGTCCCTGCTGAACGTGGTGCTGCACGACCAGCTCTCAGAGCACAACTCCAAGCGCCCCGAGATCGAGGAGCCCGCACCCCGCACCCCCACCAAGCCGGCGCGCAAAAAGAGCGCGTGAGCAAGATTGAACAGACAACCCAACCTTCCCGGTGGAACTCTGGGTCATTCCTCATTTTTCCTAATTTGAAGGAGGACCCGATGCCAAATCCACAAGCAGCTGTTCTGATCGTCGAGGATGATGTTGCACTTCGCCAGCTTTTAACCGCGATCCTGACACAACTGGGATTCACCGTGCGCTCCGCGGAGGATGGCTTCACCGCGCTTGCCGAGATGCGTGGAGAGGTTCCTGACGTGATCCTCTCCGACCTCTACATGCCCGGCATGGGCGGCTTTGAATTCCTCTCGGTCGTGCGCCGCCGATTCCCTTCGGTGCGCGCCGTCGCCATGAGCAGCGCATTCTCCGGCGCAGAAGTGCCGCCCGGCATCTCAGCCGATGCATATTACGAGAAGGCCACAAACTTCAACACGCTGCTGGAGATCGTGAAGAAGATGATCCGCGTGGAACGTCCCGTGGCCTTTCAGGAATCCAGTACGGCTTCGCCGATCTGGCTCACGAAGGCGGGACTTGCTCTATCTGGAGAAGAGTACGTGGTCATCGCATGCCCGCAGTGCCTGCGAACTTTTCCCCAGGTCTTTCGGAGAGACAGCCGTTCTCTCCCACGAGACCGGCTGCATCCATTGCAGCAGCGAGATTCACTACGCCATTGTCGACACGCTCGACCCGACGGTTCTGCGACCCAACTAGCTGAATCAAGAATGTCTACTCCAGGGCGTTGAATCCCTTCGTTGCGGTGATTGTGCATAGCATGCACAAAATACCTTCTTTTGTTGACTTGCCGCTTGATTCCTCAAAAGTGTCATATCCGCCCTTGTTGGCCCTTATAACAATAAGAAGATGGACCAAGCCGCACAATGCGAGACCTGCAGCGAGATGGATGTGCCGGTGAGCGCCGGGGAAGAGCGCATCGCTCTCTCTGAGATCGTCTCTGCGCTGTCGTTCGCTCTTGATCTGACGGAAGATGCCGTGCCCGGACACGCGGTACGCAGCTGCCTGCTCGGCACCCGGATCGGCAAAGCGCTGGGGCTGGCGGAAAAAGAGCTCGGCGATCTCTACTACGCCCTTCTGCTCAAAGACGTCGGCTGCAGCAGCAATGCCGGACGCATGTGTCAGATCCTCGGAGGAGACGAGCGCAAGGCCAAGCGTGAGGTCAAGACCCTTGACTGGACGCGGACAACTATAGCCGGCCTGAAGTACGCATGGGCAAACGTCCTGCCCGGCGCAGGAGTTCCACGTAGGCTCTGGCGGCTCGCCCAGCTGGGTATCGCCCAGGATCGCAACAACGCCGAGATGATCGAGCTGCGCTGCGAACGCGGCGCCAATATCGTCCGCAAGATCGGATTCACCGAGCAGTGCGCCGACGCCATTCACTCGCTGGACGAGCACTGGGACGGCAGCGGTTACCCGGCGCATCTGGTGGGAGCAGCAACTTCAACCCTGGCCCGTATTCTTGGTGTCGCGCAGCATCTGGATGTCTTTGCAAGCGAGCAGGGACGCAAACGCGCCATGGAGACCCTGATCGAACGGAGCGGCTCCTGGTTCGATCCGGAGCTGGTAAAGATCGCCGTCTCGCTCGATCGCGATGGCACCCTCTGGACCGGCATCGGCACACCGGACGAGCGCGCCATCGCATTGCAGCTTGAACCGGGGACAGTCCGCATCATCGGCAGCGATGAGGTCAACCTGGTCTGCGAAGGCTTTGCCGATGTGGTCGACGCAAAGTCCTCCTTTACCTATAACCACTCTCTTGGAGTGATGAAGGCGGCGCAGGGCATCGCGCGGCAGATGGGACTCGCGCCCGGCCGGCAGAAGCTGATCTATCGTGCGGCGCTGCTGCACGACCTCGGAAAACTGCGCGTGCCGAACAGTATCCTGGACAAGCCGGACAAGCTCAATGACGCAGAGTGGCTGATCGTGCGCGAGCATCCGCTTTTATCGCAGCAGATCCTTGAACGGATACCTTCCTTTGCTGTCATTGCCAGCATCGCCGGCAGACATCATGAGAGGCTCGATGGCACGGGATATCCGCAGAGACTGGAAGGGGATGCTCTGTCGCTGGAGGATCGCATCGTCGCCCTGGCCGATATCTATGGCGCTCTCTCTGAGGATCGACCCTACCGCAAGGGACTGCCGGCAGACCAGATCATCGCCATTCTCAGGAAAGACGTTCCACAGAAGTATGATCCAGAGTGCTTCGAGGCGCTCCTGGCCTACATGGCCGGCAAAGCCTGACTCTCACCTGGAAACATCCTGCCGAACAGAATTACAGGTAGGCGGCCGATCCGAACGGCGCCTCGATCCCTTCAAATGCAATGGTTACGACTGGGCACGGCGCCTCCGCGATGATGCGGTATGCGACCTGCCCGGGAATATGCGTAGACAGCATCGAATTCCGGCGAACTCCGAGCACGATAAGCTGCGCGTCGTGCTGCTTCGCATAGTCGACAACGGCGTAGGAGATGTCGCTTCCGTATCCAATGTCACAGATCAGGCCGCCGGCCTCGATCGGTGTCTGTATGGCTACCTGCCGCAAGGCGCTCCTCATGATCTCCGACACAATGTCAGCCTGCGTCGTTCCCTCTTCACGGCGCGGCAGAATGTGAACGCAGCAGAGCTGCACGCCCAGCATCTGGCTGTACGAGCTTGCGTGGTGTATGGCATCTGTCGTGATGAGATTGAAATCCGTCGCAAAGACGACCGGCCCCTGCGCCTGCCACGGACGAATGGTGGCTGGGCCGATCGTCATCACCGGGCATGACACCTTGGGCAGCACGAGCTCTGCCGTGGACCCGAAGACAGACCGTTCCGTACTGTGAGGAATATTTGCGCCAAGCACCAGCAGGTCCGGCTTCTGCAGGGCCAGTGTCTCCAGGATGGCATCGGATAGCAGACCATTCTTCAACACCGAGCGGGCTTTAATGCCCGCCGCCTTCGCCTCCTTCATCACCCTGGCAAGCCGGTTCCGGGCTGCCTCTTCAAGCTGGTTCGATCCCTTCGCCCTCACCGCGGAAGAAGCTGTATCCGCATAGCCGAAGACCTGCAGAAGCGTAAGCTCCGCGTGCCATTGCTTCGCCAGCCGGAGAGCCGCCTGCAGAGCTGCATCCGACGCGCTGGTGAAATCGACCGCAAGAAGAAGTTTGCGGACCGCCGGCCGTTGTGCCACCTGCCGGGAGATGTCCCTATGCTTTGCACTCGCACAGGCCGGGAAGGAATAGAGCTGTGTCATGCCGCTTCCCCCTTGGCGCGAGTGAGGCTCAGATCAATGGACCGTTGTAACGCCTGAATATCCGCTCTCGGCCGCGCATGGCTGCTTTCACTGTCCGTGAAGAAAGCGAGACGGAGATCGTGTCCGGAGTGCGGCCAACGGGCCTCCACCACTTCAGCTTTTGGCACGGCAACGGGGTGGCCTTGCTTATCCAGACGGATGGTGAGAAAGCTGGTGCACTCCGGGCAGATCCAGAAAAACTCCGTATTTTTTATATGCCCTGCCTCTTCTCGTATCTCGTGTGAGTACAGTTCACCCAGGCCGAGACGTCCCATCTCTTCTTTGCAGAGCGGATTGATGCAACGGTTGACCATGCTGACTCCACGAGACGAAATGCATCTCTACTAGGAGCAGCATAGGGAGAATGGCGTGGAAACTCTGTGATGCCCGTCACGTTGGTCCGTGCGAAGGGGACATGGCCTAGGCGGTAAGCTCTTCCAGTCCCTCAGGAGAGAGGATACGCAGCGAGCTGCCGCGAATCTCGATCAGCTTGTCTTTTTGAAAGCGGCCCAGCACCCGCGTCACCGTCTCCCGCGAGGTGCTCACCAGGCTGGCAAGGTCCTCGTGCGTGAGCGCCATGGTGAAGCGCATCTCATCCTTGCCGCAGGAGGTTGCCCGGCCCCAGTCGAGGAAGGTTGAAGCCAGGCGCCCCGCAACCGTGCTGGACAAGGCGATCCGCCGCGCGTCGTAGAAGGCCGACTTGTACTCGGTGGAGAGAGCCTTCGCCGCATGCAGACTGGCCTCGCCATGCTTCTGCAGAAAAGCCAGCATGTCGGCGCGGCGGATGCTCTTGATCTGCGTCGTTTCCAGCGTCTCTGCCGTGACCTCATGCGGAGTGTTCGATATCACCGCGCTCAATCCCAGCACATCGCCGGGCATGGCTATCTTAAGGATCAGCGTCTTTCCCTCCTTCGAGTTACAGGAGAGTTTGACCTGACCGGTGCACATAACAATTACGCCGTTGCTGGGGCTGTCCTCATGGAAGAGCGTCGCTCCCCTTGGAAAGGTCGCCTGTGTCCCGATCTTTTCAAAGTCAGCGAGCGCTTCAGGCCCAAGATTGCAGAACATGCGCAGGGAACGGTACTCGCAGCTTGCACACTCATTGGCTGAGCTTGACTTCGAACTCGCTACACGTGCTTTTAAACGCTCGGGCATATACGCCTTCCCTACTTGGGATCTCCCGATTGCAGTACCACGCAAAACATGCACATCGCTGTGATCAAATATGCGAACGAAGTGGTAGTTGCCGTCATATTAGCACACCGTCAACACAGGGCATTTGGTGCCCGCCAGGATCGCCGGAGTCAGGCCGGTCTGCACATACTCCACCCAAAACGAGGCCTTCCTCGACCCCACAACAATGAGATCAGCCCCAATCTCTTCAGCAAGTTGCAGGATCGCTTCCGGCTTATATCCATGCTGGATGACAAAGTGCGGCGTGCACCAGTCGTAGGCCGCGGTCGGAACGATCTTGCGAAGGGCTTCATCGATGGCCTGGTCCGAGACCAGCTCATCGCACAGCTCCGTCTGGGGCTCGGAAGAGACATGGCATAGAAAAAGGTGCGCTCCGCTGTCCTCTGCAAGCGAGAGCGCATAGATGGCAGCGCGCTCTGCCTGCGGGCTGAAGTCAGTGACGTACAGTATCTTCCGGAGCGCCAGCGGATCATTTACCGGCATGGGGACATGCGGCCCGACTGTGAGCACCGGGCACGGCGCCCTGCGGATCACAGTCTCCGCAGTGGAGCCGAGCATGAGCTTTTCCATGCCATGTTTCGCGGTTGTCCCCATCACAATGATGTCCGGAGAGGCCAGCCTCGCCTCCTCCAGAATGGCCTCCGCCGGCGAGAAAGCCTCCAGCGTCTTGGCCTCCGCCTTTACACCCACAAAGGCCTGCAGCACCTGTTCCAGGCTCTCTTCACTCTCGTGCCGTAGCTCTTTCGTTACGGACGGCGCAAGCGCGCCTCCCCAGCCGAAGGCAACAGCCAGCGCCACAACATTGGCCGCCTCAACCTCCGCGCCGAAGCGGTGCGCTACAGCATTCGCATAAGCAGTTGCCACACCGGAGACCGGTGAAAAGTCCGTGGCGAGCAATATCTTTTGAATTTCGATCTCTACGCGTTGATCGATGACTGGCATAATTCCCTCTCTTGGAATGCCTGCATCTCGAATGGATCAAGCTTCCATGTCAGAACAATATCCACTGACATGACCATTCTCTGTGTCGGCGTCCACACTCGCATGTGATGTGCGTCACACGTTCCAAAGAATGATGGTCTGCTTAAGTTGTAGATTGGGGCAGTTCAAAGCTGCGCCTATACGCGAAGCCCTAGTGGCCGTAGCCGGCCTCATCCGAGACCTTGCCGCGAAAGAGCCAGTAGGTCATGGAGAAGTATCCAATCGCCAGAACCATGCCAATGCTCCACCAGATCGAGGCCGACATGCAGCGTATGCGGACCGGAGATCGCCTTGGCGATGGTAAGGTCGCGCGATGAATCCGTGGAGGATGGCAGAAGCGCCGGATAGAGGCCTGCCGCCGCGCCCACCAGCATCATCACGAGATAAAGGCACGAGCAGAGAAAGGCTCGCAGCGCCTTCTGCGCACGCACGAAGATCTGCACACCCGCGAGCGAGGCGATCACCAGCGCAGGAATCAGGAACAGGATCGGGTGCGCCATGTAGTTTTTGAGCGCGGACGGCCGGACCATGATGGTTGCGACCAGGCTGACGATGGTGAGCAGCAGCAGCGCCAGCCAGATGGCGCGGGCAAAGCGAAAGGCGCGAATCTCCAGCTGGCCAAAGGACTTGATGGCGATGTACAGCGCGCCGTGCATGGCGAGCGAGATGAAAGCGACGAGACCGCCGATGACGGTGTACCAGTCGAGTATTCCCGGGTTCGGCCCCACGCGCCAGTTGGTCCACAGCGGCAGAAAGAAGTAGTTGTCGTCGCCGATGGGAACGCCGCGGATCACATTGGCCAGTGCCGCGCCGAAGAAGATGGCCAGCAGAGCGCTGGCGACAAAGAACAGGCCGTCGAAGAAGGTCCGCCAGACGGAACTTCCCATGTGCATGCGCAGCTCAATGCTGACGCCGCGCATAATGAGCAGCCAGAGCACGATCATCAGCGGCAGATAGAAGCCGCTGAACGACGAGGCATAGACCAGCGGAAAGGCGAAGAACAGCGTGCCGCCGCCCGCAAGCAGCCAGACCTCATTGCCGTCCCACACTGGACCGATCGAGCGCATCATGGTGCGGCGCTGCTCTTCATCGCGCGCAAGGAACGGATACAGAATGCCGACGCCGAGATCGAAGCCGTCAAGCACGACGTAAGCGGCGATCATCACGGCAACGATCCAGAACCAGAGAAATCCCATGTCTTCCCTCTAAGCGCTCAACGCTTCGGTGCTGTGTTCTATCGTTTATATTCTCCGGCCCAGTCTCAATGGCCCGGTAGACGATGACGATCCAGAGGATGGTCAGAATGGAGTACATCCCGAGAAAGCCGAGCAGCGTAAACAGACTGTTGCCGGCCGAAACATGCACGGAGTCGCCCTCGGAGACGCGCATCAGTCCATAGACGATCCACGGCTGGCGTCCGATCTCCGCCGTCATCCAGCCTGCCGTGGTAGCGATGTACGGCAGCGGAAAGCTGAGCAGGATCGGCCAGAGGATCCAGCGCGTGGTGTAGATCGTTCCCCGCCACAGCAGAAAGGCCGCCACGCCCATCAGCAGCACGAACCACGTTCCCAGCCCCGCCATGATGTGGTAGCTGTAGTAGAGAAGCGGCAGCGGCTCCGGCCACTGATCGCGCGGAAACTGGTCCAGCCCTTTCACCTCAGCGGTCGTGGTGCCGTAGATGAGATAGCTGAGCACATCATTCGCCACCAGTGGGTTGTCGATCTTCTGCTGCTCTTCATCCGGCTGGCCCAGCAGCACGATGGGCGCGCCCTTCTCTGTCTTGAAGAGACCCTCCATGCCCGCGATCGCAGCGGGCTGGTTCTTTGCCAGGTAGCGGCCGTGAATGTCGCCTGTAGGAAATATCTGCACAATGCAGGAGATGACGCCGGCGATCACTCCCACCTTCAAAAACAGCTTGCCGTACTCGATGTGACGCTCTTCCAGCAGGTAGAAGGCGCCCGTGGCCGCCATCACAAAGGACGCCGTCACCACCGCCGCGCACATATTGTGTGCGTACTCGATCCATGCCCAGGGATTCATCAGCAGTCCCCAGAAGCTCGCAACCTGATACGTTCCGTTGGCCGTCAGGTTGTAGGCCACCGGGTGCTGCATCCACGCGTTGGTGACAATGATGAAGAAGCCGGAGATCCACGAGCCGAACCACACCATGAACGCCGAGCCGAAGTGCTGCAGCTTCGTCAGCCGCTTCTCGCCGAAGAGAAACAGCCCAAGAAAGGTCGATTCCAGAAAGAAGGAGAAGACGCCTTCCATCGCGAGCGGCTGGCCGATCACGCCGCCGGTGCGCCGCGAAAACTCGGCCCAGTTTGTTCCGAACTGGAACTCCATCGGGATGCCCGTCACGACGCCGAGCAGAAAGTTGACGGCAAATATCTTCGCCCAGAAACGCGCTGCCCGGTCATATCGTTCGTCCTGGCTCCGCAGAGCGATGAACTTCAGCACCACGATCAGCAGCGCCAGGCCCATGGTGAGCTGCGGAAACAGATAGTGGTACGTAATGGTGAAGGCGAAGTGAATCCGGTGGAGCATGAGAATATTCATGGCATTCCTACGCTAACATCTTGCGCAAAAGCATCCGCGTGACGGAGATCACAGCAAAGTTCGGCCCCGCATGGGATTTAGTCTAGTCAATTTGCGAAGCTCTGCCACGAAGTCCGCATTCTTCACTGATTCGAGAGGACTTGCGGTTCTCGCCGATCAAACGCAACGATTCGTCTGGCTATTCTGCTTCTCTGCGCAGAGTGAGCGCTATTGCTCAGCTAAAACAGACGTCGCACACCTACCATCGAGACAAGTTCTACCCCATAGATGATGGATAGAATGTGATGTACGTCACAGCGCGCTTTCTCACTTGTGCCTATACTTTTCTCAATTCAACAGAGCACCTGAGTGTGCCGGGTTCGGTATCTGCAACTAGCAACGATTGCTTACCTTTCAGAGGCAGTGACTATGCGGCATCGGTTCTTCGCGATAACGATTCTGGTACTTCTGTGCGGTGCCGGTGGAGTCGCGTTCGCGCAGACGGCCGCCGCACCGGCGCCTCAGCCGGTCGCCGCCTCCAACAATGTAACCGGTAACCCGGCTGACTATGTCGGCGAGTCATCCTGCGCGCTATGCCACCAGGCAGAGGTCGACGGCTTTCCCAAAGGCCCCCACGCCAAGCTGGAGCTTGAGCACGGCGGCAATGGAGTGACCTGCGAGAGCTGTCACGGCCCGGGCAGGGCGCATGTGGAGTCCGGCGGCGACAAGACCAAGATATTCGACTTCAAGACCGCGGACGCAAAAGACATCGATCAACATTGCATAGGCTGTCATCTCGACACCCATGCGAACTCGGAACGCTCCGCCCATGCCGAGGCGGGCGTGAGTTGCACCAGCTGCCACAGCACCCACGCCTTCACCACGGAGACAGGCATGCTGAAAGAAGCTGAGCCAAAGCTCTGCTACAGCTGCCATACCGATGTGAAGGCCAGCTTCTCCGAGCCGTTCCATCACAAGGTGGACGAAGGCGTGATGAGCTGCAATGACTGCCATGATCCTCACGGCACCTTCAACGATCATCAGCTCCAGAGCACTCCCGCGCAGGACGCAGTCTGCACCAAGTGCCATACCGAGACGGCGGGACCATGGGTCTATGAGCATCCGCCGGTCAAGCTTGAAGGCTGCACCTCCTGCCATTTTCCGCACGGCTCGCCGAACCCGCGCCTGCTGACCCGCAACAACGTTAATTCGATGTGCCTGCAGTGCCATTCGGCGTCCATCAACTTCACCGCTCCGGGCACGCCCTCGTTCCACAACCAGGCGAATCAGTACCAGTCCTGCACTACTTGCCACACGCAGATCCACGGCTCCAATGCCGACCCGGATTTCTTTAAATAAAGGATGACCAGCACGATGAACGCAACGCTACCGAGATCGAAGGCAGGAACGATCAGCGGTTGCGCGTTCACGGTTGCCGTCTTCCTGGTCGCATCCTGTTTTGCGGTCTCCTCTTCAGCCGTCGCGCAGAGCACACCGGCGGCTGCCGCTGCAGCCCGCCCCCGATACCTCCTCCGTGCCAACCCCGGGAGACAATATCCGTTTCGGATACGAGATCCATCAATCCATTCGACCTGGGCGGCCACATCGTGGAGCACTCCGGCAGCGGCGCAGTCTATGACACGATGGTCAATCTTCACTCCGGCCCGCGCATTCTCGCCTTCTCGCTCGATATGCGCTCCGTGAGCCCGTCGCACGCCAAACTCTTCGACCGTCTCACCACCAACAGCTTCGGCTACGGCGGCGATCCCAACAGCGTGACCACCTTGAACTTCTCCAAGGGGAGGCTCTATGACTTCCAGTCGAGCTTCCGTCGCGACCGGCAGTACTTTGACTACGATCTGCTCTCCAATCCGCTGATTCCGCCCACATCCAGCCCGGACATCCCCATTCTGGATTCGCCGCACCTCTACAACACGGTGCGGCGCGCGCTGAACATCAATCTGAAGCTGGCGCCTCTGTCTGTCGTCACCGGCCGCCTGAGCTACGGCCATAACGTGATGCAAGGCCCATCCAACAGCACCATCCACATCGGCACAGAGGCACTGCTCACGCAGATGACGCGCAACTCCACTGACAGCTTGGATGGCGGGATCGACTGGAAGCCGCTGCGGCGCACCACCTTCAGCTTTGACGAGTTCACTTTCCGGCGGAGGGCGCAGTGACGGCTTCCGAATTTCGGGTTCGTCTGACAACCCCAGCTCCTGGATCAACACCGAGCTCTTCATGGTCACCCCAGGCTACTTTGACACCCTCGGCATCCCTCGTATCGCCGGCACCGACTTTGGTTCTGAAACTCCGGATGGCTTGAAGGTCGCCGTCGTCAATCAGGCATTCGTCGACCAAATTCTTCGGCGGGCGCAACCCGATCGGCGCTCAGGTCTCTGGCGCAGGCGCCACTTATCGGATCATCGGCGTCGTGGGCAACGTAAAGTCCCGCACCATTGGCGAAGAAACCCGCCCGGTCCTCTATCGCTCACTTGAACCAGACCGTCGCCAGCGACCCCTCTTTCATCGGCTACACGCTGATGGTTCGCACCGTCGGCAATCCAGCCTCAGTTGAAAGGGCCGTCCGCCGCCAGGTCTACACACTGGACCCCGCAATGGCCATCTACAACGAGGAAACAATGGAAGAGCACATCCGCGCAGCCTTCTTCCTGCCCCACATCGCGGCTGCGCTCTTCGGCACCTTCGGCTTCATCGGCCTGATACTCGCCGCAGTCGGCCTCTACGGCGTGATGAGCTACGCGGTTAGCAGACGCACCCGCGAAATCGGCATTCGCATGGCGCTCGGAGCCAAGCCCGGAGTTGTCGAACGACTGATCCTGCGCCAGGGTCTGGTGCTCACATTGATTGCCGTCATCCTCGGCTGGCCCGCCGCATGGATGTTGTCCAAACTTGCTTCCAGTTTCCTCTACGGCATTCAGCCGCACGACGTGCTGACATTCGCTCTTGTACCACCGTTTCTGATCGCTGTTGCTTTGGTTGCCTGCTGGATCCCCGCCCGCCGCGCCGCCTCCATCGATCCCATGCAGGCGCTGCGTACGGAATAGGAGAAACGTGATGCGCAAACTCCGGGCACTTTGGTTTCGAATCCTTGAGATGCTTAACCCCCGACACGGCGATGGAGACTTCGACGCCGAGATCGAGAGCCACGTCGCGATGCACACTGAGGACGGTATCCGCTCGGGTCTCGCTCCCGGCGAAGCACGTCGCCTAGCTCTCGTTCGCTTAGGCAGAGTGCGAGCAAACGCGTCAGGCGTATCGCGACCGGCGCACGCTTCCATGGCTCGAAGACCTGCTCCAGGACGCGCTCTACGGCCTGCGCACATTGCGCCGCAGTCCTGGCTTCACCGTCACCGCCGTGCTCACGCTAGCTCTCGGCATCGGCGCATGCACGGCCATCTTCAGCCTCGTGAATGCGGTGCTCATTCGTTCATTACCATATGGTGATCCAAGCCACCTCGTTTACCTCTACACCCCCAACCCGCGCTACAACTTGCCCGCCGAGATGTTCGGCCCCGCCTACGGAGACTTCTACGACATCAAGCGGGAGAGCCGCTCATTCCAGGACATTACGGCATTCGATCAGTCGATGTTCAGTCTGGCGTCGCAGGGCTCCGCGGAACGCGTCAGCGCGGCGCGCGTAGATGGCGATTTCTTTCAGACCTTTCAATCCTCGCCTGAGCTCGGCCGCGCGATCACTGCCGACGACAATCAGCCAGGCCACGACAAGGTTGCAATCATCAGTCATGCCCTATGGCAGTCGATGTTTGGATCAGCCGCCGACATACTGCATCGGCCGCTGCTGCTTGATGGCAAGAGTTACGAAATCATCGGCGTCATGCCGCAAGGCTTCGAGTATCCACACGCGTCTGATTTGCCCTATGGCGTCCCGCAGTACAAGACAACGCAGGTGTGGGTTCCGCTGGCGCTTACTCCGCACGACATGGCCGAAAGGGACAATTCCAGTGGCGTTGCTGTGGGTCGTCTTAAGCCCGGCATCTCCATTGCACAGGCCCAGGCCGAGTTGAGCGCCATCATGGCCAGGCTCGACAAACTGCACGACCCGCAGATGCAGGGGATGGGGCGCGCTTGTTGAGAACTTCGTTGACAGCACGGTGGGCAGCGTTCGTTCGCTGCTTTGGCTTCTTCTCGGGGCAGTGAGTCTCGTGTTGTTGATCGCCTGTGGAAACGCGGCGAACCTGCTGCTGGCCCGCGCCGCAAGCCGCATGCGCGAACTGGGTGTGCGAGTTGCGCTGGGCGCTGGCCGCAATCGCATCGTCCGTCAACTTCTCACGGAGGCCCTGCTCATCGGCGTTGCCGCAGGAACCATCGGAGTTGGACTCGCCTTCCTTTTCCTGCGCATTCTGCCGCACCTCGATCCCGGCAACGTCCCGCGCCTTAATGAGGCATCGCTGGACCCAAGTGTCCTGCTCTTCACTGTCGCCGTGTCTCTGCTCACCAGCGTGCTCACCGGCGTACTTCCTGCACTGACAGTCTCGCGCGTAAATCTTGTCGATTTTCTCGCAACTAGCGGAAATCGCAGCGTCGCAGGGACGCACGGACGCGCCCAGAGCGCTCTGATCGTCATTGAATCCGCTCTCGTGGTCGTGCTCCTTGCGGGGGCGGGGCTGCTCATCCGCAGCTACATCAACGTCGAATCTGTCGACACTGGCTTCTCGCAATCCACTGTCGCGACCAGCATTCAACTCGATGCGCGTTACAGTCAACCTCAGCAGCACACTGAGTTCTACCGGAATCTGTTCGCAAAATTGAGCGCACTGCCCGGAGTGAAAGCGGTGGGCGGAATCAACGCTCTGCCGCTGAGCAACTCCGAAACCTTTCGCCTGTTTCAGGTTGAGGGATACGCAAACGAGAAAGATCAGTTGGTCCAGGGACGATGGGTCACGCCTCAGTATTTTTCAGCGATGGCCATTCCGCTTGTGGCTGGTCGCTTCTTTACCAACGATGACACTTCCCGGACCGAGGAATTGGCCATTGTCAATCAGGCCTTTGCCAAAAAGTACTTTGCCAATCGCAACCCCATTGGCGGGCGCGTGAACACCGACGATCACCATGTGAAATGGAGCACCGTTATCGGCGTAATCGGTGACGTGCGCCATACCAGCCTTGAGGAAGCTCCTGCTCCGCAAATCTATAATCCGGTCGGCTGCGGCGGATGACGGATACATCGCTGTCCGCTCAGTCCTTCCTCCCAAGGCTCTCGCTGCCGAGATTCGTTCCACCCTGCACTCTATCGATCCGAATCTCGCTGCCGACGACATTCAATCTATGGGCGACTTGGACCTCTGAAGCCAGCGCGCGCCGCCGTTTTCAAACCTCGCTGCTCACTGTCTTCGCCGCTATCGCTCTCTTTCTCGCGCTGGTCGGCCTTTACGGCCTCATGGCCTATTCCGTCAGCCGCCGCACGCGCGAAGTGGGCATCCGCATGGCTCTCGGCGCGCAGCGGACGGACGTGATGCTGCTTGTACTCAAGAAGGCCGCACTACTGCTTGCGCTGGGTCTCGCTCTCGGTTTAATCGCCTCGTGGCTCGCCACGCGCGCCATTCAGTCATTTCTGTTTGGCGTCGGCCGGCACGATCCCATTACGATTGTTTCGGTCTGCGCCCTGCTCGCTGTCTGCGGATTGATCGCAGCCATCATCCCCGCCCGCCGCGCCGCATCCATCGACCCCATGAAGGCACTGCGGATGGAATAGCATCATCTCCTGGTCGGCTTTCGACAAAAAACGCTCTGCGTCTAGGTCAATCGCGCAGAGCGGAGCCATCGTCGCGCTCCAAGTGTTGTAGATAGCAGGTATTCGCCGCCCTCCGTTTAATCCATGAACCCCTGAGCCGCCCAGGCGTATCTAAAGAAACAAGTGCGGCCGTTCCCAAGCTGCCAGGCCACACAAAAGAGCTACAAGCCCCGAAGTTTCCCGGCCTTTACACCGGAAGACCACGCAGAGGAGAAGACTTTTGTCCGAGTTGCAGCCTGCAGTGCCGTCGCCTTCCGGCGCGGCCACCACCATAAGCAATCCGCAACCCGCCCTGCTCACGCCGTGGAAGCCGCGTGTCAATCCCTGGCTGATTGCCATGACTGTCGCCCTGGCCGCATTCATGGAGGTGCTTGATACCTCCATCGCCAACGTGGCGCTGCCCCACATCGCCGGGTCGCTCGGCGCCAGCACCGACGAAGGCACCTGGGTGCTCACCAGCTATCTGGTCGCCAACGCCATCGTTCTTCCCCTCGGCGGCTGGGCCTCAAGCGTCATGGGCCGCCGCAACTTCTTCGTCCTCTGCATTGTCATCTTCACTGTCGGCCAGCTTCCCCTGCGGCGCGGCCCCGTCGCTGCCGATCCTGCTCATCTGCCGCATTATTCAAGGCGCAGGCGGCGGCGGCCTGCAGCCCATGGCCCAGGCCATCATGGCCGATTCATTTGAGCCGCAAAAGCGCGGCCAGGCCTTTGCCCTCTACGGCCTCGTCGCCGTGCTCGCGCCCTCCATCGGCCCCACCCTCGGCGGCTGGATCACCGACAACTTCTCCTGGCGCTGGATCTTCTACATCAACATTCCCGTCGGTATTCTAGCCTTCATTCTCGTCACGCGCCTCGTTGAAGATCCGCCCTGGATCAAGGCCGACCGCTCCCGCCTGTTAAAAATGGATTACGTCGGTCTCGGCTTCCTCACCGTCGCCATGGGCGGCCTTCAGATCATGCTCGATAAAGGCGAGGAGAACGACTGGTTCTCCTCCGGCTTCATTTGCTTCTTCGCGTTTCTCTTCGTCTCTGGAATGATTGGCCTCGTCGTCTGGGAATGGAGGCAAAAAGATCCGCTCATCAACCTCAAAGTCTTCCGGTTCAAGAACTTCGCCATCTGTTGCTTCCTCATGGCTCTGGTTGGCGGCGTGCTGAACGCCAACACCGTGTTGCAGCCTCAGTTCATGCAGCAACTGCTCGGTTGGACCGCAACCACAGCCGGCCTCGCCCTCACAGCCGGCGGCGTAACACTGCTTTTCATGATGCCTCTGGCCGGCTTCGCTACAGGCAAGTTTTCTGCGCGCACCCTTACGGTTGTCGGATTCATCATGTTCGTTCTTTCGTTCCGGTACGCCGCTTATGTCACCACTCTCGACATGACCTTCTCCGCTGCGTCCTGGCTGCGCGTCATCCAGATGCTCCCGCTGCCGTTTTGCTTCATCTCCATCACCACCGCCGCCTACGTTGGTATGCCCAAGGAAGACTCGAACCAGGTAGCCGGGCTCATTAATTTCTCCCGCAACATCGGCGGCAGCATTCTTATCGCCATGACCAACGCGCAGGTCACCAGCCGCTCCATGTGGCACCAGCAGCACCTGCAAAGCGACATGACTTCAGCCTCGATCGCCTTCCAGCAGCACACGCACGCCCTCAACGGCCTTCTGGGCGGCAGGTTCGGCAGCCTCAATGGTAGTGGGATGGCATTGGCGTCCATTTACAACCAACTCAATCAGCAGGCTCTGCTGCAGGGCTATCAGGATGTCTACATGGAGCTTTCCTACATGTCCATAGGCCTCATTGTTCTGGCTTTTCTGCTCAGCAAGAACAGGCCCGGCGCGGCGCCCGGTGGCGGCGGAATGCATTGATTCGGTGCGTCCTGAATCGGGACATAAGGAAAGACTGAAGTGCCCCTCCGGTCGCTCCCTGCCGCCAAAGTGGTATCGCTTTGCCGTCAAACCGGGCCTAATCTGACTTCTCTATCGCCCTGCGTGTGCCTCGTTCGGGTTGAAGGAGAAGCCAATGCCCGAAACCAAGATGAAAACCCCGGCCGATGAACCGGTCAATGCAAGTGCCGCAGCACCCTCGCAGGCGGAGATCATCTCGGCCCTATCCTTCGCACTCGATTTAACCGAAGGCGCCGTACCAGGTCATGCGTTGCGCTGCTGCCTGCTGGGCATGCGCCTGGGATGGGAACTCGGCTTTTCCCCACAAATGCAGGCCGATCTTTATCATGCGTTGCTGTTGAAGGATGTCGGTTGCAGCAGCAATGCAGCACGCATGTGCCAAATTATCGGTGGCGGCGACGACCGCGCCGTCAAATCAGGCGTAAAGCTTGAAGACTGGACGCAACCGCACAAACCCAGCCTGCCTGCCCTGCGCCTCTTGTGGAAAAATGTGGTTCCCGATCGCGGGCCGCTTCAAAGAGTCGGGCGCATCCTGCGTATCGCGCTCAATCAGCACAGCAACAACCAGGAAATGATTCAGCTGCGCTGCGATCGCGGCGCCAGCATCGTGCGCAAGATCGGTCTCAGCGAGCAAACCGCTCAGGCAGTGCGCTCGCTTGACGAGCACTGGGACGGCACCGGCTATCCCGAACGGTGGATGGGGGCGACCATTCCGCCGCTGGCTCGCGTCATGGCAGTCGCCCAGCACCTGGATGTCTTCGCGTTCGAACGCAGCCCCCAGCAGGCCTTGTTTGTTCTTCGCGAGCGCATGGGGCGCTGGTTCGATCCACACGTTGTGAAGGCCGCCGAATCGCTTCACCGCCGCAACGCTCTCTGGACCCATTGCAATCCCAGCGTAGAGCGACCGGCCGCGCATTCGGAGTCAACCGTCCGATCCGCCGTCCTTGACCTGGCTCCCCAGCAGACAGCGCGCACCACGGCAGCCGACATCGATCTCATTTGCGAGGCCTTCGCCGAAGTAGTGGATGCAAAATCGCATTTCACCTTCCGCCACTCCGTTGGCGTTACAGATGTAGCTTCCGCCGTTGGCAGCGTTATGGGGCTTAAACCGGAGCGCCGGCAGTTGCTTCACCGCGCTGCGCTGCTGCACGATCTTGGCAAGCTGCGCGTTCCCAACTCAATTCTCGATAAGCCCGACAAACTCGACGGAGCAGAATGGTCCGTTATGAAGGAACATCCCGCGCTGACCCGCGCCATTCTTCGCCGTGTGAAGCAATTCAACGAGCTGGCATTTATTGCAGGCGCCCACCACGAAAAACTTGACGGCTCTGGCTATCCCGACCGTCTTCGCGATGACAATCTTCCACTTGAGGCGCGGATCCTGGCCGTGGCCGACATGTTCGGCGCGCTGATTGAAGACCGGCCTTACCGCAAAGGCTTCAGCATCGACGAAGCAATGAGCATCATGCAACGCGACGTACCACGCAAACTCGATTCTGAGTGTTTTGCGGCGCTCACTTCAGTTGCAGGCTCCATCGGCCAGACAGTGCCAACTTTTGTTCCTCCCATTCCGATGCACGCCAATATAGGAACCTCCAATTGCCAAGCCGACCTGGAATCATCGCTCGAGAAAGAGGAAAGGCTCACCATCGTCCGGTAACCTGCTTGCCCCCGCCTGTTGTCTGGCCCGCACTCACCCTTGAAACCGTTGCGGCTCAGTTCTATGATTTATAGGAATGACGTTTCCGATCAAAACTTGCGCCATATGCTCCCAGGAATTCGAGCTGAGGCCCGACAAGCCCGGCTTTGCCAATCGCTGCCCGGAGTGTACCGCTCAGGAAGCGACGGATTCCAACCCCAAGCAGCACTTGACCGCAGACGAAGTTCAGGCTCATCGGGAAGTAGATGAGGCCCGGCGTCGCGCCATCCGCGACCTGCTTTACAGCAAGGACAGTTGATCTCCCCGGAAAAAACAGCAAGGGAACAGGCACAAAGGCAGCGCGCTCCGCGACTCGCTCGAACAGCATGGAGAGTTGCGCCTTCAGACTATGGCCGGAGAGTACCGTGCCTGTCAATTCGGCCGCCTCTGAAGAAGCGATGATTCTCCATGCTTTCAGCCAGCAATAAGAAGGAAACGGCCAACGCGACAAAAAACAGGACCCTTCCGACTTCAAACCACACTGATCTTCGTCCGTAAGAGGCAGATGAATTGGCTTGATTGATCATAGGAAAAACTTCCCCTGCAAGTTGGATGCTGAGCGCCTCAAGCACGTCTACCGCTGCGATTGGCATTCCGGAAATTACCAGGAAAGGCCGCCCCGGAACAAAGAATTTGGGGACCTCCGGATCGCCGATTTTTTGAAATTCCGGCGTCGCGGAGCTCCCCAATCTTGAGGTGAATTTGAGCAGGATGCCTATTTTTCCGCAAGCGCCACAGTTCGCTGTTCGCTGGCTCCCGCTCCCTCGCTCTTCGAGAACATATGCTTAATCCCCCTCAGCGCCTGCCGTGTACGCTCTTCATTCTCAATCAGTGAGAACCGCACGTGCCCGTCGCCGTAGTCGCCGAACCCTATCCCCGGCGAAACAGCCGTCTTCGCTTCGGTCAACAGCAACTTTGAGAACTCCAGCGACCCCAGCTTGCGGTACTGTTCGGGTATCTGAGCCCAAACAAACATTGTGGCCTTGGGCAGCGCCACCGGCCAGCCCAGCTTGTTCAGCCCCTCCACCAGCACGTTGCGCCTGCTGCGGTAGTTCTCGCAAATCTCCGCAACACAATCCTGCGGCCCTTCCAGAGCCTGGATCGAAGCGACCTGGATTGGCGTAAACGTCCCGTAATCGAAGTAGCTCTTGAGACGCGCCAGCGCAGCCACCAGCACCGGGTTGCCCACCATAAAGCCCACCCGCCAACCGGGCATGTTGTAGCTCTTTGACAGCGTAAAGAACTCGACCGCAACCTCTTTTGCTCCGGGCACTTGCAGTACGCTGGGCGGCTTGTAACCGTCGAAGGCGATGTCCGCGTAAGCCAGATCCTGGATCAAATGGAATCCATATTCCCTGGCCAGTTCCACAAGCCGCGCCAGAAACGGCAGTTCGACACACTCGGCGGTCGGATTCGAAGGAAAATTGACGATCAGCGCCTTGGGCCGCGGCACCATGCGCGGAATCAGGTCTTCAAGCTGCGCCAGAAAGTGCTCGCGGTCGTGCACCGGCACGCTCACCACGTGTGCGCCCGCGATCACAGGCCCATAGATATGAATGGGATAGCTCGGATTCGGAACCAGCACCGTATCTCGCGAATCGAGAATCGCGAGGCAGAGGTGCGCAATCCCCTCCTTCGAGCCGATGGTCACAATGGCCTCGGTCTCCGGGTCCAGGTCCACGTCGTAGCGTGTCTTGTACCAGGTCGCAATTGCCCGGCGCAGCCGCGGCAACCCGCGCGAAACCGAGTAGCGGTGCGTCGCTGGTTTCAAGGCCGCCTCCACCAGCTTGTCAACGATATGCTTCGGCGTAGCCCCGTCGGGGTTGCCCATGCCAAAGTCGATAATATCTTCGCCGTTGCGCCGGGCTGTCCGCTTCATCGTGTCAGTAATGTTGAACACGTAAGGGGGCAGCCGTTGAATCCTGCTGAACTCTTCCATCGAATTAGTCTAAGGCAATTCAGCTTGTCTTGCAGCGGGAAGCATCGGCGAGGTTACTATAGCGAGCTTTCTAAATAGGATTTGAAAGGCGCAGCGGGGCGCCTCTCGATCTCACGCCGCAGAGCTGTCCGAATGGGTCCTACGCCGCAAAGTCGTCCGAAGTTCCTTTTCCCGTAGGGAGAAGAGGATAGTAGCCCAGGATGAAGTCCGCCTGCGGCGGACGTAATCCTGGCATTGATCGCAAGCCGCGACCCAGCCCCGTAGGGGCGATGTGAACCTGGCCGGTCCACCCAAATCAGGTTGATTGCAATTGACTGGCCGCCCCGCTTCTGACCCATACACTGGCCCTTATACTGAAAGACGACATGAGCAAGTTTCTACCCGTAGACGAACAAATGGACCTGCTCGAAAAAGGCGCAGCGGAGATCATCCGCGTGAGCGACCTGCGCGAGCGCCTCGAAGACAGCCGCAAAACCGGCCGCCCGCTGCGCGTGAAGGCCGGCTTCGACCCCACCGCGCCCGACCTGCACCTCGGCCACACCGTGCTGATGCGCAAGCTGCGCCACTTTCAGCAGCTCGGCCACCAGGTCATCTTCCTCGTCGGCGACTTCACCTCGCTGATCGGCGACCCCACGGGCCGCAACGTCACCCGCAAGCCGCTTACCCGTGGAACAGATTGAAGAGAACGCCGAGACCTACAAGGCGCAGGTCTTCAAGATCCTCGATGCCAGCCAAAACCGAAGTCCGCTACAACTCCGAGTGGCTCGGGCAAGCTGGGCTATGAAGGCACCATCCGGCTCGCCTCGCACTTCACCGTTTCGCAGATGCTGGAGCGCGACGAGTTCCACAAGCGCTTCCAGGCCGAGCAGCCCATCAGCCTCCACGAGCTGCTCTATCCGCTCATGCAGGGCTACGACTCTGTCGCCCTGGAGTGCGACGTCGAGCTTGGCGGCACCGACCAGCAATTCAACCTGCAATGCGGACGCGAACTGCAGCGCCACTACGGCCAGAAGCCGCAGATCGTGCTGATGACGCCGATTCTCGAAGGCCTCGACGGCGTGCAGAAGATGTCCAAGTCGCTCAACAACGCCATCGGCATCAACGAGCCGCCCGCCGAGATGTACGGCAAGCTGATGTGCATCTCCGACGAGCTGATGTGGAAGTACTAGGTTTTCCTCACCGACCTGCGCCAGAGCGAAGTAGACGCGCTCGAAGCTGAAGTCGCCGCCGGCAAGCTGCATCCGATGGAGGCCAAAAAGCGCCTGGCGCGCACCATCACGGCCGGATTTCACGGCGAAGATGCAGCCGACGCGCGCCGATGAAAACTGGGCGCGGATGTTCCAGCAAAAGGGCGAAAGCGAAGACCTGGAAGAAGCGACGTGCCTACGCCGATGTTGCGGGATCGGAACCAAATCAAATCCGTCTGCCTAAGCTCCTCGTACAACTGGGCCTGGCTGCCTCAGGCGCAGAGGCCAGCCGCAAGATAGCCGAAAAGGCCGTCAAGCTGGACGGAGAAGTAGCTTGTAATGTGACCGTTACGCTGTTAGCAAGGCCCGGCTACCTGTCGTCCGCCTTGGTAAGCGGGCTAAAAGGTTGTTGTCTCGTAGGAATGGCGTTCCTAATCTAGCCAAATGGCGTATACTTTCTCCAGAGGCGAACCATGGCTACCCATTCCGTACCAGATGTTCTCGGCGGAGAACTCATTCTTGGTCGCTCGATGAACAAGGGTGGCGCTTTTGCCGAGCTTGTCCGCGAAGGGCTGCCGGTCAAGTCACTGTTCCTTTTGGCCGAGCGGCTTGACCTGCGCCAGGCGGAAATCTCCGAGAAAATCGGCATTCCGCAGCGCACGCTCACCCGGCGGCTGACGCAGCACTCCCGGCTGACGCCGGCCGAGTCGGATCGGACTGTTCGGCTGGCGCAAGTCTACGCCACGGCAGCGGAGACGCTGGGCGATGGCGACAAGGCGGCGGCGTGGCTCAAAACGCCGAATCGCGCCCTGCGCGGCGGGCGTCCGCTGGATCAGCTGGACACCGATCCGGGCGTGCGTGAAGTGGAAGATATTCTTGGCCGCATCTCCTACGGCGTTTATAGCTGATGCGAATCTGGCGGCTCTGCCGGGCGCCGTATGCAGCCGAAGCATTCTCCGGCGAGGGGGCGCGCCGCTTCGGCGGCCGTTGGAACTCGCGAGGAGTACCGATGGTTTATGCATCCACCTCGCTGGCGCTGGCGGCAATCGAACTTTTTGTCCATCTTGAGCCGGGTCAGGCGCCCAGAGACCTTGTTTATCTCTCCGCAATCTTGCCGGAAGGGGAACCGGCGCGCACTCTCGAACCCGCCGAGTTGCCGCCGGAATGGTGGACGGATAACCTGGACGCAGAATCCGGCTCAACCCGCGATTTGGGTAATACCTGGATGCGCGACCGCTCGTCGCTGGCTCTGATGGTTCCATCAGTGCCAATCCGCGTGGAGTGGAACGTCCTGGTCAACCCGTTCCATCCGCGTATGGCTGAGCTCAAGATCGACGCTCCTCAGCCGTTTGTCTTTGACGCCCGAATGTTCCAATAACAATCCAGGAAGAAGGCCCCAATTACCCGCCCAGCGCAAACTTGCGCGCCGACTCCAGCAGCTTCGCCACGGATTCCTTCGAGCACGATTCAGTGTAGATTCTCATCAACGGCTCTGTCCCACTGGCCCGCAGCAGCAGCCAGGTTTCGGCCGCTTTCGGCTTTGCACTGGCCTCCGGGTTGTCGAGGTAAAACTTCACCCCATCCAAATTCTCCTGGCAAAAGATTGGCATGCCGGCGAACGCCAAATCGCCGGGCTTCAATGCGCGCGCCCTGGCAATCGCATTGTTCTTAATCTCGTCGGAGATGTGCAGATCGATTCGGCCGTATTGGTGTTCGCCATATTCAGCTTGCAAATCGGCAACCAACTCGCCAAGCGTCTTGTTTTCCTCCGCCATCACGTTGGCCAGCAGCAGCGCGTTCAGCAGGCCGTCGCGCTCGGGCAGATGGCGCTGGAAGCCGATGCCGCCCGACTCCTCGCCGCCCATCAGAATCTCGCGTTCCAGCATCTAGTCGCACACAAACTTGAAACCGATGCCGTGCTCGATCAGCTCGCGGCCATACTTTGCGCAGATGCGGTCCAGCATCTTGGTCGTGTTGAAGGCGCGCGTCACCGCGCCCGGCCAGCCTTTGCGCTTGAGCACCCAGCTCAGCAGGACGGAGAATATCTTGTGCGGATCAACGAACTCCCCATGCTCATCCGTCGCGCCGATTCGGTCGGCATCGCCATCCGTGCATAGGCCCGCATCGCAACCGTTGGCCACTGCCGCTTCGCCCAGCGCGCGAATGTGCGGTTCGATGGGCTCAGGATTGATGCCGGGAAACAGCGGATCGACGTTACCGCGAATCTGCACGTGCGCCACGCCGATGCCGGTAAAGATGTCGGAGATGATCGTGCGTCCCGCGCCATACATCGAATCGATCGCAAACTTTCTTGCCCGACTTTGCGATGAGCTCCAGATCGGCGAAGCTCTCAATAGCGTTGAGATAGGTCGGCAGGAAATCGACTTCAAGAATCGGCGCAGGTTGCTCGGCGCGCGCCACAGGCTTGCCCAAGGTACGACTCGATCTCCGCAATGATGGACGGCTTGCCCGATCCGCCGTACCAGGCCTTGTATTTCACGCCGTTCCATTGCGCCGGATTGTGCGACGAAGTGATCATGATGCCGCCCGCGCAGCCGCGCTCGCGCACTCCGAAGCTCAACGCCGGAGTAGGCGTGATGTCGTTGGCCAGCATTACAGGAATGCCGGTAGACGCCGCAACCTCTGCGCAGGCGCGCGCAAACGCCTTTGACCCAAAGCGCGTGTCGTAGCCGATGCAAAGCCCCTTGGCAGGGTCCTCTTTCGCGTGAATATAGGCGGCGATGGCTTCAGCGGCGATGCGCACATTGGCAAAGGTAAAATCGTCGGCGATGAGGCCGCGCCAGCCGTCAGTACCAAACTTTATTTGAGGATGGGGCATCTTGGAGTTCTCGTTATCCCTCGCAATGAGTGTAAACAATGCGAGGCTGCCGGCGTCCGAGGAGTGTTTCGAGCGAGCAAATTTCTGATGTGCATTTGCGTATTTGCCTGCGAACTAAAGGAGCTCACCGTGAGAACCGATACGCATTAATATCAGGCTAGGAGGCGCTTTAGCTCTTGCGTAGACCAGAAGCAAATCAGGCCGCAAGTGGCATTCTCGAAATCCCGCCATCTCTCCGGAGAGGGCATGATCTTTCAACCTGGGATCAAGTTCTTGATCGGACACCAACTTGTCCAATACAGCGGGAAGTACCGTCTCAAGATCGTTTCGATACCTAGGGCTGGATTGCTCTCACCTGTAATCCCGCTTGAACTGGCGAGTCCATTCAACCTTCCGCATTCAGCCGAGCCATCAATTCCGCAACGCTGGCCGCCGAAGGCAGACCGCCGCGCCGGACCTCTTCCATAGCTGCCCTGGTTACACGGTTTGGAACCCGTATCTCGAAAGGAAGCGCTTTTTCGGCCGCAACGCGCGTCGACAGGAGGCGCACAACATCAGAGAGGCTTAGTCCCATTGCATCGAGAGTCTTAACCGCCTTGGCTTTCAGTTTTTGATCGACGCGGACATGGATCATTGCAGTCGCATTGGAGGTAGGGGCGCTCATAGATACTTTGTTTACCAATTGAGACACGGCGATGCTATATCAATTCGGTATTGCCGGTGAGGCCGAGCTCCTTCACGATCTTGCCCACATCCTGTGAGTGTTCGCGGTGGGCAATCAGCAGAGCATCCTCGGTGTCGACAATCACCAGGTTCTTCACGCCAACCAGTGCGACAAATTTCTTGGGGCTGAAGATGTAATTGTTGACCGCATCGATGGCAAGGTGGCCTTCAGTCTCCGACACATTCCCATCGCCGTCTCCGCGCAGCCGCGTATCGAGCTGGTACTCGTAAAGCGAGGCCCAGGAACCAAGGTCGTTCCAACTGAACTCGGCGGGCAGGCAGTACAGGTCTGACAGGTGCTCTCCTTTGGCCGACCTCGGCTCAAGCACCGCGTAATCGACTGATATGTTTTCGCACTTCGGATAGAGCGATTGAAAGACCTCTTCGAATTGGGGCGTGCCGTAGGCCGCGGCAATTCCTTCGAGCAGTGGTGCGGTCTCCGGCAAGTGTTCGCGCACGGCGTTGGCCAGGGTGCGCGCCGACCACAAAAACATTCCTGAGTTCCAGTAGTAATTGCCCGCCGCCACAAATTCTTCGGCCCGGTTCTGATTGGGCTTCTCGATGAAACGCCGCACGTGCAAAGCGGAATCGTCTGGTGTGTAGTCGCCGGTTTCGATGTAGCCGTAACCGGTCTCGGCGCGAGTAGGCTCAATCCCCAGCACCACCATGTTGTCGCCCTTTGCGGCTACAGCGATTCCCTTTTGCAGCGCTTTGAGAAATCGCGGCTCGTCGCCGATCACGTGGTCGGAAGGAAACACGCCCAGCACCGCGTTCGGGTTCTGCCGTTCGATCAGGAATGCCGCCAGTCCGCAGGCCGGAGCCGTATTGCGGGCCACCGGTTCCTGGATGATCTGCTCTTCAGGCACGCCCTTCAACTGATCGGCGATCTCGTGGGCCTGATACTCGTTGGTAATGATCCAGGTGTTCTCCAGCTTGGCCAGCGGCTTAAGACGATCCACGGTCTGCTGGATCATCGAGCGTTCGCCGTCAAGCGCCAGAACCTGCTTGGCGCGAGCGCGGCGGGAGCGCGGCCAGAAGCGGGTTCCGCTGCCACCCGCAAGGATCACCGGACGAAAATCAATTGGCTTCGGCATTGAAGTGACATCCTACTCGACCGGGACCACGTTTGCACAGAGCGGCCGGCACATATTTGTCAAAGGATTTTATCGGCTGTGCGGTTTCGGCGCGGCCGGCGTAGGGATCACGGTCCCACATTGCAGAACCAGGCGGGCGTCGCCGTCAATTGGGCGATGCCGCTAAGACAGTTGAGTGAGGAACTCCCCCATCCGCCGGGTTCCTTCGTCGATGTTCTGCCTGGTCACCGGATAAGAGATGCGAATATGCTCCGCGGTTCCGAACGCTTCGCCTGGCACTGTGACCACGTGGCCTTCATGCAGCAGCCGTGTCGCCAGCTCAGTCGCCGTGCGAATGCCTCCCTTGCCCAAATAAGCGGAGATGTTCGGATAAACGTAGAACGCTCCCTCGGGCTTTGTGCAGGTGATGCCGGGAATCTCAAGTAGCTTGGTCAGCATGTAGTCGCGCAGCTTGATGAACTCGGCGCGGAACTCGCAGACGCACTCCTGCGAGCCGGTCAGCGCGGCGATCGCGGCCTTCTGCACAAAACTCGTAGCGTTGGAAGTAGACTGCGACTGGAGCTTGCTCAGGTTGGCCACCACGGGCTTTGAGGCCAGCGCAAACCCCGCCCGCCAGCCGGTCATCGAATAAGTCTTCGAGAGCGATCCGAGGATGACCAAGGTGCTCCTTGGCCCAGGTGAACGAGCCGCCGGAGACGGGCTTGCCGGCATAGTTCAGATAAACATAGCACTCGTCCAGAAGCAGGAAAATGCCCCGCTCGTGAGCCAGGTGCACAATCCGCTCCAGGTCTTCGGCAGAGACCACCGAGCCCGCCGGATTCGACGGCGAATTGAGTATGATGGCCTTGGTCTTCGGCGTGATCGCCTTCTCAATCGCGTCGGCCGTAATGCGGAAGTTCTCCGCTTCGCTGGTTTCGAGATATACAACCTTGCCGCCCGCGTATTGGATGATGTCTTTGAAGCTCACCCAATAAGGTACAGGCAGAATCACCTCGTCGCCATGCTCGACGAGAATCTGAATGGTATTGAACAGCGCCAGTTTGCCGCCGGTGGTGAAGATAGCCTCGTCCAGCGCGTAATCTGAACCAAAGTCGCAGGCGTGCCGCTCGACGATTGCCTTCCGCACGTCGGGAATGCCCGGCACCACGGTGTAGCGGGTGAAGTTGGCGTCGATGGCGGCGATGGCCGCGTCCTTGATGTGCCGCGGAGTAGGGAAGTGAGGCTCGCCGGCCCCGAAATCCACCAGGTTTGCGCCCTGAGCGCGCAGCTTGGCCGCCTCGGCGGCTACAGCCATGGTTGCTGAAACTTCAATGCGGCCGATTCGCTCGGCAAAGACTTGTGAAGGAGTAGAGACTGTCATAGCACTTCTATCTTTACAGATTTCGGGCTAAGGTCAAAATCCGGGCATCCTGAGCGATCAATAAAATGCTGTCATCCTGAGCTGGCCTAGTTCAATGGAGCCGAAGGACCTTCATTTGCATTTCATCGCATCCTCGTCTCCGTACAACGTCGCTTGATGAGACGCAGCATCATCCCCGGTCTGAGATCCGATCCTTCCAACCCTCGGCAACATCCGCCAAACAATCCGACTCGGGCGTTCTTAATGCGCGTGAAGCGCGGCCCGGAGCTTGTCCACATTTGTACCGTGGCTGCGCATGGCTTCGTGGAGTTGATCGCCGGTAACCCCGAACTGTTTTGACCAATAAGCAACGTCGGAGGCCATCTTCGGGTTAATCACCTTGGGGTCGTGGGGACCCTTGACAGCATGATCTTCATGCAGGGCATGGGCTTCGTGGCCCTTGACGGCGTCGTGGTGCTCAGACATGGGTACGTCCATTTCTTGCTTCACTTACTTGGATGCCAGGGAAGGCACGGAGATGTACCCTTGTAGCCTTAGACAGCGGTGCTACAGGCTTCGCTCCTGAAACCTGTGACCCACGTACGTCAGCTCTTCCCAATCCGCCCGCGCAGGCGCTTGAGCACGTTCGGAGGCACCAGACCGGTGATGTCGCCGCCAAAGCTGAACACTTCCTTCACCATCCGCGAGCTGACGAACGAATAACGCCCCGCCGGCTGCAAGAAGACCGTCTCAATCTCCGGCGCAAGCCGCCGGTTCATCAGCGCCATCTGGAACTCGTACTCGTAGTCGGAGATGGCTCGGATGCCGCGCAATACCGCCGATGCTCCTTCGCGCCGCGCAAACTCCACCATCATCCCGTCAAAGGTAGCCACTGAGACGTTTTCCAGCGATCGCGTGGCCTCCGTCAGCATCTCCACCCGCTCCTCGACTGTAAACAGCGGATTCTTGACCGGGTTCCTGAGGATGGCGACAGTCAGATGCTCGAAGAGCGTCGATCCACGCTGAATCAAGTCCACATGACCGTTGGTCGGCGGATCGAAGGTGCCGGGATAGAGGGCCTTTACGCTCATCGATGATTCTCAACAGCGATTCTACGTGATTTCATTCCGCAAAAGTCTCCATGTGGGATGACGATTGCAGCTCTAGCGCATCTCCGCCGACTCCAGGCTGGCGTGCTCAGCAGCGCGAGATGCGACGTAGAGCGATACCACGGTGATGTCATCCGTTTGGCCGAATCGCTTGGCGGTTTGCGCGATGTAGCGCGCGGACTCGTTGCTGACTTGTCTGGTGCGCTCAAAGCCGAATAGTTCATCCTGCTGATTTCTGGCTTCCACGACGCCGTCGGAAAGGAACACAAGTCTGTCGGCATGCTTGAGTTGAAAGGTCGTTTGCTCGTAATGCGTGCCCGCGATGACTCCAAGAGGCAGGTTTGGTTTGAGTTCCAGTTCGCGGCCATCTCGATAGGGACTCAGGTGTCCCGCGTTGGCAACGGTCAGCGTGCCGTCCGGGAAGATCCGCGCGCAAAGGCAGGTGGCAAAGCAGGGCGCCGCATCCAGGTCGGGAACTTTGCCCGGCGACGAGACCGCACCGATCAGTACGTGGTTAAGATGGTCAAGGATCGTTCCAGGGTCATGGGAAAGTTCATTGCGCAACGCGCCCACCAGCGTGCTGGAATTCATCGCAGCCTGCAGGCCTTTACCGCTGACATCGCCCACCACGATCAGCAGGGAATCGTCTTTTAAAGGGAGAACCTGAAAGAAGTCACCGCCCACGCCTTGGATCGGCAGGTAGGCGCTTTCAAGCACGAAGTTGCTGTTGGAAGGCAACGTAGTGGGAATCAGCAGCGCCTGCACGCTGCGCGCAGCGGCAATCTCAGCCGAGGATCGCTGCTCTTCCTGACTGACGCGGACAAACCGGTAAAGAATCACAGCGATCAGGCTTCCTAGAAAAACGGTATAGGCGACGGTACCGGTTCCGAATTCGATCGGGCCAAAGTGGAAGCGGGGAGACGAAAATTCTTGCGAGATCCACTGTCTTGATGCTGCAAAATCGAGAACGGTGTCGGCGGAATCCGCGGTGGCGGCGAGAAAGAACGGAAGCAGCATGACGCCCGCTTCCGTCTGGCCGCGACGCCATGCGCGGAAAAGCAAGTAGCACACCAGGCCGCAGAAAACGACTTCAGCGGTAACTGAGAGCAGCTCGTAGGTCTGTTCAAGGTGCACAAAATAAACAAACGGCAAAACCAGCACCGCAATCTGGACCCCGCGGACGGTCCTGCGTCTATTGGAAGCGGTGAATCGAAGCAAAAACTCCAGCGTGACGGCCATGAAGATGCGGCCGGCGAACAAGGCGAAGATGCGATAGACGCCCAGCGACATGTGTCCGAGCCCATACGCGGCATCGGCAGCACCGCTGGCGCCTACTGAAAGGCAGAGCAGCGCGAGCCACAAGTACTCCGAGTGGTGGCGCTGCGACAGATAAAGTGCGGCCGCAAGCAAGGCGACGCAGGCGAACAGGAACGAAACCACCAATGCGGAGATTGCGTGTTCGTCCCATCGGCGGATTGTCGCCGCAGCAATTTTGTCGGTGGCGTCGTCGCGCGTGCCGATTTCTACCTTTTCGAGCAGGCCGCGATTCACCTGGACGCCCGTGCCGGCCCAGGTCCGAATCGCCAGAACAGTTGTCCCGGAGCCGGGAATTTGAACCATCAATGGTGGCGATTGAAACATCGATGGGCTTTCAGTCATCCCGTTGGTCTGGCCGACAAGATACCCGTTTACATAAACCGAAAGCTGCCCGACGGAGTTCGGCGTAGCAAGCAGCACAAGAGGTGTGCCTGGGGCGAAACTGGCGAGTGCTGAAAGCTGCTGAGGCTGGACTCGAATGCGATACCAGGCATACCCCGAATAGGAATCGAACCCCTGCGCGGAAAGCGGCTTGTCCAGGGTAGCCGTGGGCCACTTCAAATCGTCAAAAGCCGGATCGGCCCATTGTGGATCGTCCCCCGTCTGAAATCGCCAGGGACCGTCCAGGATGAGGGAAGCGTGAATCCCTGAAAACGGTGCAATGGCAGGCGTATTCGTTTCCGGAATGGTTTGACTCTGCGCGGCAATCGGCGATGCAAACGCCAGAACAATCGCAAGCCAGCGGAGCGTCCGCCGCGGGCCAACTTCTGCACACGCTCGCTTAATGATCTCCATTTGCATTCAAGTCTAGAGCAAAACCAACAGATGAGAGCCATGAGCGTCCCGATGCGTCTGACTCCGACACCCACAATCCTTACGATGCGAGTGAGCTCCGGGTTCAATTTCTCCAATGGCTCAAAACAATTTGCCGTCGAGGCCGACCGTCCACGGCTTATCCGGCACCTCCAATCTCTGTAGCTCCCGGTCATTGGTGACGAATAGATTGACTCTGGTTTCGATGGCAGTAGCGAGGTGGAGTGCATCGGCGGCCTTGATTGAGCTGACCGCCCGAATTTGGCCGTATCTCTGCGCCATCGGAAGCGTGAATGGAAGCAATTCGACCTCACCGCTCAGCATTGAGTCGCGAATTGCGGCTATTGCCGCTTCGTCTTTCATCCTGAGCGGCAGGGTCAGGACTTCGCCAACCGTAAACACGCTCGTGCAGAGAGTGTCGTTGCGGGCGATAAGCGCTTCATATGCACGTCGCACGAGAGGGCCAAAGTCAGGATGGTCCTCGTGCGCACAGGCCGCTCTTCAATCCTCAAGTTCTTGACTCGTCATCCCTTGCGGGCGCGCACGGCTTCCTTGGCCTCGGCGGGGCCGCTGACAGGCACGTCGGGTACTTCAGCCTTGGTTGAGCCGCCGATGTTCAGCTTCTTGCGCAGCTCGACGTCCATCCTGGCAAAGATGTCCTTGTTTTCCTTGAGAAAGTTCCTCGTGTTTTCGCGTCCCTGGCCGATGCGTTCGCCGGCATAGCTATACCATGCGCCCGATTTCTCAACGATGTTGTTGGCTACGGCCAGGTCCAGAACATCTCCCTCTCGGCTGATGCCTTCGCCGTAAAGAATGTCGAACTCGGCCTCGCGAAAGGGCGCGGCTACCTTGTTCTTGACGATCTTGACCTTGGTCCGCGTCCCGGTTACCACATCGCCTTCTTTGATGGCCGCAATGCGGCGAATATCGACGCGAACTGAGGAGTAAAACTTCAGCGCGCGGCCGCCTGTGGTGGTTTCCGGGTTGCCGAACATGACGCCGATCTTCTCGCGAATCTGGTTGATGAAAATCAGCGCGGTTCGGGACTTCGAAACCGTACCGGTGAGCTTGCGCAGAGCCTGCGACATGAGCCGCGCCTGCAGTCCCATATGGGAGTCGCCCATTTCGCCGTCCAGCTCTGCCTTGGGCACCAGCGCTGCCACTGAATCGACCACCAGAACGTCAATCGCACCAGAGCGGACCAGCGCCTCGGTGATTTCCAGGGCCTGCTCGCCGCTATCCGGCTGAGAAACCAGCAGGTTGTCTACGTCGACGCCAAGCTTCTTCGCGTAGCTGGGATCGAGCGCGTGCTCGGCGTCAACAAACGCCGCCAAACCGCCAAGCCGCTGTGCCTCGGCGATGATCTGCAAAGTGATCGTGGTCTTGCCCGAGGACTCCGGGCCGAAAATCTCCGACACCCGGCCGCGCGGAACGCCGCCTACGCCCAGAGCAGCGTCAAAGCTGATGGAGCCGGTAGAGATAACGGCAATGGGCAGCAGGGCTTCCTTTGAGCCAAGGCGGACGATGGAGCCTTTGCCAAACTGTTTTTCGATCTGTGCGAGGGCTAGTTCTACGGCTTTGGCGCGGTCATCGGCGATGGCCATTGGGAGTGTCTCCTGAAATTGCTCACGTCATGCGGGTTTCATGTCACAAATCGGCAACGCGCGGCGGAAATGATTTCGATGGGATTGTAGCAGGGCTGGGACACACATTGACAGAAGAAAATAGCGAAGAAATGGAGAAGATTGGACCGTCTAACCGAAAGCTATTGAATCGAAAGCGGTTTTGCTCTTATTACCAAGGGAGTGTGTCAGGAAACCGCATACGCCCCGATCCGGATTTCGCGGCTGGTCAACGCATCGCAGGAGCGGTCAAGGGCCTCATATTCGAGGTCGTGATCTTTGCGGAAAGTCCGAAAATCCTGCTCACTGGTCCAGCGGTCAATGGTCAGGTAGGCTCCGGGGATATAGGCGTCGCGTAAGAGCTCTGTTCCCAGATAATTAGGCGATGTCCGGAAGAGCTGCGCCCAGGCGCCCTCAGGTCCGTAGGCAGCCTCGAAGGCGGCGATCTTCTCCTCAGCAATTTCAAACTGCCAAACGACTACGAACATGCGCTTCACCAGTTGTTTCTCATATGGTAGCGCATAGGGCAGAGGAAGGGAGTGGCCCGCGCGTGGAAGTTTCCCCGCGCCCCTGAGCCCGACCATTCAACATCATGAATGAAGGCAATTCAGGATGAATCACGCGAATTCAGGCGCAATCCGGACACACTTTCTTCGCACCGCCTGGCGGTGGTCGCGCGGTATGCCCGGCCCTCTCTGGGCCTTCAGGCGGCGGTATGGGCCGCGGCGTCCTTAAAGCGGATCACTGAATCCGCCTGGGGGCCTTTCTGGCCCTGGACGATGTCGAACTCGACGTCATCGCCCTCTTTCAGTGTCTTATACCCATCCAACTGAATGGATGAGTAATGAACGAATACATCAGGCCCGTCGTCGCGTCCGATGAATCCATAGCCCTTGGCATTGTTGAACCACTTGACTTTCCCTTTGAATTGGGCCACAGGCTCCCTCTTTCTGGGTCTTGCGGGGAATGCGGCAAGCGATGGAATCGGATGCCGATTGATAAATAGGACGGCAAAACCGACTTAAAGGTTTGCATCATTTCGCAACAGGACCCATAAAGTGGGACGAACAGACCTCAGGAGAAATCGTGCCTTCGAACCCATAACTTCCAGACACGGAGGATGGAATGGGCACGCTATTTCCCGGAGGAAGGAGGCTTCCGATAGATATTCGGCGGATCTATTTCTTGCGTTTGCGGCCGGTTCGCCTCGCATATAAGAGCACGCTGGTCAACGTTTTGCCGTCCAGAATAGCACCCTTGTCGATCATTTTAAGTACCTGGGATAATTTGACCAGGCGAAACTCGATCTGCTCGTCGTCCTCGGGATGAGCGTCTCCGGCGATAAGCCCCTCGGCTAAAAAGACCTTCATTGATTCACCGAGAAATCCGGGACTCGCGTAGTATTCGACCAGGGGCTTCCATTTCTCTGCGGCATACCCGGTTTCCTCAGCCAGTTCGCGCTTCGCGCCGGTCAGAGCATCTTCGCCCGGATCGAGTTTCCCTGCGGGCAGCTCCCACAAAAACTGATTCGCGGCGTGACGGTATTGGCGCTCGATCACGATCCAGGGATCTTTCCTGCTTTTGGAGCTGTCAATCGCCAGGATGACCACGCTGCCGTTGTGGCGAATGACGTCGCGTTCGCTCCTGCGGCCACCAGGCTCGACCAGCTTGTCGTGGAGAATCCGAAAGAGCGGACCGGTATAGACGACCTTGGAGCTAATGATCTGGGCCGTCTCGACCACCGCCGCCTGGGGGATTCTGGCCAGCTTCTTCTTAGCCTTTTTCGGCTTCGCGATTTTCTCCGGCTTGCTTTTTGCGGCTTCTCGCTTATCAACTGTCTTTTTAGGCTCCGCCGCTTTAGCGGACTTCTTTTTGGTCGCCATCTGGATTCGTCTCCTCAATGCACAATCGCGTGCGGTCAGATCAAGAGTATACGAACGGCCCAGTTGGTTTGGCATGGCAGAATTGGGAACGCAATTGAGGAGTTGTGCATCGATCCTGCCTGGCGTGGCATCCTTAAGCAAAGCCAAATTTCCCGTCAACCGTAGTCAGGGAGCTTTAGGGCCACCGCCAGCAGGAATTGAATGACCACTCGTGAATGATTTGCTGACCGCAGACTGTTTCCCGATTACCGTTGCGCCGGGCTTGAGCCGGCTGTTTCTGGATTACTGCGCCGGGAGCGCCGCAGCTTCGCATTTTTATGGTTCGCCACCATCGGGCAGCGGTTGGTTCGTCGCGGCCGGCGCCCCGGAGCGTCCTGCGCATTGGCCCGAATTGGTGAAGTTGCTCGCGGAGCAAAATCCCGAGCCGGCTACAGCGGCGGCTCTTGAAGCGCTGGGCAACGGCGCGGGGACGGTCGTCACAGGGCAACAAGTCGGGCTGTTCGGCGGACCGTTATTTACCCCGTATAAAGCTGCAACCGCGATAGCGCGCGCACGACAAGCGACCGCGGCGGGCCGACCCCACGCGGCCATCTTCTGGCTCGCCAGCGAAGATCACGATTTCGAAGAGATCGACCACGTCGCATTTCCCGCGAAGAGGGAACTCCGCACGCTGGCGTATTCCCCAACTGCGGAATCCAGCCACGGTGTGTCAGCGCGGCCGGTGGGCGGCATCGTTTTGGACGAGCGCATCGCCCCCCTGGTCGATCAGGCCCGGGAGTTGCTGGGGCCATCCGATGCCATGGATGCGCTTGCCGAGGCCTACCAGCCGGGCCGCACTTTTTCCCAGGCGTTTGCAGCGTTCTATGCGAAGGTTTTTGCTGCGCAGGGACTCTTGACTCTGGATGCAGGCGGCCGCGCATTTCACCGCATCGGCGCGCCGGTGCTGCGAGCGGCGCTGGAGCGCGCGGACGAATTGCACGCTGCTCTCAAACAGCGCAGCGGCGAACTCGAAGCCGCCGGCTATCACGCGCAGGTAGCTGTTGGGGCGCAGTCCAGCTTGCTGTTTCTGATTGACAAAAGCTCGGCGGCACGGCTGGCCCTCAAGCGCTTAGCGCCAAGCTCCGCGGAGCCTGGTGGGTTGTGGCAAGCGGGGCGGCAGAGCTACTCAACCTCTGAGTTGGTGGGCGTTCTCGAGACCGAGCCAGAGCGAATCTCGCCATCGGCTTTGCTGCGGCCTGTGTTCCAGGATTTTCTGCTTTCGACCTCGCTCACCATCGGCGGGCCCGCTGAGATCGCTTACTTCGCCCAGTCGGCCGTGCTCTTCGAGCGCATTCTGGGCCGCATGACGCCGGTTCAGCCGAGCCTTTCCGCTACGCTCGTTGAGCCGGCCATTGGCGAGTTGCTGCGCAAGCATGAGTTAACTCTGGAGCGGGTTTTTGCGGAGAGCGAGCCATCGCTGGCACAGCTTCTTGCCGCGCGGGCCATTCCCATCGAGGGCAAGCGCAAGCTGGCCGCGGCGGGCAATGCGCTCGATGCTGAACTAAAAACAGTAGAGGAATGGATGAGCCAGTTGGATGCGGGCCTGGGCAGGTCGGCGGAGACAGCCGCCAGCAAGATGCGTTACCAGATGAATCGCCTTCGCAGGCTGGCGGCGAGTTTTCAGTTGGAACGCGAGGCGTCGCTTGGCCGACATGCTGAGGCCATCTGCCAGGCACTTTATCCCGGCGGCGTGCTCCAGGAGCGGCAGCACGGCGCCGCCTACTACTTTGCCCGCTACGGGTTTGAGCTGGCGGAAGAGTTGAGCGAGCAGGCCTTGAATTCGTGTCCGGGGCATACAGCGATTTGGCTGTAAGGCAGCGATCAGAGGCCTGATCTCTAGTCCATGATCGTATAATCCTGGCGAACATGATGGAGGCTTAAGGTGAAACAGTTTGCGGGAATGCTGGCCTTGGTATTGCTGTCCGGTTCGCTGGCGAGTTCGCAGAATCAACCCTGTGCGACGCCCGGCAACAACAACGACTTTCTGGGCGTTCAGACTATCCGCCTGTGGCCCGGCGACGCTCCAGAGGCCAAGGGTAAAGCCTGCGAGGACACGCCGACACTGACCCTCTTGTCGCCGCGCCGCGGTGCAGCCAACGGCTCGGCGGTGGTGATCTTTCCAGGCGGCGCCTATCGTGCGCTGGCAGGAGATTTGGAAGGCAGAGAAGTGGCCGACTGGTTCACGGCAAGGGGATTTCGGGCCTTCATCCTGAGTTACCGCCTCACCTCGAACGGCTACCTCATGCCGGTTCCGCTGCTCGATGCCCGGCGGGCCATCCAGACGGTGCGGGCGCGGGCGAGGGACTACTTTATCGACCCTGACCGCATTGTTGTCATCGGCTTTTCGGCCGGCGGCCACCTGGCGGCGCTTTCCGGAACCCAGTTTGTTCCGGGGAATGCAGAGGCTGATGACCCGATCGAGCGCGCCTCAAGCCGGCCGAACTACCTGGTTCTGGGCTATCCCTGGATTGGAGCCATTTCGCTGGACACGTCCCACCTGAACTATTGCAAGATTTTCAATGTGATGGACCGGTGCGAGGCGCTTACCGCGGCGTACTCGCCCGACCTTTTTGTCACCAAAGACACGCCGCCCACATTCTGGTATCACACCTTTGACGACCAGACAGTGCCGGTGGAGCAGGGGCTGCGCTTCTATGAGGCGCTGGTCAAGGCGGGCGTCCCGGCCGAGGCCCACATCTTTGCAAACGGCGCGCACGGCACCGGTCTGGGCAAGGGCGATCCGGCGCTCGATCAGTGGCCGAATCTTCTGGAAAACTGGCTGCGCGCCCAGGGACTGTTGACTGTGGACAAGGCTACTACTGGCATCCAAGCCGTAGGTTCAGACTCAGACGAAGCTGTAAAGCTACAAATTCGGACGAAAAATTGGTCTGAAAAGTAAGAAGCGGGCAACCGACCGAGGGAGTGGAAGGACTTCCCGGAACCGGCTGCCCGCTGGACCCTGGACCGGGTCTAGGTGGTATTCTCAGTCTAGGCCTGTTCGCGGCGAATGCAAGCCCTTTTTTGGATAAAGTTTCGCATTCCGTGACCGCAGTCACAGGACCCGCCAAATACGGCTCCATCTGCGTTGACTTGGGGGTCCGCCCCTGATACAAAAAGGTGTTCCACCCGCGAAAAAGCCCAATCTGACCGCCGGAGCGAATCGGACCAGCATGGAAGAAATCATCCAACAACTCGGGACACTTCTGCTCGGCGCCGTGCCGACGATGCTGCTGTTTATCGTGCTGGTTTTGGCCTATCAATTTCTGATTCAGGGACCGTTGAATGCAACGTTGAAAGAGCGCTACGCGCGCACTGAGGGCGCCGTCGAAGATGCGCACAAGGCCATCGCCCTAGCCGAGCAGAGAGCCGCCGATTATGCCGCCCAACTACGCCAGGCGCGCGGCGAGGTCTACAAAGCCCGTGAACAGCGCGTCAAGCAATGGAACGCCGAGCGCGACGCCGCACTCGAGTCGCCCGCAAGACTTCCGGAGTCAAGGTGAGGCAAGCTCAGGCTGAGCTTGAAGCTGAGGCTGAAGCGGCCCGGCAAAACCTACGAGGCGCTGCCGGGGATCTGGCCAGCCAGGTGGTTCGAGCGGTTCTGCCCCAGGCTGCCGGGGGTTCCCGTTGAAGCGTTTGACACATTCGATTGCGCAAATGCGTCTTGCCGCCTCTGGTTTCCAATACCGCACTTTCCGGTTTGCCATTTTTGGCCTGATTGCGGCTACGGTTGCGCTGGCTCCATTTAGACTTGCCGCGCAGCAAACTGCCGCCACTACGAATGAAACGGCCTCTGCACCGGCTGCTGCATCCGCTTCAGGTCAGTCGCAGGAAGATCAGGACCGGGCATTCCGGCTCGAAGGCCCCATGGTCGTCGCGACGGCCAGGGCGCTTCATCTAAGCGTGGAAACATCGGCGCGGATGTTTGAGTTGATCAACTTCGCCATTATTGTCCTTGCCATTGTTATCCCGCTGGGGCGCTTTTTGCCCAAGTTCCTGCGGACTCGTGGTGAAAAGGTGCGCGGCGATATCGAGTCGGCGCGCAAGGTCACCGAAGATGCTAACGCGCGGCTGAGCGCGGTCGAGGCCAAGCTTGCTTCACTCGGCGATGAGATTCAAAAGTTCAAGACCGAAGTGGATGAAGATATCAAACACGACGAGGCGCGCATCAAGGCTTCACTCGAAGAGGAGAGCGCCCGCATTGTTGCTTCTGCCGAGCAGGAGATCAACATGGCCGCCGCTCAGGCCAGGCGCGGACTGCGTCACTTTGCCGCCGATCTGGCCGTCGACCAGGCCGCCAGGCAACTGGTTCTTACGCCGGAAACCGACCGCGCGCTGATTGCGGAATTTGTCGGAGACGTGACAAAAGGAGGGCGCAAGACTAAGTGGCCGCCTTTGTCGCTCGCTATGCCAATGCTTTTCTCGATGTGGTTACGGCTGAGAAGTTGGATACGGCCGCAATCGCTGTAGAGTTCGATGACTTTTTGGCCGCGTGGAACGGCAACCATGAGTTGCGCGAGTTTTTTGTGAATCCGGCCATTCCTGCCGGGCAAAAGGTGGAATTTCTGGACAAGCTGAACGCGAAGCTCGGTTTGCGAAAAGAGTTGCGCAACCTGTTGGCGGTGCTGATTGACAACGATCGCATCGGCGGCGTGAACGAAGTAGCCGAGGCTTATCGCAATCTGTTGCAGCAGCAGTTGGGAATTCGGCAGGCGGAGATTGTGACCGCGCGCGAACTGGACGCCGAAGAGCGCGAGGCGCTGGTGGCGGAGATTGGCAAACTGGCCGGCTCGCGCATGGAAGCCAGATTCAAGTTGGATGCAGCCATCCTCGGCGGCACAGTCGTTCGCATCGGTTCAACGGTGTATGACGGCTCGGTGCGCGGCAGGCTGGACAGGTTGAGAGAATCGTTGGTTGGTGGACAGTAAACGCGGTCAGAGACTAGCGATCGGCAGATTTTTAAGAGTTTCAAGTAGGCAAGGAAAGAAATGGCTCAGATCAAGGCAGACGAAATTACGCAACTTCTTCGCGAGCAGATCGCGAACTACGACTCCAAGGTCCAGGTGGACGAAGTCGGGACCATCACATCGCTGGGCGACGGCATTGCGCGCCTGCACGGACTGGACAAGGTGATGGCCGGCGAGTTGCTCGCCTTTCCGCACGGCATCTGCCGGACTGGCGCTGAGCCTGGAAGAAGATCAGGTGGGCGCCGTGGTGCTGGGCGACTACACCGAGCTGAGCGAAGGCAACGAGGTCAAGCGCACCGGCAACGATTCTCAGCGTGCCGGTGGGCGAAGGCATGATTGGCCGCGTGGTGAACGCGCTGGGCCAGCCCATTGACGACAAAGGCCCCATCGCCAGCTACAGCATCGCTGCCCATTGAGCGGCTGGCTCCCGGCATCATCGATCGCCAGCCGGTGCGCGAGCCCATGGCGACCGGGCTCAAAGCCATCGACGCCATGATTCCCATTGGCCGCGGCCAGCGCGAGCTGATTATTGGCGATCGCCAAACGGGCAAGACCGCGGTGCTGCTGGACACGATCATCAACAACGCCAAGAACGATCTGATCTGCATCTACTGCGCCATCGGGCAGAAGCGTTCTTCCATCGCGCAGGTCGTGCAGACGCTGACCGAAGCTGGCGCCATGGGCCACACCGTCATCGTGGCCGCGTCGGCATCAGAACCGGCGCCAATGCTCTACATCGCGCCCTATGCGGCAACCGCTATCGGCGAGTTCTTCCGCGACACCGGCCGCCACGCGCTGGTGATGTACGACGATCTTTCCAAGCACGCCATGGCTTATCGCGAAATTTCGCTGCTGCTGCGCCGTCCGCCGGGCCGCGAAGCTTATCCGGGCGACGTGTTCTATCTCCACTCGCGCCTGCTGGAGCGCTCCGCCAAGATGCAGCAAAGAAAAGGGCGGCGGCTCGCTGACCGCTCTGCCGGTGATTGAGACGCAGGCCGGCGACGTTTCGGCTTACATTCCGACCAACGTAATTTCAATTACCGACGGCCAGATATTTTTGGAAACCGATCTGTTCAACTCCGGCGTTCGTCCAGCCGTGAACGTGGGCCTTTCGGTTTCGCGCGTAGGCTTCTCGGCGGCCATCAAGGCGATCAAGCAGGTGGGTTCCACGCTGAAGCTCGACCTGGCGCAGTATCGCGAACTGGCTGCCTTCGCGCAGTTCGGCTCCGATCTTGATCCGCTTACACAGAAGCAGCTGAACCGCGGCCAGCGCCTTACTGAACTGCTCAAGCAGCCGCAGTTCCATCCGCTGACCTGGCAGCAGCAGGTCGATGATTCTCTTTGCCGGAACGCAAGGCTATCTGGACGATTTGCAGGTCCCTGACATTCGGGCCTTCGAGGACGGGCCTGTACAAGTACTTTGATGCGGCGCAGACCGCACTGCATGGACGACCTGACCAAGAAGAAGGAGCTCGATGACGACTGCGCAACAAGCTGCACGCGGCGATGAAAGAGTACTCGGCAAACTTCAAGTCGGAACATGAAGAGGCGCAGAAAGCGGCAGCGCCTGCCGATGCTAAGGCGGCGGGCAAAGAATCAGCGCAGGGGAAAGACGACAAGAAGCCGGGTGAAGAGACAAGAAGTCAGATCAGGAAACGAAGAAGCCCAGTCAAGAAACTAAAGAACCTGCTCAAGCAACCGCCGGCTAGAAGTAGAGAAGACAATGGCAAACGTACTCGATCTACGGCGGCGCATTCGCAGCGTGAAGAACACGCGGCAGATCACCAAGGCCATGAAGATGGTTTCTGCGGCCAAGCTGCGCCGCGCGCAGGAGCGCGCGCTGGCGGCGCGGCCCTATGCGCAGATGATTTCCAGCGTGCTGGAGTCGCTGACGCGCCGCGTCGATATTTTCGATCCGGAGACCGGCAAGCTGCGCCATCCACTGTTTGCCATGCGCGAAGAGAAGCGTGTGCTGCTGGTCATCGTCAGCGGCGACAAGGGATTTGCCGGCGCTTTCAACGCCAACATTCTCAAGACGGCGTATCAGTTCATCGCCGGCAACCCGGACAAGCGAAATCGATATTGAAGCCGTGGGCCGCAAGGGCCGCGATCTGATGCGCCGCCGCTATCCCTGCCGCGGTTTACAACGAGCAGACGGACGACCACGGCACACAAGCGCCAGGTGCGCGAGCAGCGCAAAGGGCCGGTCGAAGTCACCGGCGATCATCCGGGCATGCTGGTGAAGCTTGAGACGCACCGCGTGTTATGAGCTGGCGCAAAGCATCATCGCGCGCTACGTGCATGAAGAGATCGACGCGGCCTACATCGTCTACAACGAATTCAAGTCGGTGATCCAGCAGCGCCTGGTGGTGGAGAAGCTTTTGCCGCTGATCAGAAGATCGGCGGCCCGCAGATCGCCGGCGCAGTGAGCAGATCAGAAGAAGAGCGCGAGCGGGCCGGCGAAGCGGCACGCAGCGCGGGCATTCGAGCTGGAACCGGCCGACACCAAAGAGGCCGACGAAGAAGCCAAGAGATTCGGCACGGCGGAAGTGGATTACATCTACGAGCAGCCGGCCGAGGAACTGTTCAACGGCCTGCTTCCGCAATATGTTTTTTCCATGCTGTATCACGCCATGACGGAGTCGGTGGCCGCGGAACACGCGGCGCGCATGACCGCGATGGATTCGGCGACCAACAACGCCTCGGACATGATCGACGCGCTCACGCTGCATATGAATCGCGTGCGCCAGGCGGCCATTACCAAGGAGATCATCGAGATTGTTTCCGGCGCAGCGGCGCTTAAATAAGAAGGCAGAAAAATGGCAGAAAATATCGGCAAGGTAATTCAGGTTTCGCGGTCCGGCGGTCGACGTGCAGTTTGAAGAAGCGACGATGCCGGCGATCTATCAGGCGCTGCGCGTCACCAGCGACGGCTTCACCGTGCCGTCGCCCATCTGCGTGATCCTCGAGGTGCAGCAGCACCTGGGCGAAGGCCGCGTGCGCACCGTGGCCATGGAAGCGACCGACGGCATGGTGCGCGGCATGAAGGTCATCGACCTCGGCGGGCCGATCCGCGTGCCCGTGGGCAAAGAGACGCTGGGCCGCATGATCAACGTGATCGGCGAGCCGGTGGACGAGCTTGGCCCCATCGGCGAGAAGCTGCGCATGCCCATTCACCGGCCCGCGCCGCTGTTCGACGAGCAGACCACGCACGAGGAGATGTTCGAGACCGGCATCAAGGTCATCGACCTGATCCAGCCGTTTTTGAAGGGCGGCAAGATCGGCCTGTTTCGGCGGCGCGGGCGTGGGCAAGACCGTCGTGATCATGGAACTGATCAACAACGTGGCCAAGAACCACGGCGGCTACTCGGTGTTTGCCGGCGTGGGCGAGCGCACGCGCGAAGGCAACGATCTGTGGCTCGAGATGACCGAGTCCGGCGTCATCAAGCCGGGCGACTTTGCCAACTCGAAGTGCGCGCTGGTCTACGGGCAGATGACCGAGCCGCCCGGAGCGCGCCTGCGCGTGGCGCTGACCGGGCTGACTGTCGCCGAGTATTTCCGCGACGTCGAAGGCTCCGACACGCTGCTCTTCATCGACAACATCTTCCGCTTCACGCAGGCCGGGTCTGAGGTTTCGACGCTGCTGGGCCGCATGCCTTCGGCCGTGGGCTACCAGCCGAACCTGGCTACCGAAATGGGCGAGTTGCAGGAGCGCATCACTTCCACCAGCAAGGGATCTGTGACTTCAGCGTGCAGGCCGTGTATGTGCCCGCTGACGATTTGACCGATCCCGCGCCGGCCACAACGTTTGCTCACCTCGACGCGACCACTGTGTTGAGCCGGCCGCTGTCGGAGCTTGGCATTTATCCGGCTGTCGATCCGCTGGCCTCGACCTCGCGCATTCTTGAGTCGCGCGCATCGTGGGCGATGAACACTACGACGTGGCGCAAGGCGTGAAGAAAATTTTGCAGCGCTACAAGGATCTGCAGGACATCATCGCGATTCTGGGCATCGACGAGCTTTCAGAAGAAGACAAGCTCACCGTGGCGCGCGCGCGCAAGGTGCAGAAGTTCCTGTCGCAGCCGTTCCACGTGGCCGAGCAGTTCACCGGCATTCCCGGCGCGTATGTGAAGGTGGCCGACACGGTGCGCAGCTTCAAGGAAATCATCGCCGGCAAATACGACGATATCCCCGAGCAGGCCTTCTACATGAAGGGCGCCATCGAAGAAGTGCTGGCCGAAGCCGAGAAGCTGAAGGCATCTGTTTAGGGACTAAGGACTAGGGACTAAGGACTAGGGACTAAGTGACTAGGGACTAAGGACTAGGGACTAGGGACTAGGGACTAGGGACTAAGGGACTAGGGACTAGGGACTAAGGGACTAGCAAGAGCGTTGGCGGCTGGATGGCTGCGATGAAACTTGGAATTGAGGAGCACGGATTAATTTCCGTCGCATCTGCATCAGACGGGTTTTCTCTAGTCCCTAAGTCCCTAGTCTCTTAGTCCCTCGAAAGGTATTCATGTCTGACGAAACAAACCAACTCCGTGTCCGGCTGGTGACGCCGGAGCGCACGCTCTTTGAGCATGCGGCGGCCGCTGTGGAACTGCCTGCGAAGAACGGCTACATGGAGGTGCTTTTTGGCCACGCGCCGCTGTTGGCTGAGTTGGGCGCCGGCGATGTGACTGTGCACGGCGGTGCAGACGGCGGTCCGGAAGGCATCACTCGCTACAACGTCAGTTGGGGATTTGTTGAAGTGCTTCCCGATCGCGTCACCATTCTGGCATCTGACGCATTGAAGCCCGAAGAAATCAGCGTGGACCGCGCCGAGGAGCAACTGGTTCGCGGCCAAGAAATGTGGAACGAAGCCGGCGAGAGCGAAGAGAAATACACTGAAGCTCTCCATGTTATCGCCGAAGCCGAAGCCAAGCTGGCTACGGCGGCGGAGAAGCACTGACAGCTTAATTACTGATTTCTGCTTCAAATGGAAAGGCCCTGCTATCGCTAGCTGGGCCTTTTCATTTCTGCGAAGAATTTGAAGACTACCAAACCGTTCGCGGATAGTGTTTTCGCATCTGTTCGTCGGCGGAGATGAGCCAGGCGAAGCCGTTGGCTTTGGCGTTGGCGACGATCAGCCGGTCGAACGGGTCGCGGGTCCACTTCTCGTCGAGGGCGGCATTTGCGATGGCTGGAAAGGGAAGATCGCAGATGCGTAGGTTCGTTTCGTGGTTGACTTTATTCAGAAGATCCTGAGCACGAAACTTCGTTCGTCCGAGTTCATTGAGGTATTCGAGTTCGAGGAATGCCATTGCGGACAACAGCAACTCCGACCTATCCAGCAGTCCTTTTGCTTTGGAACTCAGACGATTCACCTTGCCCGCCGCGAGCCAAAGCACAATATCAGTATCGAGATACGCAATCAAAGGTCGGCCCAGTCCTTCTCCCACTCCTTTTCCATCTCGGCCATCCATTCGGCCCTGAAGGCAGGATCATTCATGCCAAAATTCGGGTCGACCAGTACATCCATCGGCGTAATCCTGCTGAGACGGCTCACCGGCTTGCCTTCGGGCACAATCTTCAAGCGGCGGCCCTTGTGGGTCACCCAGACCTCCTGCCCTTCGAGGGCCTGATTGACCAGCGAAAAGATTTCGCGGCGAAACTGAGTGATCGGGACTTCCATGAATTGAGTGTACCATAATGTACGCTATATTATGTACATAGATGTACATATCAAAAGATCGATCTTTGACCTGTACGCAGATGGCTGGGCTGGCGTAACACCGTGTGGGTAGACAAGAATGTAGCATCTGGTTTTTTTCGACCAATGGTTTGCCGCGGCCAAGCAGGCGGTTCAAGAGAAAGGCGAGTCGATGAGGATGGAAACTCCGGCCTTCGCAAGAGGGTTTCAGCGGGATTGCCAAATACACCAAACAGCTTTGCGATCACTTTTGTCGATAGGCTGTCTGGCCCTCATCGGAGCAGGATTGGCGAGCAGCCAGGCGCTTCCGCCCACGCATGTCGACGACTTCAGCGGCCATCCGCGAGTGATCGTGATCAGCGACATCGGCAATGAGCCGGATGACCAGATGTCGTTTGTGCGGCTGTTGCTCTATTCAAACCAGCTTGATATCGAAGCGATTATCGCGTCCACCTCGACGTGGCAGAAGGCCGCCCTTCATCCTGAAACCATGCGCAAGCTCATTGAAGCCTACGGGCAGGTCCGGCCGAATCTTCTGCTGCATGCCAAGGGTTGGCCGGAAGCCGACGATCTTGAAAAGCGCGTCTACGCTGGGCAGGCCGGTTACGGCATGGATGCTACGGGCGGCGAAACGTCCGAAGGTGCGCAAGCCATCGTGCGCGCCGGGTCAGAAGATGACCCACGGCCGCTCTGGATTTGCATCTGGGGCGGCGCTAACACTCTGGCCCGGGCGCTGATTGAGGCGAAAGATACTCTGCCGCCCGATCAGGTTGCAAAGTTCGTCGCCAAGCTGCGCGTCTATTCAATCTCCGACCAGGACGATGCCGGCCCATGGATCCGGAGGCAATTTCCAGACCTCTTCTATGTCGTGATGCCCTCGACGCCGAGCAGCGGCGAGTACTACTACGCAACATGGACCGGGATTAGCGGAGACGACTACTACCGCAACTGCGCAGGCGCTGACCCGACCACGGTCACCAATGTGTGGCTGGAGACAAATATCCGCAAAGGCCCTCTGGGAAAACTATATCCCCGCTTTGCCTTCATCATGGAGGGCGACACGCCATCGTTTCTCGGGCTGATCGACAACGGCCTCAATGCGTATCGCCGGCCGGATTGGGGCGGGTGGGGAGGACGTTATGTTTATCGCCAGCCGTACGGGGAGACTCACCCGATCTGGACGCAAGGCGGGGACTTGTTCCAGCGCGTGACTTCGCAGGATACGGTCACTGGAGTCGATGGCATCCTCCACACTTCCGATCAGGCAACGATCTGGCGTTGGCGCGAGGCCTTCCAGAATGATTTTGCAGCGCGCATGGAGTGGACGGTGGAAGACTATGCTCATGCCAGCCACAACCCGGTCGTCGAGGTCAACGGCCGAACAGGATCGGCGCCCATTGAAATTGATGCTACAGTGGGCCAGCCCATTCTGCTCGATGCCAGCCGCAGTTCCGACCCGGATCGACGCGGATTGCATTTTCACTGGTTTCATTACGCTGAAGCTGGCAGCGCGGATGGAAACCTCGCCGCAGTCACCTTGACCAATGCTGAGACGGCGCGTGCGGTGGTGCGTGCGGATGCCGTTTGCAGGCCCGCTTGGCTGCCTCTTATCCCCTGCAACGGCACGGGAACCGCGCACATCATTCTCGCCGTAACTGGCGAAGGCGCGCATCCGCTCACTTCGTACCGGCGCATCATCCTCCATGTGCATAAAGCATCCCCGCAAGATCCCGCTATTGTGGGGAAAAGCGGCGACTGAGCGGGATTGCGGGGTCGGCGGACTGTCAAAAGCGCAGCAAAGCGCTTACAATTCTGGGTGACATGGCGAAGGCAAAAGAAAAGATCTTCGAGGTTTTGTGCCCGGATTGCGGGGCGATGCTCAGGATCGATGGCGTGACCGGCCTGCTGGTGAGTCATACTTCAGCACCGCGCAAACGAATGTTTGAAGATCTGGAGACTGCGGCCAAGGCGATGCGGGAGCAGGATGAGCGCACGGAGTCCATCTTCCGTCAGTCGGTGGACGCGGAGCGGAACAAGGCAGATTTGCTCGAAAAGAAATTTGCCGAAGCCATGCGTAAAGCCAAAGACGCGCCGGAAGGCAAGCCGCTGCGCGAGTTCGACCTCGATTAGTTAACGCGCATTTAAAATTGCGCATCTCAGTGTAAGATGAGTTCTTTTCAGCTTTGAGCACACGCATCAGGGCTAACCTTGATTAAACGTTGCGCAAACACGGTCTGCACTGGAGGAGAGAATATGGTGGTTGTTCCGCTTAGCAAGTCAGAATACGATTCTGAGCCCATGCCTCGCACCTCTGCGGGTGAGTCCACCAATTGGGCAAGAGTCGCCGCCGGCGGTGCCCTGCTGGCAGGCGGATTGCTGCTGCTTACGGGGCGGCGTCGCGCCGGATTGACGGCCGCAGCCGCTGGCACAACGCTGGCGCTGCTCGACCAGAAGGAAGCGGTGAGCCACGTCTGGCGCTTGCTGCCGGAATACATCGACAACGTGCAGCGGGTGCTCGAGCAGGTGGAGACAACGATTGAAAATGTTTCCGTCAAGCGCGAAAAGCTACGCCGCATTCTGTCGCCCAGGCGTTAGGCTAGCCCCGAACTTCCTTGCGCCTAACTCAATCACCCTTACCGTCTTGATAATGCCATGACGCCGGCAAGTGCGACGTGATGTCGCTGGGCGTTGCGCAGGATGGCGCAGCAGCCTGCTCCACGTTAAGACTGTGCAAGCAACGTTGCCGAAAAGATAACTTTCGGATAGCCGGCGATTCGATCGAAGCAGCCCTTAGGCGCCGCCTTCGAGAACTCTGGGAACGTCTATGCCAAGCGCAGTGGCCAGGTCGTGCTGATGTTCCTGCTCCTGGGCTATGATTTTGCGGAGTTGCTCGGCGAGCGCGAAGTGACCGAGGGCTTCGGCCTGTTTAACGCGTTGGCGATAGTTCTTGATAGTTTCGGTTTCGTTGTCCAGATCGAAGCGCAGCATCTCTTCCGCTTTCTTGGAAAGCTTTACCAGCTTTGGAGTGGCAGTGGGTGTACCGCCCAAGTAGTCGATCTGGTCAGCAAGGATGAGGGCGTGTTGCAACTCCTCGGAGGCGTGGAGTTTGAGTTCGGCGGCGATATTCATCCATTGGCGCCGGTCAGGACGCTGCTGTAGACGGTGTAGGCGATGATGGCCTGGTATTCGCGGGCCAAGTCCTCATTCAATGCGTCGATCAATTCCGCGATGGCGACCGCCTGGTTGGCCTTCTTCTCTTTCAGCCATGTTTTCCTATCCTTTCCTATTTCACAAGATTGGATGCAGAGATCCGGGTGTGAGCTAATCCAGTTCAACAGCCCGGGCAACAATGTAGATGATCAATTTTGTACAAAGGGCTATCTGAAGAATGTTCCCGGCGAAAGGTCGCCAATCCTGGCATCACGCTGGTTTTCGGATACTTCCTCGTAGCCGGTTATTCAGACACGATCTCCAAACTGCTGTCATTTTGGGGGAAGCAAGCGCAGGCGGTCGACCAGGGCGCTCACTTGCTCGGCAGCCTGCTTGGTTTTGGCGCGCAAGTATTCGGTTCCCTCGCGGGCGTTGTTGGCGATATCTTCGCGGGTCTCGCGGCCACTCTTCGGGGCGTACAAAATCCCCACAATTGCGCCCACTCTGGTTCTTCTTTATCAGCCACTTAGAACAGTTGATATATTTGGCCGACCCCCCGGGTTTGCACCAGGTGCCCTACATTCAAGGATTGAAGTGCGAGAGGGCAGCGACAATGAGCTATGACCCGGGTGTGATGCAAACCACTTCTGTGGCGATCTCACAGCATCGTCCAGTCGGCGAGAACTAACCTTCTTCTTGGATCAAGAATTACTGGGACGATCAAGAAATGCGAGTAGCTCTGTTTCAACGAATCTTGGGGAGTCGGCCAACCGAAAGGGTAAGAGTCGACAATCTAGCTCACGGACGCCGCTTTCCCCGTGGGGCGTCCGGACCCGAAGCTGGACCTTGCCACAAGCGAGGAGGTCTGGCAAGCGAAGATTGCCGCCGGCCTCAACCACGCTGGATTAGTGACTTTCGATGGGATTGGAATGCGTTGCAATCAGCCCTACGTCGTCATGCAGTTCATCGATGAAGAAACCTTAGAAGAGCTGCTAGGCGCAGACTCGCGTTTGAATCGCGGCGAGGTCTGGTGGATTCTCAAGGAGACTATCACCGCTCTAGATTATGTGAACGATAACCGACGGCTCCATATTGCATAACGATACGGATTTTATCTAGAACCATCCCGAGGTGACGATTGATCTTCGCGGGCAGGTCAGATGAATCGAGCAAGCGCTCGCACTACCTGCTCAAAATCAGCTTGGGACTTGCCGATCAAGTAGTGCTTGTGTGGGTAGTTCGAGTCGTGTCTTGCCAAGAATTCACCTTCGGTCCGCATCCCCGGAGTAAAGTCACCCGCATGGACCCGAAGGTCGTGGTCTTGCTGGTAATGCCTTTCTTCGAGAACCTCGAGATGGTAGACCGAGGTGAGAGTAAAAGTCACAGCGGTCAGGAGTTGTTCCTCGCGAACATAAACGGTCAGCCAGTGCTTGTCTGGCATAATGGCTTGCCATCCGATAGGTTCGTACGTGACTATTGCCCAGACCCCCGGGAGCGCGACCTTCCGGCTCGTTCTGTCTCCGTACACTTTGATCGCCATGTGTTCCTCCTAACTTGTGGTGCGCTGGCGGTGCGCTCAGTCTGAGTACTTACGTCTCGCGGCTCGATTGCGCTTATCCGCCCGCTCCGGTCGAGTGTGCTGGCTGAGAAGGCAGGGCTGCCTTCCGTTTGGTAAGTGCACGATTTACACGCTTCCTGAAGGTATATTCGTCACCATTGTTCCCCGTGAACCCCATATTGATTTGCAGCTCACAGCCTTCTTTCTTCGGCTGAAGAGATACAACGCCCTTCGCCGGATAAAGTGAGCCGACGACGATGAAAGAAGCCTTCATCTGTTCATCATTGGTGGCAAGGATCGAGTAGTTTCCGGGGTTGCTGAGCGTGTCGCTCAAGGCGCTCCAAAGATCGCTGCACGGAATCGGATTGGGCTTGGCGAACGCTGACGCCGACAGCACAAGAAACAGGGGTAAGATTTTTAGCCTGGACATTGTTTCCCGGAATTATAACGGGGGTGCAGGTGTGGCGTACAGGGCAGCGAACCCGCAATCTTAGTTTGACGAATACCTTCTAAATCCCCAACTGCGCGCGGCCGGCCTCGCTGATGCGGTGCGGGGTCCACTTCGGCTCCCATACCAGGTCGACTTCGACTTTGCTGATGTCGGGGATGCCGGCGAGCCGGTTGTTCACCTGCTCAAAGATCAGCCCGCTGGCTGGGCACTGCGGCGTGGTCAGCGTCATGGTCACCTTGACCCATTGGCGCGGCCACGCCGGCGTTGGAGTCCGGATCGGGGCCGGTCGCGACTCCTGTAAATCAAGCCCAGATCGACAAGGTTCAGCTTCACTTCCGGGTCGAAGCAATCGCGCAGAGCAGTCAAGAATTTCGGCTTCGGAGAGCATCGGCTAGTTTTTCCGCTCGACCATGTAGCGGGCCACCGCCTTCAGTCCATCGGCCCGGCTGCCGTAAGGCTCCAGCGCAGCGAAGGCCTCTTCGATCAGCCGCGCCGCGTCGCGCTCGGCTTTGCTCGATGCCGAAGACGGCCGGCCAAGTTGCCTTTTCTGTGGCCAGATCCTTGCCTGCGGTCTTGCCCAGTTGCGCGGAATCCGGCGTCATGTCCAGCACATCGTCCACGATCTGAAAAGCCAGGCCGGCTTTCGGCCGAAGAGGTCGAGCCGCGCTACATCGTTCGCATTAGCTCCGGCGTAAACGCCGCCCGCGACCACGCTGACCCGAATCAGCGCGCCGGTTTTAGCGCGGTGAATGGCCTCAACCAGCTCCGGCGTGGGCTTGAGGTGCTCGCTCTCAAGATCCAGCACCTGCCCGCCGATCATGCCTTCCACGGTGCCGACAGCGTTGGCGATCAGCCCGATGATCTGCACGGTGGCCGCGGGCGGTGAATCGAGGCCGGCCAGCACCTCGAAGGCGCGGGTCTGCAAAGCGTCCCCGGCCAGAATAGCGATGGCTTCGCCAAAGACCACGTGGCAGGTGGGCTTGCCGCGGCGCAGGTCGTCGTTGTCCAGCGCGGGCAGGTCGTCGTGGATGAGCGAGTAGGTGTGCAGCATCTCGAGGGCCGCGCCGAGCTGCTCGATGCCCGCTGGAAGCTTGCCGGCGATGGTGACCGCCGCCTGCATACGCCAGTCATTGGCCGCAGTCGCTTGCCACCGGCAAAGATGGAGTGGCGCATGGCGCCATGAATCGAGGCCGGGACTGTCTCCGCGCTGGGAATCAGCTCTTCGAGCGCGCGGTCGGTTATCTCCGTACCGTCGTGATTCAGCGAATTAGCATCTACAGCCATTACTCTCATTTTAGTCGAGCGCGGCCCCATCTTCGCTCCACCACCCACAGAGCTATGACAAACAGCAGAGCCACGCCGCTGAGCCAGCGTCCGGCGACAATGTCCGGGGTGGTCGTCCAGTCGGCTGTCAGGTTGACCGGGCCCAGCGGAACAGCTACCACCATCAGGCCATCATCGCGGGCGGGCGCAAATGCGGCCGGCCGGCCATTGACCCTAACCTGCCACGCGGGATAGGTGCGCAGGCGAAGGATCAAATAGCCAGCTTGAGGAGTGACGGCGGCAATCCGCAGATGCTGGTATTGCGAATGCCCCGGATATGGGACTGCTGCAAAGGTAGCCTCGCAACTGCCTTGCCCGGCATTCCACTGCGGAGGATTGTCGTCGCTACCTCCGCTGCCCAACACGGTCGCGGGATTGCTTACGAGACAGGATGCGGGCAGCCCATGGCGACAAGTGAATTGTCAGCGCCGATAGGCTCGTATTCATCGGTACCGCCAAAACCCTGGCCGGCGCGATAGGCGTCCAGCATCGCCGGCACGGCGTCTTCCTGGTAACACAGCTGAAAGAAGAATTTATTTGCGACCGAGATCATTCCCGCGAAGATAAGTGCGCAGGCAGTTGCAACGGCTACGCGCCGCCAGGGCCGCGTCGAATTGCGCGGCCAGATTGCCCAGGCGAACAAGATGGCCATGGGCGCTTCGAGAACGACCAGCCAACGCCAGGGAAACTGCAGGAACCGGAGTTCAGGAAGCAGATTCCATAGTGGCCGCGAGAAAGGGAACTGGAGGAACAGGACAACCAGGGTGATGAGGGCAAATGGAATCCACCAGCGGCGACGGTCAGCTAGACGGCCGCGCAGCCAACTCACCAGCAAGCCTGCCAGAGCAACCGCGATCATGGCCATCACAATGATCGATGCCTGATGCAGCACCATGTCGTGAAACTCGAGCGCGGGATCGGCGTGTCGGGCAAACAGCCAACTATTTTCGAGCGTTTGGCCAGGATCCTCGGTGACCTGGTGAATATCCACCCATCGTTGTTCCCAGGTCGCGGGGACGAGATAGATCGCTACCAGACCCATCCCCAGCACTGCTCCAATCGAAGCCCTCAACACCGGCGCCCATGAATGTGAGAGCAAGGCCAAAGTCAGCGCAACAGCGGCTAGAAGATAGCAGGCCATTACGCCGACAGTCGGGTTCGAGAGCCACGCGCCGGCGACCGCCAAAGCCAGAAGAACGGTGGAACCGTCGAAAGCGCGCCGAACCAGCAACCCTGAAGAGGCCAGCGGCGCCAATGAATTGCGTTCGCGCATTACAAACAGAAGCACCAGCGGAATCCAGAAACCACCTGCAAGCTCCGCGAAGGCCGAGCGCTCATAAGCGGTAAACAGCGCATAGCCGGAAAATAGTCCAGCACACCCGGCGATGGTTGCGGGAATGTCGGCCAGCGTCTCTCGGGCCAGTGCTCGGGTTGCAAGGCCCGTTCCGGCCAGCAGCAGAAAAGTCAAAACCAGTGGCACGAGACTCCAGGGCAGCAAAAGCCCAAGCGCCGCGCCAATCATCCATGTCAGCGGAGAATAGAAAACAAATCGCGGCTCGCCTGCGCCAAAGTTTGCGCTTGGCGTCCAGTGCGGGTAGAAAATTCCCTGCTGCCAAGCGTTGTGAGCGTCCAGCCACGAGACCAGATGAAAATCGAAGTCGTGGCCGCAGGAGCTGCCGCGGACGAATTGCGGCGTGAGAGCTGCCGCCGCGGCGAGCAAGATCACGGCTGGTCCGAAGACGCGGTTCCGGCGCGCATTTTTCCCCGGTCTCAAGGGCGAGACCTGTGGCACCCCTACGTCATGGAACGGAGACGCACTCATGGCAGCAGCCGCAGCGTATGCCGGGTCTGCGCGGCTACCGCTGCCGTTGTGAAGGGGAGCGCGAAGGTTGTGCCGCCGTACCAGTCGTTCCACTGGTCGCGGAAGTAGGGGCTGTATGGGTCGCCGCTTTCGCCCAGCACGATGTTTTCAGTTGAGCCGTCGATGTTGCTCCAGTCCATGGTGAATCGCTGCGATGGGCCGAATGCGGCCCAGCCTGCTTTACGGTTGTCGTGTCGCCGCTGAAGGGCTGCGGGTCCGGTTCCTGCCATGCGGCCGACGATCGGCAGAAACTGTGCCAGCGGATGCTCAATGTCGACAACGTGCCAGCTTCCGTAGGTCCATTGGGTCACGTCAGCAGGAGCCTTGCCGTCCTTCATCCCCTTGCTGACTGCCTCGGTCAGCAAAGCGTCCCAGTTTTTGTAGTCTGGCGGAAGCCACTCGGCATTGGCATGCATGATGATTTCTTCCTCGGCAAAGTTCGACTCGGACCACTTATAGTCGTCAGCGTCCTTTCCCAGCTTTGGCGTCAGAATCAGCGGCCAGAGAGCGTTGCGCGCCTTGGCCACGATCGATGCGGCGGCGGAGTCGGTGGTCAGCCGGCCATCCCAACTGCGCATCAGGTCGGCGGCCTTCGTAGCCGCTCGTCGGCGCCCGGCGTGTGGTCAATGGCGTACGCAAAGCGATGGCCGATCTCCTGATCCACCTCGCTGTAGATGTCGTTCTGAACAGCCAGCATGTCGGCAGGCTTGAGTTGATCGCGGCCCTGCAGCATCTTGTAAATGCGTTCTGCGCGATAGGGACCAGCCCATTCCAGCGTCAGCGGGAAGGGAGACTTTTCCGTGGTGACGCGTGAATTGGCCGTAGCCAGAAAGCCCGAGGGCGGATCGAATGCGTTGGGCATCTGGTCGAACGGAATGTAGCCCTGCCACTCGGCCCGGCCGTTATCCGAGCGGTCTCCTGAAAAGCGATCAAGCGGCATACCAAACATTTCGCCGTAACCCGGTCGCAGCGGCACCCGGCCCACGGCGTGATAGGCGATGTGTCCCTGATCGTCGGAGTAGACCATATTCAAGGTTGGCCAGCACCACGTGCTCAGAGCCGCCGTGAACTCCGCCCAGTTCGAGGCTGTGTCGATCTGGTAGACCGGCAGCCCATTGAGCGCAGGGTCGTAGAGGTCCACTTCAGTGCGATCGGCCGTGTCTCCTTTTAAACATTGGATTCAGCAGCGGCCCATGCGAAGTCGATTGAACATCAAACAGCAACATCCTTGCCGCCGCGCACCTTGATCACCTCGTGGTTCACGCGTCAGTGGCTCCCAGTTCCCGCCGCCATCCTCGATAGTTGCCCTTGCCGTCGAGTTTCTCGATGTAGAGATCCTGCACGTCGGCGTAGAGCGCCGTAATGCCCCATGCCACATGCTCGTTGTGGCCGGCAATGACAAACGGCATGCCGGGCAATGTCACGCCGGCAGCGTGAAAACCCGGCGCGCTCAGATCGGCCATGTACCAGATGTTGGGCACGGTGAGACCGAGGTGCATATCGTTCGAGAGCAGCGGCTTTCCGCTGGCTGTGTGGCTTCCGGCAATGACCCAGTTGTTCGAGCCCAGCGTACAGCCTTCACAGGTGGGCAAGGCCGAGCAGATGCATGCGAGCGCGCGCCGTATCTTCGCGTGCAGCTGGCCGGCGCGGCGCTTGCCTGTGTGTTGTCATCGTCATCGTTCGTCCCCGGCGGCGCGGGGTGCGGCTGGCTCAGGTCCATGATCTCGCCAGTCGGCGGATGATCGCGCCACGAGCCGACGGGATAAAGATCGGCCTCAAGCTTCGCATTGTGCAGGTCTCGCGGCAATCTGCTCTCGCGAAAGCTTCGCATCCCAGTGCGTGTCGAGCGTCTGCACCATCATCAGGCCGATGCTGATCGAGTCCGCGCCAGTCCACGGCTGCGGGCGATAGCGAAGCAGCCGGAACTCCGCCGGCAGCGAATCCTGATGCTGCGCGATGAACAGATTCACGCCGCGGGCGTAGTCGTCGAGGCGCGCGCGTTCGGCCGGCAGCCAGGTTGGTGTAAATGCGCTGCGCAGTCATTGCGAATCTGCAGACACGCGCTGCATCTTGTCGTGCGCCACCAGCGACGGGCCCAGAATCTCCGCCAGCTCGCCATTGGCGTTGCGGCGGAAGGCGTCCATCTGCCACAGGCGATCCTGCGCCGTGACGTAGCCCTGCGCGACAAACAGATCGTCCTGCGTGGCCGCCTCAATGTGCGGCACGCCGTGGCCATCGCGGCGAACGATTACCGGCGCGGAGAGGCCGGCCAAATGCAAATCTCCGTCCAGAACCGGCAACGCTGCCTTCTCCGCCGAGCGCAACCAGAACACTCCGGCGGCTGCCGCCAGCATCACCAGTACCAGAATGCCGCCCGCGGTCCACAGCAAAATGCGCGGCCAGCGCCTGTGTCGGTACGGACGTAAGCACGGGATCGCTTTCTGGCGATTGGACAAGACTTTCCGCAGAGTCGGAGTTATGCATCGGTGATCTACAGGATAACTCCGCAGCGACGTCGAAGACCCGAGTTATCCAGCAACTAACTCGGGATTCGATGCGTTCATTGTTTTGGGCTTCCGCCGGCCGTAGATGACCAGCAGCCCTATCAGCAGCAGGATCATGACGCCCAGCACCAGCACGCTGCCCTCGGGCCCATCTGTGCCGCCGCTCCACAACGCGGAGCCGGCGGGGCTGGTGCTCAGGTAGTGGCCTGTGGCTACGTAGCCGCTATCGGCAGCGCCGTAGAAGTAAGTTTCCGCCCAGTCCCAGGCGGCGTGGCAACCGATGGCCCACCAGGCCGAGCCGGTAACTCGTACGCTCACCACCCACACGAAGCCGACCGCTGCCGCGGCAAAAATGCCAATCCAGTTTTCGCCGCCATTTCCGGTATGTATAAACCCAAACAGCGTCGAGGTCACCCAGGCGGCCTGCCAGAAGTTAGCGCCTTCAGCCTTTCTCAATTGCAAAAGCAGGCAGGGAACCAGGCCCAGCGCGGCGACGATATAAACCCCCCACACACCTTGGTCCTTTACAGTTAAAAAGCCGCCCAGGCAGATCGAGCCAACGAGAGCCAGCGCCCACCAGAAGTTGATGCCGCGGGTAAAGGTAAATTGCAAATAGCAGCGAAAAGCACCTTCTTCAAAGAAGGCCACCAGCAGAAACACGACTCCCCACTCCGCGGCAAACTTGAAGATTTCAAATCCCGCCAGTCCGACCGGGCCGAAGTGGAGCCAGCCGCCCCAGGCCAATATTCCCACCAAAGCAGAGAGCGCCGCCAGACCTGCCGCCAGACCGCTCAAGAAGTGAGAGACACGGCGCGGCCCCCTCATGTTGTAGTCGAGCACGCTGCGGCCTTCCAGGACGGAAACGACCGTGGCCGCGCCCAGGATTGACAAAACCGCGATCGCTTCCCCAATGCCCTGCGAAATCGGCGTAAATCCGGTGAATTTTGTGTGCAGGATGTTGTGGATGAAGAAGCGGGCGGCTGCTCCCAGCACAGACCCGAAGAGAGCCGATAAGATCACAAAGACCAGCACTGACCATCCGGCGCGGAGTCCCTGGCTGCCGATAAAGACCCGGCGTAGGCCCGGAAATTTCTCAGGCTCCGGAACGATGTTGAAGGATTCAGGGGTGAGAGCTGAATCGGATGCAGGCAGATTGGCCGCCGCTTCCGGAAAGTGTCGCGGAACTTCCGGCTCCATGGAGCCTCCTTTAGATGAAGCAGAATGCCCGGTGCAGAATTCTACTCTTGGAAAGATACTCTACGCGGCAGGCTGTTGCGGAGTTCCGTGGCTAAAAGCATTTTCGCGTTCCCCGCGAAGTTTGCGTGATGCAATTCCATCCTTTCCGCAATTACCGCGGAAAGGATGGAGCATCCAGCGTCTTACTCTAAATGTGAAGCGGCTCTACTCGTCGCGCAAGGCCACCATAGGATCGATTCGAGCCGCCCACCGAGCTGGAAACCAGCTTGCCAGCATGGCGACGGCGACAATCAACGCCGTGATAGCGAAAAAGACGAATGGATCGTCGGGACGAACGCCATAAAGAAGATTCGCCTCCCCTCGTGCGAGACCGAAGGCCATCAGCAGGCCGACGCATACGCCGATCCCGGTCAGCATCCCGGCGCGGCGCAGAATCATGCGCAACACGTCTTGACGCTGCGCGCCCATCGCTAGTCGCACGCCGATTTCACGCGTGCGTTCGCCCACCAGGTTGGCCATCACTCCGAATATGCCGATTGCCGCCAGAAGCAGCGCCACCAGCGCATCAAAGCCCAGCATCCCCGCCACATAAAACATGCCGGTCAACTCTTGGTGAAGGAATTCAGCATAGGTTTGCACTTCGTCGAGAGGCAATCCAGGATCGATGTCCGCCAGTGCCTTCCTTGCAGCAGGCGCCAATGCCAGCGGATCACTCTTGGTTGTAATCACGAATGTCATGCTCGCGGGCGGCAATTGCGCTGTGTCCATATACACAGCTGGAGGACGGTCTTTCAGCCACAGGAAATAATTTGTTTCCTCGGCGACGCCAATAATCGTCAGCCACGGAGTGTCTTCCGGGCTTCCGGTTCTCATGCGGATGCGATGACCAAGCGGATTCTCTCCGGGGAAATAATGTGCAACAAATTCACGGCTCACAACGGCTACGCGCTGCGACTGGAGGTTGTCGCTTTGACTGAAACTGCGGCCATCGATAATTGGAATCTGGAATGCGCTGAAGTATCCCGAGCTCACCGGCAGCCGTAGCGCGCTGGACGAATCGCTGCTTTTCTGCGGCCGGTTCTCAATCTGGACGCCGTCCAACCAAGCGTCGTCGCTGTTGGGCAACACGTTGGTTATCTCGGCATGTTCAACCCCCGGCAGCGCGCGCAATCTCGAGAGGCTTTGCTCTTGCCAATCAGCCCGCTTTGCCGGCGTGTCATAACGCTTCTCTGGCAGGTGGACGTTAAAAGTCAGCGTCTGCGCCGGCTTGTAACGATCGGCCATATGCAGCATCGCCAACATCCCTTTGCTCATCAGAGACGCACCGATCACCAGCGCGACCGCCAGCGAGATCTGTGCCACCGCAAGAATATTCTTCAGCTTGCGGCTTCGCCCCGTGCCAACCACGGCCCGCGACCCTGCTTTCAGTTGTTCTACGAGATTGACGCGGAGCGCTTGCAGGGCGGGCGCAAACCCGGAAACGATGCCCGCAAGAATCGCCAGCAACAAAGACAAGGCAAGTGCGCGTCCATTCAGCGAGATATTGGACCATCCTGCCATGAACCGTGCGACACGCTCTGGCATCAGGATCTCACTGACGCGCATGTATGCCATCGCAAAGATCAGGCCGCCCGCGCCGCCAATGAGCCCGAGCAGAATGTTCTCCGTCAGCAACTGGCGCATCAACCGCCAGCGGCCCGCACCCAGCGCCGTGCGCATGGCAATCTCTGGCCGCCGGGCAATCCCACGCGCAAACTGCAGGTTGGCAATATTCGCGCAGACCACCAGCAGAACAAAAAATGTGGCTCCTTGCACCAGGCCGAAATATAAATTCGTAAACTCCCCGTTAATGGTAGCCAGCAGCGGTTCAACCTTGACTGACCAATTTTGATTCGTTGCCGGATACTGCTGCGCCAGGTGATTGGCGATCACATTCAATTCCGCCTGAGCCTGCCCCGCAGTTACTCCTTTGCGCAGCCGCCCGACCACAAGATAGTTGTGATCGATACGGTTACTCAGTTGAGCGTCGGCTGGCGCGAATGGCAGAAAGAGATCCCCAGTCGACGGGTATTGCATCGTTTTCGGCATCACGCCGATCACGGTATACGCATGTTGATCCAAGTCGATCTGCCGGCCGAGCACGCCGGGATCCGATCCGAAACGCGATTTCCAAAATGCATAGCTCAGAACGGCTACGCTATTCCTGCCCGGTTGCGTTTCACTCTGATCGAACACCCGTCCCATAAACGCGCTTGTTCGCATCACGCTGAAAAACGATGGCGAAGTCAACTCCGCATTTATGTGGACCGCATCGCCCGCTCCGGTCAAGCTCATATCATCGGTCGTTGCGAACGGCAAGCTGCTCAAAGGCCCCGCTCTGGTTCTGCCAGTCTTCATAATTTGCCAGGGAAGCTTCTTGAGAATCGCCATGATTCAGCTGCTCTGAGACTGTCACCACCTTGTCCAGCTCGGGCACTGCCAGCGGCCGCAAAACAACTGCATCCATGATGCTGAAGCCGCCGATATTCACGCCGATGCCGATGGCCAGTGTCAATACTGCCGTGATCGTGAATCCCGGAGACTTCCACAACTGCCGGAACGCGTATTGGAGATCCTGGAACAAGGTATGCATCAAATTCCTCCCAAGAACGGGACATTGCCTATGTGGCTCTAACGAATGTAGTCGCAATCCACCTGCCAAACGGTAAAGACGCCAAGTATCTAATTCTAAGAGTGTTCGATGAAAATCTGCGGAAATCGTCCAGGTCCTTATGTTCGGAATCGGCTCCAGCCGTCCGAAAACGAACAGTTGGGAGGCTCAAGGGCGACGGAAATCGTTCCAAGCCTTGACATATCGGCCCGATGCCTTGATGCTAAACAGTTCAGGTAGTTCGATTTTTCGCACTATTTTCAGGACACGAGGCAGGTTTTGCGGGTTCGCGTCTTTTATCACGACAAATGTTTTGACGGAGCCTGCTCGGCGTCGCTGTTCACGCGCTTCCATCGAGAGTGCATCGCCGGCGATGCGAGCTATGAGTACCACGGCCTCGTTCATCGTGCCGGAGCGTTGTTCGATGAGAACGAATTCACCGGCGACGAAAACGCCATCGTCGATTTCAAATACTCGACCTCGCCGAGGATTACATGGTGGTTCGATCATCATCTTTCGGCGTTTCTCACGCCGCAGGATCAACAGAACTTTCTCGACTGCCAAACAGGACCCGTTTTGCGGCGTCGCACAAATTCTTTGACCCAAATTACACCTCTTGCACCAGCTTTCTCGCGCACATCGCCGCGACGCGATTCGGTTTCAACACCGCGCCGGTAGCGGAGCTGATCCACTGGGCCGACATTGTGGACGGCGCACAGTATGAAAGCCCGGAAGCTGCCGTTGAAATGGCCGCGCCAGCCATGAAGCTTACGTTGATCATTGAGTCCGCGCAGGACCCGGATTTCATTCCGCGGCTGATTCCGCTGCTCACTGAGATGCCGCTGGCCGACGTGCTCAGCCAGCCCTTTGTGGCCAGCCTGCTGCCCCCGCTGCTCGAGCGGCATCAGCAGGCTTTGACGCTGATCCGCAGCCGGGCGGAAGAGCGAGACGGCACTATCTTCTTCGACATTACCGACCACCCGCTCGAAGGCTTTAACAAGTTCATCCCCTACTACCTCTACCCGGACGCGACGTACTCGATTGGGCTGTCGAAGTCGAGCTTCCGCACCAAGGTGGCCGTAGGCTCAAACCCCTGGACGAAAGCCGATCCTGCAAAAATGGTCAACCTGGCGCAAATATGCGAGCGCTACGGAGGCGGCGGACACGCCCGCGTGGGCGCAATCAGCTTTCCTCCCGATCAGGCAGACCGGGCGCGCGCCGCGGCGGCCGAGATTGTCGCCGAGCTCAGGGCGAAGAACCCGAACGCATAGCGTTCCAAACGGCTGCCAGGTCGGCGCCTTCGCGGGCTACACCTTGGCGTGCAAGCTTGGCCAGTCAGCTTTCCGGTGCTGCTTGAATGCCAGCACGCCTTCCTTGAAGTCCTCAGTCGATTTCTGCTGCGCGTTGGCCTCGATGGCATCCTCAATCTCCTCGTCCAATCTGCGCCTGGCGTGTTTTGACAACAGCCGCTTGACTGCCTGCATGGCCTGCGGGCTGTTCAGCAGCAGCGTTTGCGCCAAGGCTTTGGCGGAGGGCAGCAGATCCTCCTGGTCCACAATCTGATTCACCAGCCCCAGTTGCATCGCTTCCTGCGCCTTGAGGATTCTGCCCGACAGCAACAGCTCGCGGGTGCGCAATTCGCCTACCTGGCGAATCAGGAAAGACGCCACGATCGCGGGAACGAAACCTACGCGAACCTCGGTGTAACCAAATTTGGCCTCGGGAACCGCCAAGGTGAAGTCGGGAATGGTAGCCAGGGCCATGCCGCCGGCGATGGCTGGCCCATTCACGGCTGCAATGATCGGCTTGGGAAAATCGTAAAGGGTGCGTAGAACAAGCGCCATGTTCTCCGAGTCGCGTCGGTTCTCCTGAGGCGTGCGAGCGGTCAGGGTCTCCAGGTTTTCCAAGTCCAGGCCGGCGCAAAAGGCTGGCCCGGAACCGGTCAGAATCACGACGCCGCAGTCGCAGGTTTCGGCCTCATGCAGTGCTATTGTGAGCTCCTCAATCAATGCCGGGGTCATTGCATTGCGCTTGTCGGGCCGGTTCAGGGTAATCGTTTTTACTCCGTTGGAGGACTCGGCAAGAATGTTATTGAAACGGTTCATGCAAATCTCCTTCCGCCCTCGGGCAGCCGTTGTTATGGGCTTCGTTTACCAAAGAGAAGCCTTTAATTTGACTTGTTAAAGTGTGCTTTATGAAGTTTCGTGATGATTCTGTGCTAGCCAGTAGTCTCAGTGCCTTGCGTATGTGATATCGTGGTGTGCAACGGTAGGTTCCGGAATTTCCCGGAGCCTACCAATTAGAATATTACCGTTTCTTGCTTCAAGCCAAAAATCAAACGCGGGGTTCATGCAATGTCACCGGTGATCGAGTTCCTGATTCCATGTGATTCAATTAGATTTTGCTATTTGCCGCTTGCTTATTAGTTTGACATCTTTTTGTGCAATATATAACGTTTGCTTTTTTCTGATTTGGCTTAGAAAAGTAGTGACTAGCAGAAGGCCGGGTCCAGGCGTTTGAGCCCATTTAGTGCATTGGCCAGATAGCCAGGGGCCTGTTCCACAAAAAGTTTCCTAAGCTTAAGATAATTTTTTGCCTAAATCGACGTTTTAAAATTTAAAATACACTCGCTGGATATCGTGACGTCATGCATTTGATTTGCTCGTCACAGCGCGGAGTTTGAAATAACCGACGAACTTAGGAATTTCTTAAGCTTAAAATTTGCCTAATTTCTTTGTGGAACGGGCCCCAGGTGTCCAGCTGTAGTGGAACTTTGGAAGCCAGTCAAAAACGTGACAGGGGCATAGTGTAGGCCTACTGTCTAGTAAGTGAATGGGATTTGGCACTTTGTATTTGAGTTGATAGTAAGTGGTTGAAAGGTGTTCGGTGTCCGAGAGATGTCATCAGGAGACCCATGAACGTGTATATGTAAGCGGTGCTTTGTCAGGATCCGACGGAAATCTGCGTTTTTCTGTGACTATATTTCAACAGAGAT
>CAVVXR010000011.1:0-34716 GCA_963752215.1 uncultured Acidobacteriaceae bacterium | reverse complement strand
CAATACCCGGTAACGGGACCACAGCGATTGAAAACGCGATGACGAGCTTGATACAAGAGCGCATATCTTCCCTCAAGTGGGATGCATAACTTTTCCGAAAGCGCGGCAAAGCTATGTTACCGATGAGCCCAAACTTTCCAGGCAGAGTTACCCTGGGCGTCGGTGGCAGTTTCCCAGTGCTCGATAAATACTCATCGCCGGTCACCGGTTCAATGGCTTTGCGGAGTGCCTTCTTTACCGCGGCATCCGTAGCGCGTGGTATGCAGATCGAGGTTCACATCCGAGGCCGGGACGGTGACGATCACGCCCTGCCCATCGTTGCCGATGACCTGGATCAGATGCGGAGGTCCGCCGGTCGGAGAAGGTTTGTCGCCGTAGTTCCAGAAGAATGGCGTTACAAAAATAAACAGAAGAATCAGCGTGACCATGATGTCGTAATGGAAGCTGCCGCGCGCGTAGGTCCAATAGAAGTAGCTGAGCAGGACCTGCTTGAAGTGTTCGGCGAGATTGAGCAGTGCGGCGTCGGCCTGGGTAGGGGGTTCCATTAGGTCTCCTTCACAATTCTATCCAGGCCACCCATGTAAGGGCGCAGGACTGCGGGAATCAGCACGGAGCCATCGGGCTGCTGATAGTTTTCGACGATCGCCAGCCAGGTGCGGCCGACGGCCAGGCCGCTGCCGTTGATGGTGTGGACGAACTCCGGCTTGGCTTTTGCGCCTTTTCTCCAGGCGGCCCTGTAGCGGATGTTGGCTCGGCGGGCCTGGAAGGCTTCGAAATTGGAGCAGGAGGAGATTTCGCGGTAGAGCTGCTGGCCGGGCAGCCAGACTTCAAGGTCGAAGGTTTTGGCGGAGGAAAAACCAGTGTCGCCGGTGCAGAGCAGTACGCGGCGGTATGGCAGGCCGAGGGCTTCAAGAATCTCTTCGGCATCGCGGGTGAGTCGCTCGTGCTCGGCATCGGATTCTTCGGGGCGGATGAACTTGACCAGCTCGACTTTTTGAAACTGGTGCTGGCGGATGATGCCGCGGGTGTCTTTGCCGGCCGCTCCGGCTTCGGCGCGGAAGCATGGCGTGTAAGCGGTAAGGCGGATGGGCAGGCGCGCTTCGTCGAGGATCTCGTCGCGATAGAGATTGGTGACGGGGACCTCGGCGGTGGGGATCAGCCAGTGGTCGTTGTCTTTGAACTCGCCGCGAGCCACGGCTTCGAGCGTCCGCGTCGGAACAGCGGAAAAGGTCTTCGGCGAATTTGGGCAAATGGCCAGTGCCGAAGAGGGATTTGCTAGTTGACCATGAAGGGCGGCAGGACTTCGGTGTAGCCGTGCTTCTGGGTGTGGATAGTCGAGCATGAAGCTGATGAGGGCGCGCTCGAGGCGCGCGCCTGCGCCCTTGTAGACGGCGAAGCGTGCGCCGGAAAACTTGGCTGCGCGTTCGAGGTCGAGAATGCCGAGAGCTTCGCCGAGTTCCCAATGGGGCTTGGCTGTGAAATCGAAGTTGGGCTTTTCGCCCCAGGTTTTCACGATGACGTTGTCGGCTTCGGATTTGCCGGCTGGCACTTCATCGCGGGTCAGGTTGGGGATGCGGGCGAGCGAGAGGCGGAGTTCCTCATCGAGCGCGGCGGCATCTGGTCCAGTGCTTCTAGCTCTTCTTTGAGAGGCGCGGGTTTCTTCCATCGCCGCGGTGGCGTCCTGTCCGGACTTCTTCAGCGCGCCAACCTGCTGGCTGAGTTCGTTGCGGCGGGCCTTGCGCCTGCTCCGCCAGCGTGATGGCTTCACGGCGGCTTGGTCGAGGGCGCGGAAATCGCCGAGAAGTGCAGCGGGGTCGGCTCCCCGCGCGCGGAGTTTTTCTTCAACTAATTCAAGATTGGAGCGGACAAATCCCAAGTCGAGCATCGCTCTACCAGTTTACTCGAATGACTTGGACGTTCCTGCATGCCTTAAGGCAGAGTGAAGAGAATTCGCAGAGTCCTGGCTACGTTTTTCAAAGCGCTGTCGCGCGTCCACAATTGAGTCCCAGGAGTCATGAGGCAAGACGCAATCAAGTGTGCGTCGGTGAGGCCGATGCCCTTCGAGTAGAGCGCGTGAGCCTCGATCATGTGCCGCACTTCGCCGAGCTGCGCTACGTTCACTTCCAGGAGCGCTTCCAGTTCGTCAAGTCTTTTACGCCTGTTGCGCAGTGAGCCAAGAGCAATTTCCGCAACGATGAACGGGTGCATCACGATCTGACCTCTGCCAAGGCGCTGCTCCATCTCCGGATCGCTGCTGCGAAGATGGTCAACCCAGATGGATGTGTCGGCCAGGATCATTGGTTATAGACCAAGTGCGCTACGCCCTCACGCGCTTGATGTCTTCTAAATCCGGCTCCGTGCCCCCAACTGCCGCAAGCCTCCGCGAAGCCTCAAGGTGAATCAGCGCCTTCAAAGCATCACGGAGCAGGGCTGTCCTCTCTGTCACGCCCGAAAGCTCTTGCGCCTTGCGTACTAAATCGTCATCGAGCGCCACTGTTGCTCTCATGCAATGTTCCTCTTATCACCTAAGGTATCACCAAATGGTGACAGATTGCTTCGCTCTTTTAGCTAACGGACCGAATGGGCACCCAGCCTTCGATGCTATTTGAGCGAGCGCATGTAGTCGTAATTGACTTTAGCTGCTTCAAGCGCTGTCATGCCGACAATGGGAGGCTCCTGCTCGGAAAAGAAGTATTCGACCCCTGCTTTGCGGGCGGCCGGGAAGATCGGCGCGTAATCAATGTGGCCTCTGCCGAGTTCGGTCCCCGTGGGTCTGTCCGGCCCCATCAGAGATGTGGTTGGCTGGCCGCCGGGCAGGAAATCCTTCACATGGATCATCCGATAGCGGTTGGGATACTTGCTGAAATAGTCGACCGGATTGTGCCCGGCTGCGACCATCCAGCCGCAATCCAGCTCAAACTTCACCAGATCGTGATCGGTCTGGCTGAGCAGTAAGTCATAGCCGGTCTGGCCGTTGCCCTGGTCTTTAAATTCAAAGTTGTGGTTGTGGTAGGCGTACTGAAGGCCGGCCTGCTTTGCCTTGGCGCCGATGCTGTTCGCCAGGTCCGCGGTTCTCTTGAAGTCGTCAAGGGTGAGGTTGGCAAATGGCGGCATCCCGGCCCTTGGGGAAGCGCCAGCTAGAGCGGGGGCCGGAGCGATAAGAATCGAACTAACCGCGTAGTGCGCTCCCACGGCATGGGCATCCTCGAAGAGCGGGCCTGGGTCAGCGTCGCTGAAGTGCACGTGCGCGCTGGGACAATGGAGCCCGGCATCGTCCAGAGCTTTGCGAAACTCCTGGGCAGAAAGCTTGGCAAAACCGGCCGTCTCAACCTGCCTGTAGCCGATCTTGTTCAACGCATTCAGAGTGCCATGGGGGTCAGAATTCAGATCCGCCGCGACCGTGTAAAGCTGGATGCCGATGGCTGGGGTTGAAGTCTCTGCCCGCAGGATTGTGGGCAGAGTGTGCGTGAGAACGATGGCCGCACCTGCCGCTGAGCCGCCGATCAAGAATTGCCGCCGTGCAAACTGATGCATGTAGCCAGCTCCTTTAAACAACCTTGCCATGGTGAGCCGCGCTACTTTGGTTTGTCAATCTCGCGTTTGATTCCGCGCATTGAGCTGGTCTTGCCAGCCGGGCAGGCGCTGGTCGCCGGTGATGAGGCGCGCGCCGCGGGTGAAGGTGAAGTAGGTCCAGACCCAGGCCACGAATACGGAGATGCGGCTGCGGAAGCCAATGAGAAAGAAGATGTGGACGGTGAGCCAGGTAATCCACGCGGGAAAACCGCTCATGTGGGCCTTGAAGGGCCATTCGACTTTGGCGACGGCATCCATGCGGCCAATAGTAGCCATGTCTCCTTTATCGAAGTATCGAAACGCGGGGCGCGGCTTGCCGGCAAGGTCGGCCTTGATCATTTTGGCAACGTGATCGCCCATCTGCATAGCGGGCTGGGCGACGCCGGGGACCTGGTGGCCGTCCTGCTCGAAGTGCGCCAGGTCGCCGAGGACAAAAACATCTGGCCGGCCGGCGGGATTGAGGGTTGCGTCGACTGGGACGCAGCCGCGCCGGTCCAACTCCACACCAAGGAGTTTTCCGAGGGGCGACGGCGCTACTCCGGCAGCCCAGAGGGTGACAACGGCTTCTATGCGTCTGGTCTCGTTGTCGAATGCGGCTTCAACCCAGCCGGGACCGAGTCCGGTGACCTGAGTTTTGGTGTGGACTTCGACGCCGAGGCGGGTGAGCGAAGCTTCGGCCTTGGCGGAGAGGTCTGCTGGGTATGCGGCGAGCACGCGCGGCGAGCCATCAAGCAGCACGACGCGGGACTTGGTGGGGTCGATGTGGCGGAAGTCGTGGCGCATGTAAAGCTGGGCGATGTCGCTGATGGCTCCGGCGAGTTCGACGCCGGTAGGGCCGCCGCCAATGACGACGAAGTTCAGCGGCGGGTGCCAGCCGTGCTCAACCATCTGGCGCTCGGCGAGCTCGAAGGCAAGCAGCACGCGGCGACGGATTTCCGTTGCGTCTTCAATGCTCTTGAGACCGGGAGCGAGCGGCGCCCATTCATCCTTGCCGAAGTAGGAGTGTGTTGCGCCAGTGGCCAGAACCAGGTAGTCGTATTTGAGAGTTGCGCCGCTTGCGAGAGAGACAATTCGGGCGTTGACGTCGATGCCGACGACCTCGTCCATGAGTACCTGCGTATTCTTTTGGCTCCTCAGGATGGTGCGGATGGGCTGGGCGATGTCGGCTGGTGAGAGGACGGCGAGGGCTACCTGATAAAGCAGCGGCTGAAAAGTGTAGTGATTGCGGCGGTCGACTACGGTGACGTCGACGGGGAGATGAGCGAGTCCTTTGGCGGCGTTCAAGCCGGCAAAGCCGCTACCGACGATAACTACGCGGGGGCGGAACTTGGGAAGGTCGGCCAAGGTGTGCACCTCTGTATACAGGATGCTCAAGGGGGACAATTGGTGGCGTGAAAGAAGAATTCGACTTTCCCAGGTCTCAATAAGCGAGACCTGGGGCACCCGAGGCACTCGGCTGATCGCGGGCTACGGATGCTGTTCGACGGCGACGTTGATCGCAGCAGTGTTGCCGGAGGCGGCCAGACCCAGGAGGCTGGTGGCGACGCCAGGGAGCGAGGCTGGGGTAAAGGCTACGCTGCCGTCGATGGCGGAGGTTGCTGTTGCGGCTTGACTGGCGAGCAGGTTGGAAGGCGGGCAAACGGCGTTCGCCGCGCAAGGCGGGGACCAGGCGTAGAGGGCTTGATAGAGGGCGACGGAGCCGCCGGCCATGGGGTTGCCGTCCGTATCAAGAAGGCGGAGAACGATTTCGCTGGGTGTTCCGGAAACGGCCAGGCTCTGGTTTGTGCCGGAGATGACTTCGAGAGCGGCATACTCTGGCCGCGAGCCGAATGCGGTGTAAGCGATGCATTGGCTGGTGCCGTTGAGGCAGGCGTTGATGGTGGCGGTCTGGCCTTCGGCGAGTGGGCCGACAGTTAGCTGACGAGTCGCAATGCCGCTTGTGGTGCTGATGGCGGCGGTGCTGCTGAGCGCAGCGAATCCGGTTGCGGAGGTTTGCCATGCGACTGCCTGCCCGCCCATGGGAAGACCGTTATTGAGAACGATGGCCTGCACGGTCCAGGTGAAGGTGGCGCCGGCGGCAAGCGAAAGCTGGGGCGAAATCGAGGCCAGCACAGGAGGCGTTCCCCCGCCAAACTGCGCCTCAACACTTGCGCCATTGGTAAGTGAAGCGGTGATGATGGACCAGACTCCATCGATCGCGGTGACGTTCATGGTGGCGCGGCCATCGCCGGTTGCGGTGACGGCGCAGACTGACAGCCCGCAGGCCAGGGTAGCGGTGCCGCTGGTAACGGTGTAAATCACGGTGACTCCGGCAGCCGGGGTCAAAACAGTTCCGTTGACTGTGATGGCCGGCGGTCCGTAGGCGGTTACAGTGAATGGAATGGGAACGCCGATGGGGACTGTGTTCATGGGCGCGGTGTTGAGAGTGAGCGCGTCGCCCGTACCCGCGTTGTAACTTACGCCGCCTGAGACAATGGCCGCCGCATAGAAGAGTGGCAGGTCATCAACTTCCACATCGACTGAGCCGGTAATGCCGATTGCAGCCGGCGGGGCAATTGCGGTGATTTCGTTGGGCGAAATGCTGGTAACCGGGGCCGGCAGGCCGCCGACGAGAACGGTGTCCGCGAGGCGGAAACCCATGCCGTGAATGACGATGGGGCCGCCGGAGGCGGGCAGGCTCTGCGGTTGGACAGTGTCCGCGTAGAGAACCCAGCCATTGTAGAGATAGTCGGGCCGTCCATCACCGCGCTGGTCGGCAATGCCGATGCGCACTACATCGTCTCCAATAGAACTGACGCGGAGCCAGGTTTCGCCCGTGGCAAGTCCGTTCATGCCGGGACCTGCGCCAATGGCGGGCGCGCTCACCGGGTCGAATGCGTCCCACACGCCGATGGCGGGCATGGCTTTCAACTCGGTAGGCGCGCCGGTCTCGTCGAGAGCCTGCGTGACGACAGTGAATGTCCGGTTGGCGCGGACCGGGAAGCTGAACCAATCGCTCTGGCCGACCTGGCTTAAGCGGCCACACCAGAGGCCGCTTGAAGGCATGGGAACCGGCGCGGCCTGGGTGCCGATGGCATCCTGATAGCCGCCGACGGCGGAGTCAGCCACGTTGACGGTGAGAGTTTGCGAGTTGCCGGCGGTGAGCGAAGGGACAGAGATAGCAGCGAGCGTGCCTGACGGGGTTGGCTGGCCATCGATGTAGGGGCCGACCGAATCAGTAAGGATGTAGAGGGGATCAATGGCCTCAAAAGTGACTTCATAGTTGGCCGAGGTTACACCGGGAGGCAGCGGGATGGCGCTGAGATCGAAGTAACCCTGGAGAGTCGCGTCATCGGAACCCCACATCGTTAGGAGATTGCCGCTGGGGTCAGTGAATCCGTTGACGGGATTGCCGTGGTTGCCATTGAAGTATCCGCCGGAGACGAAGCTGACCGTGTACTGGTAGAGCGGGTTGCCGTTGGCGTCGAGTGGACGGGCAACAACGTTGACGCCCTGCATTCCGGAGCCGGTGCGGAAGGTGACCGTGCCCTGGATAGAGACGGTATTGGTCGCTGTAAGCTGCTTGCCGGGAAAGCTCGACAGATTCTGTGCGGTGACGGGATAGATGCGGCTGAGCGCGGCTATGTCGTCGTAGCGCAGAACGCTGGAGTCGGGAATGCAGTCGCCGCCGAACTGCGTACAGACGCCGCTGAGGGGCTGCATAACCGGCCAGCCTTGAACTCCTCCAGGAAGCTGCGCCGTGAGGGCCGTGGGGTTGACCTGCGAGTAGTCAAGATTCAGCACCCGGCCAAAGGCACGCTCCAATTCATAACTCATCATGGCGATGAGATCGGAGTTAGTGGCGCAGAGGCCGTTGAGCAGGATGATGGCGTGGGCGATGGTCGCGTCGGGGTTGACGTTGTCCATCCAGACGAAAACGCCGTTGTTCTGGCAGCTAATGGGTTGACTGGCGCCGGCGCCGAAAATTGCGTCGATGACCGAGCCGTCGAAGTCGTAGATGACCCCGACCGGATAGCCGGTTGCGGATGGCGTCACGTCGGAGGGCTGGGCGATTTGGCCGTTGCCGGCAACAACGATGTTGCGCCTCGTTGACGTCTTCGCTCAGCGAGCCCATGTCGTTGAGGGCTACTGTGGCGGTAGGAACGGCTGACCAGAGAGCGGCGGCTGCATCGACCATCGCCGTAGCTTGCTGGTTATTGACGAAACTGCTGAGCGGACCCTGATCGACGTAGTAGTTGACCTTGCCGCCGGACCAGTGAAGAGGCTGGCCGAGGACGGCGGGATTGAAGAAGCTGACGCCGGCTACGTATTTTGGTCCGCCGGCAAAGGCGGCCGCGTGCGCGAGAACAAGAAGCGCCAGCGGGCATAGACGAATTGTGAGGCGGTGAGTCGCGGCAGCGCGCTGGCCCGCGGAGATAGTAACAAGCACGAGCGCCCTCCGGTCATTAGCGTTCTTGCATGTTTCGGACCGGGTAGGGCGAGCGCGGCTTAGAGATTTCTAATCTAAATCTCGGGGAAGAAGTCGAAGAAGGCGTCGAGGCTCTGCTTCAGCTGCTTCTCGATTTCTTCGCGGGAGCCTTCGATGGTGTGCATGGTCACATGGGCTTCGTGGCCGGTGGCCAGCTTGAGCGTGGCGTCGTGGATTTCAGTTACTTCGCCCTCGGGGAGCAGACGCAGTCCGTAAACTAGAGTCAGATTTGCCATAGGCTTCATCATAATGAACGGGAGCCGAGACGGGGAGTCGGATGTGAGCCCGTAGTGGCCGCAAGAACAAGAACGCGGTGCTCAGAGGACGCCCAAGTGGGGCATCCGGCGGAAGACGACAGGAAACAAGTAAAATCGACACGGGAAACTTTATGACAGAAATTCGCGATACTGTTATTCTCGGCTCCGGCTGCGCCGGGCTTACGGCGGCCATCTACACCGGCCGCGCTGGATTGAAACCGCTGGTTCTTGAGGGCCACGAGCCCGGAGGACAGCTTTCCATCACGACGCTGGTGGAGAATTTTCCCGGCTGGCCGGACGGCATTCAGGGGCCGGAGCTGATCGAGAACATGAAGAAGCAGGCGGAGCGGTTCGGGGCGACGTTCAAGTTGGCTCATCTGAAGTCTGTGGAGCTGGGCGCGCATCCGATCAAGCTGCAAACGTCGGCGGGCGAGGTTCATACGCGCACGCTGATTGTGGCGTCCGGCGCGAGCGCGCGGTGGCTCGGCTTGCCGAGCGAGCAGGCGCTGATTGGGCATGGGGTTTCAAGCTGCGCCACGTGTGACGGATTTTTCTTCCGCGGCAAGGAGATTGCGGTGGTGGGCGGCGGCGATTCGGCGATGGAAGAGGCGCTGTTTCTGACCCGCTTTGCCACCAAGGTTACGCTGCTGCACCGGCGGGAGAACTTCCGCGCATCAAAGATCATGCTGGAGCGGGCCATCGCGCATCCGAGTATTGCACTGCGCACCAACACGGTAGTGGAAGAGGTGTTGGGCGTGGAAGAGAAGGAAGTGAGAGGGCTCAAGCTGCGCGATGTAACCAGCGGCGAGCGGTCGAGAGCTGGCGGTAAGCGCGATGTTTCTGGGAATTGGGCACGAGCCGAATGCGAAGGTGTTTCGCGGGCAGATGGATCTCGATGAGGAGGGATACATCAAGACCATGGGTAACGTGCTGACAACGCACAACGGCGCGGTGTTGCCGGGCGTTTATGCCTGCGGAGATGTGCAGGACCGGCGGTATCGGCAGGCGATTACGGCGGCTGGTTCGGGCTGCATGGCGGCGCTTGAGGCGGAGAAATATCTCGAGAGCGCTGGGGCACTGATCCATGAGCGCACTTACCAGGAGTGGAATACAAAGAATGCTGCGCCGACCAGGCAGACTCCGGCGGCGGCGTGGTTCCAGCGCAGATGTTCGCCGAAGTAGAAGAGCGTGAAGACGGCGAAGACTGAAAGCGTGATGATCTCCTGGATCACCTTGAGCTGCACGGGCGAGAAGCGCTCTGAGCCGATGCGGTTGGCGGGGACTTGCAAGCAGTATTCAAAAAAGGCGATGCCCCAGCTGACCAGGATAACCTTCCATAGCGCATCCTGGCGGTATTTCAGGTGGCCATACCAGGCGAAGGTCATGAAGATGTTGGAGAAGATGAGAAGGATTACAGTCCACATAGCTATTTTGGATGCGGGCAAAGCGGGCTGGGCTTCAGCGGGTACGCGATGAATTTGCTGAAAGAGAACCTGGAACGGCTTGAAGAATCGATTGGGCGTGCCTGCCGCGCGGCCGTGCGCAGGCGCAGCGAAATCGAACTGATGGCCGTTTCAAAGACCTATCCGGCAGCTACTGTGATTGAGGCGGCTGAGCTGGGGTTGAGATTATTTGGCGAGAGCCGGGTGCAGGAGTTTGCAGCGAAGGCTGCCGATCTGGAAGGCTGGCGAGCTGGGGGAAGCAATGCCGCAGCGGATGAACCGATACTTGTCCATTTGATCGGGCATCTGCAGACCAACAAGGCGGCGCGAGCAGCGGAGCTGTTCGATGCGGTGGATTCTGTTGATTCGCTGCGCCTGGCTGAAAAGCTCAACGAAGCTGCGGGAAAATTAGGCAAGCGGCTGCCGGTGCTGATTGAGGTAAAGCTGAGCCCGGAGGAGACAAAGGTCGGATTGGAGCCGGAGTCCGCCGAGGCAAGGGAACTGCTGGAGCGGCTGCCGGAGCTGGAACACTTGCATACACAGGGGCTGATGACGATTGCACCGTGGGGTGTCGCGGAAGATGTGACTCGGGCATGCTTTCGGAACTTGAGATTGTGGCGGGATCGATGGGCTACTGAGCATCCCAGGTTGAAGCTGGAAGTATTGTCGATGGGGATGAGTGGGGATTTTGAAATCGCCATCGCCGAAGGCGCGACGCGAATTCGCGTGGGCACGGCTTTGTTCGGAAAGCGGCAACCGTGGACCGGGCCGGAGTGAATCGTGGCATGATTCGGGCGGCCGAGGGCGGCGTGACGCTGGCGGTTCGCGTGCAGCCGGGTGCGAAGAAAACAGCGATTGTTGGCGTTTATGGCGAGGGCGCGGCGTCGCAATTGAAGATTGCGGTGCAGACGCCGCCGATTGAAGGGCGAGCTAACTCAGCTTTGATTTCTTTTCTCGCGGATGCCTTTGGGCTGACGAAAAACCGGACCGAGTTAGTCAGTGGGGAGTTATCTCGGAGTAAGGTGTTTCTTCTGCGAGGAGTTAGTGTGGCTCAGGCTGAAGCGCTAGTTGCAAAGCGGAGTTCATAGGTCGCGCGAATCTTCCGAAAAGGCCGGCCTCAGGGGCTAAAGCCCAATCTATTTTTGCCGGCTTGATGCCGGGACTGAAGTCCCGGCCTACCGTTGCCAGGATAGTGTTAGCGATTGTAGTGGGTAAAGGCGGCGGCGAGCGCATCTTCCGGCTCGGGGCGGACGCGGAAGTCGGCGTGGGCCTCGGCGAAGAGGACCTTCCCGTCTTTCGCGATTACGTAGGTTGCCGGGATGGGCAGGCGCCAGCTTGGCTCTCCGTTGACGAAGGGGATGTTGACGAGGATGGAGAGATAGTAGGCGCGGTGGTACTCGGGGACGGTGTAGACGAGGCCGAATTTTTCGGCGACCGCGCTGCCGGGGTCGGAGAGAACAGGAAACGGCAGGCCGTGCTGGCCGGCCATGAAGTCGCTCTGGCGCTCGATCTGCGGGCCGATGGCAACCATCAATGCCCCTCGCTCGCGAAGAGTGCCGTATAGGTCGCGCCAGGCTTCTAACTCAGTCACGCAATAAGAGCACCAGCGTCCGCGAAAGAACTTGATGACTAATGGCCCGAGCGATAGTAGGTCGGCGCTGCGGACCAGGCGGCCATGGGCGTCTTTGAGCGCGAACTCAGGCGCGATGGCGCCGACTGGGAGGATGCGGTCTTCAATGCCCGAGGCGAAGAGTTCCTGGACTGCGCGCTCGCCGACAGCAAGCCGCTCGGCCTGCACCAACTGGCGTGTGTTGGCGGTGATCTCGTCGAGTTGGTCTTGAAGACTTGCGGTGGTCATGCTTGCGCCTTTGAAACGATGCAATGCGAGTGTGACGGGCGAAAGAGAGAATTGGTTTCTACCGCCCAAAGCGTTGTTTGCCGCCCATGCCCATTGCGCCCAGGCCGCCGCGCATCATTTTGCTTGCCATGCCGCCTTTGCCCATCTGCTTGAACATTTTGGCCATCTGGGCGTATTGGCGCAGCAACTGGTTTACGTCCTGCACTTGCGTGCCGGAGCCGGCGGCGATGCGCTTGCGGCGGCTGCCGCTGATGATTTCGTGGTTGCGGCGCTCGAAGGGCGTCATGGAATCGATGATGGCTTCGAGGCGCGCGAATTGCTTTTCATCGACGTTGCTGGCGGCCTGCTGCATGCCTGCAAATGGGCCGACCGAGGGAAGCATCTTCAGGATGCTCTCCATTGAGCCCAGCTTTTTGATCTGGCGCAACTGGTCGCGGAAGTCTTCGAGCGTGAAGCCGTCGCCGAGGAGAGCTTTTTTGGCGAAGTCCTCGGATTTTTTGCGGTCGAGGGTAGATTCGGCCTTTTCGATGAGCGACATCATGTCGCCCATGCCGAGGATGCGGCCGACGATTCTGTCGGGATGGAAGGGCTCGAAGGCGTCGGGCTTCTCGCCTACGCCGATGAACTTAATTGGCTGGCCGGTAACGTGGCGGATGGAGATGGCCGCACCGCCGCGCGCGTCGCCGTCCATTTTGGTAAGGACGACGCCGGTGAGGCCGAGGCGCTTGTGGAAGTCTTCGGCGGAGTTGACTGCGTCCTGGCCGGTCATGGCGTCGGCGATGAAAAGAATCTCGCTCGGGTTGAGGAGCTTCTTGAGGCGAGCCATTTCATCCATCAACGCTTCGTCGATGTGGAGGCGGCCGGCGGTGTCGACGATGAGCGTGTCGCAGCCCATGATCTTTGCTTCGCGAAGGGCTTCTTTGGCGAGGCGGACTACGAGATCGGGGCCGGCGGCTTCGCCCTTCTGATCGCCCTCGTAGAGCCTGGCTTCAATGGATTTGGCGACGACCTTGAGCTGCTCGCGAGCGGCGGGGCGGTAGACGTCAACCGAGACCAGCATCGGCCGGTGACCACCTTTTTTGAGCCAGGCGGCCAGCTTGCCGGATGTGGTGGTCTTGCCGGAGCCTTGCAGGCCGGCCATGAGAATTACGGTGGGCGGCTGCGAGGCAAATTTGAAGCGTGCTGTGTCTTTGCCGAGTAGCGTGATCAGCTCGTCGCGGACGATCTTGATGACCTGCTCAGAGGGCGAGAGGGCCGTCAAAACTTCAGTCCCGACGGCTTTGACGCGGATCTGCTCGATGAGGTCGCGGGCGACGTTGAGGTTGACGTCGGCTTCGAGTAGGGCTACGCGGATTTCGCGCAGGGCTTCGGCGATGTTTTCTTCAGTGAGCGTGCCCTGGCCGCGGAGGGTTTTGAAGGCGCGCTGGAGTTTGTCTGTAAGGTTTTCAAACATGGTCAAGTACAAGTGTATCGCGGCACCACCTGCGGTGCGGCGGCCTTCCGGAGCGCTTGAATTTCCTGATGATCCGGTTGATGCCGGCGAGATACGATGTACTCTGTTTGCTTAAGCTGTGCCGGATGGACCGGCTCACTATCCCCGGAGGTCATATGCGCCGAAGAGCGCTCATTCCCCTGCTGCTCCTGTGCATCGCGTCTGCGCGCCTGTCGCACCCTCAGTCGCACGACCCGAAACATCCAACGCCTCTTGCTCCTGGGGTCAACAAGGGCAATGTGGATAGCATCACCGGGCCTCACTACTACTACTTTTATGGCGAACCCGGCCGCATTGACTTCCGCATGGCCTTTCATGAGATGGGACTTTTCGGGAACCCGCTGCGCCAGACGCTCAGCTTCGACTTGAGCGACGAGACGGGCAAGGTCTTCTTCCATCAGCCTGTTGTCTCGCAGGGCAATCTTGGGGAAGTCTCCAATCATGGCACATTCGCCAAGCACACCAAAGTCCTGGTTACCATCACCGCGCAGCAGGCGATCAACCGGATGGGAGGCTACTACGAATTTCAAGTCACTGGCAACGCCAGCTTCGATGGCAAAGCTGGAAGCTCTGCAAGCGTGAAGCCGGAGGATACTTCGCTCACGACAACCCAGAAGAATGGTCCGGTCAGCCTCACCTCCGGCAGCACCAGCTTGACCTCGGGGCCCGTCACTTTAACTTCCGGCACTACGAGTCTCACTTCCGGCAGGCCGGTGCAACTTGTTTATCCGGGTCAGGCGCTTACCGTGCAGGAGAGCGCCCGCGAGTTGCGTATTCTGCTTGCCGCCGATGTTCTTTTCGATTTCGACAAGGCCAACATTCGCGCCGATGCGGTTCCAACGCTGCGTCAGGCCGCTGCCAAAATGAAGGCGGCGAGGCCTCGCGATGTGATCCGTATTGAAGGCTACACCGATGCGAAAGGCGCGCCTGCTCTGAACCTCCGATTGTCGCAGCAACGGGCGGAAGCGGTTGAGACCTGGTTTATTCAAAATGCGGGAATGTCCGTTTCCGCTTTCGTTCCCAAGGGCTACGGAGCCGCTCGACCGGTCGCACCCAACCAGAAAGCCAATGGACAAGACGATCCTGCTGGCCGCCAACTGAATCGGCGCGTGGAAATCGTCGTCACCAAGTGATCAACGGCTGATGAAAGCAGATCCGGTTGTGTGGACGATACGCCATTAAGAACGATTGTCTGCCTATTCCGACGGGGCGACCAGGTATTGCTCAAGCTTGCCGCCGGGGTAGGTGTAGGTGGTCAGGGTCAGATGTTTGCCGGGATAGACGATCTGGAAAACGCGGAAGGTCATGCCCCCGCGCAGTTGTTCTGAAGTCTGATGGAAAGTGAGCGGCTCGCCGAGCGGGGCGAGGCTGTCGCGAAAGTCGGCTAAGGCTTCGGGGGTGAAGTAGTCGCTGAGGTTGGGCGCGAGCAAGGTGCGGTCGATGCGGCCCAGCTGCAGGTCGCGGTAGATGGCCAAGGCCTGAGTTTCGGCGGGCGTGGCTGAGCCGGCAAGAAGTACAGGTGCGGTGAGACGGGCGATGGTGATGGCCGCGGAGACGGCATCTTGATTGGTGAGGACGGCTACGGCGACGCCATCGTCGACGAGGACTTCGTTGTCGGAGACGAAACCGGAAACTTCGCCACTGTGCTCGATGGAGCGGTGGCCGCCGCGGTCGATGACTTCAACGCCCAGGCCGTAGTGGGTTCCCTTGCCGTCTTTCAGCTTGACCTCGGTAAACATCTGTTTATAGCTCTCTGGCTTGAGGATGGTTTGCGCGATGAGACTCTGATCCCATAGGGCGAGGTCATGCGCGGTCATGGCGAGTTCGCCAGCGGCAAACATCCAACCGCGGCCTTCTTTGGGCGCGATGCGCAGAGGTCCGAGCGCGTGACGATAATAGGCTGTGGCGTCTGCCTGGGTTAGCCTGGCTTCGTCCGAGTTCCAGACTGACGTCATGCCGAGAGGGTGAAAGATGCGGCTGGTGAGAAAATCCATGAGCGGATGCCCGGTGATGACTTCGACGATGCGACCGGCGATGACGTAGTTGGTGTTGGAGTACTGCCACTGGGTTCCCGGCTCAAAGTCGAGAGGCTTCTTGGCCCAGGTGTCGAGGATCTGCTGAGAGCTCTCGGGATGAAGCATGGGAGTCATCACGTAATCCTCGGGCCAGTAGTCCTGGTAACCGGAGGTGTGAGAGAGAATTTGGCGAATAGTGACGACGTCTCCCTGTGTCAAGCCGGGGACATATTTGCCGACCTGGTCGTCGAGCGTTAGCTTGCCTTCTTCTTGTAGAAGCAGGATGGCGGCGGCGGTGAATTGCTTTGAGATCGACCCGATGGAGTAGCGCATCTCTGGCGTGGCAAGGAGGGCGGGGGTGGTTTGGGTGGCCAGGCGGGCGCTGCCGTAGGCCTGCGTGTAGACGAGCTTGCCATGCTGGACGACGGCAACTGAGGCGGATGGTACGCCGGTTTCTTGAAGAACCTGTTGCGCGATTCGGTCGACGCGAGTTTGCAGAGCGGGGTCGATGGTGCTGTTGGATTGAGCGGTGAGTGTGAGCGGCGAGGCGCTGGCGAGTGCAACAAGTGCGATAAGCGCGATTGTTCGTGGATTGCTGGACGAGATTCGGGACATATTCAACCCAGGCCTCCGCTTGAGGGTTATGGAAATTATTACATCAGACAATGCGTGCCAGGGTGAGGACGGTAATGTCGTCTTCCTGGCCGAAAGACTTAGCGGTGTCGGCGATTTCGCGGGCGGGCTTGAGGGTGAGTACGGGGAGGCGGTCGAAGCCGAGGAGTTCGCCGGAGCTCGAGCGGGCTTCCACCACGCCGTCGGAGACGAGGACAATTGTCTGATTGATGGCGAGGACGCCGGAGACAGGGGTGTAGCGCTGGCCGGAGTCAACGCCTAGCGGTAGGGCCGGGCCGGTCATGATTTCCTTGCCGTCAATGTAGGGTGGGATGTGGCCGGCGTTGGCGAGGGTGTATCTGCCGTCCTGATCGATTTTGATGCAGCATGCAGTGGTGAAGCCGGGCTCGTCAGGAGTCTGAAGGGCTTCGTTGAGGTTGTGAAGAACTTCAACCGGCTCGAAGGAGTCTTCGCGGCGGAGAACGCCGAGGATCATGGCGACGCGCATGGCGGCGATGAGGCCTTTGCCGGAGACGTCGCCCGCGATGGCGATTAGCCCGCCGTTAGGAGTGGACGAGACAAGGAAGAAGTCGCCGCCTACTTCGCTGGCAGGGTGGTAAACGCTCTCGACGTGGAAGCCGGGAGTGGGCTGCGACGAGCGGGCGAGGAGAAGCTGCTGCGTGGTGTGGGCGGCTTCAAGCTCGGCGGCGGCGTGGGCACGCTCGCGGGCAATGGCGACGGTGCGCAGCACCAGGAAGAGCAGCATGGTGAGGTAGAAGACGAAGTCGCAGATGTCCGGAAGCGTAAAACGGTAGCTGCCGATAAAAAGAGCTGGCAGCACATGGGGCGTAGCGAAGATGTGGATATAAAAAGCAAGGGAGTTCAGGAAGGACCAATATTGGCCGAAGCCCTGAACGAGCACCGCGGGCAAAAGCACTCGGGCTTCGCGGTTGCCTCGACGCCAGCCACGCAGCAGCATCACCGCAAGCAGAATGTCGACGAGGAGGATTGGCAGGAAGTAAGTGAAGAAGCCGAGAAAGATGCTGCCGCCGATTCCGGATGCCGCGAGCACGCCGCCGAAGGGTGCGACGCAGGCGGCGACCTGGAGGGCGAACAGCCAGCGTGCGCGAGGTTTGCCCAGAACGAGCCAAACGAACTCGATGATGGCAAAGTTGGCGGTGCCGTAGAGAAGTGCCAAGGCCAAGGAGGTGGGAAGGGTGTATGCCTGAGAGTCGTCCCAGAGCCAGACAGCATAATGGCCGGCCGACGCCAGGAGATAGACAGTGGCGGCGAGGTATTCGCGCTGGGAGCGCAGGGCGAGAAAGAGGGCCAGGGCAACGAGACCGGCCAGCAGGGAGAGGCCGCCTAACAGCAAATCGTCGTAAGTGTTGTGAGCGTTCGCGTAACTGACGTCGCGGGGAGCTTCGTCGCGAGAGAGGAGATAGACTCCAGAGGCGGCGTTGGGATTCGACGTGTGGAGGGGTGAGCTGGTGCCGCGGCCCCTGGCTGTAGAGGCGTCGAGCGAAAAGCGGATTGCGAGAACTAAGTCGCCCTGCGGCGTGAGTAAGTTCTCCGGCACAGAGTAGACAACAAGTGCGCGCTGGTAGAAGCGGACCAAACCTGTCATGTTGCCGTTGGAGCCGACTCGGACGCCGTTGACGTAGACCTCGTAGCTGCCGTTTGTCCTCTCAACTCCGATGGCCAGGTTTCGTGTGCCGGGACGAAAGTGGACGTGAACACGATACCAGGCGTAGGGAATGTCGTGGATGCCGTAATCGGTCAGCTCGTTGTTGGTAGAGATGGTCTTCCAGCCGCTGTCGTCGAAAGCGGGCGAGGCGTATGCCGGGTTGTCGCCCGGCGAAAAAAGCCAGTCAGGGCCGAGGGAAACGCGCTGGCCGAATTGGGAAGCGTCGAAGTTGTGGGGGTCATTATTACCGTTACCTGGGAAGCCGGCATTGGGCGCCGGGTTCTGCGCGACTGCGAAGGGAGCGCAGGCGGCGAGAAGTAGAAACAGAAATGGGGTGAAAAGGCGACAGCATCGCATCGCCTTAACTATATCGAGCCCATGCGGCATAGTGGCCAGGAAAAACAGTTCGCGAATCAGGCCGGGAGCAGAATCGGCGCGGTCTGCTCAGCGGCAGTCATGCGCGCCGGGGCAAGACGGGCGAGTGTGAGCACGGTAATGTCGTCGTTCTGACCGAAGGCCTGCGCGGCCTCGGCGATTGATTCCGCGGACTGGATGCTCAGTGCGGCGGTGGGTCCAAAGCCATAGAGCGCGCCTGTCTTATCGCGGGCTTCGACGACACCGTCGGAGAGCAGAGTGAGCTGCTGGTTTGGCGGCAGTTGGAAGGATGACTCGGCGTAGGTTGTGTTGGCGGCAAGGCCGAGGGGCAGGCTGTTTTGAACCGCGAGTTCTTTGCCGTTGAGATACGGTGAGATGTGGCCGGCGTTGGCAATGGTGAGCGTGCCGTCGGTGTCGGCGCGCAGCACGAGGCAGGTGGTGAAGCCACCACCGCTGCGGGCCATCATGCGCTGATTCATGGCCGCAAGGATTTCGCTCGGGCTCTGGGTGTAGTGAGCTAGCGTGCGCACTGTGCCGACCAGCAGAGAGACGGTCATGGCCGCGGGCATGCCTTTTCCGCTTACGTCTCCGATTACGGCCAGCACTCCGCCGTCGCTTAGAGGCAGAATCTGGAAGAAATCTCCGCCCACCTGGCCGGCCGGTTTGTAAACACTGTGAATCGCGAATCCCGCAACCGATGGAGTCTCCGCCGGAACCAGCACTTGCTGCACGGTTCTCGCGGCTTCCAATTCAGCGGCTGCCTGGGCGCGCTCGCGGGCAATGCCGATGGTGCGCAGTACGAGGAACAGTAGCATGGTGACGCAGTAGACGATGGTCCACACGTCCCAGAGGCTGAATCCATAACCGGCGAGATGGAAATAGGGAATGGGAGGGATCTTCAGGGCCAAATGAAAGATGAAGAATAGCCCGCCCAGGACGTTCCAGACATTGAGAAAGCCGATGAATGCGAACGGGGGAATAAAAAAGCGCGCATCGCGGTTGCCCCGCCGCGCGCTCCAGATCAGCAGCGCGGGTAATAATGAGGCGCTGGTCAGCGCGGGAATATAGTACAAAACGGGAGCGGAATATCCCGTCCAGAGGGCGGAATAGTTCAGGGGCGGAATAAAGCAGCTCATGAACAAAATGATCTCCAACGCCAGCAACCAGCGCGTGCGCCGCAAACGAGCAATCAGGCGAACGAATTCAATGTTCGCAACTCCTACAATGCCGATCGCAATCCAGGCCAGAAAGTCATCTGTGGTAGTCGCAGCGTGGAGGTGGCTCCAAATCGTCACTGCCGACTGAAGGCTGGTGGCAAGGAGCGCGATGGAAATGGCCAGATACTCCGGCTGGCTGCGCATGGCCATGTAAAGCGCAAAAGCAACAATGCCAACGATAAGGTTGAGGCCAAACAAGATGAGGTAGGTTGCGATTTGATGTGTTGCCTCATAGCTGGCGTCGCGCGCCGTTGCTTCGCGATTCGTCAAGAAGATGCAATCGGCGGTGAGGGGCGTGCTCGTGCCCGGGGTAAAGTTGTCCATTTTGCTAATGGCGAAGCGAATGGCAATGACGAGGTCGCCATTGGGGGCAATCATGCTGTCGGGAATGTCGTAAGCAGTCAGGTAATCCTGTTCAGACTTCAGCATCCCAACCATCTTGCCGTTGGCGCCGATGCGCACGCCGTTGACGTAAAGCTCGTAGCTGCCGGCAATGTACTGGACCTCGACCGCCAGGTCATGCCAGCGCGGGTTCACGTGAACGTGGATGCGGTACCAGGCGTAGGGGATATTTCGGATGCCGTAATCGGTCAACCGCTTGCTTGCGGAGATGGTCTTCCAGCCGCTGTCGTCGTAAGTGGGCGAGGCGTAGGCGGGATTGTCGTCTGGAGAAAAGAGCCAGTCTGGGCCGAGGTCCACACGCATTCCCAGCCAGAAGGCATCGAAGTGGCGCGGGCTTAATTGGTCAGGCGTCGGCCCGTGCCCAGCGTTCTGCGCGGCGGCTAAGGGACGCAGGCGGCAAGCAGCAGAAAAAGAACGACCAGAGACATGCGGGGACGCATGGAGGCAACTATATCGCAGAGGGGGATAGTTCAGGGAGACGGTGCGATAGGCTTGATCAGAGGCCGGCGTGACGGCCGGATGGCACACAAAGTTGAAATTGGGGGATTGATGGATCGGTTGATCGAGGGGCACAAGCGATTTTTGGCGGATGTGTTTCCGCAGCGGCGGAGCCATTTTCATTCTGCTGTCGGAGGGGCAAGCGCCGGAGTGGTTGTTTATTACCTGCTCGGACTCGCGCGTGGTGCCGGACATGATTCTTGGGAACGGAGCCGGGGGACTTGTTTATTACGCGAAATGCGGGCAACGTGGTTCCGGTGACGAGCCAGGATGTGGACGGGTGCACGGCGACGATTGAATATGCGGTCGATGTGCTGAAGGTGCGGGATGCGATTTTGTGCGGGCACTCGGACTGCGGCGCGCTGAAGGCGGCGCTGGACAAGAACGGCTCTGGTGGGTCTGCCCAAGGCGGAGCGCTGGCTTGAGCCATGTGGAGGAGGCTTTCGGCATCGGCAGCCGCTGAACCCGGCGGATGGGGAACAGCGCGGAGCTGGCGTCGCTGATCCGGGGGAACGTGGTGGCGCAGTTGCTGAACCTGAAGGCGCAGCCGGCGGTGCAGCAGGCGATGGAGGAGGGGCGGCTGCGGGTGCATGGGTGGTACTACGACATATTGACGGGGCGGATTGAGGAGTATGACGAGGGGGCCGGGGGATTCGTGCCGCTGGTCAGGTGAGGCTTCGGTCGATTGAATCCGGGATTGAGAACAGATGATTCAGCAAAAAATGGGCTGCCTTTATGGCAGCCCAGGTTGCTCCATACTGACTCGCCGCTGCATTTACTGCGGAGGGTTCGATGTGCCTGTAAAACTTACCGCCGGCGACACCGTTTGTGACGAAGCGCCGCTTTGAACCGGCTGAGAACTCTGAGCGGACATATCGGACCGCGGTTGGGAAGCCGGACCGGACTGCGAAACGGCGCCGGGCTCGCTTTGCTCAATGCCGATTGCAGCGCCTGAAACGACTAACTCGACGCGACGGTTTTCTGCTCGGCCCTGATTGGTTGAGTTATCGGCAACAGGGTCGCTCTTTCCGTATCCCTTTGACGTGATATTTGAATCGGGAACACTTTGTGCTACCAGATAGTCGCGCACGCCACCCGCGCGTTGTTCAGATAACTTCTGGTTGTATTCGTCGGAACCGATGCTATCCGTATAGCCTTCAACCTGGAGCTTAAGGCCCGGGTAGGAGAGCAGAATTCCGGATACCTTGGCCAGCTTTTCCCGCGCCTCGGGCTTCAGCGAGAACTTATTGAAGTCAAAGAGCACATCAGACATGTTCACGATCAATCCACGCGCTGTCTCCGTGGTCTGTAACACCGCGTTCAACTGCGATCTGAGCCGCTCGCGTGCCTCTGCCGCTTGTTGAGAGGCGTTCTGTGCGGTCTGCTGTGCCTGCGCGGCGGTCTGTTGGGCCTGCTGCGCATTTAACTCTGCCTGCTGTTGCGCTTCACGCGCTTTGCGAGCTGCCTCATCGGCTTGCTCGCGTGCCGCGGCCTGCTGTGCGGCCTCCGCTTGCGCTTGCTGCGCCGATTGCTCTGCCTGGTTCTTGGCCTGCAATTGCGCCGCATCGTCTTCAGCCTTTATCTTGCGAATGGTGATGATGCGCGCATCCTCGGCTGACTGAACGGCTTCGCGCGCAAAGGTGATGGTCTGCTTGCGGTCACGGCTATGGGCGTCGATGTCTTCCGCGTTCTTCAAGGCCGACTTCGCCGTGACCATGGTGTCCGCGGCATATTGTTCCGCTCCCGCCGCATCGGCAATCTGCACGGCGTTGATCGCTTCGTATAACTCGAGCGGCGAGCGCTCATCGCGAGTAATTGGATTTAGCACGGTGTGGCGTCCCGCTGTTTCCGCATAGGCTCCGCGGGGCAGCAAGGAATAGTGTGCGTTGACCGCTTCGATCACTCCCTGGGTCTTGTCTTCGATAACGAAATTCTGCGCGATTACCAAATCGCTGGGCATGGTGACGGCGTAATAGGGCTCGGCAGTTACAACCAGGCCAAATGACTGCAGATCGGTGGTTACATTAATGTGGTCCTTGTCCTTCGATCCGGTGGGAAGTATCTCTCCGAGATTGACTGGGCGGCCCTCCGGAGTGATGGCCCACAAGACGTAGGTCAGGTACTCTGGGCCAAAACCGTTGGCCGGCGTCAGGCCCTCGAAGTTTGCTTCGATCATCGTGCGTCCCTTGCCGCTGTCAACCTTGGCGTCGCCCTTAACCTGCGGAAACAGGTCAGTGCCCTGGAAGCCGATTTTGGTTGAACCGCTGCGATGGAAATAGTTGATGGCGGGTAAATCGCGCCCCACCACCTGAATTTTGTAAAGGGGAACGTCGTCCCGCATGCCTTCCTGTGTCATCGGGACTGCCTGGCTCTGCGGCTGGACGGTTGTGGGGTTGGGCTCCTGAGCGGATATAAACCCGGAGGCGGCAAGTGCGGATGCGCCGAACAAAAGAAACTGAAGATGGCGCCTTTCAATGATCCTGAACATGTTGAACTCCTTTATTGCGTTTTCGTGGTTGCAATTTGCAATCTCTGTGGTTCTCGTTCCCTGCGGCTCTTGTTCGATTAATCGCAAACATCCTGCCCGAGCGCTCGGGCTGCAAAGCGGGACCGTACAAAGGGGAATGGATGCCTCGGACACGGGGTCAGTTGTCCTACAAAGATTGTGTGAACCAGGACTTACGATCCAGAATGGATCGTAAGTATATGTTAATAAGCTGGTTAGTTAGAGTTGAGAATACGTTCCAAGAGATATAACACGTGGTCGCGCTTTTCCGGCGTTTAATCGTTCCGGGGAGTTTTTGAGCGGCCAGATTGCAACGGATCGAAGGCAGAAGTAATCTAGTTGATAGACTAGTTGATTAGATCTGAGAGAGGTCGGAGGATTCATGCCGGTTGAAGAGCGCAAACATACCGAGATTGGGGCATTCGAGGCCAAGACTAAGCTTTCGGAGATTCTGCGCAAGGTGGATCGAGGAGAGCGATTCACGATTACGGTGCGTGGGCGGGCGGTGGCGAATCTGGTGCCTGTTCAGCAGCCGCCAACAGTTAGGTCTCCCGAGGAGATCGAGGCGGCCTATCAACGGCTCAGGAACCCGACAATTCGGGGCATTTCCCACGAGGAAATTCGAGCGGCGATTGAGGAAGGCAGGCCGTGACGATCGTCCTCGATGCGTCGATGGCGCTGGCATGGCTAATTGTGCGGGCGGACCCAACAGAAGCGGCACTTGCCGATCGGGCATTCGGCGAGGTCAGCGCATACGGAGCGCATGTGCCTGCCTTGTGGTACGCGGAAGTGGCCAATACTCTGCTCGTTTTTGAGCGTGCAAAACGGCTGACCGTGCAGGCGTCCGTGAACTATCTTGCCGATATTTCGCTACTCGCAATTGAAGAGGATAACTTTGCATGTGCGCCTACGCGAGGGCGTGTACTCGATCTCGGCCGTATGTACCATCTCACCGCGTACGACGCTACGTATTTGGAATTGGCGATGCGGCGGGCTGCGGTGTTGGCGACCTTTGACAGGCCATTGGCTGCAGCGGCAAGGGCGGCTGGTGTGCGAGTGTTTGGGGATGCAGCCTAGTCCCGCTCCTATTCTAACTACTTATTCATTTTTCGCGTCAATGCACGCCGGGCGGCGGCGCGGCGTTCTTTGGCGGTTTCTTGAAGAGCCACACTGCTCCGGCGCAGAAGAAAGCTAACACCGCAGTCCAGCGAAAAACGTCAACGTAGGCCATCAGGGCGGACTGCTGCTGCATTAATCCGTAGAGCAGGCCGAAGGAGCCGGGACGCGCCTGCGCCGGGCCCACGTGGTGGGCCAGATAGCCGGCGATCATGGCTGACTTTTGCTGGAGCATGTAACTGCTTGGCGAGAGGTTTGCTCCCAGCTCGTTTTGGTGGAGCGCGGAGCGGCGAATCAGCGCGGTCGTGGCCATCGCGATACCGATCGAACCGCCGATGTTGCGGAGCATGTTGAAGAGCCCGGTGGCGTTGCCCATCTCGTCGCGGCTAAGCGTGGAGGTGGTCATGGTGGCGAGCGGAACAAAGACGAAGGCGATGGAGAAGCCGGTGATCACGATGGGGATGAGCAGAGTGTAGGGGCCGATAGAGAGATTTACATTACCGAAGAAGAAGGAACAGATGCCAAAGCCGAGGAAACCAGCAGTGAGGAGCTTGCGATTGTCGACGCGGGAGCCGAGAAACCCGACGGTGGCTGAACCGATGAAGGATCCAATGCCGCGCGGGCCGACGACGAGGCCGGCTGTGAATGCCGTGTAGCCAAGGATCTCCTGATAGTAGAGCGGCAGGATGGCGATGGTGATGTAAAGGGCCATGCCGAGCAGCGCGATCATAAAGCATCCGGTGCGAAAATTGCGGTTCTTTAGGACGTGGAGATCAACGAGGCCATTCGATTTGGTCCATGAGTGCCAGATCCAGCCGATGAGCGCGATAACCAGGGCGGCGACGGCCCAGCGCACCCAGACAGCGCCGAACCAATCGTCTTCCTGGCCTTTGTCGAGGACGATCTGCAGGCAGCCGGTCCAGACGACGAGCAGGCCGAAACCGATGTTATCGAAGGGGCCGACCTTGGCGTTCTTAATGTAGGGCGGGTCGTTTATGAAGCGAGCAATCATGAAGACGGCCAAAAGGCCGACGGGAATATTGATATAGAAGGCGTAGCGCCAACTGAATGTATCGGTGAGCCAGCCGCCCAGGGTGGGTCCGAGGACTGGAGCGACGACGATGCCCAGGCCATAGGCAGCCATGGCCATGGAGCGCTTCTCGACGGGAAAGCTTTCCAGCAGGATGGATTGCGAGATTGGTTGCAGTGCGCCGCCGCCTGCTCCCTGAAGAACGCGGGCCAGCAATATGACGCTAAGCGAAGGGGCGGCTCCGCAGAAGAACGAGGCGACAGTGAAGACGATGACGCAAAAGAGCAGAAATCGCTTTCGGCCGAAGCGCCGGGCGAACCAGTTAGAGGCGGGGAGAATAACGGCGTTGGCGACGAGATAGCTGGTCAGAACCCAGGTAGCTTCGGAATTGGAGGCCGAGAGCGAGCCTGCGATATACGGCAGCGCCACCGAGGCAATGGCCGTGTCCAGCACCTCCATAAAGGTGGGCAGCATGACCGAGAGGGTGACCAGCCACGGGTTGACTCCCTGGGTGAGCGGATAGCGGGCTTGGAGGGCGGCGGTGGTCATGATTGGCGGAACAATTGAGGGTAAACGATTGGGAAGGTGGAAGCCAGCGGCGGACGCAGGGGAACGGCTTCCTGCAGCTGGCGCCTGCCGCGCGGCTTTTTAGCGGAACGGCACAATCGGCAGCGGTCAGGCCTTAAGTCGCGCATATCGCAGATTCTGCGTGATTTACTAAGATTGCAGGTGACCGGGGACCGGTATCTTCCAGGCGGACCGCCGGTTTATGAACATATCATCAAATAAAGTTGACACTAATTCACTCAATGCTGCATCTTATTAAACGTCAGGAATTTTCTAGAAGAGGCAGGAACCAAACATGGCAAAGATTATCGGCATTGACCTCGGCACGACCAACTCGTGCGTGGCAGTACTTGAGGGCGGAGAGCCCAAAGTGATTCCAAATGAAGAGGGTGCGCGAACTACGCCCTCGATTGTCGCGTTTTCAAAGAGCGGCGAAAGGCTCGTTGGCCAGGTGGCCAAGCGGCAGGCCATCACCAACCCGGAGAACACGATTTTCTCCATCAAGCGGTTTATGGGCCGGCGCTACAACGAAGTATCGGATGAGATGAAGATGGTGCCCTTCAAGGTGGTGGCAAAGGGCGACAACATTGCCGTTTTAGCTCAGGGCAAGGAGTACACCGCGCCGGAGATATCGGCGATGATTCTGCAGAAGCTGAAGAAGTCCGCCGAGGCCTACCTGGGCGAGACCGTCACCGAGGCTGTGATCACGGTGCCGGCGTACTTCAACGACGCGCAGCGGCAGGCCACGAAGGACGCGGGAAAGATCGCCGGCCTGGATGTGAAGCGCATTGTGAACGAGCCGACGGCGGCCGCGTTGGCCTATGGGCTCGACAAGAAAAAGGACGAGACCATCGCCGTGTACGACTTTGGCGGCGGCACGTTTGACATTTCCATTCTTGAAGTGGGCGAGGGCGTGATCGAAGTCAAGTCGACCAACGGCGACACGCACCTGGGCGGCGACAATCTCGACCAGCGCATCGTCGAATGGCTGATTGCCGAGTTCAAGCAGGAGCAGGGACTCGATCTGTCTTCGAAAGGCAATGAAATGGCTCTGCAGCGGCTGAAGGATGCCGCGGAGAAGGCCAAGATTGAGCTTTCGACAACCATCGAAACGGAGATCAATCTGCCCTTCGTCACGGCGGACGCAACCGGGCCGAAGCACCTGGTGCGCAAGCTGACGCGCGCCAAGCTGGAACAGCTCGTCGAAGACCTGCTGGATCGCTCTCTCGAGCCATGCAAGAAGGCTCTGGCGGATGCGGGCATGACTGCGAGCAAGATCCATGAAGTGGTTCTGGTGGGCGGCCAGACGCGCATGCCCAGGATTCAGGAGCTTGTGAAGAAGCTGTTCGGACGGGAGCCAAATCACGGCGTCAATCCCGATGAAGTGGTGGCCATTGGCGCGGCTGTGCAGGCGGGCGTGCTGGCCGGCGAAGTGAAGGATCTGCTGCTGCTTGACGTAACGCCTCTGACCCTGGCGATTGAAACGCTGGGCGGCGTAGCCACGCCGATGATTCCGCGCAACACCACCATTCCGACCAAGAAGACTGAGACCTTCTCGACGGCGGCCGATTCGCAGACTGAAGTTGAGGTCCACGTGCTGCAAGGCGAGCGGCCGCTGGCGGCGCAGAACCGCACGCTGGGCAAGTTCAAGCTGGCGGGCATTCCTCCGGCGCCGCGCGGCGTGCCGCAGATCGAAGTCACGTTCGACATCGACGCCAACGGCATTTTGAACGTGACGGCGAAGGACAACGCGACCGGCAAGGACACGCGCATCACCATCACTTCGAGCTCCGGCCTGAGCAAGGACGAGGTCGAGAAGATGGCCAAGGAAGCCGAAGCGCACGCGGCCGAGGACAAGGAGAAGCGCGAGGAGATTGAGGCGCGCAACCCGCTCGACGGGCTGGTCTACAACATCGAAAAGATGTTGAAAGACAACGGCGACAAGATCCAGGGCGCCGGAGAAGACCGAGGTCGAGTCAGTTCTTGCCGAGTCGAAGGGTGCTCGCCGGCACGCCATCTTCCAGGCGAGCTGAAGGCCGCGCACGAGAAGCTGACCCAGGCCAGCCACAAGCTCGCCGAGGTGCTCTACAAGGCCAACGCCGCTTCGGCTACGCACGGCGCGGCGCCTGGCGGAGACGCCCCCGCAGCCGAAGAAGCAAGAAAGACGAAGGCGTAATCGACGCCGAGTATGTGGACGTGGAAGACAAGAAGTAAGCACCTGCGGTGCGGCAGCCCCGCCTGACGGCGGAAAACTTAGGGGTGGGCGACGATCTGTTGCTCGCCCCTTTGTCTTCTCGACTTGCTGGATGCTTAACGTTTCCCGTGTTACGATAAACGTTAAGCATGATTCAATCCTTTGCCGACGCTGAGACCGAAGCGGTATTTCTAACCGGAAAGAGCCGGCGATGGAGCAAGCTTGCGCGGGTTGCGGCACGGCGATTGCAGGCAGTTGATTACGCAACCGCGATTGAAGATTTGCTCAACTCCACCCGGCAACCGGCTGGAAAAGCTGAAAGGCGACCGGAAGGGCTGGTGGAGCATCCGTATTAACGACCAATACCGGGTATGTTTCCGCTGGGACGGAAAAGATGCATGGGACGTGGAGATTGTTGATTATCACTAAGGAGAACCGGCCATGAGTATTCCGCGTAAACACGATCAAAGAGGGGTGGCGATCCATCCGGGCGAGTTCTTGCGTGAGGATTTTCTTGCACCGCTGGGACTTTCGGCGAATGCTTTAGCCCTTGCATTGCGAGTACCGGTTACGCGGATATCGGAAATTCTAAGGGAGCGCCGAGGAATCACGGCGGATACGGCTTTGCGCCTGGCACGATATTTTGGGACCACTCCGGATTTCTGGATGAAGATGCAGATGTCTTACGATCTGGCTATGGCCAGCGAGGAGGTCAAGGCGCGAATCGAGGTGGAGATTTTTCCGGCGCCTCGAACTGGAAGTGGGAAGCTGCTGGCGAGGCGGATTGCTTGATTCAGATCTCGATACAGCTTCAATAACGAGGAAACGAGTTCGAACAAACTATGGCCACGACGCAAAACAAAGATTATTACGGCACGCTTGGCGTGAAGAAGACAGCCACTTCGGATGAGATCCGGAAGGCGTTCAGGAAAGCTGCGCGGCGATATCACCCGGACGTCAATCCCGGCGACAAGAAGGCTGAGGAGAAGTTCAAGGAAATCTCCGAGGCCAACGACGTGCTGAGCGACGAGAAGAAGCGCAAGGTGTATGACCAGGTTGGCTTCTACTCCGACCAGATCGACCCGGCGCAGGCAGAAGCGTATGCGCGCCAGGATGGTCAGGGCGGTGGGCGGCCGCCGGTCGATTTCGAAGGATTCGACTTCTCAGGGTTCCAGGGCGGCCCCGGAGGCCAGCCAGGCCAGCAGGCGGGGCCAGGCTCGGCTTCGTGGGGCAGCTTCAAAGATATTTTCTCCGGCATATTCACCGGGCAGCAGCAGCCGCAGCGGGCCGCGGGGTCCGCAGCCGGGAACCGATCTGGAGTACCAGGCAACGGTCGACTTCTGGATGGCAATTCGCGGCGGTCAGGCGCGGCTCCAGGTCAACCGGCAAGAGGTTTGCCCCTCCTGCCATGGACATGCCCACACCGGCGGCCAGACGCAGTGTCCCGAGTGCAACGGGACGGGCCAGGTGACGCAGATGGGCGGGCGGATGAAGTTCAACATTACCTGCCCGCGCTGCAATGGGACGGGGCGGACTTCAAACGACTGCGCCACCTGCAACGGCGAGGGCGTGGTGAGCAAGACGGAGACGGTGGAGTTTCGGATGAAGCCGGGCACGCGCGATGGGCAGCGCATTCGGCTGGCCGGCAAGGGAAACGCAGGGCTGAACGGTGGGCCCGCAGGCGATCTATTTGTGATTGTGCGCACCGGGACAAATCCGGTGTTCACGCGCGTGGGAGACGATATTCACGTCACGGTTCCGGTGACTGTGCCCGAGGCCTCATTGGGAGCCAAGGTGGAAGTGCCGACGATCGACGGCCGTGCACAGTTGAAGATTCCACCGGGCACGCAGAGCGGACAAAAGCTGCGCATGCGGGAGCGCGGCGTGGAGAATGCCGGGCGGCCGGGTCAGCGCGGCGACGAGATTGTAACGGTTGACGTTGTGGTGCCCGCGCTGCAAGACGAGCGCAGCAAGGAGATCATGCGCGAGCTGGCCAAGCTGAACAGCCAGGACCCGCGGGCAGCGCTGTTTGAGAAGCTGTGAAAGAGCAGGATGCAGGGAGCAGGAAGCAAAGCGGATGATTTCACCCTCCGCGCGGAGAAATTACTGTAAGCTGATTTCGAGAAAATACTATGGTCGCAAAACGTAAATCGAAGGGCGCGTACATGATCTCGGCGGTTGCTGAGATGTACGAAATTCATCCGCAGACGCTGCGCCTGTATGAGCGCGAGGGCCTGCTGAAGCCGTCTCGCACAGAGGGCAACACGCGGCTCTATACCGACGAGGATCTGGAGCGGCTGGAGTTCATCCTTAACCTGGCGCGCGACCTGGGCGTGAACATTGCGGGGATCGCCATCATTCTGCAAATGCGGGAGCGGATGGAAGAGATGAACCGGCAGATGCAGAGCTTCGTGGAGTACGTGCGGTCGGAGATGCTGACCCGGTTTCAGCAAGCTGCGCCAACTGGCGGTGCAGCGATTGTGCCCATCCGCAGGCCGACGGTGGTTGCGCGCACGGGGACGCCGCGAAAACCGTAATTTGATCACCCACTGCCCATCTGCGCGTCTCCCATATGAGCACAGGAAAGGTGCTTGGCAGGCTTCGGCCCCCTGCGGGTATTCTTAAATCTGCATGTGGTATTTCTTGCTTGGATTGGCCGTCCTCGGCCTGGTGACTTCCACGGTGTTTGCGGGCATAGTGCTGGCAGCGGTGCCCCGCTATCTGCGCAAGCGGCGACTCGCATTTGCGCTGTTGCAAACGCGGCCTGGGTACACGCCGGCGCTCACCCTGCTCAAGCCGCTGCATGGGCAAGAGCCGGGGCTTGAGGACGCACCTCAAAACTTTCTTCGAGCAGGATTATCCGGAGTTCGAAATCCTTTTCTGCGCGCGGACGGCGGACGACGCCGGGCTGGAAACGGCGCGGCGGGTTGCGGCGCAGTTTCCGTGCGTCCCTGCGAAGTTTCTTTCGACAGGCGGCGAGCCGGACTATATCAATGCAAAAGCAGCGTCAATGGAAGTGATGGAAGCTGCGGCGGCGCACGATATTCTGGTGATCAGCGACAGCGATGTGCGGGTGACTCCGGATTATCTGCGCGCCGTTGCGCTGCCGTTTGCAGACCAGCGCGTGGGCGCAATGTGCTGCGTTTATCGCGGCGTGGCGGCTCACGAGGACGAGTCAGGGCCGGGCCTTTGGGCGCGGACTGAGGCGGTGGGCATGAGTGTGGAGATGACCTCCGGCGTGCTGGCTGCCCAGTCTATGGAGGGCATGAAGTTTGTGCTCGGGCCGACCATGGCATTCCGGCGGGAGACGATTCGGCGAGTCGGCGGATTCCGGGTGACGGCCGACTATTGCGCCGACGATTTCATTCTTGGCAACGAGACCCACAAGCTAGGCGAGAAGGTGGTGCTGAGCCATTACGTGATCGATCACATGGTGATCAACTTGAACATGGCGGCTTCACTGAAGCATCAGACGCGCTGGATGAAGTCGACGCGGTTTTCGCGGCCGGTTGGGCATCTGGGCACGGGGCTCACCTTCAGCACGCCGTTTGGTTTGCTTGGATGCGCGGCTGCGGCTTTGCTGGGGCATCCATGGTGGGGACTTGGGCTGCTAGCCTGGAGCGTGGCGACGCGGCTGGCGTTGGCGATTGCTGTGGGGCGCGGTGTGGTCCGAGACAAGAGCTGGTTCGGGTTGCTGCTGCTTTATCCGCTGCGGGACCTGATGGGGTTCGGGTTCTGGCTGGCCAGTTATTGGAGTAACAAAATTTTGTGGCGCGACGATGTCTTTGAATTGCTGCCGGGGGAAAATGCGGGCTGGAGTGGGCTGCGCCTCGACCGTGACGCGCCTCGACGGGTGAGTTCCCGGCTCCCCTCGGCCCCGCCAAGAACGCCTGCGAGAAGGCCGAATGGCTCGTGGTCGCGCCGACCCGCGCCGAGTTCGTCGATGCCTCGGGCAGGCACACCGCGCCGCGCGACGACGGCGTCGGCCTGTATCGCGTGGGCGCCACGCGACCAGAGTCGATCCCGTCGCTCGCCGACGAAATGGGGCACGAATCCCGACCTTCGCCGACCACAGTGACATCGCGCATTCCTACGACGTGAAGACCTGGTCCGCGGCCGGCTTCGGTGTCGCCGGCATTGTCGCCATCGGCGTCGGCACTGCGCTGTCCGCCTCCTCGTTCAAAACCAAGAACATCACCGAAGCGACGGGACGACCGGTCAACAACAAGACATCGACGGCAGCGAAGCCGGCATTGGCGGCGGCTTGGTGCTGGCGGGCTTTGGGCTCGGCATCGTCGGGCTGGCGCTCAATCCAGGCCAAGGCGAGCGCTCGCGCGCGGAGGCCGCGCGCTACGTGTTTCTGCCACCCAAGGATCCACGGGAGAACGTGGTGACTTGGACGCAGACTTACAATCAGGCCGTGCGGGAGCGCTGTGATCGCGCGCCGTCGCCCTGACGGCGGCGGTTTCGCACGACGCTCTGCTCTTCGGCGGTCTCTGCATCGAGCCCGAAGCCAGGCGCCGCGACCGGCTGCGTAGCGGCCTCTGCGGCGCGGCGCGGCGTTGCCGGTGTGAAGCGTAGCGCGCTCCAAAATTGCCTCGCACAGCTCGGCGAAGCCGAAGCCTGCATGCGCCGCGATCTTCGGCAAGAGGCTAGTCTCGGTCATGCCGGGCAGCGTGTTGACCTCCAGCACGTACTCGTTTTGCCCTTCGGTCACCGAGGAGATCGACGCGCACCGCGCCGCTCGCAGCCGAGCGCCTGCGCCGCTCGCTCGGCTAGATTCATGACGCCGCGATAGCGCGCAGCGGGTAGCCGCGCGGGCATGTAGTAGTCGGTCATGCCGGCGGTGTACTTCGAGTGGAAATCGTACAGGCCGTTGCTCGGAGCGATCTCGACGGCACCGAGGACCCGCCGTCCGAGGAGACCCACGGGACCTCGGTCGCGACGATGAGCCGCTCGACGAGCACGTTGGTGTCATGCTCGAGCGCCGCTTCGATGGCTGCGCGAGCTCGCTCGGATTTCGCGCGCTTTGCGGACGCCGACCGACGAGCCTTCTCGGCGCGGCTTGACGATGACCGGGAAAGCCGAAGCTCCGTGAGCTCTCTCGAGCTCGGCGCAGGTGGCTCGCGCCGAACACGTAGTACGGCGGCGTCGGCACGTTGTGCAGCCGGAACATCTCCTTGGCCTTGAGCTTGTCCATCGCGAGGGCGCCCGAGGACGCCCGAGCCCGTGTACGGCATGCCGAGCACCTCGAGCACCCCTTGCACGCAGCCGTCTTCGCCGCCGCCGACCGTGGAGCGCGAGAAGGCCACGTCCACTCGACGCTCGCCAGATCGCTTCAGGCGCGTCACTATCGCTGCCAGCACCATGCGGACGTCACGTCGTAGCCGAGCCCACTCGAGGGCCGCCACTACCCCCTCGCCCGACGAAGCGATATCTCCCGCTCTGCGGACGACCCACCCATTACGACTCCAACGCGCGTGGCTCTCATCTCAGATTTCGCTTCTGTGCCGGCGCGGCGACTCGCTCCGGCGCACGATCGGGTAGTTCTAGAAGCGCGCCGGCCTGAGCCAAGAATTCTCGCGCGAAGCCGATGCGATCTTCGGCAACTCTCGTGAGGATTGACGCAGACGACAGCTCCGGCTATCAGCGCGCTCGTTTGCGTCAACTCTGCAGACTGTCGATTCGACCACTGCGGTGATGTTGTCTTTGCCGCCGCGCTCGTTCGCGAGCTCGACGAACTCGCTCCACCGCAAAGTGCGCCGCCGTCCGCCATCATGCCCGGGATGATTCGTCGTCGCTTAGGTAACCGTGCAAGCCGTCACTGCAGAGCAAGTAGGAGTCCCCGAGACCTGCTTCCCAAACGCTGCGTATCTACCTGGACATAGTCGCGATTGCCGACGGCGCGGGTGATGACGTTGCGCTGTTTGCTCGATTCGCGCCTGGTCCGGCGTGATCAGCCTTGCTTGAGCTGCCAAGCGATAAGTGTGTGATCTTCCGTGAGTTGCAGCGCGTCACCGTGCGCACGCGGTAGATGCGACTGTCGCCGACTTGGCCGAGCACGCGCTGTCACCGAGAACGCATCATGGCGCTGATCGTGGTGCCCATCCCGGCCTTGCCGCGGTCGAGCTCCGCCATCGCGAACAAGATGTACGTCGCCGCCTGCACCGCACCCTCGAGCAAACGGCACGCGGCCCGCGCCTTCTCCTCACTGAACGCCCCACCGAGGTCGAGCAGTCGTCTTGCCGCGCTTGACCATGCCGTGAATCGTATCGATCGATTCCTGGCTCGCGACCTCACCCGCCGCGTGGCCCCCCATGCCGTCGGCCACGACCCACAAGCCGAGCTCGTCGTCACACAGGTAGGCGTCCTCGTTCACGGAACGCCGTCGACCGATGTCGGAGCCGCCGTAGGAGCGCATGGAGTACGGCGGGGGCACAACTGACATTCCCCATCAGGGTATGTAATGTTTCCCCGCGACGGAAGCCCGATGCTTCCGTTCGGCATTGTTTCGGCGGCGTAGCCTGCGGATGCCCACCACTTCGCGTCTCGACTCCGGTCTGCGCATGCCCCTTGCCGGCGGTCGGGGTCGGAAATAAGGTGCCGCCATGAGGGCCACGGCTACGAGCTTGCTCGTGCGCGGAGAGAGTCCGGCGCGGCTCGTGAACGCCGTGCGCGAGGCCAGCGCGAGCTTGGGGCTACCGGCCGGAGGGCTTGTGCTGGTGACCGGGGGCTTCGCGACCAAGCTCGAAGCGATTGCAGACAGCCTGGGCCGCGCCGCGCTCGGATTTCCAGTGATGGTGGCTTCTGGCGCAGGGGTCATCACTGATCGGGGCGAGATCGAAGGCGAGTCGGCGGCGGCGGTCCTGCTGTGGCTCGGTGGCGCAGCGGACGCCTGGGTGCGCGGCGAGGCCGGTGCAGAGCTCTGCCTTGCGCTAAGCCGCGAGCTCGAGGCGCGGAACCCTGCTGGCCGCGCGGAGACCGCGCTCGTGTTCCTGCGTCCGAACGGTGTCCAGCCGCACACGATCGAAGCGTTGCACGGGCTCAAGGCGACTCGCATCTTGGGCGCCGGCACACTGTCGGACAGTGACGTGTTTGCGATCGACCCCGCGGGCGCCGTCACCAAGGGCGCGGGCGGGGCGCTCACCATCCGCGGTCTGCCGCGTCCTTTGCTAACCGCGTCTCCGGCGTGCAAGCTGCTGATGCCGCTGCGCGAAATCAGTGAAGTGCGTGGCTCGATGGTGCTGTCCATCGAGGGCGAGCCCGCGTTGGAAGTGCTGAGCACTGTCGCGCACGCGCTGGTCGATCAACCGCTCGTGTTCGTCGCGCTGGCCACCGAGCACGGTGTCGACAGCGTGCGCCCGCCGCTCCTACTCAACAATATGATGATTAATGGCAGAACATAGC
>CAVVXR010000010.1:0-64662 GCA_963752215.1 uncultured Acidobacteriaceae bacterium | reverse complement strand
TGTGTCCTGTACTCGACTCATGCGTGTTGCTGATGGCCAGCCCCATTGCCTGAGACCGGCGCGACCGCGATAATCGCCGCCCGCTCCACGCGATCCGGGTCGTGGATCGCCCACTCCAGCGCCTGCATGCCGCCAATCGACCCGCCAAGCACCAGGCGCAGCCGACGGATCCCCAGCGAATCCAGCAACTCGCGCCTGCGCCCGCACATTGTCGCGAATCGAAACCAGCGGAAAATCCGGCCCGTAGACCACGCCGGTCTCCGGATCCACCGAGCCGGGCCCTGTCGAGCCGTAACAGGAACCCAGCATGTTGATGCAGATGACAAAATCGTGCTCCAGCGACAGAACCGCGCCGGGCGCAAAAACCTCCGGCCACCACGCTGCCCACCAGCGCCGAACCCGACAGCGCATGGCACACCAGCACCGCATTGTCTCGCGCCGCGTTCAGCCGGCCATACACCGCATAGTGCAGCGTGGGACGGCCACAGTGTCCGCCCGCACTCCAGCAAGCAGGTGCCCGTCGAGCACGAAGTCGCCTTCGTAAGTCGGCTGCAGCGGCGGCTGCGCCGCAGGCCGGAGCTGGCGCCAGCCTCATTCTGGCGCCGATTGGCTTAGTCATAACCTTCATTGTGCCGCAACACCCGCCGTGGCTGCCGAAGCCGCTGCCGAGTGCCCGTTGGCGGCTTCAATGGCCTGGTCAAGATCGGCAAGAATATCGCGGATATCCTCAATGCCCACGAGAGCCGCACCAGCTCCGGCGTAACGCCGGTGGAGGCCTGCTCCTCCACCGAAAGCTGCTGATGCGTCGTCGATGCCGGATGAATCACCAGCGACTTCGCATCGCCGATATTGGCCAGCAGCGAGAACAGCTCCAGCGAGTCGATCAGCTTCTTGCCCGCCTCGTAGCCGCCGCCCGTTTCCGCTTTGATGCCGAAAGTGACCAGCGCGCCCTGCCCGTTGGGCAGATACTTTTTGGCCCGCGCGTAGTACGGGCTCGACTCCAGGCCCGGATAGTTCACCCATTCCACGCCCGGATGCTGCTCGAGATGCTTCGCCACGGCCAGCGCATTCTGCGAGTGCCGCTCCAGCCGCAGGTGCAGCGTTTCAATCCCCTGCAGCAGCAGAAATGCATTGAACGGCGACAGCGCCGCGCCGGTATCGCGCAGCCCTGCATGCGCGCCTTCAGGATGAACGCCAGCGGCCCGAAGGCTTCCGTATACGAGAGCCCGTGGTACGACGGATCCGGCTCGGTGAACTCCTTGAAGCGCCCCGAAGCAGCCCAGTCGAACTTGCCGGCGTCCACAATCACGCCGCCGATGGCGGTGCCGTGGCCGCCGAGAAACTTGGTGGCCGAGTTGACCACAATGTCCGCGCCCCACTCGATGGGCCGCACCAGCGCCGCCGAGGCCGAGGTGTTGTCGATCACCAGCGGCAGGCCATGCTCATGCGCAATCGCCGCCAGCTTCTCAATGTCCACAACATCGAGCTTGGGGTTGCCCAGCGTCTCGGTATAGATCGCCCGCGTCTTGGCGTTGATGGCTGCGCGCAGGCCGTCGAAGTCGTCCGCGTCGACAAACCGCACCGTGATGCCCAGCCGCGGCAGCGTGTAGTGGAAAAGGTTGTAGGTGCCGCCATAGAGCGAGGTGGTGGAGACAATCTCGTCCCCAGCCGCGGCCAGCGTGGTCAGCGTCAGCGTCTCCGCCGCCTGGCCTGAGGCCGTGGCCAGCGCCGCCACGCCGCCTTCCAGCGCCGCCACGCGCTTCTCAAACACGTCGGTCGTGGGGTTCATGATGCGCGTGTAAATGTTGCCGAACTCCTTCAGCGCGAACAGCCGGCCCGCATGGTCGGCGTCCTGAAAGACATACGAAGTCGTCTGGTAGATGGGCACCGCGCGCGAGCCGGTCGCCGGATCGGGCGTTTGGCCGGCATGAACGGCAAGGGTGGCAAGATGTACTGCTTTGTTTCGGACATTGTGGGCTCCTCTTCTTCTCAGTTTAGGTCTGGCTTTGTGTGGTCACGTGCGGTGGGTTCGGTTGGGGGCCGCGGGAGAAAAAACGGCCCGAATCCTTTTGGACCCGGGCCGCCTGGTTTCAAGATCGGTTGCGTCTAGCGCATTCGCATCTCAAGAGCCGCACGGACGGGGCCGCATGCCACACATACACATGGCCATGACCTCAATTCCGAGCTTCCCTTGAGTTCCGCATGAGTGAAAGTATCGGCTGAATCTGCGCCAAAAGTCAAATGAATCGCCGGCTGCTCCCGGAATCAGAACCATGATGTTAGAGTGGTCTCGACTCGACCCCGCCGCAGCAGACTCCCCGCCGCAGCAGACTAAGGAGCACTCAATGAACTTTGCCAGGCAGACCGCACTGAGGCTCGCCGTTCAAGTCCTTCTCGTTATCGGCTTGGGCTTAACGGCTATGCCACGAGGTCATGCACAAACGTTTGCGCCTCCATCTAAATCCGTCGGTCTGCCTCAGGTTGGCGGCGAAAACATCCTGACTCTAGTCCGCAAGCCGTCCACGAGCGGCCTCAAGCCGGAGTTTCTCTCTTTGACCCTGCTCCCTGGCCGCGGCATGAATCTTTTCCAGCTCACCGCTTTCCTTCCCGGCAAAGGTGAGATCAAGCTCCTTCAATCGCCGAGCATCGATGAGGCCGCCCGCCTACTCAACGGTTCGGGCCAGGACGCGTTCGGCAATCTCAATCATTCCTTCGGCGCGGCATTTCTAATCCCCTTCTCCAGCCGCGTCAGTGGCGAAGTTTCGCAAGACGGCGCAACCATCGCTACCAGTTGGCGCGGCCATACCATCACGCTCCCCAACGACTTCCTGGGAAAGTACGCTGTCCACGGCCTTATCAACCAGGCCAAAGCCGAAGACATTCACACGACAACCACTGCCGACGGCCAGACCGCAACCGCCGTCATCCACGCGGGCAGCTTTGACGGACACTGGCTTTCGAAGACCGATCTCTACTTCACCATCGTCCTCACTGGCAGCGCCGTCGATGTTACGGTGACCGCGAAGAACGTCGGCAATGAGCCTGAGCCTATGGCCATCGGCTGGCATCCTTACCTTGCAATTCCCAGCGGTGACCGCTCGCAGGCGCGCATCCACATTCCCGCCGCTACAATTGCGCGCCTCGACGGCAAAGACGGCCTAACCACCGGCGACCTTGACCCCGTCGCAGGAACGCCTCGCGATTTCAGCGGACCGGAAGGCCGCACGCTCGACGAGTCTCTCAACAACAACTTCTCTCAGCTCACGCGAATCAACGGAATCGTGAACGCCTGGCTAATTGACCCCAAGTCGGATTACGGCATTCGTGTTGAGGGCCTGTCGCCCCACATCAATACCATTCACGTCTACTCGCCCAAAAACGGCGACTTCGCCGCCATCGAGGAGCAGTTCAACTTCCAGGACCCCTTCGGCAAGGAATGGAAAGGAATGGATACCGGCATGGTTCCGCTCAATCCCGGCCAATCTGTCACGTGGAAAGTGCGTCTGGAAATCTTCGACCCATCCAAAGTCAACTACGTCGGACTGTAGGCCTGGGATTTATCCCTGGCATAAGGTCGTCAAAAATTGCGTCGGCTTTAGCCTCTGAGGTATGCTTTTCCTCTCTTCACGCAGAGCAGGCCTTTTTCCGCAGCCTCTTCAGCCCCCGAGGGCCCGACTGGCGAGAAATGGGATTTATTCAGAGGCTCATCAGTCCCCGCCCAACTAATCCTCAGCCTTCCAGACATAAGCCCCAGCTTGCGGCAAGCCGATGTGCGCAAGCACCCGGCAAACAAACTGCCGCGCCATCTCCGTCGAATCAACCGGCCGGTTGTAAAACGCCGGGATGCAGGGAAAGATGACCGCGCCAGCCTCGGCAGCCAGCGTCATGTTGCGCAGATGAATGCGATTGAAGGGCGTCTCGCGCACGCAGAGCAGCAGCGGGCGCGTCTCCTTGAGCGTCACGTCGGCGGCGCGCGCAATCAACGAGTTGGCAAGCCCGTTTGCAATCGCCGCCAGCGTACCCATGGAGCACGGCAGGATAATCATGCCGCTCGATGGATGGCTGCCGCTGGCGATGGCCGCGCCAATGTCCGCATCGGCGTGCTGAACCGTCTTGTCGGCTTCGCTCCAAGTAGCTTTTCGAGCAGGTCGTTGCGGCCACTCACGTCCAGCTCTTCGGCCAGCACGCGCAGCGAATTTTCCGAAGCGACGAAATGAACGCGAGCCACGCGCTCGTCGGCCTCCAGCGCGCGCAGCAACTCGCGGCCAAAGATTGCGCCGGATGCGCCGGTGATTGCGACGGTGAGATTCAATGAAGTAGAACTGCTTTCTGACACCAGCGCCAACCGTGGTGTCGAGCTTATTAGCCTTCCGATTTTTTCCCGTTCTCAAGCCTTCTGCGCAATTGCGCGCGTGGCTAGAGCGATCGCGCCGTAGGCGCACTGGGTGTCCCAGAGCCTGCACTGGATCTGCCGAAGAGTCTTGTCCTTGAGACCTGGGAAGCCAGACATTCACTCCCCGAGCACGCGCTTGAAGATCGCATCCACATTGCCCAGCTGCCGCGTGTAATCGAACGTCTTCGCCAGCTTCTCCGGACTCAGCAGCGCGGCAATCGCCGGATCCTTCGCAACCTCATCGCGGAAAACCAGATCCTCTTTCCAGGCGCGCATGGCGTGCGCCTGCACCAGCCGGTACGCGTCTTCGCGCAACATGCCGGCCTCGGCCAGATCGAGCAGCAATTGCCCGCTGAAAAATCAGCCCGCCCGTCGACTCAAGATTCTTCTTCATGCGCTCCGGATACACCAGCAACCGGTCGATCAGATCCGTCGTCTTTGCCAGCAGGTAATCCGCCAGAATCGTCGAGTCCGGAAAGATCACGCGCTCGACGGAAGAATGCGAAATGTCGCGCTCGTGCCACAGCGGAATGTTTTCAAACGCCGCCTGCGCATTGCCGCGCAGCACGCGCGCCAGGCCGCTGATCTGCTCGCTCGTGATCGGATTCTTCTTGTGCGGCATGGCCGAGGAGCCCTTCTGCTTCTCGCTGAAGTACTCCTGCGCCTCGCGCACTTCGGTGCGCTGCAGGTGGCGAATCTCGACCGCGATCTTGTCCAGCGTGCTGCCGATAATGGCCAGCGTGGAAATATAGGCCGCATGCCGGTCGCGCTGGATCACCTGCGTGGCCACCGGCGCCGGCTTCAGGCCCAGCCGCGCGCAGATTCGCTCTTCGTGCTCCGGCTTCAAATGGCCGAAGGTGCCCACCGCGCCGGAGAGCTTGCCCACGCGCATGTCTTCCGCAGCGGCGTCGAAGCGAGCCAGGTTGCGCTCCATCTCCGCATACCAGTTCAGCAGCTTGAGTCCAAACGTCGTCGGCTCGGCGTGGATGCCATGCGTGCGGCCGATGGTGGGCGTGTGCTTGAACTCGATTGCGCGGCGTTTGAGCACCGCGAGCAGCGCCGCAGCCCGGCGCGAATCAGCACCGACGCCTCCTTCACCTGCAGCGCCTGCGCGGTATCGACAATGTCATTCGAGGTGAGCCCGTAGTGCAGCCAGCGCGACTCGGCGGCCAGCCCCTGCGCGTTCAGGTCTCGGCCACCGCGGTCGTGAAGGCGATGACGTCGTGCTTCACCTCCGCCTCGATCTCCTGAATGCGCGCGACGGAGAAACTTGCCTTCGTGCGATGGCTTCGGCAGCCGCTGCCGGGAATCACGCCATCCTCGGCCAGCACGGCGCTCGCCGCCGACTCCACCTGAAGCCAGCAGCGGTACTTGTTCTCTTCGGTCCAGATGCGGCCCATGCCGGGCGCGTATAGCGTTCGATCAACGTGAAACTCCTCGCGAGAGCCGCATTGGTCGGCTCCATCCAACTCTTTATTGTACGAGGAGTTAGCCTTCAGGCGCGAGGAATTCCTAAGCGCAGATGCAGTTCTTCGTAGAGCAGGCCGCGGCCCGGCTTGTACGGCTGGAACCACTCGCCATCGATCACCATTTGCGGAATTGCCCGCTTGCCCACGTGGCGCATCACCTCGGCCGAAGCCGCCGGATCAACGTCGACATTGATTTCGGTATACGCAATGCCGTGGGCTTCGAGAAACTGCTTGGCCGCCCGGCAATCCCGGCACCAGGCCGCCGTATAAACCTGCACCTTCATAGAACCATCTTACTGCGCCTGGCGCTGCTACCATCTGTGACGATGACCGCCGACGAAATCAAAACGCTGCTCAATCTGCAGCCCCACCCGGTCGAGGGGGGATACTTTCGCCGCACTTACACGTCTGCTGGAACAGTGGAGTTGCCGCGTGGCCAACGTGCCATGGGCACGGCGATCTACTATCTGCTTGAGCCGGGAACCTTCTCTGAGATGCACGTCCTCGATTCCGACGAGATCTTCCACTTCTATCTCGGCGACCCGGTAGAGATGCTTCAACTCTACGCGGACGGAAGCTCCGCAGTTTTTACTCTTGGACCGGATCTAGCGGCTGGCCAGCACGTCCAGCTCGTCGTCCCCGCCGGCGTCTGGCAGGGCACTCGATTAGTGGGTGACGGGAAGTTAGCTCTGCTGGGCTGCACGGTAACTCCCGGCTTCGACTTTGCCGATTACCGCAGCGGGAGTTATGCCGAGTTATCCGCAAAATGGCCGGCGGAGGACGCAAGGATCAAGGCCTTGACAAGAAGCTAACTCGACCTGCGCTCACGAAAAAAATTCCGCAGCAACTCCGCAGATTCTTCGCTAAGAATCCCCTGCTCCACCTGCATCTGGTGATTGAGCTGGGGATGGTTGAGCACGGAAAGCACCGACCCCGCCGCGCCAGCTTTGGGATCGGCTGCGGCAAACACCAGCCGGTCGAGGCGCGCATGAATCATGGCCCCGGCGCACATCGCACAAGGCTCCAGCGTCACATAGAGTGTGCAGCCGTTGAGGCGATAATTGCCGAGCGCCGCAGCCGCCGCACGTAAGGCCACAATCTCCGCGTGCGCCGTCGGGTCCACGTCGCGCAACACGCGATTCTGGCCGCGCGCAACAAACTCTCCTCCATGGACGACAACCGCGCCAATCGGCACCTCGCCGGCCTCCGCGGCCAAGCGGGCTTCGGCGAGAGCGGCTTGCATGGCTTCAAGGTCGGAGATCATGATTCAGATGGTACTGCCGCGGGCTGCTGTTGCGTCATGCAATGAAGTGTTCCCAGCCCCCACACCAGGTCCACGCTATGAATCCCAATCACCTCGCGGCCCGGAAAAACATCCGCGAGAATGTTCAGTGCCACGCGGTCGTTGGGGTCGTGAAATGTGGGAACTAACACCAACCCATTCGCAATATAGAAATTCGCATAACTCGCTGGGAGGCGCTGTCCGCGGAAAATCACCGGGCGCGGTAGCGGCATCTCGACCAATGTGAATTGCTTTCCATCCAGCGTCCGCGCAGCCTTCAAACGGGCGAGATTCTCGGCGAGCGGCGCATGATTATCGTCCTTCATGTTTGGCTCAACCGCGGTCAGAATTGTCGTCGGCGCAACGAACCGGCTGATGTCGTCAACATGGCCATGCGTGTCGTCCCCGACCATGCCGCGGCCGAGCCAGATAACCTGATCGATGCCGAGAAAATCGTGAAATGCCTGCTCCATTTGCGCGCGGCTCACGCCTGGATTGCGCTGCTGCACTTCGCTCAACAGGCACTCCTCAGTGGTGAGCAGAATCCCCGCGCCGTTGGTGTCGATCGAGCCGCCTTCGAGGACCAGCCTGCGCCTCACTGATTTCCAGAATCGGCGCCGTCTTCCAACGCCAGCAGACGGCTGCCACTCCGGCAAGCCGAGCAGTTCAGTCACGCGGCCGGGCAGCTGATCGTCGAGATGCCAGTCTGAATACTTGGCCCACGCGTTGAATTGCCAGTTGGTCACGGCCACTTGGCCTTCTGCGTTGCGCACAAAAATCGGCCCAGAGTCGCGCGTCCACACTCGATCGGTCGGCCAGAGATGAAAGCTCACATTGTCGAATTCGCGCTGGCACGCTTCAGAATGCCCCTCGCGCGAGCTTCAGCCTTTTTGTCATCAACAAGAATGTGAACCTGCTCCCGCTGGGAGAGCAGCCGCACAATCTCCGCATAAAGCCACGGAATGGCCTGAAATTTGCCAGGCCAATCTTCGGGATTGTGCGGCCATGCAAGCCATGTGGCTTCGTGGCGCTCCCACTCGGCGGGCATGCGATAGCCCAACTCGCGCGGCGTCGCTGCGGGCGAAAAGGCGTCGGCCATGATTACTTTGAATCTCCGTCCGCTGGCCACGCATTCACCGGATCGAGAAAGCGCTTGGTGATGGGCGCATAGGCATCGATGCGGCGATCGCGCAGGAACGGCCAGTTGCGGCGCGTGTCCTCAATCAATCCAAGATCGATCTCGCCGAGCAGAATTTCTTCCGCATCGTGCGAGGCCTTGGCGATCACGCGGCCGAACGGATCGGCGAGAAAGCTGCCGCCCCAGAACTCGAGGCCCGGCCCTGCGGCGCGATTGCCGAGCACGTCGCCATGCTCAACGCCCACGCGATTCACGCCGGCCACATAGACGCCGTTGGCAATGGCATGCGCCCGCTGAATGGTCTGCCACGCATCATATTGCGCTGCGCCGAACTCGTCTTTCTCCGCCGGATGCCAGCCGATGGCGGTGGGATAAAACAGCACCTCCGCGCCCTGCAGCGCGGTGAGCCGCGCGCCTTCGGGATACCACTGATCCCAGCAGACCAGCGTGCCCACGCGCCCAAATGCCGTGTCCACGGCCTGAAATCCGAGATCGCCCGGCGTGAAATAATACTTCTCGTAGTAGAGCGGATCGTCGGGAATGTGCATCTTGCGATAGACGCCAGCGATGGCGCCATCGGCATTCAGCGTGACCGCGGTGTTGTGATAAAGCCCCGGCGCGCGGCGCTCAAACAGCGAAGCGACAATCGCCACGCGCAGTTCGCGCGCCACCTCGCGCAAGCTTGCTCGTCGATGGCCCCGGAATCGGCTTCGGCCAGATCGAACAGCCGAATGTCTTCGCGCTGGCAAAAATATTGCGCGCGGAAAAGCTCCGGCAGGCAGACGATATTCGCGCCCAGCCGCGCCGCCTCGCGGATGTGCCGCACAGCCGATGCGAAGTTCGCCTCCGGGTCCGCGCCCATGCGCATCTGCACCAGGCCGACATTGTATTTGCGCGCATTCAGTCATCGTTCGTCTGCCAGCCTTCCTATCATTCTCTGCTTCCGGATGCAGCAAGGCCAACCCCGGCTGGCGGGATTGGCCTCAATCGATTTCCTCGAAATGCCAATGCCTACTCTTCGAGGATCAGCACCGCGGCGGCGATCGTCGTCGTCCACAGGCCGCGCTTGTCGCCCACGGCCGACTGCGTCACGTTGCTGGTGCGGACGATCTTGTTGGAGATGCGGTAGATTTCCTTCTTCTCGTCCCAGCTCTTGTCGGGATCGAATTCGACGTCGAGCGTGGTGGCCAGCATCTCGGCGGCCAGCTCTTCGGCATATTCGCCGGCCTGCTCTTCGGTCTCGCCAAAGCTGTGATGCTCGCTCAGATAGCCGTAAGTGTTGCGGTCCGCGGGAATGGCCACGCCGATGCTGGAGACGATCAGCCGGTGCGGCTCGCGCGTGGAGTTCTCCGCGATCACCGAAAACACCACTTCGCCGTCGATGGAGGTACTTGAGCCCTTCTTTGCGCGGAATGACTTTGCATTGCGGCGGAAAGATGGAAGAGACGCGCACCAGATTCTGCGAGGCGATGCCCGCATCCCGAAGGGCCAGCTCAAACGAGGTCAACCGCTCCTTGTGCTTGCCCACGCCCTTGGTGAAGAAAATCTTCTTCGGGACCATGCTTTTTCCCAATTTCTATGTATCCTCCGTGAGTCTCAAAATTGCGCAGTTCCATTCAACGTTCCCGCATGAGTTTATCGCATCCGGGCGACTCAGAACAGAACTGCTGACGATTTCACCGCACTTTCATAACAGCAGCGAGAGGCCGATGCGGGAATGAAATTTTCAGGATTCTGAATTTGAGGGTTCGGGTCCTTACGTTTCCAGCAGCGGGTTCACCCACCGCAGTCCCGGAAAGCGCGCGAAGTCTCGGTCCGTGGTGTGAAGCACTCCGCCGTATTCGATTGTCAGCGCCGCCAACTCCGCATCCGTGGTAAGCGGCCCGCGCACTTGACCCTCCAGCAGCATTTGCCGGAACAAACTCCAATGACGCTCTCCCGGAACGAGCAGCCGGACCTGCTTCAGGTCCATCCATTGCTGCACAACGCCCACGGCGTGTTCCATCGATAAGCTATTGGTGAAGATGCGTGGATTCGTGGAAAGCCGCAGAAACGCCGAGACCATCTGCCATGGCAACCCGATCAACTCCGGTCCGGAAAAGACCCCTCCCAGCCACGCACTTGCGGCAGAATGATGCGGCGACCTGGTGTCATACGCGTAGAGAAGAAGATTCGCGTCGAGAACGATCAACGGTGGTACGGCCCTTCCGCTTCCTCAAGGAGCTCTGGGATTGAATCGTAGCTGAGACCCGGTCTTAGACCCATTGCATGAGGCCTCACCACAAACGGCTTTCGGGGTTGAGGATTGCGGCTGGCAGTCAGGCCCTTGCGCAGAAGGTTGTTCACGGTGCCCTTGAAAGAGTCGCCGGAGCGCCGAACCTCTTCCCGCACCTGGGCGGCAACATCATCGTCGATGGTAAGAGTGGTTCGCACATCATGATGTTAATCAATCAGGCATCATGATGTCAAGCGGACATCGATGCATCGTAAGTAATAGATTGGAATCGCGATGTTCTTTACCCACTTATTATTCAGAGCTATTCTTTCAACGAATGAGATTTCGAGCAGCTCCCTCGCTACTACCTACTTTTTGGCCGCGTAGGTGTGCGTATGCGCACTCGATATACTCCGAAGCTGAAGTTTCTTCCCTTTCTGGCAGGTGGGCTTCGCCTCAGTCTTCATACTTTGGGTTTTGTTGGCCACTCTGAGTACCATCTTTACCTATCGGGAGTTGGACTCAGCTTGTCTTTGTGAGAGCAAGCTTTGGAGGAAGAAGGAAATCGCATACCGGGATGTGACCCGCGTTGGTAGATCAGGGTTTTCGTCCCGCAGAGTGATGATCCGTTACGGTCGCATTCCAGAGGATTGCGCATACATCCTTGCCAATCCCTTTAACCGCTTTGGGTTCATTGCAGCTCTTCGCCGGTTTGTCCTGAGGCGGAGTTCGAATTACCCGAGCCAACTTCGACGTGTAAATTAAAAAGGCGACAAATGAGTTAGCCTCATAAATCCTCTACAGTGCAACTGCCATTATCCCAGGTCCTTTCCCTCCCTCAGCCATTGCCACGCCTAATTTGCAGGTGTTAGCCTCAAGCTTGACTGCCTACGGAAAAGGACCCGCAAAGACCCATGCAAACTTCATATAACGGCCTGCCGCTACCGACAGACGGCAAGGCTATCGAATACCATAACGGGCAATTCGAAGTGCCCGACAATCCAATAATTCCTTTCATTGAAGGCGATGGCACGGGCCGCGACATCTGGAAGGCTTCGCAGCGCGTATTCGACGCCGCGGTCGAAAAAGCCTACGGCGGCAAGCGCTCGATCAAATGGTTTGAGATTTTTGCCGGCGAGAAGGCATTCCGCCAGTTCAATACGTGGCTGCCTGACGATTCCGTGGCTGCTGCGCGCGACCTGAGGGTCTCCATTAAGGGACCGCTGACCACGCCCGTCGGCGGCGGCATTCGCTCGCTGAACGTGGCCCTGCGCCAGCTTCTCGACCTCTACGCCTGCGTGCGGCCGGTCAAGTATTACCAGGGCGTGCCGAGCCCTGTGAAGCATCCGGAGCAGGTCGATATCGTCATCTTCCGCGAAAACACCGAAGACGTGTATTCGGGCATTGAGTTCAAAGAAGGCAGCGCGGATGTTGCCCGCCTCATCGAGTTCATCAACGAAGATTTGCTCAAAGGCGGCAAGAAGAAAATCCGCTCCGATTCGGGCGTGGGCATCAAGCCTATCAGCATCTTCGGGACCAAAAGGCTGGTTCGTTACGCCATCAAGAGCGCGCTTGAAACTGGCCGCAAGACCGTGACACTCGTTCACAAAGGAAACATTCAGAAATTCACGGAGGGCGCATTTCGCGAGTGGGGTTATGAGGTCGCTGTCCAGGAATTCCGCGACCAGACCGTCACCGAACGCGAAAGCTGGATTCTGGGCAATGTCGATGCCAAACCCGGCATCACCGTTGAGGAGAACGCTGCTCTGATCGAGCCTGGTCTCGAATTCGGAAATCAGAAATTTCGCGACGATCTCTATGCTGAAATCAAGGGCGTGCTCGACTCCATCGGAAAAACGCACGGCAACGGAGCATGGAAGTCGAAGATCCTCATCAACGATCGCATCGCCGATTCCATCTTCCAGCAGATCATCATCCGCCCCTCGGACTACAGCATCCTGGCCACAACCAACCTCAACGGCGACTACATCTCCGACGCGGCCGCGGCGCAAGTTGGCGGGCTTGGCATCGCGCCCGGCGCAAACATCGGCGACGGCTTCGCGGTGTTTGAAGCCACGCACGGGACCGCACCAAAATATGCAGACAAGGACGTCATCAATCCCGGCTCTGTGATCCTTTCCGGCGTCATGCTGCTCGACTTCATCGGCTGGAAAGAAGCAGCAAATCTCATCGAGCAGTCGCTCGAAAAGACCATCCTGCAGAAGTTCGTCACCTACGACTTTGAGCGCCAGACCGCCGGCGCAACCAAAGTAGGCACCAGCGAGTTTGCCACGCGCATCATCGGCAATATGTAGACGCAGGGCACGCGGAACAGGAATCAGTTGCCCGGCTGGAGGTCAGGGCTTTAGCCCTGACACTAGAGGCTGTAGGATTCGAGCGGGCTTTAGGCTCTGAATTTTGCTTTCAATAGCTTGTTGTCTGTAGGGGCGAGGAAATGACATGCGAAAGAAAGTCAGCATTGTAGGCGCCGGTAATGTGGGCGCAACGGCCGCGCATTGGATCGCGGCCAAAGAACTTGCCGATGTGGTTCTGATCGACGTCGTCGAAGGGATTCCGCAGGGCAAGGCTCTGGACCTGCTTGAAGCGCTGCCCATTGAGAAGCGCGACGTCAGCGTCACCGGCTCCAATGACTATGCCGCCACGGCCAATTCCGACATCGTGGTCATCACCGCCGGCATTCCTCGCAAGCCAGGCATGAGCCGCGACGACTTGCTCAATACCAACTTCAAGATCATGTCGGACGTGGTTCAAAAAGTCGTCGCTCAGTCGCCGGAGTCGATCCTGATCATCGTGTCGAACCCGCTCGACGCCATGGCTCAGACCGCTTATCGTCAGGCGGGTTTCAACCGCGAGCGTGTCATCGGCATGGCGGGGATTCTCGACTCCGCGCGATTCCGCACATTTATTGCCTTAGAGCTAAACGTGAGCGTCGAAAACGTAACTGCCTTTGTGCTGGGCGGGCACGGCGATACCATGGTTCCGCTTCCCCGCTACTCCACTGTCGCCGGTATTCCCATTACCGAACTTATCGCTCCCGATCGCCTTGAAGCTATTGTCCAGCGCACGCGCGATGGCGGAGCCGAGATCGTCAAGTACCTAAAAGCCGGCAGCGCTTACTATGCCCCGTCAGCCGCTGTTACGGAGATGGTCGAAGCGATTCTCAAAGACAAGAAGAAGATAGTTCCCTGCGCGGCTTATCTGCAAGGCGAGTACGGAATCGATGGCTATTACATTGGCGTCCCCTGCAAACTTGGAGCGGCAGGTCTTGAAAAAATTATCGAGATCAAGCTGACTCCCGAAGAAGATGCTGCGCTCAAGAAAAGTGCTGAAGCCGTTAAGGAGTTATGCGCCGTAATTGGTGTATAGATTCATCTCACGCTCACTGCTTTCACCGCGCAGTTGTTATCTTGTTTGTCATTTTGCCATGACCGACAGGCACTCGAACCGCAGCCTTAAGTTCCGAAAGGATAAACGTGTCGTTCTTAAAAACTGCCGCAGTGAGCGCATTCGTCCTAATTGCCGCCGTCTCTTCGGCGCAGCAGAAGTTCCCCTTGCGCTCCGGCGAATGGGAATTCACCTCGCCCAACCCTATGAACAATCAGGACCCACCAATCGTCATGCCTTTTTGCCTCAACGATGAGTTATGGACCAAGGCGCTCAACAAAAGTCCTTCGTGCACATTTCAAAACCTCAATATCACCTCCAGCGGTGGAAGTTACAACCTCGACTGCCCGATGAAAACAATGCAAATGAAAGGAAGAGTTACTTTAATCTTCGATGGCATGACTCACATGACCAGTAAAGCAACCTTCGACGTGACCGCCAACGGGCAAACAAACCATATGGATTCCACCTCAGAATGGCATTGGAAAGGCCCTACCTGTAACCCCGACGTCGACATGAATCTGAAATTCGGTAAGCATTGATTCAGAGTTTCAATTGTCAGGCCTTAAGGAGAAAAATTGAAAGCAATCAAGTTTCTGCTTCTTTGCATTGCGGTCGCCTTCGCGGCTCAACTGGGCGTTGCGCAGGACGAAAAGGGCTGCAAGGATTCGCCGTTAATCGGCCGCTTTCCCGGCAGCATTATCTCCAGTTGCACCGAGAAGGCTTTTGACGGGTATGACTTCACTGTTACCGTCGACAAGCAAAATAAAACCAGGCGCATTGAGGGCGACTTCCATCAGACCATGTACGCGTGGCCCAAGACCGCGAGCAAATCCCAGGTGACGCGCAACCTGAACAATGCGTTGAGAACCGCTGGTTACACCTTTGATTACGATTCGGGAGACTATGGCGACTTCACTGTGCACATGGGCAAGACCTGGATCATGGAGGAGGTCAGCGGCGGCGGTTGGTATAAGCAAACCATTGTTGTAGTGAAGGCAATGACGCAAGAGGTTGTGGCCAGCGCGGCCGCCCTTTCCGGCGGTCTCGCTGCCAACGGTCACATTATCGTAAACGGAATCCTCTTCGACACTGGAAAGGCCGACGTCAAGACCGAATCCGCCCCCGCACTTGAGGAAGTTGCCAAGTTGCTCAAGCAGAATCCCGCGCTCAAAGTCTATGTGGTAGGACATACGGATAATGTGGGCGCTCTTGCAGCCAACGTTGACCTGTCGAAGCGGCGAGCTGCTTCCGTTGTGCAGGCGCTCACTACGAAGTACGGCATTTCGGAAGCCCGCCTCCAGGCTTACGGCGACGGACCCTATGCTCCCATCGCGTCAAATGACGACGAGGACGGGCGAGCACTCAACCGCCGTGTTGAGTTAGTCAAGCAATAAGCTGCTTTCGATATTTGCGTTCTACCGACTAATGCAAAAGGGGCGCTCAACACGCCGGCATTATGCCAAATTGGCGGCGGCCATCATCCGCATCGCCTCGATCCAAAGATTAGGCCTGGGTGACTCTCCGAGGTATAGACTGTTTGAAAATGACTGTACTAAAAGGCTTTGCTGAAAGGGGGCGGGGATGACGACAGCGTACATCAACCGCATCGCTACGGCTGTGCCCCCGCATGATGTCCATCGGGCATTTATTTCCTTCGCGGGCACGCTACTGCCTGAAGGCACGACGCGCAACCTTTTTCGCCGCATGGCGCGCATGTCCGCCATTGAGCATCGATTCTCGTTTATCAATCCCGTTGCCACGGACGACGGTTCGTGGAAGGACGAGGAGCGCTTGTATGAACCTGGAGACTTTCCAGTAACCGCACGCCGCATGAAGTTCTTCGAGCGCTACGCTCCGCAGTTGGCACAGAGCGTGTTAGACAATCTTGCGATCAGCGACGAAGAACGGCGCGGCATATCGCACGTCATTGTGACCTCGTGCACGGGACTCTATGCGCCGGGACTGGACTTCGAAGTAGTGAGTCATCTCGGCCTTGACCCATCCGTGGAGCGAACCATGATCGGTTTCATGGGCTGCTATGCGGCCATCAATGCTCTCAAGTCCGCGCATCACATTGTTCGCTCTGAGCCGAATTCCGTGGTGCTGATGTTGAACCTTGAACTCTGCACCCTTCACCTGCAGGAAACTCAGGATCTTGAACAGGTTCTTTCCTTCCTCGTGTTTGCCGATGGCTCTGCGGCCAGCCTCATCAGCGGAAAGGAAATGGGACTAGCCATCGACAGCTTTCTTGCGCTCAGCATCCCGGAGACCAGCCATTTAATTACCTGGCGCATTGGAGAGCTTGGATTCGACATGCAGCTTTCCGGCCAGGTTCCGGGGGAGATAGGCCGTGCGCTCAACGTGGCGGGCAGCCGGGTAACACGAGGAAAATATCCGCGCTCAATCGATCTGTGGGCGGTTCATCCCGGGGGTCGCTCGATACTTGATTCGGTTGAGAAAGGCCTTGCACTGCCCGCGAATGCCCTCTCTTCTTCGCGCGATGTTCTCGCTCGATACGGCAACATGTCTTCAGCGACAGTGATGTTTGTGCTGCAGCAGGTTATGCAGCGAGCGCAAGCCGGACAGCAAGGTTGCGCGATGTCTTTCGGTCCTGGATTGACGGCTGAGACAATGCTTTTTCATGCTGCATAGCGCACTCGATTTTCGTCATCGCACCCAGCGAGCCGAGCTGATGGATCAGCCTTGCAGCCGCGAAGATCTGCGCGCCTGCCTACGCGATATTGCGCGTACAAATCGCTGGACTCTGGCTTATCGGCCCGTGTTGCACTGGCTCAGCGCAATTGCCGCTTCTTCTTCCTCGCATCCTGACCCTCTTCGCATTCCCCTTCGTATTCTGGACGTTGGCTGCGGCTTCGGCGACACATTACGGCGCATCGAACGATGGGCCCTATCGCGTAACTTGGATGTGGAACTCTACGGCGTCGACCTCAATGCGGATGCAACGGCGATTGCCACCGAGGCGAGCCCGTCCGGCAGCAGAATTCATTGGATTACTGCCGATGTCTTTGCGTATTTGCCGTCGAAACCGCCCCACTTGGTGGTCAGTTCGCTGTTCACGCACCACCTTGGTGAGCCCGATATAGTGCGATTCATTCAATGGATGGAGATTCATGCAGAGCTGGGATGGTTCATCAACGATCTTTCGCGGGCTGCGATTCCCTACTACGCGTTTCAAGCGTTTTCGAAGCTGGCCGGTCTTCATCCTTTTGTTCAATACGATGGGCCGGTGTCGATCGCAAAGTCTTTTGTGCCGGAAGAATGGCAAAGGATTTGTGCAGCGGCAGGGCTCGGCAATCGCGACGTCAGGATTCGAAGCTTCAGACCTGCGAGGCTTTGCGTTGAACGGAGGAAGCCGCAATGATCGACGGACGGCAAGAGACCGGCCATCTGGTCATCGGAGGCGGGCTCGCAGGTTCAATGCTGGCCATACGCCTTGCTGCCGCGGGACGCGAGGTTGTGCTGCTTGAGAAAGAGCACATCGCGCATCACAAAGTGTGCGGTGAATTTCTGAGTCGTGAAGCCGTCGATTATTTGCGCCAGGCCGGCGTCGATCCGCTGGCATTGGGCGCGGCTACAATTCGTTTCGTGCGCCATTCGGTTAAGCGCAGAGTTGTAGAAGCGGCATTGCCCTTCACTGCCCTTTCACTGTCGCGTTTCACCCTGGATGAAGCTCTGCTTGCGCGCGCAAATGAAATGGGTTGTAGCGTGCAGCGGGGTGCGTTTGTTGAGAAGCTTGCATCGTGCGAGGGCAACTGGGTCGCAAAGCTTCGCAACGGAACTTTTTGGTCCGCGGCTACGCTGTTTCTTGCCAGTGGAAAACACGACTTGCGGGGACTAGAGCGCGAGCCGGGCATCCAGACAGATATGGTCGGATTCAAGCTCCACTGGCGGCTAGCGCCGGAGCAGACAAAGGCACTTCGCGAGTTCATGGATTTGTTTCTCTTCTCCGGCGGTTATGGCGGACTCTCTTTGGTGGAAGCGGACGTGGCCAATCTTTGTCTGGTAGTGCGCCGCAAGACTCTGCGCAAAATCGGCGGATGGAATCAGCTGCTCGCAATGCTTGTCAATGAAAACGAATTGCTCGCCCAACGGTTGAAACGCGCGACCCCTCTCTGGGAGCGCCCCCTGGCTATCTCTCCCATTCCCTACGGGTATCTTGCTCGGCAGGATGATGGGGCCTGGCGAATCGGCGATCAGGGTGCAGTGATCCCATCATTCACCGGGGACGGCATGGCAATCGCCCTGCATAGTGCGAGCCTCGCCGCGCAGATGTTTCTCGCAGGCGAAACTGCGGATCGCTATCACGAGACGCTACGACGCCAATTGGGGCGAAACATGCGTCTGGCAACCGGTATTTCGCAAGCGATGGTGACCGGCGCAGGTTGCTCACTGGTTTCCCTCGGGCTCTCACTCTTCCCGAATTCAATGCGATGGATTGCGAATTGGACCAGAATCCCGGAGCAGGCACTGATTCAAACCAGCGAGCTGAATCGCGCGCGACCGATGTCGGCATTCAGGTAGGCGTTCTGCCCATGCTCCAAGGTGAGGGCTCATACCGATCGTCTCAGATCTGTTTGCAGCTGGCTGGTCTTCTCACTGCTGCTGCTCAAACCGCACCACGTCCGGACCAACCTGCGCCGCACACTGACGAGGCGCCAGGTGGCCGCAACCGGGAATGATGTCCAGTTGCGACTGAGGTACAAGTTGATGCATCGTCTCGCCCTGATTGAGCGGGACTATCTGGTCCTTGTCGCCCCACACAATCAGGACGGGCATTTTCAATTTCGGCAGCAGCTTGTCGGTTGCATCCTGCCAGGTCAACATGCTGTCGATGGCCCGATGAACGACCCAGGCATTCTTTTCCAAGCGGCGAACGATATCCTCCGCAATGAACGCCGGCACCTCCGGCGGAGCCGGCATCAGGAGGACGTCCAATTGCGCCAACTGCGCGGGCGAGTCGGGAGTGAACAGCCCCACATCCCACTTCGGCGCTACATCGAGGCCTGCCGCATCGAAGAGAATGAGATGCCTAATCCGCTCCGGATGACTAAAGGCGACATGCTGCGCAATTGCGCCTCCCATGGACCAGCCGCCCAGGTTCACCTGCTTCAAGCCAAGCGCATCCAAGAAGCCAACCACAATATCGGCCTCGTCATGGACTGAGTAGGAGAAGTCGGCCGGCCTTTCGCTTAGCCCATAGCCAGGCAAATCAGGCATATATACGCGGAAACCGGCCTTGACAAGATAAGGTGCGAGTTCGCGCCAATCGTCGCCGCGGCTTCCGAGCCCGTGGACCAGTACCACCGCTGTGCCACCGGCCGGTCCCGCCGCGATTTAGTGCACGCGATAGCCGGAGACCGTGACCGGCCGGGTCTCAACCCGGAAAGGAATTCGCGCGCGTACATCGACCCGTTGAAGTAGCTCACCGGCCTCAGCCAGAATCCCACTCTTGCGGCAACCATACAGCAATACCGCAATCCGACGACAACGTCTTCACCTCTCAACGCCCTCAGTTTCCGGCCAATCTCTCGCGCCCTCTGCCAACCCGCCTCAATCACCCGCACCGTGATCGGATCCAGCTTCAAAGCACTGTGGCTATTCCATTCCGCCCGCTCCACCCATCGCACTGCATCCGCATCAGAGGCTTCCTTCAATTCCCCGCTCACCACGCGACACAGGTAATCCGCAATCACATAATGGTAGCGGACGCGTTCTCCGTCGCGATGAATCCGGTCCAGCAGCTCAACCAGTTCCACCGGGGCAACGGTTAGCCCCGTCTCTTCCCTCACTTCGCGGACCACTCCCTCGCTGAGCGACTCGCCCACCTCCAAGCATCCCGCCCGGCAGCGTCCAATGCCCATCATCGGCTCGGTTCCGCGGCGCACCAGCAGCACGCGGCCGTCCTCCACTACCACCGCGCCCACGCCACCAGCGGCGCCTCAGGAAATTCGCGCTGCATCTGCTGCCTCCAGTTCGCATTCCCGGTTCGACTGATCAGTTCCAGCGTACGATCGGGCTCTGCGCAAGTGCCTCGCCGTCGAATCACACTCAGCATCTTCCGCCGCTGCATCTTCGGCCAGCGCTATCATCAAACACATAGCAGGAGAAGCGAGATGGCGGAATTCACTCTGCGAATCGAGAATATGCATTGCGGCCGTGTATTCGGCGCGTCAGCCAGGCACTGGCCTCGAGTACCGCAGGCCTTATGGTGAAGGAAGTCCGCGTGGGCGCCGCCCGGCTGACGTCGACACTGAATCCAGCGCCGGTCGATCTGGCTCTGGCTGCGCTGGCCAAGGCCGGCTACCCGGCGCGACTGGAAGATAGGGTGGCCGCGCCCGCAACAGAATCGCTGACCCTTCCGGTGCTGGGGATGACTGTGCGCTCCTGCCAGCATCACGTCGAAGAGGCTCTGCGCTCGACCGCCGGAGTCGAATCGGCTCGCGTCGATCTGATGGCCAATCGCGCCAGCGTTGATTTCGACCCGGCTGTTGCAACCCCGCAGGCCCTCATCGACGCTATTCGCGCAGCGGGATACGACGCTGTGCTTCCTCGAGTCGATGCGCTTCCCGTGATGCCTTCATCCGGCGAGCAACATCAATTTCGGACGCCGCGACGTGAAGGCTCTGGGCGACTTTCGCGGCCGGCGCCGCTCCATGTTGCTGGCAATGCCGCTCGACTCCGCAATGAGTCCGCTCGACCATGCCTTGATGCGCATCGCTCCCTGGCTCTATGCACTTTCGCCTGACCGGCTGCGCTGGTTTTTGCTGGTGATGACGGCCGGCATCATGGTGTGGGCCGGGCGCGGCATCTATCTCAATGCGATCAACGCCCTCGCGCCACGGCACTACCAACATGAATACGCTGGTGAGCCTCGGAACCGGCGTGGCCTTCGCATAGTCCGCGTATGCTACGATCTTCCCGCTCCAGGCCGCGAAGTCTACTTCGACGCGGTTTTGCTGATCGTCGGATTTCTGCTGCTGGGCAAGAGCCTCGAAGGCCGCGCCAAGCGCCGAGCACTTGCGGCACTCGACTCGCTTGCACGGCTGCGGCCCGATCACCGCGCGGCGCATTCGAAATGGCGTTCAGACCATTGTGCCGCTTGACGAGTTCAGCTCGGCGACAGCGTTCTGGTGCTGCCCGGCGAACGGCTCCCAGTGGACGCGACGATTCTTGAAGGCCGCACCTCCGTGGACGAATCGATGCTAACCGGGGAACCGACGCCGCAGCCACGCGAGCCGGGCGGCCGCGTTCTGGCTGGCTCGCTCAACTACGATGGCGCCGTCACTTGCCGCGCCCAATCGCTTGGCGAAGCCACGGTGCTGGCGCAGATCACGCGCATGGTCGAGCAAGCGCAGTCCTCTCGCGCACCAATGGAGCGGCTCGCCGACCGCGCCAGCTCCATCTTTGTCCCCATTGTGCTGGCACTGGCATTGGTTACCTTCCTGGCCTGGCTCATAGCGGCGCACTCGGTTCCGCTGGCGCTGGCTAATACCGTCGCCGTTCTGGTGGTTGCCTGCCCTTGCGCCATGGGATTGGCCGTGCCCGCCGCGCTCACAGTTGCAGTGGGCCGCGGCGCTCAACTCGGCGTGCTCTTCAAGGGCGGAGAAGCTCTGGAGCGTCTGGCGCATCTGGACGCAATCGTTCTAGACAAGACAGGAACGCTTACCGTGGGACGGCCAGCGCTGGAAGGCGTGCATTCACTCTCAGGCCACAAGGACAATGATTTGCTGCGTATGGCAGCGGCAGCCGAGGAGCGGTCGAACCATCCACTCGCGCACGCTATCGTTGATGCGGCGCGGGCGCGGGAACTGACCTGGCAACCCGCCGAAGACCTGCAAATTTTGCCCGGCCGTGGCCTATACTGCCAGGGTCGAGGGCCACGAATGTCTGCTTGGCAATGAATTACTATTTCATGATTTCTGCATTCCGCTTCCGACAGAAATCCCAGCCTCGGAATCCGGCGTGACCCGTCTGTGGATGGCGCTCGACAATGTCCCTGCCGGCTATTTCGATGCCCGCGACATGCTTCGTCCGGATGCGGCAGCGGCCATAACCGCACTCGCCGAAGCTGGCAATGCCGGCCTCCGCATTCTCATGCTTACCGGCGACACCGCAGAGGCAGCCGCGCCGATTGCAAACGAGGCCGGAATCACCGAAGTCGAAGCCGGCCTCGACCCTGCAGGCAAGCTGGCACGCATTCGCGAACTGCAAAAGAGCGGCCTGCGCGTGGCCATGGTTGGGGACGGCATCAATGACGCGGCGGCCCTGGCCCAGGCCGACGCCGGAATTGCCATGGGCTCCGGGCCGATCTGGCGCAGGAAGCCGGCGACGTGCTGCTGCTGCGCGCGCAACCCTCCGCCATTCCCGCTGCGCTTGGCCTGGCCCGTGTCACCCTGCGGATCATGCGCCAGAACCTGGTTTGGGCCGTGGGCTATAACGTGCTCGGGATTCCGCTGGCGGCAGGCGTGCTTTATCCCGCCTTCCATTTGCTGCTTACTCCGTGGCTGGCCGCCGCCGCCATGGCGCTCAGTTCCATTTGCGTGTTGGCCAACAGCCTTCGCTTGCGAGGCTGGCAGCCGTCGCAAAGGTTTGCTTCCCAGCCTCAGTCGCCGCGGCGACCGTGAATGGGACATCAGCGCTCCTGTGCTGAGACGGCTAAACTAACAGCAGAGCCTGTCTGTGCGCATCCTGACCCGTTACATTCTCGGCGAAATTCTCTCGCACACGCTCATCGGGTGCGCGCTCTTCACCTTCATTCTGTTCATGAAGGAGCTGCCCAACATCCTCGATATGGTGGTGCGCAACAGCTCCACCTTCACCACGGTGATGGAAGTTGTGCTCTTCCTGCTGCCCAACTTCTTCATGGTCACCATCCCCATGGCGGTGCTGGTGGGGGTGCTGCTGGGGCTGAGCCGCCTGGCCGGCCGACAGCGAAATCGTCGCCATGCGGGCCTCGGGTATGGGCATCGGCTACTTTGTTCGCGTCGCCGCCATCGTTGCAGTCGGCGGTACGCTGCTGGGGCTGGTAAATTCCCTGCTAGTCGCTCCCCGCGCTAATCAGGCCATTCTCGATTTGGACAAAGCCTCTCGCCTCGCAGGCTTCCTACGAGATTCAGCCGCGCGTCTTCGATGAAGACTTCAAGAACATCGTCCTCTATGTGCAGGACGTGGTTCCGGGCACCGGCGCTGCCAACTGGCGCAGTGTGTTTATGGCCGATATTAGCGATCCCAATGCGCCGAAGATCACCACCGCCGCCTCGGCCATCGTGGTAAGCGACTCCATCTGACCGCTCAACTGAGCTGCTGATGCGGTTGCGCAACGGAACGGAGACGAACCCGTCGCCGGCCAGCCGCGAACAGTCAAATACCTCGCACTTTCGACAGTAACCAACCGGCCCTTCGCTGCCAGCCAGCAAAACGAAGGCCATCTCGGACGCCTGGAAACATCCATCTACGCCATGCCGATGGATGAGCTGCGAGCGCGCAGCCATGGACCCGATGGCAAGCGATTTCTGATCGAGATGCAACAAGCGGTTCGCTTATCCGGCCGCCTGCCTGGTGCTCATGCTGGTGGGCGTGCCGCTGGGCGTGACCTCGCGGCGCGGCGGAAAAAGCTCGGCGATGGTGGCCACCCTGCGCTGGTCGTCTCCTATTACTCGCTGTCCCTGATCGGCATCGCCCTGGGCCGTCAGAACTGGATTTCCGCATTTTTAGCCGTCTGGTCGGCGAACCTGCTATTTGCGGCGGGAGGAATTTTCCTGCTATGGCAGATGGCCAGCGGCGGCCGCATTCTGGGCGCCATCACAGCCTTGTCCGCGCGATCTCCCGGTCCAAAGACCGCCTTGGCTCTCAGACCTGCCGGCGGCCTATTTGCCTCACTCGTCGCCGATTTCAAAGGCGCTCGACCCGCGCCAGGGTCTCGCGGCGTCTTTCCGCGCATTCTCGACCAATATGTAGTCCTGGAATTCCTCAAGACATTCTCCATGGTTCTGAGTGCGTTTGTCGTTCTCATGCTGGTCTTCACAGTCTTCGATCTGCTCGGCGACATTCTGCGCAATCACCCTCCGCTGTCACCACGGTCGGCGACTATCTGATCAACCTCACGCCCGATATGCTCTACCAGCTTGCGCCCCTGGCCGTGCTCATCGCCGTGCTGGTCACCTTCGGCGTGCTCAACCGCAACAGCGAAATCATCGCCATGAAGGCTACCGGCATCAGCCTTTACCGCCTGGTGGTTCCCATCGTGTCCATCGCAACGATCCTGGCCATCAGCCTCTTCCTCTTTGACCAGTTTTATCTGCCTCAGGCCAACCAGCGGCAGGAGGCTCTGCGCAACATTATCAAAGGCCGCCCGCCGCAGACCGTGCTTCATCCCGAGCAGAAATGGATATTTGGCCAGCCGCACGCCGGCGAGCCGGCCCGCATCTTCTACTACCAGTTCTTCGATCCCGACCGCAAGGAATTCGCCAATCTCTCGAGTCTTCGAGTTCGATCCATCGACCTTCGCGCTCACCCGCCGCATCTTCGCCTCTCGGGCTATCTGGAACCCGGAAACCGGCTCCTGGCGATTCCAGAACGGCTGGCAGCGCGATATTCAGGGCGACCACACTAGCAGATTCCGACGAGTTCAGTCGAGACATCGTTCTCTGAAATCCATGAAGACCCAGGCTACTTCAACAAAGAAGAGCCTGCAGGCGCAGGAGATGAACTTCGGCCAGCTCGACCGCTACATCGGCGACCTGCGCCAGAGCGGCTTTGACACCATGCGCCTGCGCGTCGCCCTCTGGCACAAGCTCGCCTACCCGCTGATCGCTGTTGTCATGGCGGTGCTGGCCATCCCGTTCGCGCTCTCCATGGGCCGCCGCGGCTCGCTTACCGGCATCGCCGTGGCCATCGGCGTGGCCCTCACTTACTTCGTGGTCGACAGCCTCTTTGGCGCCATGGGCAATGTCAACTACCTCCCCGCCGCGCTGGCTGCCTGGTCCTCGGATATTCTCTTTGGGCTGATAGGCGGATATCTGCTGCTGAGGACTCCGACGTAGCAATTGACACGGCCAAAAACGCACCTTTCATGGGAACAAGATTCTGTGCTTATTGTCGGGTATCCGCAGATGCAATGCTGCCGACTTTGCCGGTTATCGTGGACGCAGCGATTTGATCGACTCAGGCAGCCGCTCTTCAATGAGCTTGGCGCGCTCGGCGGCAATGCCACCCAGATACGAAGGCGCTGGCGTTGTGGTGAGTACCAATGCAAGGCCAATCAAGGAGAAACAGACTCCTGCAATGGCCGCCGAAACCAGCATATGGTACATGTCGAAAATGTCGAGGCCGAAGACGTTGATGAAGACGTACTCAAATGGCTTGATATGCACAATCACAGCCAGCGCAAAGAGAAAAAAGAGCACCGACAGCGACGTTAAAACGGCCAAGGTTACATCTACAGTGCGGTGAACCTTCTGCCGGGCGCTGCATTGAGCACATTCTGCCAAATGATGCTCGTAGTCCTTGCGCATCTCGGGGGCAATACCGGATATGTCATATCGCCAGCTAGCCAGGATGCCGCCAACGACCCGGTCTGTGCATTCAATTTTTGCCATAGACGTAAATGCTCACTTTTACATACGATGTGCCCGCCCACCAACGCTTTGCGTGGCTCACATGGCAAACGATACTCAAGTTGATTTGACGCACCACCTGACCATTGGGATTCAGTAGTACGCCGCCTCGCTAAGGCAAAAAGTAACTCTTATTTTTTCCTGTTGCCGCTCGATCCGGCATAGAGTCATAACCATCTCGACCAATTGTAATCTAATTGACTCAAAAGTAAATAGAGGCCAGAGCCTCGTGCTGGGCCGCCAACAAAAGCCGGTTAGCCAGCAAGCTGGCCCGGCCGTTCAGCGCCCGCTCTGCCGTAACCCTTGCAAGATCAGGCAAATTGTTGCTCTCCGACAAGTGAGCAAGAATCACATAAGCCGCCTGGCCGTCGTACTCATTCTCAAGAAACGCAGCTGCAGCCTCGTTCGAAAGGTGACCCACACGCGACAGCACCCGCTGCTTCACCGACCACGGATAGGGACCGTCCCGCAGCATCTCCAGATCATGGTTCGATTCGAGCAACAGGAGATCCACGCCCTTGAGCTGCGCCTTTACGTTGGGCGGAATGTAGCCCAGGTCCGTGGCAAAAGCTATCCGCACGCCCTCCGTCTTGAACACAAACCCAACCGGGTCTGCGGCGTCGTGGGGTATGGTAAACGGACTGACGGCAATATCGCCGATCTCGAAAGGCTTCCCGGCCTGGAAGTACTCCAACGCAGGTAACCAAGTAGGTTCCTTCCGCGGCACGGGCTGTTCCATAGATGCCGACGCCAGGCTTGCCGATTCCGGCTCGCTTGCTTCAGTCTGGGCTAGAATCTGGACCGTGTCGGCGACTAGCCCTGAATCTGCTAAGAGGTCGGATTCGTCTGCCTCACCCTCGCTGTCGAATTGCGCTACCTCAGCCTGGCGCTCGGCTGCCTGCATCCGGCACTGTTCTATCCACTGGGCATAGGTCATCTGCCGACGAGGCGTCAGCCAGCGCATCCAGGCACGATGCGTGCCCTCGGTAAAATACACGGGAATTCCCAGCTTGCGCGCCGTGACCGACAGACCATGGACGTGGTCCACATGCTCGTGGGTCACGATGATCGCATCCAGCGTTTCCGGCTCTTCTCCGGCCAGGCGCATGCGTCGGAACAACTCACGGCAGCTCAGCCCGGCATCCACCAAAATCCGCGTCCGTCCACCGGAGACAACCGTGCTGTTACCCTTGGAACCCGACGCAAGCACCGTGAAGCGCACCATGGTTTGAGCATACCGCGAATACCCTATTAACCGCAGGTATACCTACTTCGGCGTAGTCATACAAACCAATTGACAGGAGAAAATCGTCCGTGGAATTATCGGCTCACTCCAAGAGACACAACATGTAATCGATCTGAAAAGTGAGCCGAGGAGGATGGTGTGGGTCTCATCGCCTGGTTGGATTTAGAAGTCCCCGACGTGGCCGCCTACATCATCTCCGACATCATCGGCTCAGTCGTCTATCTATTCCTCAGAGAAAGCACCAGCCTGGCGCTGAGCGCCTCAATACTTCTCTCATTTCATCTTTTCCTTGCGTGGCTTTTGATTACCTCATCCCGCAAAGGTCTTTCCTTATCCATATTCGCTACAATCCTGACTCATCTTGCCTGCCTCGTGATCGTATATCTCTGTGTCTCGGTGCTCTCTGCACTCTCTCAGTCAGTGGGCTTAATTCCAATTTATGCTCTCCTCGTTCTTCGCCCGATTCGTTATGTTCTCGATCTCTGCATTCCGGGTCTGGCAGTCTTTGAGCGCGCCTGGCTCTTCAGCGAAGGCAATGGCGAGAAGGAAATCCCAGTGACCGCCAAGTCCGCAGCCCTCGCCGCTGACAAAAAGGCTGCGGCTGCCTCGGCCACGCGCGAGGATTACGAGGCTTGGCTTAGCTATGTCGCCAAGAGAAATCCGTCGTCTGCAAAGCGTGGCATGACTTTAAAGGACGAATACGAGGAATGGATGGTGGCCCGGCTCAAAAGCCGGCCGCCCACGGCCCATTCGAATGCTGCGCCATCGAACGATGGCGCAGCGTAGCACATTCAAGGCAGGTTCGATTGAGCGCCTGGCGCGCGGCACCAATCAAAGGCGCGGAACCTCGCTCATCATTCCCAGAATGTTGCCGTCCGGGTCCTTCAGAAAGGCCATCCACAAATCGTGACCGGGCATCTTCGCGACCAAATGCGGCGCTTGCTCAAACTCCACGCCATGGTCCTTCAACAGCGCGTGCGTCTCCTGAATGTCCTGGACTTTGAAATACAGAATTGTTCCTCCGCGCGGCCCCGCCTGATCGGAAGTTCCGATCATGAGGCGGATATTCCCACACTGAAAGAACGCCATGTTCCCGGCATCGAACAAGAACTTCATCCCAAGCGCGTTCTGATAGAAATCCTTGGATCTCTTCAGATCGCCTACGGTAATGGCGATTTGGCCAATCGTGTCGAAATGCACGGCGGATTGGGTTGAGTCATCGATTTCGTCCATTGTTCCTCCCTTCAATCGGCGGCCACGCGCCGGGCAGTCCTAAACGCCCTCCGGCAAATTCGCCGGAATCTCAATCGACACCAGCGTTCCCCGTCCCGGATTGCTGACCACTTCAAAGCGCGCCTGGTTGCCATAAAGCACCTCCAGCCGCTCCCGCACATTTTTCATGCCGATGCCGGCGCCGGTTCGGCGCAGCGCAGAGGCCGGCCGGTTGCCCATGCCCACCCCGTCGTCGGCCACTTCAATCAGCACCCGATCCCCCTCCATCCGGCTGCGTAGCGTGACCGTGCCTCCTTTCAGGCGCGGCTCCAGCCCGTGCTTGATGCTGTTTTCAATTAACGGCTGCAGCAAAATGCTGGGCACTAAAACACCCAAAGTCCGCGGGTCGATCTCCTTTTCAACTTTCAGCTTGTCCGCTCCAAACCGCACCACTTCAATGTCCAGATAATCGTCTGTAAAGCTCAGCTCGTCTCGCAGAGGGACATACGTATCGTGGTCTTTCAGCAGCGCGCGCAGAATGTTGGCCAGCTTGACCGTCATCTGGCGCGCCAGCTCCGGTTTATTGCGCACCAGTGAGGCAATTGAGTTCAGCGTATTGAAAAGGAAGTGCGGGTTGATCTGCCGCTGCAGCGCGTCGAGCCGGGCCTCAAGCAGCAACCGCTTCTGCTCCTCAAGCTTCATCTCGATGCGCAGCGTATTCCACACCTTCAGAGCAATGCCCACATCGATGGGAGCGCAGAGCAGCACCAGCATCTGCAGCCACCACTGGCTTGCCAGCAGCGCAAACAGCCGGTGCGGAAAGGCGTGGGCAATATAGTCACGGCACGCCTCCGCCGCAAGAATTAGAAACAGCATCAGGAATTGGCGATCGATGCGGGGCTGACGAAGGTTGCGGCGCACCCAGCGATAGAGGCTCAGATCGATGAAGGGAGTGAACGACCAGATCTCTTCCTTCTCGACAAAGCCGCTCAGCAGGCCCGCCGCCAAGCCCAGAGCGGCGTTGAAGGGCAACGCCAGATACTCATGGTGATAAACGGCGGGCGCAGCCAATACAACCCCGCCCAGCACCGCCCAGCCCGGCCCCAAAAGCAGGCCAAGAAGAATCACCGTGGCAAAGGAGATGTCCGCGGCCAGAAAGTTGGACACCCAGAATCGCAGCCACACTCCAAGCGTAAGCGGCACCAGAAAAAACGCCAGCAGGATCAGGGTTTGGCGAGGCGTGCGCTTCTCGGCAAAGATGAGCCGCCGGAAGGTAACCACGCGCGCCAGCACGCTGGCCACCGACGCCACCACGCCCAGCTTGACCAGCAGCGTGATCAGAATGAGGTTGTCCGTCACCCCATCACTGTATCGCACTGTGGAGATCAGGGGTCAGGGACCAGGAACTAGGGACTAGAAACTAGGGGCTAGGAACTTGGGAATAGGGAATAGGGAAAAGCGTTCAGCATTCAGGGCCAACCCAATCCAGCCCAAATGAGGATGACCTTTTGAGAGCACATCCGCAGTCCCTGGTCCCGGTTCCCTGCTCTTTCGGCCTCTGTAGAATGTATCTATGGCATTCGAGAGCGTGAAGAAGATCGCCGAAGCGGATTTCCCCACTCGCTGGGGAGCTTTCCGCATCCTCGGCTTCGAGGGTCGGCTGCCTGCGCCGCGCGAAGACTGCGAACCGGGAGCTTCCGCAGACAGTCTGGCGGGCCGTTCCGTTGAGGGTCTGGTTGCGCTGGTGATGGGCGACATCCATTCCGCGCCGCCGCTGGTGCGCATTCACTCACAATGCCTCACCGGCGATGTTTTTGGTTCGCTCCGCTGCGATTGCCGTCTCCAACTCGAGCTGGCTCTGGGCAAGATCGCCAAAGCCGGCGCTGGCGTTTTGCTCTACGAGCAGCAGGAGGGTCGCGGAATCGGCCTGATGGCCAAATTGAAGGCCTACGAGTTACAAGATCAGGGCATGGACACGGTCGAAGCGAATGTCGAGCTTGGCTTCGCCGCCGACTGCCGCGGATACGAGCTTCCTGCGGAAGTTCTCAAGCTGCTGGGTATCAGTGAGGTCCGGCTGATCACGAATAATCCTGAAAAAGTGGCTGCGCTTGAGTCCGCCGGCATCGCCGTCGTCGAGCGTATCTCCGCCGAGGTCGAGCTACAGGACTCGTTCGAGGGCTACCTGAAGACAAAACACGAGAAGATGGGACACATTCAGGATTCCAATCCGGAATCGTTAGTCACCGAAGAGCAAGTTGGCTAACAACTCTTTGCGCCGTTTGGCGCCTTCATCTCGTCAAGCCGGCTCACGATAGTCGCGAGCTGCTCCCTGATCGTCTGAATCTCTTTCTCTGCCTTGAGGTTCACGGCAAGGTCTTTTTTTGCGCGCTCTTCACCGTCCCGGCCAAGCAGGTTTTGCCCGATCATGAGCAAAGGCATCAGAAATAGCTGAATCATGTTTGAGATAAAAAGCCAGAGAACGAATCCCGGATACGGATCGAAGCGCAGGCTCTTCGGCGCAAGCATATTCCAGAAGAGCCAGCAAACTGTCCAGGTGAAGATAATCAGAAAAAAGACCATCGTGCCGACCCGTTCCGTAATCCACACCGCCAGTCTATCGAGGGCCGCCAAATTCTCCGGAGCACCCTCTTTCGGCACCCCGCTCACAGGTTCGTTTATTCCGTCATTCTTCGCCATTGCGTGCACGCCTCGATGATTGAGTTCGATGCAGCCAACCGCCGGGCTGAGCTGCCAGGGGCACATTAAGTTTCGAGCGCTCTCAGCACCTTGGCTGTCGTAACCACCTGCCCTACATGGCGCTGGGTGTGGTCGGCCACATGGATCAGCGCGCCGCCTATGCTGGTCGGCAATTGCTTCCGGCCCACGTCGCGAAAGGTGTCGAAGTTGGCCGTGGCCAGCACGCTGATGCGCTCCGCGGCGTTGACTGAACGAGACTTCAACCTCGGCCAGCAGCATGCCGAGCGTCTCGTCTCCGGACTTCTCGGATTTCAGCGCTGCCAACTGCTCTTCAGAAAGCTGCTTGCCTTCCGCATAGCTCAGCAGACGGTCGGTCGAGCGGGCGATATGGCGCAGGTGAAACGCAATCGAAGTGAGCCCCAGCGGTTGCGCGTGGAGCTCGGCATCGTTCAGACCCCCGGTCCATTTGGTCAAATCGTCGAGAGCCAGATCGAGCGCATGGAGGACGGCCCGCCCGACTGCGGGAACATCGGTAGGTCTCCGCGAAGCCACGGCTCAATAGGAGGGAGATGTGGCACTTCAGAAGGGCGCTCATGGTGAGTTCGTCCTTGTCAGCCCGCGCTCTTCACCCTCACCACGGTGATCTTCTCAAATCCCTCTTCAAACACCGGCGGCTTCAGCTTCTCGGCCATCTTGCGCATCACGTCTTCGCTCACCGAGCGGTCGCGCTTGCTGTTGCGCTCCAGGCAAACTTCAAGCGGCACGTCGAAAAAGACCGCCTGCACCTCGTAACCAAAGCTCTTGGCCATCTTGATCCACTGGCGGCGCTCGTGGATGGAGAGATTGGTCGCGTCCACATAGTTCCACGGCATCCGCGCAATGAGCCGCGCCCGCAGCAGCGACCGCAGCGTGGAAAAGACCAGCCCCTGGTAGCGCTGCTCCTCGACATCGTCAAAGAGAATATTGCGCAACAAGTCGCTGGAGAGCGGAGTGACGCCGCGACGCCGAAACCAGGTGGTTTTGCCCGAGCCGGGCATGCCGATGGCCAGCACCACGTAGCCCTTGGGAGCTTGAGGAGAGCGTTCTGCCGCTTCGACCTCCGGCGGAGGCGTTGAAGGGATCTCCGGCTGCGTCTCAAGCTCGAAGCGCCCTGAATCAGCAGCCTCATTCCATTCCCGCTTGGCAGGCCTCTCGGGCCTTGGCGGCCGCGCTGGTGCGGCAGGCCGAGGCTGCGCCTGGTCTGGAGGCCGTTGCGCAGGCCTGTGCTGCGGCGCCGGTGCAGCGGCCGGCCTATCGTCGGGATAAAAAGGCACCAGCGGAGCTGGCTGATTCGATGGGAGTTCCTGGCCGCTCTTGCCTGTGGATTCCGAAATATTGGGACTGCGTCTGGAACGTCTTCTCATGCCGCCTTTAAACCTTTACTTCTGATACCCGAATACCATAGTTGCCGATACCGCTGCAAATAGTGTGAATACTGTCATATCTAACCCGAATCCAGAAAGGCACATCATCGGTGAGTGAGCAGCCGGGCAAAATACGAAGCAAAATACGCCTCGGGCAACTTTCACTTCGTCCCCTGGCGGCTGCAGTGTTACGATCAAGGGTTTGGTGGAAGTGTCTTCCGAACCATTTTCAGACGCCGAACCCCGCAGCAGTTCAAAACAACAGCCCTACTCACTACGAAGGAGAAAATCACACATGGCAGTTAAAGTTGGCATTAATGGCTTCGGCCGCATTGGCCGCAACGTTTTCCGCGCCGCGCTTGGCAACCCAGAGATTGACTTTGTTGCCGTGAACGACCTGACCAGCCCGGCCACGCTGGCCCATCTGCTCAAGTACGACTCGATCCTCGGCAACCTGAAGAACGAAGTCACATCCGGCGACGATTTCATTGCCGTCGACGGCAAGAAGATCAAGGTGTTTGCGGAACGCGATCCCGCCAAGCTGCCCTGGGCAGAAACCGGCGCGCAGATTGTCGTCGAGTCCACCGGCTTCTTTACCGACGCGGAAAAAGCCAAGGCGCACCTGGGCTCGACCGTGAAGAAGGTCATCATCTCCGCCCCTGCCACCAACGAAGACATTACTGTCGTGCTTGGCGTCAACCAGAATAAGTACGATCCCGCCAAGCACAACATCATCTCCAACGCCAGCTGCACCACCAACTGTCTGGCGCCTGTGGTCAAGGTGATGCTTGAAAATTTCGGCATCGTCAGCGGCATCATGACCACCATCCACAGCTACACCAATGACCAGGTAATTCTCGATACGCCGCACAAGGACCTGCGCCGCGCACGCGCCGCCGCTCTCAGCATGATCCCTAGCTCCACCGGCGCTGCCAAGGCCCTCAAACTCGTCATCCCTGAGACCTCCGGCAAGCTCGACGGCTTTGCGATTCGCGTTCCAACGCCGAATGTCTCCATCGTCGACCTGACCTTCATCAGCGAGAAGCCCACCGACGCAAAGGCCGTGAATGCTGCGCTCAAGGCTGCTTCCGAAGGCGAGTTGAAGGGCATTCTCGGCTACGAAGCCGGCGAGCTGGTCAGTTCCGACTTCAAGGGCGACAAGCGCAGCTCAATCGTGGACGCGCCGCTGACTAAGGTGGTCGGCAACAGCGTCAAGGTGCTCAGCTGGTATGACAACGAGTGGGGTTACTCCAACCGCGTCGTCGATCTGATCGGCTTCCTTGCGTCAAAGGGGCTGTAAGAAGACAGAGACTTGGGACTAAGGGACCAGGGACTGGCCCGAATTTGACGACGCGCTTCACTTCCTGGTCCCTCAGTCCCCATTTCCTCAGACCCTTATCCCTCAGTCCCTAGTCCCTCAGAAAGGTTCTTGCTCCCATGTCCAAGCTCTCCATTCGCGACATCGAACTCCGCAATAAGCACGTCTTTATTCGTGTCGACTTCAACGTTCCGCTCTCTGAAGACGGCTCCGAGATCACCGACGACACTCGCATTGTGGCCACGCTGCCTACCATCGAATACGCGCTCCGCCACAAAGCCAAGGTCATCCTCGCCTCGCATTTGGGGCGTCCCAAAGGCAAGCCGAATCCCAAGTACTCGCTCCGCCCGGTCGTTGATCGCCTGCGCGAGCTTCTCGACAAAAAGGAAGACGACTACTCCATCAATGTGGCCTTTGCGCCGGACTGCGTCGGTGAAATCGCCAGCGAACTCGCTCGCCAGCTTGAATCCGGCCAGGTGCTGCTGCTTGAAAACCTGCGCTTCCACGCCGAAGAAGAGGCCAACGATCCAGCCTTCTCAAAAGCTCTGGCCTCGCTGGCAGAGATCTACGTTAACGACGCTTTCGGCTCCGCGCATCGGGCGCATGCGTCTACCGAAGGCATCACGCATTTCCTCAAGCCCGCCGTTGCCGGCCTGCTGATGGAAAAGGAAATCACCTACCTCGGCAAGGCTCTCGAATCGCCCGAGAAACCGTTTGTCGCCATCATCGGCGGCTCCAAAATCTCTGGCAAGATCGACGTGATCGACAACCTGCTCGACAAGGTCGATACGCTGGTCATCGTCGGCGGTATGGCCTACACATTCCAGCGCGCGCTCGGCGTCACCACCGGCAAATCTCTTGTCGAAGAAGACAAGATCGACATGGCAAAAGCCGCCATCGATAAAGCCAAGGCCAAAGGCGTCAAGCTGCTGCTGCCGGTCGACAACATTCTCGCCGACAAGTTCGCCCCCGACGCCAACACCCAGCCCTGGGATACTTCAGTCAACTTCCCCGCCGACTGGCAAGGCCTGGACATCGGTCCCAAATCTATCGCCGCCATTGAAGAAGTCGTTTCAACCGCCCGCACGATTATCTGGAACGGTCCCGCCGGCGTCTTCGAGTTTCCCAGATTCGCCGTCGGCACCAACGCCATCGCCGAAGCGGTAGCAGCCAACAAAGCAGCCATCTCCATCATCGGCGGCGGCGACAGCGTGAGCGCCATCAACCAAGCCGGCGTAGCCGACCAGATTACCCACATCTCCACCGGCGGCGGCGCAAGCCTTGAGTTTTTGGAGGGCAAGAAGCTGCCCGGCGTGGAAGCGCTGACGGATAAATAAGCAGAAGTAGCAAGGAAGCGAAGAGTGCCCCAGGTCCCGCATTTGAGACCTGGGCGGCTGCCCCTAACCGCCAATTTTTCTGTTCCTGAATCTGGTTTCCCGGCACAATCAATGTTGTGGAGATCAGGTTCGACCCACGGTAGAGCGAACGCAATCTGCGTGACCGCAACCTTGGTTTTGAGCAAGCCGCTGAGTTCGATCTTGCTTCCGCTTCCTACTTCAACGAAGTGCGCAACGGGGAGAATCGCCTGGTTGCGGCAGGCTACTTAAAGAAACGGCTGCACTTTCTCTGTTTTGTGCCGACGAACGACGGAATTCGGGTCATCAGTTTCCGCAAGGCAAATGATCGGGAGGCGCGTAAATATGGCAAACCGAAAACCATTGACGAATGACGAAGGCGAGGTCCGCGAATTGACCGAGGAAGATTTGGCTCAGTTCGTTCTCTTCTCTGCGCTGCCCGCTGAGTTGCAGAAGCTGCTCTCGGAGGAGTAGCACGTCAAGCCTGACGTGGAAGTGCCCTTGACTCGCCAACGCACCGCCTGAGACGCCCCGCCTTGGGCGATGTCCCTATACTTAAATCGGTCAGGTGGAAACCTCGTATGCATTTGCGCCAGATAGCAGTCTTCAGCATCATTGCGTGTTCTTTCGCGGCATTCAGCAACAACAGCATTAGCCAGACATTGCCGCCCCTGCCGACACAACCAAACAGCCCGGTTCCCAGACCGGCGGGCGAAGTTGGCAATTTGAAGGTGCTGAACTGGGCAGGCTTCCACGGCGCGATCACCTACACCCTCGACGACTCGATCCCTTCGCAAATCGCCAACTATTCCAAGCTTCAGGCTACCGGCGTGCGTATGACGTTTTTCCTCGTCGGAGCAAGCGACGGGAACTCGCCGGTGTGGGCGCAGGCTGCAAAGGACGGGAACGAGCTTGGCAACCACACCGAACACCATTGCAACGCCGACGGGACTGGCTGCGCCTGGGGAGCCTATGCGGGTAGCCTTGAGGCTGAATACGATCTCTGTACGAGCCACATCGAGCAGACGTACGGAGTAAGCAACGTGTGGACGACCGCCTCTCCTTATGGGGATATGGGTTTCGACAACGTTGCAAAGACGCGCTTCTTTCTGAACCGTGGCGTAAGGGGTGGTCAGGTAGCCCCAAACGACCAAAGCGATCCATTCAATCTGCCCACTTATGTCGCGGGCGCGGGCCAAACCGTCAGCACCTTCAATTCCTATATCGATTCCGCACATGCAGCGGGGAACTGGCAGATTCTTCTTTTTCATTCGCTCGGCGGCGATGGCGGTTATGCTCCCGTCAACGTTGACGATGTAATTGCCAGCATCAACCATGCCAAGTCGATGGGCGATATGTGGATCGACAGCTTTGTCAACATCGGCGCTTACTGGGCGGGCCAGAAAGCAATTACGAATGCCACCATCGAGCCGACCGGGAATAACATCCGCCTTACCTGGACACTGCCCGATCACTTTCCACCGGGCAAGTATGTTCGCGTCACTGTAACCGGAGGCAAACTCATTCAGGCAGGCAGCGTCCTTCCGTGGAACGACGCGGGCTATTACGAAATCGCGCTCGATCCCGGCTCCCTTACCATCTCCCCATGAACTTGCGACGCAGGGCTTATTCTTAATTAGCGAGCTGAGCAGGTAAACATTCATGCCCTATTACACCCGCGTACTGTCGAAGGATGAAGAGTTCCCCGCGTTTGAGGAGCTCGCGCAAATGATTCGCGATACCCATCCCGACTACAGACTGACCATCGAAAGTGGCGATGAAGAAGATTGGGAGACTTTGCTGCTCGTTGGCAATGACGAAGTCGAAGTCGCAGTCATCGAGCGGAATCCAGTCAGCAATGGGTCAACAGGCCAGGACGAGATCGCCGATTTCCTCGAAGACATTCAGGATTGCAAGCCCGCAAGCGGCGTTCATTGGCTTACGGAATATCTGGCTGAGGTCAAGGCCGTGTACGCCTTCCAGCACCTGCAGGGCGCGGAGACTGAGGAAGGCGGCAACGCGCTCCATGCGCTGCGCTCGGCACTGTGGGAGCGTGGAGACGCCATTATCCAGGCCGACGGCGAAGGCTTTACCAATGAGGAGGGCTACCACATCGTCTGGCAATTTTCTGACTCCGTTTCAGGGCCCTGGAACATGGGCGTGCTGCAAGACAGCACCTGGCATCACTTCAAGATGGACCTCGGCGACCCCGACCATCGCGCCGCCTTCTTGAATGGCGAAGTGCCGGACGATTTAACCGCGATTCGCGCATCCGAGCCGGTTGACTAGCTGCGCGCATACTCTCGCGGCTTCCAGATTCGCTCCGATTGTGCTTGACGTCACAAGCTCTCAATTCCCATCGGCTAAAATCAAGTCGAGGACCTCATCAAACATGCCCCGTAAAGCACTTATTGCCGCCAATTGGAAGATGTACAAGACGCCTGCCGAAGCCAAGGCGTTTGTCGATGCTTTTTTGCCGCTCGTTGCCGGGCACACCCGCGACGAGATTGCCCTGTTTCCCTCGCCCGTATTGCTGCCAACGGTAATTGAGGCCGCCAAGGGTTCCAATGTTGCCGTCGGCTGCGCAGAACATCCACTTTGCCGAGGAGGGCGCTTACACCGGCGAAACTTCCGTAGGCCAGCTTGCTGGCCGTGGGCGGAACGCATACGCTGATCGGCCACTCTGAGCGGCGGCAATATTTTGCCGAGACCGACGAGATCGTCAACAAGAAGCTGCATACCGCGCTGAAGCACGGCGTTGTTCCAATTGTTTGCATTGGCGAAGTGCTTGCAGAGCGCGAAGCAGGCCAGACTGCGCAGGTTTGAAGACGCAGATCGCGGGGCGCTTTGCGGGCAGTCACGGCCGAAGCCGCCGCGCCCATCGTCATTGCGTATGAGCCGGTGTGGGCCATCGGCACCGGCAAGACCGCCACGCCTGAGATTGCAGTCGATGCGCACAAGATCATTCGCGCGGAAGTGGCCAAGCTGCTGGGCGCGGATGTCGCCGCGGCACATGCGCATCCTCTACGGCGGCAGCGTCAAGCCGGACAACGCGACCTGCGCTCATCGGCCAGGAAGAGATTGACGGCGCGCTGGTTGGCGGCGCAAGCCTCAAGCCGGATTCATTCGCGGCCATTGTGAAATATTAGCTTTCTCCGTGCGAGCATTCCCATCGAGCCGCGGCCCAACCTGCGGCAGCTTGTGGACTCCCACCCTTCGGACAAAAACGTCCGATGGATGGGGCACAGTTCGTGGTGCACCTGATTCGGAAATAATTGTTGCGCCAAAATTTGACTGGCACAAACCAGGCTCATGACCCGCAAGAAATCCAAATTCGGGCCTTCTGTCCCTCGTTCGGCGGCTCATCCTGTGAGCGCTCGTCGCTCTTCGTCCGCCCCTCCGCCAACGGTTTCCGGCAGGTGGCTGCTGATGGCAGCGAGCATCGCGGTCGCGGCTGCCGGAGTCTGTGCCTGGGCTACGCTTTGCCTGCTCTTCTGGCAGGGGAGCTGGCAGTTGCTCTACCATCCCACTGCCGCTGTTACCCGCACCCCGGCCAGCGCCGGCGTTGCCTTCGATCTTGTTGGATTTGACACCACCGAGGCCGGCGAACCGAGACTCAAAGGCTGGTGGATCGCAGGCGGACCGGGTGCAGGCGAGCTTGGAAGCCGCTACACAGCAATCTACCTGCACGGCGCGGATGGCAACCTTGGCGATACGATCAATGCGCTGATCCAACTGCACGGCGCGGGGCTGAACGTCTTCGCGTTCGATTATCGCGGCTACGGAAACAGCAAGTTTGAGCGGCCCGGCGAAGCGCACTGGCGCGAAGATGCGGAGTCGGCAATCGATTATCTGATCAACACCCGTCATATTCCCGCCGGTTCTCTGGTTCTCTTCGGACATGACCTGGGCGCGAATCTGGCGCTCGAAATTGCTGCTCAACATCCAGAGTTCGCAGGCCTTGTGATGGATGAGCCGCTCGCTGCGCCGAACGATGCAATCTTCCGCGACCCGCGCGCAAAGCTGGTTCCTGCTCATTTCTTAGTGCGCGACCGCTGGGACTCGAATGCTCCGGCGACGAGCCTGCGCATTCCGTCGTTGTGGATTTACCGCACAAGCACGAACGTTCAGGCGCAGAAGGAAAGTCAAGAAGCTTATCAGTTGGTCGCGGCGCGCAAAGACCAGATCTGGCTCACGGAATCAAACGAGACAACGAAGGATTATGACGCTGCGCTGACCCGTTGGCTTGACGACCTGCCATCCTCCGGCTCAAAAGCCAATCTGCCGATTCGTTGATTCACCGCGGCATATCGCGATGCAGCGCCTTGACCTGGTAGCCGGCCTTCTTCAGCCGCTTCGCGCATCTCTTCGGCCATCATCACGCTGCGGTGCTGGCCGCCGGTGCAGCCAAAGGCCACCGTCAGATAGCTCTTGCCCTCCTCCACATAGTGCGGCAGCAGGTAGAGCATCAGCTCCGTCACTCGGTCCAGAAACTCCTCCGTCTGCGGAAAGCCTGCGCACGTACGCGGCCACCTTGGGGTCCTGGCCGGTCTTCTTGCGAAACTCCGGCACAAAGTGCGGATTGGGCAGAAAGCGCACATCGAAGACCATGTCCGCATCCAGCGGCACGCCGTTCTTGAAGCCGAAGCTCAGGCAGGACACCAGCAGCTGCTTGGTCTGCTCTTCTTTGCCGAATCGAGCCTGAATGTGCGCGCGCAGCTCATGCACGTTGAAGTTCGATGTGTCGATCAGCGTGTCGGCCACGTTGCGGATCGGGTCCAGCAGTTGCCGCTCTTCAACGATGGACCGCGAGACTGTCTCCGAGCGGCCCAGCGGGTGCGGCCGGCGCGTCTCCGAGTAGCGCCGCACCAGCACCGCATCCTGCGCGTCGAGAAAAACCACGCGCGTGGGCAGCAGCTTGCTTAACGTGACTTGAGAATTTCGGGCAGGCGGTCGAGCGTGGCTCCTTCGCGGATGTCCACCACGATGGCGGCCCGCTCCACTTCGGTGGACTTGCCCACCAGCCCGGCAAAATCGGGCAGCAGCTCAAGCGGCAGATTGTCCACGGCATGGAAGCCGAGATCTTCAAAAGCCTTGAGCGCTGAGGCCTTGCCTGCGCCGGAGATTCCGGTCACGATGACCAGTTCCTTGACCTTCTTGCTGGCTTTCACGGCGGTTTTTTTGCCTCTGCGCGGCGAGGACACCCGTAGCGCAGGTTTCGAAGACTTCATGGGCACATGCTACACCGAAGGGGCCGGATTCAGGCTTCTGGAACTTCTGTCCAATAGCCGATGCCGGCAAGATGTGACGCTCGGTTCGCATCCACTGCGTAGGAAAGCAGGTGCCCCTGGCCCAGTTCGCAGCCCATGCGGCACATTGCTTCCAGCTGCGCGGCTGTCTCAATTCCCTGCGCAACCACCTGCATTCCCAGTGTCTGGCTATGTGGATCACCGACTCGAGCACCGCCAGCTGGCGGCCCGTGGAAGTTGCAGCCGACGGTGAGCCTGGGATCCAGCTTGACCACATCAATCGGCAGGCGGGCCAGCAGGTTGAGCGGCGCCAGGCTGGAGCCGAAGTTGTCTACCGCGATGCGCACTTTGCAGTTCCACCATGCGCTGCAGGATGCCGACCGCCGCGTCCGGGTTTCTCATTGAGCGTGCTCTCTGCAACTTCAAACAGCAGACGCGTACGGATCCACGCCGCGTTGGCAGCCAGCGCCTTCTTCAATTGCGGCACCATCTCGGGATGATAGAACTGCCGCTCTGACACATTGAGCGTCAGCGTCAGATCGCTTTGCGGCAGAGCCTCGGTCCAACTGCGCAATTGCCTGCATACCGTCTCCACCGTCTCGCGGCCAAGGCTGATGGACAAGCCGCGTGTCTTCGGCCACGGGCAGCAGTTCCGAAAGCTGTCGACCGAGCCGTCTGGCACGGCGCCAGCGCAGCAGCGACTCGAAGCCTTCGAGCTTGCCCGTTTGCAAGCGATAAATGGGCTGATACCAGACCTCGAATTGGTGCTTTTCGACCAGGTCACGCCGCAGTTCCTGCTCGCGATTCATGCTGGATTGTTGACGTGCACTTCAGCTGTTTGTCGAAAATTTCATAGCGCCCGCCGCCCGTCCTGCTTGGCCGCGTACATGGCAAAGTCCGCATCGCGAACCAGCAACTCGGGCGTGGTGTGCTCCGGTCCGGCCATGGCCACGCCGATGCTGGCGCCGGCCTGAACCAGACTGCCGAAGATTTCGAATGGCCTTCGCATCTGCGCGCAGGATGCGGCTGGCCACGGTTTCGAGATCGCTGATGGTTGAGGATGTTTTCGACCAGCACGGCAAACTCGTCGCCGCCGAGGCGCGCGGCCGAGTCCTGCGGACGCAGCGCCAGCGCGCAGCCGCTCTGCCACTGCCCAGCAACAACGTCGCCTGCGGCGTGGCCCATCGTGTCATTGATTTCCTTGAAGCGGTCGAGATCGAGAAAGCAGCACGCCGCAGTTCTGATCGCGGCGGCGCAGGCGGCGGCTGAGCGCCAGCGTCAGCCGATCGAGAAACAGCGCGCGATTGGGCAGCCAGTGAGCACGTCGAGCATCGCGTCGTGCTGCAGTTTGGCTTCCAGCTGCTTGCGCTCGCCGATATCGCGAAAGCTCAATACGTAACCCACCTTGGCGCCGTTCACCAGCAGCGGCCCGGCCAGCATGGCCACATCCACCAGTTCCCCGTTCTTGGTTGATTCGCACCGTTTCTATCGCGACGCGGCCGTTCTGGTCCACATCTCTTTCGAGCATCGCAGTTCGTGCTGGCGCGTCTCGGGCACAATCAATTCGCGCAGATTGCCGCCGCTGGCTTCCTCCGCGGTGTACCCGAACATCTGTGTGAACGACGGGATTGGTATAAAGCACATGGTCGCCATGCACAATGGCCACGGCTTCGGGAATGCTGGCCAGCACGTCTTCCATCAGGCGCGATTTGGGCGACCGCACGCGGCCGCCGGGATGGGCAACGATGATGGCCTCGCGCAGCTCAGGATTCAACATGCTAGTAAGTGCCTTCGACGGGCATAAGCTGCCGCTTTGGCCGGACAGAGTGGCATGAAACGGGCTTCCGTGTTGTGGTGCCAGTAAGCAGATTTGTCTGCGGCTCGGCTGTGCCGGGAAACAATCCCCACAAAACATCTTCAACAGGACGCTGGAGTCCACCGGCTCGTCGCATGCCGAGCAGCTAGCCGCGCCTCGGCGTTGGCAAACACAATTTCGCCCGCCCGCTCGAGGAAAACAAGAACGGGCAAGCGCGTCGAGGATCTCCTGCTGCTGAGGAGAGTCGGAGTTCTCGGGAAGATTCAAACTCATTGTCTCCATAGGAAGTTATTGTTCCCCACCCTCGCTCGCTTCCCTTGCGGCTATTGCGCTCTTGACTCGGGAAAGCCTATGCAAGAATCGTAAGACTCATGGAGCTTGGCAACCATCCCCTAAAGCGGGCATCCGGTGCAACCAAAGTCTGTCCTTCGGCCCATTTGCGCGGAAATGTGGAAGTGACCGCAGCACGCCGCTGACCAGTTCAGGGGGCCCAGGTGACGCTGAAGTAACGTTGGAAATGCATCCGTTACCGGGGGATGTCTATGAGTCTCGCCGATGTGCGTTACAGGAGTATGATGCCTGTTTCAGGTCGCACATTTTCCACAGCCTGAATCGCATTGCCTAAGTCGACAACATTTTGAAAACCTGTGAACCTGTTCAATAACTTGGCTCTGGCTGGGGAGTACTACGGGATCTCCACCAGCTCCATCTGGCCGTCGCGACGGCGGTGAAGTACAAACATGTCTCCGCCGGAATTGCGGAAAATGAGGAGGTCGCGATCGCGAAACTCCGCATCCTTCACGGCTTCCTCGATGGTCATCGGCCGCATGACGATCGCCTCTCCGCTCTTGAGGATGTGGGGCTCGACCACCGTCGGCTTATTGGGAAACGAGTGGACGGCAATCGATGCGCGGGCCCTGGCGCGCGGGGCCGGTTTGCCGTCAGCCGCTTCTGAAACCACGAGTGCGGCGCGAGCCCTGGGCCGGGCAACTGGAGGTGCGTCGAGCACCTTCTCGCCTTTGGGTAACCGCTTGCCATCCATACGCCGGTCCCGGATATCGGCGTGCCTGGTTCTCGGCGTGTTCCATCGCCTGGCGAAGCGCGGCATCCGGCGTGTCCGCCTTTCCGGTTGCTACGATGGTTTGCAATCGCGCCTGCACCGTCAGCTCCACGATCTGCACATGCCGCTGCGCGCCAAAAGTGACGCTGGCGCGCGCCGTTTTGCCCAAAATCCGGGCAATGCGTTCCATCCCCTCCTCGGCCTGCGTGCGCAGCGCTTTGGAGATCTTAACTTGCCTGGCGGTGAACTCCACTTCCATGGTCAGCCTCCGCTCTTCGCTCTCCCAGCCTCAAGAATCTCGGCTGAGGAAATTCGGATTCTACAGCATTTTGAAGGACACCTGTCAGTGATCAGTTGTCCGTGGTCAGTTTTTCAAAGATCAGAGAGATTCTCGGCGGAGCGGAGCGATGCTGTGTTCAAGTTTCGTATCCCTCCTATTCCCCGTTTGAAGCTGAACCTCGTGAACTTGGAACTGATCATTGATCGCTGCCCTACCCTTCCGGCGGCGACGCTGATGGGTCGAAGGAATATTCATGTCTTCGCGATATTTGGCCACGGTGCGGCGGGTGAGCTGGATTCCCTGGCGCCGCAGCATTGCGGCAAGCTGGTCGTCGGTGAGCGGATGGCGAGCGTCTTCGTCCTCGATGAGCTTGCGCACCTTGCGCTTGAGCACCAGCAGCGGCGTGTCCGCGCCCTCCGGGCCGTTCGAGCCCTCGGAGAAGAAGAATCGCAGCTCGATGACGCCCTGCGGCGTGTGCGCATATTTGTTGGCCACGGCGCGGCTGACTGTCGAGGGGTGAACGCCGATCTCTTCCGCAACTTCCTTGATCATCATGGGCCGCAGCGCCTCGACGCCGTGCTCAAGAAAATCCTGCTGGCGGCGCACAATCACCTCGCAGGTGCGCAGAATCGTGCTCTTGCGCTGCGCGATGTTGCGCATCAGCTGCATCGCGGAGCGGAAGCGCTCCTTCACGTAGTCCTTGACTTCTTTGTCGGTGCCTTCCGCGACCAGCATGCGCCGGTAGCGCTGGCTGAGACGCAGGCTGGGCAGGTCCTCCTCGTTCATTGAGACGACCCACTCGCCGCCGCGCTTCACGAAGACCACATCCGGCTCGATCAGCCGGGTCTGCTCGCGGTTGTAGAGCCGGCCCGGCCGCGGATCGAGGGTGCGGATGAACTCGACGCCCCGCTGCAGCCTCGTCGGCGGTAACCTGCGCGGCGCGCGCCAGGTCTTTCACGTCGCGCTTCTGCAGCAGCTGCAGGTGGTGGTCCACAATCAGCGCCGCCACCTCCATGCTGCGCCGGCGCTCTTCCAGCTGCGCCTTCGGCCTCGGCTTCGGAACGCGATTGCAGATTCTTCTTCGGACTCGCGGCGTTTCTGCCGTACAGATGGTCAAACTCGTGCTGCTGGGCCGCAATCTGGATCAGCAGGCACTCGCGCAGGTCCCTGGCGCCAACGCCGGCCGGGTCGAGATGCTGCACCAGTCGATGGCCCTGCGAACCAGATCAAGCTGCAGCGCGCCAATTCTTCCGTCGGCCTGCTTCTTCTCGACCTCGTCGTCTTCTGTGCAGCCTGGCACGAACGCTGCGGCCAGCTCTTCTTCACTGGCGGCCAGGTAACCGTCTTCATCCAGATTGCCGATCACGAACTCGCGCAGCGTCATGGAGTTGGCGGATCGAGGCTCAGAGCCCCCAACTGCCACGCCAGGTGATCGGACAAGGTCGTTGGCTGGGAGAGAAAGTTCTCAAACGAGGGCTTTTCGCTGTCTTCATACTCCGGCTGCGTGCGATAGCCGGGGTCAAGATAATCCTGGAAGTACGATCCGAAATCGACTTCCTCGAACGGGTCCTTGGGCGGGGCCGGCGGGCTCCTCGACTCCGCGCGATCCAGCCGTTCGCGTCCTCGCGGCCCGCAACCTCATCCAGCATTGGAACCGATCTCGTCAATCTCCTCCAGGACGGGATTTTCAACCATCTCGGCATCGATCATCTCCTTCAGTTCCAGCTTGTTGAGCGCAAGAACGCTCACCATCTGCATCAGGCCCGGAGTGAGGACCTGGCGTTGCGACACTCTTAAGGTCAATTTTGGTTGCAGCAGCGCCATAAATGCGACTCTTCTCCGTTGTGACTAGTGGAGTGTAATCGCGCGGGTAAAACGCTTAATAGAGCAAATTGTCACCGCTCCGATTCATCCGTTCCGGAACGGGCAATGGCCGATTCGGAAATTTCTGACCGCGAATCCAGTCTCCTGCTCATGCGTCGATGGGCACTTCCTCAGATTCGACAGTACCGCAAAACCAGGCTTCGCGATCCTCGCAAGAGCCATAGACTTCAGCCCAGCGAGAAGCCCTCGCCAAGATAGACGCGCCGGACCTCCACGTCGTTGCCCAGCTCCTGCGGCGTTCCGGCGCGAAATATTCGCCCTTCGGCAATAATGTAGGCCCGGTCGGTGACGCTCAGAGTTTCGCGGACATTGTGGTCGGTGATCAGCACGCCGATTCCCTCGGCCTTGAGATCGAAGATAATCTTTTGCAACTCAAGCACCGCAATCGGATCAATTCCGCTGAATGGCTCATCCAGCAAAATGAAATTTGGCTGAATGCAAAGGCCCGCGCAATCTCAACGCGCCGCCGTTCGCCGCCTGAAAGCGCATAACCCCGGGTGGTGCGGATATGGCCCAGGTTGAGCTGACTGATGAGACGCTCGGCCCTGGTGCGCCGCTCGCGGTTGCCCAGCGGCTGCGCCTCAAGCACCGCCAGGATGTTTTCCTCGACCGTGAGCTTGCGGAAGACCGAAGGCTCCTGCGGCAAGATAGCTGATGCCGAAATTGCGCGCCCGCAGATACATCGGCACCCGCGTAATGTCGGTGTCGTCCACCATCACGCGCCCGGTCTCAGGCACCACCAGGCCGACGATCATGTAGAAGCTGGTCGTCTTGCCGGCGCCGTTCGGCCCCAGCAGCCCCACCACCTCCCCGCGGGAGATCTGCAGGTCAACTCCGCGAACAACCTGCCGGCCCTTGTACGTCTTGCCGATTCCCTCGGCGATCAGTGTTTCCATCTATTTGCTTGCCTCGCTTCTGCCTTCACCTCGGCGCCGTGGTTTCCGTCCTGGTCTCGCGTCCGCCGCCCTCGATACTGACGCTATCATCGCGACTATGGAAAATCAAAGCCTCGCCGGTTACGTTGCCCCGCGCCGGATCGGTCATGCGCGGTGGCGCGGCGGGGGTTCCGGTCAGCACATATTCCCCTGTTCGCTCGCATAAACAGTGCTCGCCGGTTCCGCGCCGGCCTCGGAGGTCACAATGACGTGGCCGCGAGCAGTATGCGTCTACTTGCGCAGGGCCTCCATCTTTGCCGGCATGATTGCCGGGCCGGAGCAGGAACACCTCGACCTGATCGGAAACAGAGGTTACGGTTCCGGTCTCGGCGACCACGGAACCCAGCGCGCCGGCATTTATGATCGCCTTGCGCTCGGCGTCAGAATACTTCAGGTCGCCGCCACGGATGCGAATGACGCTGGTCTGGGGCGGCTTTCCTGCCGCTTCCTTCCCTGAGGCCGACGTTACGTTTGAACCTGCACCCGAGCCACCCGCGCTCAACAGAATCGCCCGCACCGGTTCAGCCGGGTCCGTGCTGCGCGAGACGAGCGTCTGCTTCTGGCGATCGAGCACAATCACCGGCCCTGAAACAGAGTTTGCTTCCTGCCATAGCCGCGCATGACCTCGGAAAGTTACCTCACCAGTTGCCTGATGCAATTGAGCCTCGGCCGAAATGGCGTGAGCCGGACCCTTTCCACCCAGAACCATACTGCCCTGTCCTGCGTGCCCAGACGCAGGCCTTGCCTGCTGGCCAGCCGGGGGCGTGCTCGTATTCAGCCAGGTCGCCTTCACATTGCCATGCGCAAACGCATCGTCGGTCTGCTGGGATACATCGACTTTGTCCGCGGTCAGTTGCAAGCCGCCATCTTCGATGCGAGGGTTGACCGTCAGGTGCAGCCATTCCCCCGCGCCCTCGTATACCGCATGTCCTGAAGTGGCCCGCATCGGCGCTTCCGCCTGCGCGCCGGGCTTGGCCGCGGACTGCTGAGTAAGTACCACGTGACCATCCAGCACTGCCGACTGAATCTGCCCTGCGCCACCCACATCGCCAGCCAGGTTCGAGGCGCCAGTCTTCGCAGCAGCGGCCGTGAAATGCGCGACCAGGCTGTCACCGATTGCCGTGTCCCGCGTTCCCGAAGCCGTAGTCTCTTCTATGCCGGCGCGCCCTGTACCAGTTATCGAGGTCAGCACCGATCCGGGCCCGAACTCCCCGGTCACAGTATCGGCCGCCAGCCTGGAGGGAACGACCATTCCATTGCCACGCTGGCTTTCGCCCGTTATCACTACCCCTTCAACCCCGTGAATGATCGACGGCTCAACCTGTCCTTTGCCGGCATCGCGGAAGTCGACATCGGCCACCGGAGAACGCCAGGTCCGGCTCCACGCGCAACGGGCCTCTTTTGGCATTCGCGGCAACAGGCATGGTCAATTCCTCGCTGTGCATCTCAACGCCGCGCTCCAGGTGGGTGCGGCGCAAAATTCCTTCCGGCGTGAACTCAAGCTCCGCAGTCGGCGAGGTGCCGTGTATTTGTCGAGTCTGCTTTCCGGTCTCACTCTCTGTTTCGCTCGTCGAGTCCATAGTTACGCCGTTTTCGAGATGGCCGTGGCGAGGCTGATTGTGTTGGTTGAAATCCATAGACGCTTTGGGCGCGGTCACGTGGGAGCCGGCCGCGGTGGTGAGCGTGAACCCGTTTATCGCCTCCAGATGTACAACCGTTCCATCCTGGCGAAACAGAATCGTGGCGTCGCCCGCTGTAGCCACGCCATCGCGATAATTGGCGGTTGCTGCGTGCATGATGCAGTTCTGACCGGCGCGATCGAACACTGCGTGCTGGGCATGAATCTGCACCGGATCGTTGCCCCGCTCGGTATTCAATTCGACAGCTCGGTCCAGAACAAGATGGCCTGCTTTTGAGTCGTAAGTCGCGCCAATCGAGTTGCCGGTTCCCTGCATCATGGAAAAATCCACTCGCTGGCTGGTTGTCGCCACTCCGCTCCTGTAATCGAAGGTCAACCCGTTGGTCTTCACGTGGATCTGGCCGTTCTCCGCGGTCTGCGCAACTGAGGCGAGCGGTTCAGCCCTGCCGTTGCTGTTGACCGTATGCTCTGGCATGGCCTTGGGAGCAATGGCCGGAGCCACTCCAGGACGCATCAGCGTGATCTCGACCGGCCCCGTTGCTGTTGCAATCTGCGTCTTCTGGTCGTACTCAAATTCGCCACCCTCGATGCGATCTACGCGACCGCCTTCCGTGTCATAAAGCTCGATCTTCACGTCGTGAAGAACTGCGTGGTCATTTTTTAATTGAACCACCTTTGAAGCGTGAATTTTGTATTGCGAATGCGCGCCGAAGGCGTGGGACAACGTGTAACCATTTGCCTCCTGCTGAACGTCAATTCCCAGCGGCTTTAGCGCCTGTTGAATGTTGAAATGCTGCTTCCACTTATCCACGGCTAGAAACGCCACCAGCGCCCCCACCAGCAGAATGCCTGCCGCCAGCACCAGCGTCCGCAACCGTTCAATGGTGAATCGCACGGTCAGTTCGCAACTCCCATGCGTGCGGCCAGCCGCTGGGCAAGGCTCTCGCCCAGCTCGCTCCACAAGAGCCGTGCCGTGGCGCCGGAAGCCTTTTCGACGGCCGACGTCAGCGCTACCAGTTGGCGCACGTTTTCTTCGACATGCCGTGCGGCAACGGAATTCAGGTCCAGTTCCTCTTCAAGAAAAGGCGCGTCCGTTCCAAAGTCGATTCGGATGTGCCCGTCTGACTCGTACGCCCCTTCATCAAAGAGCGGACCATAGCCAGTGACGCGGACCAGTCGCGGCTCCCGCACCCAGCGCGTAAACGCCTTGTCATCCTGTGCGGAGTCCGCCGCGGCGGGCGAAGTCGAAAGCCTGCCCTGAGCCTGCCGAAGGGGACCTGCGTTTTCCGGAGGACTCTCCAGTTCCCAGAGACTCCAGCCGATTTGAAACTCGTAGGCGTAGTCGTCGTGAAGCAGCTCTAGAGCTTCTTCGACGGCAAACCGCGGCTCTGCGCCTCGTTCACCCCAGCCATAAACGCGCTGAAAAACCGGCGACTCGGTCCAACTGATAGGCCACACTGTAGCCGCATAGACGCGCGGCTCGCCGCCGTGCGCGGCAAACTCCGACAGCACCGCCGTCAGCTTGTCGGGAATCGCCGCAAGGCGCAGATTCGGGTACCACAAACTCAGATAAAGTGTGTCAGACATCTCTATTGATTGTAGACGCGGGAACAGACCCGACGATGCAGGAGCAGAGACCTGAGAAAAGCAGTGAGGCTGAGTGTGGCCGCATGGGTGCTCGTTGAAGGGGACGGGCTTGAGCCCGTCCATTGGCACCAAGAGAAGTCCCGGCTTTAGCTGCTGAAGGACTGTGAACTACACTTTCAAATTCCCTCGGGGGCTAAAGCCCAAGTCGCTCTTGGCCTGAATGTACGGGCTGAAGCCTGTACCCTTCAAGCTGGGGACCCCATCCATTCGCGTTTTTCTAGCGAATGGGTGGGATGCCAAGCGCTCATTCTCTACGACGTCACGATCTCGCTGAAGTCAGCTATACCGGAGAAGCCGCGCAGGACTCGATCAATCAGAGCCAGATTCGCTCCGCGCACGGCTGGATCAGGATCAAGCACCATCACCTTGTCGAAGAACACATCCACAACTGGACGCAGCGTGGCGATCAGCGCCAGCGCTTCGCCGTAGCGCCTTCTCGCGCGACGCAATGCAACCTTCGGGGCCAGCGCCGCAGCGGCATCGGCAAGCTGCTGCGCCTCGGGGGAAAGCGTACATCCGGGGGCGCCGAATGGCAAATCCCTTTTCTTCCGCTTGTCGCAAAATTTCTTGATGCGCTTGAATGCCGCGGAAATGGCGGCGAAATCCTCGGACTCGCGAACTGCTGTCAGTGCTTCGGCTCGGGCAATCGCATCGCGGACATCGTCGGCTCCGGCGACGAGCACAGCATTCACCACATCGTAAGCAAAACCACGACATCCTTCAGATAGAATTGAAGGCGCTCGCGAAAAAACGTCATCGAGTTGCCGTCTACCCTGGATTCTGTCGCTGCGGCGTTCAACACCTCGGAGTGACAGAGGAATGCCCGATTCGGCCAGAATCTTGATGATGCGCATTCGCTGCACGACGCAAAGCGAATGGATCTTTTGAGCCGGTCGGGGCCATAGCTATTCCAAACATTGCGGCGACTGTGTCTGAACTCGGTCCGCCAGTCCGAGAAGTTGGCCTTCTATTGTCCTTGGAATTTCGTCTTCAGTTGAAACTGGGCTTTACTGGTCGTAAATGGCATTGCGAGCTTTCTCGCTATGCCCCTGCGCCTCAGCGTACAAGCCGCCGATGATTCCTTGTAGCTCTGTAAATTCCTTAACAAGCTCCATGTCAGATCGGATTGCACTTGGCCAGCTTCAAAGCGTCTCATCAGACGCCAGATATGACGGGCAATGCCGATATTGATTCTCGGCATCATGGACAAGTTCATACCAAACGCCAGCATTCGCTTCACTCTTCCAGTGGTAACTTCCGAGTTGTTTCTGGAAGGTCACAATCTTTAGGCTTCTACGCGGTCTTCAAGCGGAATCTTCTGGTCGAAGTCCCAGAAGAACCGGGCGTCCTTGAAGCGCGCTCTTAGCACCCGCGCATTGCCGTGGCGAATGATTGCTCGGCCTTCGTCGTCTACCTGCGTGTTGAGCACGGCCAGAAAGTGCGGGGCCAGTTTGCCGTCGGCGCCTTCGACGGCAAAGTATTTCTGGTGGTCGCGCATCACTGTGACCAGCACCTCTTCAGGCAGGGCCAGGTACTCGGGCTCAAAATCGCCCAGCACCACACTGGGCCACTCCGTGAGATGGACCACGGTCTCGACCAGCGGCTCATCTTCGCGCCAGCGGGCACCGGCAACGGTGCGAGTCGCGGCATCGAGCGCCTTGCGGATCGAATGCCTGCGCTCGGCCACATCCACCACGACAAACGCCTTGCGCAGTGCTTCGGCATAGTGGGTTGCATGGTCAATAACTACGGCCGCATCACCGTGCAAAACACGATGGCCGCGGCTTGCATGTCCGGCGGCGATTCCGGCAATTTCCAGCGGGACGATCGTTGAATCCATCAGCGCTACCAGCCAGCGCACGGGCCGGACGAAGCGCTCGGGCTTGCCGGCGCGCCAATACATGTTCTTGGCCCAATAGATTCCGGCTACTTCTTTAGGCAGCTCGGCAGCCAGCAACTCCGCAGCAGCACGGCCCTGGCGCTTCACCGTCGCGCCCACATATTCGCCTTTGGCGTTGACCACCTTTTCAAGAGCTTCGACGGCCACGCCTGCCTTTTTAGCAAATGCCTCCGCTGCGGCGGTCGGCGCGCCGTCTTTGAACGCAACCTTCCAGGAGGGGCCGGTTAGCTTCTCTTCTGTATCCGCCTGGCTCGGCAACACGTCCTCGACAAACACGGCCAATCGCCGCGGCGTCGAGTACGTCGTCAGCTTGGCCGCGGGGCCGAGCAGCCGCTCGCGTGTGAGCAGTTCATTAACTCTGCGGCCTAGCTCAGCCTCAGCCCCGGCTATCATGCGTGCGGGAACTTCTTCGAGGCCAATTTCCAATAGAAAGTTTGACATAAGTGAATGTTCTTTCGGTTCGCGAGGCTAAACGGAGCTTCTAGCTTTTAGTTTGTCCATTTCCCGGCTGCGTCATTGCGCCAAATCTAAACAAGGCTAAGAACTGCCTTGCTGTCCCACATATACCTTGGCCACGCCTACCGCCAGGTTCCTGATCCGCGCAATCATGCCAACGCGCTCGGTCACGCTGATCGCCCCGCGTGCATCCAGAAGATTGAACAGGTTCGAGCACTTCAGCGCAAGCTCATAGGTCGATATCAGCGGGAAGCGGCGCTTCTGGGCCGCGCTTGCCTTCTCGTCGGCCAGCACTGCGTTACCCTTTGCCAGCAGCGCCTGCGCCTCGGCCTCGTAGCTATTGAAGTGCTCCCACAGACGCTCAACGTCGGCATCCTCGAAGTTGTAGACCGAGTACTGAAGCTCTTCGGTCAGCCGGACATCTCCATAAGTCACAACCGCGCCCGTATCGGGGTCGCGCGCCCACACCACGTCGTAGACCGAGTCCACGTCTTGAATAAAGGCACAAAGCCGCTCCAGTCCGTAGGTCAGTTCCGCGCAGATGGGGTCCAGGTCCAGCCCACCGCATTGCTGGAAATAGGTGAACTGGGTAATCTCCATTCCGTCCATCATCACCTGCCAGCCCACACCCCAGGCACCCACCGTAGGGCCTTCCCAGTTGTCCTCTTCAAACTTCAAGTCATGCTTTGAGAGGTCGATCCCAATCGCCTCCAGCGACTGCAGATAAAGCTCCTGCACATTGACCGGCGGGGGCTTGAGGATAAGCTGAAACTGCGTGTGCTTGAACAGCCGGTTGGGATTCTCGCCGTAGCGCCCATCGGCAGGACGGCGCGAGGGCTGGGCATAGCCGACACGATACGGCTTTGGCCCTAGCACGCGCAAAAAAGTCTCGGGAGCCATGGTTCCAGCGCCGACTTCAACGTCGTAAGGCTGCTGGATTACGCAGCCGCGCGCCGCCCAAAAACTCTGCAGGCGGAACAACAGCTCCTGAAAGGTGAGAGCGGTAGGCTTCGATGGAGGCACAGGCGCTGGCGGTGAAGGGGTGGATAATGGCACGGAAAACTCTCTCTCGTCTGGACTGAGACAATTTTACCAGCCGGGCTTGAAAGGTCCACTTCACGCTCAGGCAAGTGTGAGCACGTTGGCCGCGTAAGCCTCGCCGGCCAGGGCCTGGATTGAGCGGTCGAGGGTAACCAGGATGGCTTCGTTGCGAATCGCGAGCCCAAGCAGCAAGGCATCGGTCACCTGGCGATAGCCATGCAACGAGGAATGAAGGGCTGGATGAACGATCCAGCCAGCGAATGCGCGATGGGCAGGCTTTCGCAATCGGGAAGGCGGCGATCTCATGCGAGCATAATCTCGATGCATCCATCGATTGACTTCTTCCCGACCAGGAGCGAGGCCGCAATGCGCACAAATCCGGCCTCGGTCACAGGACAAAGCAATAAGCGCCCATCGCGGTTCCCAGACAGCCACTCGGTAGCCGCTCGGATGAGCCGACATGGCCGGATCGCTCAACGCGACCAAGATATTTACGTCGGGGAGATAGGCTGCTTCAGATAAAATCCTCTATGCGCTTCCTTCACCATTTCCGTTGTGATCATGCGCTCCCTCGGCGGGAAGAGTGGGAAAGCCGGAGGCGGACCGGCCAAATTCTACCGTTTCGGGGTAAGCTGACGCAGCTTTGCCGCCTTTGCGGATCAGGTCGGTGATGGCGTCGCCTAGGGTAATCCCGTTTGCGTGAGCGTAGACCTCGGCGAACTGACGTGCGTCGTCGGCTAGATTGACGTTGGTTCTCATATCTCTCAGTATGCACCTATTCGATATTACGTGCAAGATCTTATATGCGTGCCAGATGAAGCATTTGCACGCAGCACTTTCGTCATTACCGCCGAGTGAGGGCGGGCGCGTCGTTTCGAGGTTGAATTCTAGGACGCGCAGAGCCCTTGTTCTCAGGAGTCGAAAAAGCTTCTCAGGTTCTATCTTTTGGAGACGGGACGTACCTTCGCCCTCGAAATTGCCGGAAACATCTTTTCCGGGGTACTTTTTCTAATGAAAGCTGATGTCTACATTCGAGAACCTGCTTACCTCCAGATCGGGATCAATCGCGGACGTATGGGCGATCTGGAGATGATTCGGTGCTAGCCAAGTAATCAAGAGATCAGGGTCCAGGTTTTCATCGCTAAGAACATGTGTTCTTGGAATCTTGCCGCCGCCTGGATAACTGAAAACGTCGAACGGCTTTCCGTGGTTAACTGTGCCATCGATCTTTTGTATGCTGACGGTCGTTTCAACCCAGGCGGAACCGAAGCCTCCCCACTGTTTGGTTTGGGCTGATGCGACCCAAGCTCCATCGGGAGAGCGAAAATCCTTCTTCCACACTGTGGGATCATTCTGGCAGCCGAGAAGAGACTCAAGGACAACGGCTGTGATCACTAAGCGACTTCCAATCGTCTTCATCAACCAAGAGTAACGCTTGCATAGTCGTCTTTTCGGAAGTTTCGCATCAGACCCGCAAAGGAACCTGTTTGAGAATTTGAAATGAACCGATGGTCACCCTCCCAGGCGTCCCAGCGCCTCAGCCGAACGCAGCTTGCGCTCCAAATGCCGCTCCAGTGCCTGCAAGGTAAAACGGCGCAGGTCTTGAGCGCGCTTGCGTGGCCAGGGCTCGGCGGCAAAGGCGGCTGCGGGCGCGCGCAGCATACGCTGCGCAAGTTGCCAGGAGTCCGCTGAAAGCTGGTTCGCGTTGCCATTCCGATGCAGGGCGCAGAAAAGACCGTCGCCGAGGGAGTTAAAGCTGGTTTCGCCGGGCTGCAGAGCTTCGCCGCAGGCCGTGCAGTGGGCAATGTCCGGCAGCAGGCCCATCAGGCGCGTCATCCAAAGCGAGAAGTAGGTGAGCGCCATCCAGGGCTGGATAATATCGGAGCGCGCGGGATCGGACTGCACAGCCGTGGTCTGCTCAAGCACCGCCAGCAGCAGCCGGAATACCGTCTCCTGCGGATCATGCTCGGGCAGAGCTTCGTCCAGCACCTCGGCAAAAAAGCTCAACACTGCCATGCGGGCGTGGTCCACTGGAGTCGAGAGCGGCGAGCGAATAATCTCCAGCTGATCCAGCCGCACCAGTTCCTGCCGTGGACGCTCGGCAAACCATGCGCGGGCCACGGTCATCGGCTCCAAAGCGCCGCCAAAGCGCTTCCGGCTCCTGAGCGCAGACTTGGCGACACCCTTCAGCCGCCCATAATCGCGCGTGAAAAAACTCACGATCAAGTCAGCCTCATGGACCGGCCAGGTGCGCAAAACCACGGCTTCTGAGGTCAGCACGCTCATGCGTCTACTATCTTCGCATTGGCGCAGGCGGCCGGGCGAGGGTTAGAATAGGCACAGAGGTTCCAAATGGCTTCCGCAGTGGTCACCTTCAACGGCCGCATTACCCTTCCCTACAATGTGCGTAAAGAGCTCGGATTGAAGCCGGGCGATAGTGTCGATTTTGTTGAGATTGAAAAGGGACGGTTCGCCATCAGGTGCGGCGGCCAATCCCTCATGAAGTTGGCCCCGTCTGCCGCCGCGAACGAGATGAATCAGGCTGCTCACGTAGGCTTCGACGAAGAATTCTCCATCCAGCAACTTAAATGGCCCGGTGCAACGCGCACAAACAAACGCGCATCCCGCTGTGGCAGGACGCGCGTGTTCGCAATCTACAATTGCGCGGAAATCCTTGCAACCTAGCGGCCGAAGTGTGCCGCGTTCTTCTCAGTAAAGTGAGCCCACTTCTCCGGCAGATCGTCCTGCGCAAAGATGGCCGAGACCGGGCAGGCCGGCACGCAGGCGCCGCAGTCGATGCACTCGACCGGATCGATGAACAGCTGATCAGTCTCGGCGAAGCCGTCTTCGTCCTTCTTGGGGTGGATGCAATCGACCGGACAGGCGTCCACGCAGGCGGTGTCCTTGGTGCCGATACAGGGTTCTGCAATGATGTATGCCATCTGTCGATTCTCCGGGAAACTGAACTCTCGACGCTGATAGTAGCACACGACACCCGGACCGGACTCACATTGCACTGCGTTTTGCCATGCGGGAATCTGAAGTTGTGCCGATGCAGGGAATCGGTCCGAACTCGATCTAGTCACCGGTTTTCGCGCGCGTCGGCGCGGCAAACTCCTGCGGGGTGGGAATGGGCGACAGGTCGCGGCCGGCGAACATGTCGCTGAATAGGCCGACCAATTCGTTGTGAATGAGGCCGTTTGAGGCTAGTACTTCGCGGCTGTCGAGGTTGAACTCGCCGCCGGAAAAGTCCGTGACCCGGCCGCCGGCTTCTTCAACCAGCAAAATCCGGCCGCGGTGTCCCAGGGATTCAGGTTGAATTCCCAGAAGGCGTCAATGCGGCCGCAGGCTACAGTAGGCCAGATCGAGCGCGGCAGAGCCTGCCCGGCGCACGCCGTGCGAGCGCAAGCGTGAACTCCTGATAGAAGTGGATGTTGGGGCTGGCGTGGCGCTTGCGGCTGGGAAAGCCGGTGGCGAGCAGCGCCTCGGCCAGTTCCTGGCGTGTGCGAAACCTGCATCGGCTTGCCGTTCAGCCATGCGCCCTTGCCCCGCTCGGCGGTGAAGAGCTCGTCGCGCATGGGATCGTAGATGACGCCGGCGACCAGGTTCGTCCCGATCCGTATCGGATTCGCTCCGGGGCGAGTTTCCGCTCCCGTCTTCTTTCGGCCTGACGCTGGACCTGACGCTGTTCCAGGCCCATTGAAACGCAGAACTGCGGAAAGCCGTGGGCAAAATTGGTGGTCCCGTCCAGCGGGTCGACGTACCAGCGGAACTCGCCGTCCAGGCGCTCGCGCGTTCCCTCTTCGCCATAGATGCCGTGGTCGGGAAACGCCTCGCTCAGCCGCTCTCTGATCAGCTTCTCGACCGTGCGGTCGGCCACGGTGACCAGGTCAACGTCGCCTTTGTATTCGGTCTCAACACCCTGAGCCAGAAACTCGCGCAGCCGCGCGCCTGCCTCTCGGCGATGGCCGAGGCCTTCGGAACCCAAACAAATTCGGGCGTTGAGGAATCGCTCAAGAGACTACCTCAGAAGAGATCGGCTTGCGCGCAGCCTTCAAATCCGGGCCGCTCGCAGTTACCTTCCGCGACGCCTGCCCCAGCGGGGCTTTCAGACCGCGGAGCGCGCTGCGCGCGCCGGCTTCAGCGATGCTGCGGATCTGATGCTTGTAGATGAACAGATTCGGCTGGCCCTCGCGCGTCAGGCGCAGCATGGCGTCGTCGAAGTACTCGATCCAGCCGCGCACGGTTTCGCCGTCGCGCAGCTTGATGGTGACGACGACCTGGCGATCGCTGAGCGAGCGCAGATAGAGCGCCTCCTGGCCGGTTTCGCCCGGCGGAGGCGCCTTGGAGCGGCGGCGCGAGGATAGAGGAGAGGTCATGATGCCATTTTAGATGCACCGCAGCGGGAACCGCAGGCGGATGTTTTGGAGATGGGTGATTCTCGGGGCGGGGATAAGCCGGGATGGGCCGCTTGCCCTGCGAGTCTGCACACTTCTGCAAACATGTGTCTATGTGAGATGACTTATCTTCGTTCTTTGAAGGCTTGGAGAGCGACAAATTTGAGGTCTGCGGGACTTAGTCAGAAAAAATCCTGCTGCAGGCCGACTCAAGCGAGTGGAATGCAGTTCTACAGGCGGACTATGAACGCAAAAGCCAGTGCAAAATGGGCGTCTTTGAGTGCGTTCGGACTGTTCTTGATGTGTTTGGGATGCCTGGGAAAGGGAGAGATGGTCTTTCGAGCTTCAAAATTGGACGATGGCAACCTTGGGAGGGCGGACGCTGGGGCGGTTTTCAGGAATGATCGGGATTTAGGCTCTGGCCTGATGAGGACGGTGGAATCCCCGGTCCCCAAGTGCGAGGGACCGGGGGCACCCTCATCTGTAGTTTAAAAGCCTTGAAGGACCGGGGAGGGTAGTCTCCATTTCCGGAGCAAGCAGATTGGAGATTGGAGTATTCTCATGGTGCATGAAGGGCCAGCGCATCCGTTATCAGCAAACGGGGAGTTCCACTTCCTGACGTTCAGTTGTTATCGCCGTCGGCCTTACCTGACCCGGCCGCGGCGAAGGATCTGTTTGAAGATGCGCTGGAGCGCGTCCGCCTGCGTTACTCTGTTTGCGGTTGCCGGTTATGTCGTCATGCCGGAGCATGTGCATCTGCTGGTTAACGAGCCCCAGCGCGGGCTGCTGTCCAAGGCGATTCAGGCTCTTAAGTTGTCGGTATCGATGCGCAGCCGGGAAAGGCCCTTCTGGCAGGCGCATTACTACGATTTCAATGTCTCCTCGCACGCGAAGTTTGTAGAGAAGCTGCGCTACATCCATCGCAATCCGGTGCGCCGAGGGCTGGTGGCGAAGCCGGAGGACTGGCAGTGGTCGAGTTTTCGTCACTATCAAACGGGCATAGCGCGGAACTGTGGAGATTGAATCGGAATGGACGGCCCGCGAAAGAGGCTGGCAACTGCCGGAGTGGATGCGTATCGAGTCCCGGGCTCCCCGGTCCCCAAAAGCGAGGGACCGGGGGCACCCTCAGCTTGATAGTATCCGTCCTGAGACCGGGGCCACCCGCCCGGAACCGTGGAGATTGAATCGGTATGGACGGCCCAGCGAAGAGGCTGGCAACTGCCCGAGTGGATGCGCTTGAGGCCCCTCAACTCTCCATCCCCGGTCCCCAAAAGCGAGGGACCGGGGCACCCTCAGCTTGATAGTATCCGTCCTGAGACCGGGGCCACCCGCCACCGGGACCTGAACATGATGGATGCGCGACCGAAGGAGCAGATCGTCGAGGACATTGCGCGACATTTCATCGAGTATCCGCCGGTCGGTTCTGTCGAGGAGATTCTACGCCGATTTCTTGACGAAATGAGGGGGGCAGCCTGAGCGCGACGTGCGTTAGATTCAAGACGGAGTCCAGAGCCGCTTGCTGGCATTTGAACAGTCGCCATCTTCTTCTTCAAGGGCATAGGCCCCGATAGGTCGGCTTGTTGTCGGCGACCTGCTGTCTGATACCATGCGAGGCATGAACAAAGTTGCGCCGTTCCTCTGGTTCAATGACAACGCTGAAGAAGCTGCTGAGTTTTATCTGCGCGTGTTTCCGCATGCACGCAAGCTCGATGAGCTGCGTTCCAAAGGTGTGGGTCCGTGGCCCGTGGGCAAGATTGCCACCATTACGATTGAGCTTGAGGGGCAGGAGATGGTCTTCCTCAACGGCGGGCCTGGGCATCAGCTTAACCCCGCTTTCTCGTTCTTTGTCCGCTGTGACTCCCAGGAAGAGATCGACAGCTACTGGGATAAGTTGATCGAAGGCGGCAAGCCGATGGCCTGCGGCTGGCTTACGGACCGGTTCGGCTTATGCTGGCAGATTGTGCCACGCAATATCGGCGAGCTGGTCAGCCATCCTAAGGCTATGCAAGCCATGATGGGGATGGTCAAGATGGATTTGGCTGCGCTTGAAGCCGCGGCGCGAGAGGGTTGAGCTTTCGCTGGAGTTGGTTGGACCAAAACTTGTTGTGCGAACAGCATCGAGGAGCAGCAGAGCATCCCTCGGGGGCTAAAGCCCAGTGTTTATGCGCCTTTTACGGCACGGGACCCAGAGGGTGCCCCGCCGTGCCCTTTCAAAACCTTGCTTATGCAACCGGTTCCAGAGCGTGTCTTAAAAATGGCCGCTGAAGGTCGGTTGCAATCCCTCAGGGGTTAAAACCCCTTCTTCTTCCGGCCCTTTTCGGCACGACTGAAGTCATGCCCTGACACTCGCCGCGTCGAGCGGGTTTTTGAGGCGCGCTCTCGCTATTTTCAGGTCAGGAGATCAGTTGGCCCTGGGCTGCGGGTTCATGTAGTAGCCCGTCTTGTTGCGGATGTTGAAGGCGTCGGGCGCGGCTCTGGGGATGGTGATCTGGACGCGGTGGAAACTTCGCCCTGGCTCCTGGTTGTGCGGATAGTAGCCGATCAGATATTGCGTGCGGAGGTCGTCGCTGACCTGCTGAAAGGCTTTGTCGAGACCGCCTGCGCTGACGTAGAAACTCTTGCCGCCGGTCTGCTCGGCCAGGGTAATCAGCGCGTGCTCGCCGCCCAGGTCGCGGCCGGCGCTGGCTTCAATGGGCACGTCGATGATGGAGTAGATCATGACCTCGTTGCGCAGAGCCTGCTCAAGAGCCTGCGCATAGGTGGTGTTCTTGGCGGTGTCGCCGCCGTCTGAAACCAGCACCAGCACCTTGCGGCCTTCGCGGGGGCCGAGCCCTTCGGAACCAAGAGAGATGGCATCGTAGAGCGCGGTAGCGTAGTCGGCGTGCAATTGACCCAGGCCGCGATCGATCAGCGCAACTTTGCTGGTGAAGGGCGTCAGCTCGGTCACATCGGTAGCAAATTGCAGCAGGCTCATCTGGTCCTGCGGGCGCAGAATGGCATGGGCAAACCGGCGCGCCGCATCCGCTTCTTCGGCCATATCCTTCTTTACGCTGCCGCTGGTGTCGATGGCCAGAGTCATGTTCAGGGGCAGCTCGGATTGCCGCTCGAAGAGTGAAATCTGCTGCGGCCGGCCGTCTTCAGTCACATGGAAAATCGTCGCGCGTCAAGGCCGCCGACGATGGCGCCGTTGCTGATCCGTCACGTTGACAAACACGTTCACCAGCTTCACGTCCACCTGCAGCGTGGTTTCCTGTGCGGGAGTGCGATGGACGTCAGCAAGAGGAGCGCCATGCAGCTGTGCCAGGCCGAGGGATGTGCGAGGCGTTTGAAGGAGCTTACTCTCTCATGCGAAGCCTCCGGCGGCGCTACAGCTAGATGCTGCGGGAAACGGCTCGCCGGCCGCCCATACCGCCCATCCACAAACGTCTCTTTCTTCCAGATGGGCACTGTCTTCTTGAGCGTGTCGATCAGCCAGCGGCAGGCCTCGAAGGCCTGCGCGCGGTGCGCTGAGGCCACGACGATCAGCACGCTTGTCTCGCCCACCTCGAGCCGGCCGAGGCGATGAATCATGGTCACGTGGCGCACGGCAAATCGGGTCCGCGCTTCGTCGGCCAGTTGCTGCATCTGCTTTGCGGCCATCTCTTCGTACGCCTCGTAGTCCAGGTGGAGCGTCTGGCGGCCCGCGCGTATTGTTGCGCACGATGCCGTCAAAGACGACCACGGCGCCATCCTCGCCTTGCTTGGCGGCGGCAATCAGTTGTTCCGCTTCGATCGGCTCGCGAGTCAGTGTTGTCACCGCCGCTTCGCTCAAGTTCTTCTCGTCCGCGGGCTCGGCTTCGACACTTGCGCAGTTCCGCCGGAGACGGGCGGCAACAGCCCCACCTCATCGCCGTCGGCGCAGAACATGGGCTCGGTCGGCGTATTCGGCATTCACGCTCACTGCGATGCCCGCAAGGCTTGCGGCTGGTTGGCTCGGCCTCGCGCGCAACTGCTCAAGCAGATCCGCAACCGTTGCGCCTTCCGCAGCTCGACCGTGGCTGCCTGCGCGCCGAGCCAGTCTTTCAATACGCCAAAGGAAAGAACCCGCACATGGATCACGCTTAAAAGAATACCGCCTGCTGGTTAGACGCGGCAGGCGGCGATCAGTCGGGACTCGGATGCGGTCGATTTACGCGGCACCGCTTAAGCCAAGGCTCCGGCACCGAAACTGCAGCGGGTGCAATCGGCTTCGGCTTGGTATCGCGGCCGGGCTTTCAACAGCGGCAACGCCACGGCCAGCACGTCTTCAATGCGCTTGGCGTAGTGTATCGTTACGCCCGCCATCAGCTCCGGCGTCAGGTCTTCTTCCACGTCCTGACGGTTGTCGGCGGGCAGGATGATGGTTTCAATTCCCGCCCGGCGCGCGGCCAGAAACTTCTCCTTGATGCCGCCCACGGGCAGCACGTTGCCGCTGAGCGTGATCTCTCCGGTCATGGCTGTTAGCGGACGCACAGGCGTATCCGTCAGCAAAGACGCCAGCACGGTGGCCATTGTGACGCCCGCCGAGGGCCCGTCTTTGGGAATGGCGCCTGCCGGCACGTGAATGTGCAGATCGATCTCCTTGGTAAAGTCCTCGTCCAGCCCCAGGCTTGCGGCGTTGGAGCGAACCCAGGTAAGCGCGGCCTGCATCGACTCCCGCATCACCTCGCCGATCTGCCCGGTCATGCTGAATCCGCCCTTGCCCTTCATCTTGTTGGCCTCGATGAAGAGAATGTCGCCGCCGGCAGGAGTCCATGCCAGGCCCACAGCTACGCCGGGGCGCTTGACGCGCTCTTCAACTTCGGTTTCGACGCGCACCTGGATGCCGCCGAGGAATTGCTTGAACACTTCGCTTGGTCATGACCAGCTTGTCGGATTTGCCCTCCACAACGCGGCGCGCAACTTTGCGGCAGACGGTCCCGAGCACCTGCTCGAGCTTGCGGACGCCGGCCTCGCGCGTGTAGTGGCGCACCATGCCAGCGAACTCCGTCTTCCGGGAAATTCGATCTGCTCCGGGTTGATCCCGTTCTCCTTGATCTGGCGCGGAATCAGGTACCGGAACGCGATGTGCACCTTCTCTTCTTCGCTGTAGCCCTGGAGGAATATCAGCTCCATGCGGTCAAGCAGCGGCGCAGGCACCGGATCGAGCATGTTGGCGGTGCAGATGAACAAGACCTTCGACAGATCGAACGGCACGTCCAGATAGTTGTCGCGGAATGTGTTGTTCTGCTGCGGGTCAAGCGTCTCAAGAAGCGCCGAGGCTGGATCGCCGCGGAAGTCGCGGCCCAGCTTGTCGAGCTCGTCGAGCATGATGACCGGATCGTTGACCTCAGCGCGGCGAATGCTCTGGATGATCTGCCCGGGAAGCGCGCCGATATAGGTGCGCCGATGGCCACGAATCTCCGCCTCATCGTGCATGCCGCCCAGCGCAATACGCTGAAACTTGCGGCCCAGGGCGCGGGCAATAGACCGGCCGAGACTGGTTTTACCCACCCCCGGCGGCCCAACGAAGCACAAAATCGGCCCCTTCATATCCGGCTTCAGCTCCAGCACGCTCAGGTAGTCGAGGATGCGGTCCTTCACCTTTTTGAGCTCGTAATGGTCTTCGTCCAGAATCTCTTTGGCCTTGTTGATGTCCACCTGTTCGCCGGAACTCTTGCTCCAGGGCAGCACGCGCAAGCCACTCGATGTAGTTGCGCGTGAGCGAGTAATCGGCGGCCATGGGAGACATGCGCGACAGCCGGCGAGTTCCTTCAGAGCTTCCTTCTTCACATCCTCCGGCATATTGGCGTCGTCGATTTTCTTGCGCAAATCCTCGGTTTCGCGCTGGCCCTCATCCTGCTCGCCCAGCTCTTTTTGAATGGCCTTCATCTGCTCGCGCAGATAGTAGTCGCGCTGCGACTGCTGCACCTGGTCCTGCACCTCGGTCTGGATCTTGGTGCGCAACTGCTGCACCTCAATCTCCTTGGCGAGGTGCTTGTTCAACTGCTCCAGACGATCAACGATGCTGGCTGTCTCAAGCAGTTGCTGCTTGTCGTCCGTGGTCAGGAAAGGCAGCGAGGAGGCCACGAAATCGACCAGCCGGCTCGGCTCTTCGATGTTGGCGGAAATCGTCCTCAGCTCATCGGACAGCGTCTGCGACTCGGAAACAATCTGCTGAAACTGCGCGACCACGTTACGCACCAGGGCCTCAATCCCAGACGAGGCAACCGGCGCCGAATCCTCCAGTGTCTCGACCTCAGCAACCATGAAAGGCTCAGTCTGGACGAACCGCAACACCCGGACGCGTTCCACGCCCTCGGTGAATACGAACCGGCTCTGATTGGGCATGCGCACAACTTTATGCACGGTGGCCAGCGTGCCCACGGTGTGCATATCGCCAGGCTTAGGCGAGTCCAGGCGGGGGTCGACCTGGGCGGCAACGACGATGGTCCGCTCCTCGCCCAGGGACTCGATTAACTGGATGGAGCTTTCCCGCCCGACCGTTAACGGCAGCACGGCGTGAGGGAACAAAACAGTGTCACGGACAGGAAGAACGGGAATCCTGCGGAGTCGCTTTGCCGGAAGGGTTTTTCGAAGGGGATGGAACTGTGGGCTGATTCGACATTGAGTGTCCTCGTGTCAACTTTTCTTCATTAGACAACGCAAGCAGATAAAAGTTTCAAGAATCTGCCTGGCATGTCAGGCCTAGCGTCCTAAACCACGGCACCCACGACTGATACGGACCCAAAGCGAGCGAAGTTCCGCGTTCCAGACCGGTGCCGGCGACGGCATTGCTCGACCTCCGGCGCCTGGAATGGTGGATCGGCGGCCCACTGCCATGTTTGGATGCAGGTTGTTTCGGAGGCGTAGCGGCCAGGAAAAATGAAATTGGAGTATAACTGCCTGTGCGGGAAGGACTTTGAAGGACAAAAATACCTCAGTCCGGTCGAATGCACGGCAAAATCGAGGACGCATTTGGGCTCCATGAAGAAGAACGAGAGCGCCTTTCTGGTGCGAATTCGGCGTAGCCATCGGGAAGTGTTTTCAATTGTGGCGACAGGATAGCGATGCGGCAGATGAGCAAATGGATGGCCTTTTGTGCGCAAGTTCCTGCATACTTCCCGGAGGAAAACCCGATAAGTCGTGCATCATCAGCAAGTTTTTATGGTGCCTAAAGTGCATCTACGACTAAAGTAACCAAGCGATTTTTCCTGAGACGCTTCTCCCCGGCATTTGCCAGGATAGGGTAGCTTGTCGAGTCTAGCTGGAAGATTATTTTGCGGCGAACTTTGCCTAACCAATTTTGGGGGATGAGAACGGCTGTGAGGAGTAGGCCAGGTTTGGATTCCGCGTCGGACGGCGAGACCCTATGTTTTGGCCTCGTCACTGCTCTTCGCCTTGATCATCCTTGCTTCTTCAACGGCAAGGGCAGACACCGTTACAACATTTAACGTAAACGCGACTGTCGGGAATACAACCCCGTCTAACGAAGACACGCCCGGCATCACAGGGCTGGCGGTCACCGGCACGATCACGATCGATACCACACTCGATGAAGCCACCTGCATCAACCTTCACAATACATA
>CAVVXR010000009.1:0-199345 GCA_963752215.1 uncultured Acidobacteriaceae bacterium | reverse complement strand
TCGAGTTCGAGCGTGACGCCGTTGGGAACGAATGCGCCGAAGCTCTGCCCCGCCGATCCCTGGAAACGGAACTGGATGGTGCCATCCGGCAATCCGGCCGAGCCGTAGCGGCGGGCGATCTCGCCGCCCAGCATGGCGCCCACGGTGCGATGCACGTTGCGAATGGCAAAGCTGCCGGTAACGGGCGTCTTCGACTTCAAGCGCGGGCTCGGCCTGCGCGATCAGCGCATGATCGAGCGCCTGGTCGAGGCCGTGATCCTGCGCCTGCATCGCAGCGGCGCGCGACGCGCGAGGGCAGCGTAGGCGAGTAGAGAATCGAAGAAAGATCGATGCCCTTCGCCTTCCAGTGCTCGTCGGCGACCGCCGCATCGATCTTGTCCACGCGGCCCACCATCTCGTCCACGGTGCGGAAGCCGAGTTTGGCCATGTGCTGCGCGCACCTGCTCGGCAATGAAGAAGAAGAAGTTGATCACATGCTCGGGCTGGCCCGGTGAAGCGCGCGCGCAGCACCGGGTCCTGCGTCGCAATGCCCACCGAGCAGGTATTCAGGTGGCACTTGCGCATCATGATGCAGCCCATCGCGATCAGCGGCGTGGTGGCGAAGCCGAACTCCTCCGCGCCCAGCAGCGCGGCGATCACGACGTCGCGCCCGGTCTGCAGCTTGCCGTCGGTCTGCACTTTGATGCGGCTGCGCAGATCGTTCAGCAGCAGCACCTGCTGCGTCTCCGCCAGGCCAAGCTCCCACGGCAGGCCGGCGTGCTTGATGGAGCTGAGCGGCGATGCGCCGGTGCCGCCGTTGTCGCCGGAGATCAGCACCACGTCGGCATGGGCCTTGGAGACGCCTGCGGCGACCGTGCCGACGCCAACTTCAGAGACCAGCTTCACGGCGATGCGCGCCTGCGGATTGACGTTCTTCAGGTCGTAGATCAGCTGCGCCAGATCTTCAATCGAGTAAATGTCGTGATGCGGCGGCGGCGAAATCAGGCCCACGCCGGGAATGGAGTAGCGCAGCTTCGCGATGACGTCGTCCACCTTGTGGCCGGGCAGTTGGCCGCCTTCGCCGGGCTTCGCGCCCTGCGCCATCTTGATCTGCAGCTCGTCGGCGTTGACCAGGTAATTTGCGGTCACGCCGAAGCGGCCGCTGGCCACCTGCTTGACGGCGCTGCGGCGCAGATCGCCGTTCGCATCGCGCTTGAAGCGCGCTTCGTCTTCGCCGCCCTCGCCGGTGTTGGACATGCCGCCGATGCGGTTCATGGCGATGGCGAGCGTCTCGTGCGCTTCCTTGCTGATGGAGCCGAAGCTCATGGCGCCGGTGGTGAAGCGCTTGACGATCTCCTTGGCCGGCTCGACTTCGTCCAGCGGAATGCGGCGCGTCGTCGTATTTCAGCTTCAGCAAGCCGCGGAGAGTAGCACATGTTCCGGTTCTGGTCGTCGATGCAGGTCGGTGTATTCCTGAAACGTGGTTGCGTTGTTTTGCCGCACGGCGTGCTGCAGTTTGCTGATGGTCTGCGGATTGAGCAGGTGATACTCGCCGCCTTCGCGGTATTGATACTGGCCGCCGACGACCAGATCGGTCTCTGAATCGGTGAGAGGCTGGAAAGCGTAGGCATGTTTCATCTGCGCTTCGCGCGCCAGCACGTCCAGCCCGACGCCTTCGATGCGCGACTCGGTCCCGGAGAAGTAGGTGTCGACAAGATGCTTGTTCAACCCCACAGCCTCAAAGACCTGCGCACCGCGATAGCTTTGCAGAGTGCTGATGCCCATCTTCGAGAAGGTCTTCAGCAGGCCCTTATTGATGGCCTTGATGAAGTTCTTTTCTGCGTATTCCGCGGTGATTTTTGTGGGCAGAAGATTGCGGCGCTTCAGATCGTGGATGGTTTCGAAGGCCAGGTAAGGATTGATGGCGCTGGCGCCGTATCCGATGAGCAATGCAAAGTGCATGACCTCGCGCGGCTCACCGCTCTCAATGATGAGCGCGACCTGAGTGCGGGTTTTCTCGCGAACCAGGCGATTGTGAACAGCGGCCATGGCCAGCAGGCTTGGGATGGGCGCATAGGTGGGATCGACGCCGCGGTCGGAAAGAATGAGCAGCGTGTAGCCGGAGTTGACCGCGTGGGCGGCGCGCGTGCTGAGATCGTCGAGCGAGTGCTTGAGGCCGGCTTCGCCATCGGCGGCGCGAAACAGGGCAGGCAGCGTGGTGGCCAGCAGATCGCCGGATGAGACGCGGCGCAGTTTTTCGAGATCGCGGTTGGTCAGGATCGGATGAGGCAGCTTGAGCGTGTGGCAGTTGTCCGGCGCTTCGTCCAAGATGTTGCGCTCGGTGCCGATGTAGCTGATCAGCGACATCACGAGCTCTTCGCGAATGGGATCGATGGGCGGATTGGTGACCTGGGCGAAAAGCTGCTTGAAATAATTGAAGAGCGGCTGAGGACGGTCGGAAAGACAAGCCAGCGGCACATCCGTGCCCATGGATCCGATCGGCTCATCGCCTGTTGCGCCCATGGGACCCAGCACGATGCGCAGATCTTCTTCGCTATAACCGTAAGCACGCTGGCGTCGCAGCAGCGTTTCAGGATTTGATGCGATCACGCGCGACGGCTCAGGCAGATGGTCGAGCGTGACCTGCTGCTCTTTGAGCCATGCACCATAAGGCTGGCGGCCGGCGAGTTCTTTCTTGATTTCAGCGTCAGAGATGATGCGCTTCTGCACGGTATCGACAAGGAACATGCGGCCCGGCTGCAAGCGCCCTTTTTTGCGGATGTCTTCGGCGGGAACGTCGAGGACGCCGGCCTCTGAGGCGAGCACCACTAAATCATCTTTCGTTACGATGTAGCGGCCCGGACGCAGGCCGTTGCGGTCGAGCGTAGCGCCGATGACGCGGCCGTCAGTGAATGCGATGGCAGCAGGGCCGTCCCACGGCTCCATCAGCGAGGCGTGGTACTCATAGAAGGCGCGCTTGTCTTCGTCCATGTCCGGGTTGCCGGCCCAGGCTTCGGGAATGAGCATGGCCATCACGTGAGGCAGGGAACGGCCCGACTGGAAGAGAAATTCGACGGCATTGTCGAGCGAAGCTGAGTCGCTGCCGCCAGGGGTAACGACTGGATAAAGCTTGTCGATGTGACCGTCGTAGAGCGGGCTCTCCAGAACCGACTGGCGTGCATTCATCCAACTCACGTTGCCGCGAACCGTGTTGATTTCGCCATTGTGGGAGACATAGCGGTAGGGATGCGCGAGCTTCCAACTGGGGAAGGTGTTGGTGGAGAAGCGCTGATGGACAAGGGCGAGTGCGCTGGTGACCAGGGGATTGGCCAGCTCGTAATAGAACCGCTCAATTTGCGGCGCCAGCATGAGGCCCTTGTAAACGATGGTGCGACAGGAAAACGAGGGAACATAGAATGTTTCCTTGTCGTCTATGTCGGAGGCGGCAATCTCGTTCTCGGTGCTGCGGCGAATTCTATAAAGCAGGCGCTCGAAGGCATCTTCTTCGAGGCCAGCCGGGCGGCTCACGAACAACTGCTCGATGTATGGCTGGGAGGCGCGCGCCTCACGGCCTATTGCGTCGCCGTTGATGGGCGTATCGCGCCAGCCGAGAACGGTCAAACCTTCGTCTTTGGCGATGCGCTCAAAAACTCCTTCGCACTGCAAACGGCTGTGTTTTTCCACAGGCAGAAAGCACATGGCGACGCCATAAGCGCCCGGCTCAGGCAGGCGCATTCCCAGCTCGGCGCACTCGCGCTCAAAGAACGCGTGAGGGATCTGGATCAGAATCCCTGCGCCGTCACCGGTTTCGGGATCGCAACCGGCAGCGCCGCGGTGAGTCAGGTTGATGAGGACCTCCAGACCCTTGCGGATGATGTCATGGCTTTTCTCGCCGCGGATGCTGGCGACCAGTCCCATACCGCAGGCATCGTGTTCATTCCGCGGGTGATAGAGACCCTGCGGCTGAGGAGTGCGGAGACGACAATCCGATGTATTCATGGCGCCCTTTTCAATGAATCTTTTCAGTGCAGGATGAGGTGCCTGGCCGGAAAGACACAAACGCGTCGCGATTCCTGTCGATGGAATGCGCCTGGTCTTTCATGAAAAGGCCTGCCGGAGCAGACCCGGCCTCGTCTGGGGCTTAACTGACTCAATTTATATATTAACGAAAAATTTGATTTGTCGCAGCACTTCCTTTTCGGGAGCGTTGAATCCTTAATGGATAGATCGTCGGCTATCCGGTGAGCAACGCATCGGTCTGCTCCAGTTGGGAGCCATCGAAAATAGACCGGGGCAAGCGCAGCGCAGCCCTGGGTAACAGGCAAAAAGAGAGGGCCATTCGCACTGGAAGTTTCCTCCAGGGTTTCACCCTGGGCTATTTTCGATTCCACCCTCCGGGAGGAACTGCGCTGGATGCCCCGCTGTTCGCCCAATTAGAATTGCTGTTCGCAGAGAGCTAAATCCTCCCGTGCTTTTCAATCAAGGACCCTCTGCCCATTGGTCGATGGGATCGAATGCGGGTTGTGCCCCTGACCGCCGGACAGCGCTTGGTACCTCTGCCGGACTAAACTGCATGTCAATGACCCATCCTCGCCACTTCCCACTCTTGTCGAGGAACCTCGGGACCTATACTGTTGACTTGGAGCGAGCACATGCGGGAAACGATACTTGTCACCGGCGGGGCGGGGTTTATTGGCTCAAACTTCGTCCTGAACTGGTTGGGATCAGTGGGCTCGCCAGTCATCAATCTGGATTTGCTGACCTATGCGGGAAATCCGGCCAACCTGGCTTCGCTCGATCAGGACTCGCGCTATCGGTTGGTTCGCGGAGACATCTGCGACGCGGAGCTAGTTGGTGCGTTGCTTAGGGAGCATCAGCCGCGAGCAATCGTTCACTTCGCGGCTGAAAGCCATGTAGATCGCTCCATTGCTTCGCCGGGTGCGTTCATCCGGACCAATGTTCAAGGGACATTCGTTCTTCTTGACCAAGCGAAAGCCTACTGGTCGGAGATGAGTGAAGCCGATAAAGCAGCGTTTCGGTATCTTCACGTTTCGACCGACGAGGTATACGGTTCGCTGGGGCCGGATGATCCGGCGTTCTCTGAGACCACAGCCTACTCGCCCAACAGCCCTTACGCTGCGTCAAAGGCGGCATCGGATCATCTGGCCAGGGCGTATTACCACACCTGGGGCGTACCCGTTCTGACGACGAATTGTTCGAACAATTATGGGGCGTTTCAGTTTCCGGAAAAGCTGATTCCGCTGGTGATTCTCAATGCGCTTCAAGGCAAATCGCTGCCCGTTTACGGCGATGGAATGAACGTGCGCGACTGGCTGTTTGTCGAAGACCATTGCACCGCGATCCGCGAGGTCTTAGCGCGCGGCCGTGTGGGAGAGACGTACAACATTGGCGGCAACAGCGAGCGAACGAATATTGAGGTCGTTAGATTGATCTGCGATCTTGTGGACGATATGAGTCCGAGTCTGGCGACAGGCTCACGGCGGAATTTGATTACTTATGTGAAAGACCGGCTGGGGCACGACAGGCGTTATGCGATAGATGCCTCGAAGATTTCGCGTGAACTGGGATGGCAGCCGGCGCAGCGGTTTGAAGAAGGATTGCGCAAGACGGTTCGCTGGTACCTGGACAATTCTTCATGGGTCGAAAGCGTGAGGACCGGCGCATATCTGGATTGGATCACGCAAAATTATACGGAACGGCAGGCCATATGAAGGGAATCATTCTTGCGGGAGGATCGGGCACGCGACTTTATCCCGTGACCCATGTCGTGTCGAAGCAGCTGCTGCCGGTTTATAACAAGCCGATGATCTACTACCCGCTCTGCACCTTGATGCTGGCGGGATTGCGCGACATCTTGATTATTTCTACGCCTCAGGATACGGGCCGCTTTGCGGAGTTGCTCGGGGATGGTCATCACTGGGGGATCAACATCAGTTATGCAGTCCAGCCCAGCCCGGACGGCCTGGCGCAGGCGTTCATCATTGGCCGGGAGTTTATTGGCGACGATTCAAGCGCGCTGATTTTGGGAGACAACATCTTCTACGGGCAGGGATTTTCGCGCCAGCTTCAGGATGCGGTACAGCTCAGGAAGGGAGCGACGGTCTTCGCTTATCCGGTTGAAGATCCGGAACGCTACGGAGTTGTGGAGTTCGACGGCCAGGGGCGCGCGGTGAGTCTGGAAGAGAAGCCCAAAGTTCCGAAATCACGCTATGCCGTGACTGGACTCTATTTCTACGACAACAATGTTGTGAATGTTGCTGCGAACCTCAAGCCTTCCGCGCGCGGCGAGCTTGAGATTACAGACCTGAATCGGAAATATCTCGAAGCTGGAACCCTGAATGTGCAGATCATGAGCCGCGGCATGGCCTGGCTTGACACGGGCACCCATGAATCCCTGCTTGAAGCGGGACTTTTTGTACACACTATAGAGCGACGACAGGGGCTGAATATAGCTTGCCCGGAAGAGATCGCCTATCGTCAGAATTTCATTACAGCGGAGCAGCTGGATGCGCTTGCTCAGCCGGTCATCAAGAGCGGCTATGGGCAATACCTGCTGTCATTGCTTCGGGAGCCGCACTTCGCGGCCAGAGATTCGCAACTATGAAAGTGACCAAGACATCGCTGCCCGGAGTGCTGGTGCTGAGCTCGCCGGTTTACCGGGATCAGCGCGGCGCATTTTGCGAGACGTTCAATCAGCGGGCGATGGCCGAGGCCGGCCTGCCGGGGCCCTGGGTTCAGGATAACTTTTCATTGTCCAGCAAGAATGTGCTTCGCGGTGTTCATTACCAGGTGATCCAGCCGCAAGGGAAGCTGGTCCGTGTGACACATGGCGCCGTTTTCGACGTGGCTGTGGATTTGCGGCGCGGTTCTGCGACGTTTGCCAAGCATTATTCGATCGAGCTCAACAGCGAGAGTGGCGAAATGTTGTGGATTCCTGCGGGTTTCGGTCACGGATTTCTCGCTCTTACAGATGGTGTCGGCTTCGCGTACAAGGTGACGGACTATTACTCTCCGCAAGGGGAACGGACCATTCTCTGGAACGATCCGGAGCTTGGCATCCCATGGCCGGTTGCTCCCGAGATCGCAATTGTCTCGGACAAAGATCGAGCCGGACTGGCGCTGCGCGAGGCCGAGATTTTTCCTTGAGCGTGCAGGCCAAATCGGCTTCTAAACTATTATGGCTGGACTCGGCTTCGGTTTGCCGATGATAGCGATTTTACGATTTCCTGGGCTCGATGTGTTTGCCTGCCGCCTTTGCGCGCCAAACAGTAAACTAGATTCCAGCGGCATTGCCCTCATTGGTGTTACTTTACCTTCTGGTTGCTTTCTATATCCGCCGACGAGCGGAACCTATAGATCAGGCCGTAAAAGCGACTGGAAGCAAATTTTTCGCGGGGTTCGGCACCTGTTTCCTGGAGTAGCTGGAAGAGTTCGGGAGCTGATTTTTTAATGATGGAATTTCACATTTCGCGGAACGCACGAGAACGCTATCAGTTCGCGGAGTCGCTCTTCTCTTATAACGGGAACGTTGTTTTTGCCAATATGGCGGCTTGCCGCGAGTTTGCGCATCGCATGAACCAGGTGCGCGACGTTGAAAAGCATCCTGAATTGGCGGTTCATGCCGGATCGTTGTACGCGATGGGCCTGATCGATGAGGCCAGCCACGTTCTGATCGCAAGCTATCGGAAGCAGTTTGACAGCGAGGTGATGACCAGCGCCCTCGATTGGTTCAGCTCCCAGGTGGGTGCTGATGCGCTGGACAAAATGCTTCTGACGTTTGTGGAACATTTTCCGGGCACGAGCATCATTCGCGGCCATGAGACGCCGAAGCAATGGCTGGCTGGAGCTACTGACGGGACTTCGCATCGGGCTGCCGCGCTGGAAGAGTTGCTGCTGTTGTGGACTGCCAACCGGAACGAAGCGTTCAAGCCCTTCGAGGAGCTTTTTGAGGAAAAGACGCTGGCCGAGAAAACTGTTTACCGGCAGGTGGCGCAACAGTTTCCTGACTATTTTGCGACGCGTCCGCTGATCCCAATCGAGGGCGCGAAGGCTCGTAAACCTGCTGGATCTTTTGCGCGCTCCGGCGGTGGGGTCGCCTCGCTCGCTGCGCGACCAACTTGCGCTGATACGCAAGCTTTGGAAGCCGCTGCTGGGCGAGGGCATGGAGCATTTACTGGCGATTGCCACCGAAGTTCTTCACGAAGAAGAGCTGGCCATCTGGATGCAGTTCAATCCGCCTGCCGCTCAGGCGCGCGCGGCGGCCGAACGGCGCAGGCAGAGCGGGCATCAGCAGTGGCCTTCCATCGTCAGCCATTCCGAGGTGCCGGTCTTCGGCGATCCGGCCCACGAATACGAGAAGTTCAGCGCGGACACGGCCTGGATGCCAACAACCGTGCTGATCGCGAAGAGCACTTATGTTTGGCTGGCGCAGTTGAGCAAGCAATATGGCCGGCGAATTTCGCGTCTGGACGAAATTCCCGACGAAGAGCTTGCAACGCTGGCAAGGCGCGGGCTGAATTCACTGTGGCTAATTGGCGTGTGGGAGCGGAGCCGCGCGTCGAAGACGATCAAGCATTTTGTGCGGCAATCAGGATGCGGTTGCTTCGGCGTATTCGCTGTTCGACTACACGATTGCGGAAGATCTGGGCGGTGAGGCTGCTTACATCAACCTGCGGGACCGCGCCTACAGGCAAGGTGTGCGACTGGCCAGCGATATGGTGCCGAATCACATGGGCATTGATTCGCCATGGGTCGTCGAGCATCCGGATTGGTTCATCTCGCGCCAGGATTCGCCCTACCCCGCATACAGCTTCAACGGTCCTGATCTTTCGCAGGACGGCCGCGTGGAGATCAAGATTGAAGATCACTATTTCGAGCAATCGGATGCAGCGGTAGTGTTTCGTCGGCGCGATAACGCCAGCGGCGAAACGCGCTACATCTATCACGGCAACGACGGCACCAGCTTTCCCTGGAACGACACGGCACAGCTCGACTACCTGAATCCAGCGGTGCGCGAGCAGGTGATCCAGACCATTCTGCATGTGGCGCGGTTGTTTCCCGTGATTCGCTTCGATGCGGCAATGACGCTGGCCAAGCGGCATTTTCATCGGCTGTGGTTCCCAGGGCCGGGATCTAGCGGCGCGATTCCTTCACGTGCGGAGTATGGCATGAGCCAAGCGGAGTTCGACAAGCACATGCCGCATGAATTCTGGCGCGAGGTGGTTGATCGGGTGGCCGCCGAGGTGCCCGGCACGCTGCTGCTGGCTGAGGCCTTCTGGCTGATGGAGGGTTACTTCGTTCGCACGCTGGGCATGCACCGCGTTTATAACAGCGCCTTCATGAACATGATGCGCGACGAGGAAAACGCCAAGTACCGCTCGGTTATCAAGAACACGCTGGAGTTCGATCCGGACATCATGAAGCGCTACGTCAACTTCATGAGCAATCCGGATGAGCGCACGGCAATCGATCAATTTGGCAAGGGCGACAAATGCTTTGGCGTGGCGGCGCTGATGGCTACGCTTCCCGGTCTGCCGATGTTTGGACACGGACAGATCGAAGGGTTTACCGAAAAATATGGAATGGAATATCAGCGGCCTCGCTACGACGAAACGGCGGACCACTGGCTCGTGGAACGGCATGATCGGGAGATTGCTCCTCTGTTGCATCGGCGTTGGCTGTTTGCGGAGAGCAGCAACTTTCTGCTTTACGACTTCTTTCAGAGCTCGGGCCTGGTGGACGAAAACGTCTTTGCGTACTCGAACCGCAACGGCGGCGAGCGAGCGCTTGTGGTCTACAACAACCGCTATGGAAGTGCGCGCGGTAACCTTGATCATTCCGCGGCGTACGCCGACAAGGGCGCTGGGCAACTGCGACAGCGGCGTCTGCGTGAGGGCCTCGGGCTGAGCGGCGACGGCTCGGCAATTCTGGCCTTCCGCGACTCGCTCACCGGTCTTGAATACTTGCGGAGAGCCTCGGAATTGAACGAGCGGGGCCTTGCCCTTGATCTGCATGCATATCAGTGTCACGTTTTTCTCGATTGGCGCGAACTGCGGGCGTCGGCGGAGGCGCCGTGGGACCAGCTTTGCGATCAACTCAATGGCAGCGGAGTGCCAAATCTTGGCGATGCGCTGGTCAATCTGGAATTGCGGCCCGCGCATATCGCGCTGCGGCTGCTACTTGATTCGGCCGTTGTTCGGCTGCTGGCCGACCTTGCTGAGCACCCTCGATCCATTTCCGGCATGAAGGACGACAGGCTCGAGCAAGTGCGCAGTGAATTTTTTGAGCTGGCGTGGGAGCGCTGCGAAAAGTTTCTGCGCCAGGCGCAAAAAGCCTATGCTTCACGCACTGCCAAGGAACTTGGAGTGGCGGAGGTTCAGAGGCCGGGCGAGCTTGCATCGCTGGCTCCGGTTCTTCGCGAACGTTTGCGAGCTGCCATGCGCATTCCCGCAATTGAAGCGCTCTTCCGGGCTCCGTGGACTTCTGCTGCGCGGCGCGTTCTACCCAGTCCGAGCCCGCAATTTACTGCGACGGCGATGTGGGGACCCGTGCTCGGCTGGTGTGTGCTAAAGCTGCTGGCTGAATCGATCGACGCGGAGAACCCAGAGGAGGCAGGGTTGGATTTGTTCGACCGGCTGCGGCTGCGCGAGACCTTTGCGCAGGCTTTCGAAGCACTTGGGTTCGAGGGTGAAGAGAGTTGGCGCGTGGCAGCTCGCATCAAGGTCTTGTTATTGATTCGCGCAGGCGTCGGCCAGCAGAAAGAGCCGGAGATTGCATTGGGAGCGTCGCCCGCGGTTGCTGATGCTCCTGAGGATGTGTATGAATCTACCGCTGCTGAAGCCGAGTTGGCGATTCCGGCTTCGGATCCGATTCCGGATTCCCATCAAGCCGTCCCGGACGAGCCAGAGACGCGTCAGGGCGAGCAAGTATCGAAGAACGGACAAAGCGTGCTGGCACCGGAACTTTGGCTTGACCCCGATGTGCGCTGGCTGACCGGAGTCCATGACTCGGAGGGCCACGATTATCTGGTTCGCGAATCATACGAAGAGCTGCTTTGGTGGATGCAGATGCCGTCGTTGCTCCGCCTGGCGGGCGAGACTGCGCCGAGTCGTGAAGCCTTGGAGCATATGAGCAAGATCGTAAAGGAGGCTTTGGCGACAGCCGAGGCCGCCGGTTATCGGATTGACCTTCTGGTCGGCAAGGCTTCCAGAGAAGCGGATCCAGTGTCAACCGCGGATAGCGATCCGGACCGAAAGGGCAGCAGTCAACCGGCGCGGGTTCCAAGTGAGCAGGCGCGGCCCCAGAATTCGCAGCCAGTAGATTCGCAGCCTCAGGAACAAGAAGTTGAATCTAAAGATGCTGCGGTTAAGCCGACCAGTTAGGCCCTCGTAGCTGACAGATTGCCGCCGATTGCCTGGCGCCGCAGTGGTTTCCCGGTTGACAAACTGAACTGAACAGTTCAGTATTGTTTTCGGAGGTAGTTCCATGATCAAGGTGCGAAACCTTGTGAAATCGTTTGGCTCTTTTACCGCGGTCGACGATGTCTCAGTTCGATGTTGCGGAGGGCGAGATTTTTGCTTTTCTCGGACCCAACGGGGCCGGCAAAACCACGACCATCAAGATGCTGACCACGCTGCTGAAGCCCACCGGCGGCTCCATAGAATTAGACGGCCTGGACCCGACGGTCAAGCAGAACGAGGCACGCAGGAAATTCGGCATCGTCTTTCAGGACCCGAGTCTCGATGGGGATCTGACGGCCTGGGAGAACATGGAGGTACATGGTGTCCTCTATCACGTGCCGCACAAAATTCGCCGCCAACGTTCAGAAGAGCTGCTGAAGCTTTTTGAGCTTTGGGATCGGCGCAAAGACCAGGTAAAGAAGTTTTCAGGAGGCATGAAGCGGCGACTGGAGATTGCGCGCGGATTTCTGCACACGCCTCGGATACTCTTTCTCGACGAGCCTACGCTGGGTCTTGATCCGCAGAGCCGCAACCAGCTTTGGAGTCACGTGAAGAAGGTGAACGAGGCTGAGAAGGTGACGGTCTTTCTGACGACGCACTATATGGACGAAGCGGACCGCGTGGCTCACAGGATTGGGGTGATCGATCACGGCAAGCTCGTGGCCCAGGGCACTCCTGCGGCAATCAAGGAACAGACAGGCACCGAAAGCCTTGAAGAGGCATTTCTGGCATTGACGGGCGCCACCATTCGCGACGAGAGCGCGAACTCGGCCGACGCGATGCGCCAATTCGCCAAAATGTGGAGTGGAGGGAAACGATGAGCGCGATTTATATTCTCTGGCTTCGGGAACTGAAGAAGTACACGCGATCGCGTGCGCAGATTGTGGCCTCGCTCGGTCAGCCCTTGCTGTATCTGCTGGTGCTGGGCTTTGGACTGGGCCCCGTCTTTCAGCGCGCGGGCAATGGCAACTATCTGCAATTCGTGGCGCCGGGCGTGATCGGCATGAGCGTGCTGTTTTCGTCGATTTTTTCGGGACTCGGCCTCTTGTGGGACCGGCAATTCGGGTTTTTGAAAGAGACGCTGGTGGCTCCGGTGCCGCGCATTCAAATCATGATTGGGCGCACTCTGGGCGGATCGACCGTGGCAGTGATTCAGGGGCTGCTGGTCACTCTGATTTGCGTGCTTTCCGGCTTTCGCCCGGTCAACTATCTCAGTGTGCCGGCGGCGCTAGGGTTCATGGTGCTCATTGCCATTGTGTTTGCAGCTCTTGGTGTGGCGATCGGCTCCAGCTTACAAGACATGCAAGGTTTCCAGCTGATTATGAACTTTCTTGTTATGCCCATCTATTTCCTGTCGGGAGCTCTGTTTCCGTTGGTTGGGTTGCCCAAGGTATTGGCTATCGTCACGTCGCTCGATCCGCTTTCATATGGGATCGACGGGATGCGGTCGGTGCTTCTTGGCAAGACGGTCTTTGGCCCCTTCACGGACCTGATTGTGCTGGTGGTGGTGGGATCGATCCTGTTGGTATTCGGAGCGTATCGTTTTTCCAAAATTGAGATCTAGTATGGTGAGACCGCGCAGTTCTGAAGCACACGAAAAAGTTCTACGCTCCGCGCTTGGCCTTTTTGGCGAGCGCGGCATAGACTCCACCAGCATGGATGCGATTGCCCAAGCCTCCGGCGTGAGCAAGGCCACCATCTACAACCACTGGGCTAACAAGGAAGTGCTGCTGATCGACGTGATGCTGATGGTGAACGGTCTGGATCGCGATCCGGAAGACGTGGACACGGGCGACTTGTGCAGGGACCTGACGACGGTGCTGACGCGCAGACCTCCCGACCAGTTTGACGGGGCACGCGAGCGGATGATGCCGGCGATGATTGCGTATTCCGCGGTGCACAGCGAGTTCGGCGAGGCTTGGCGCCACCGAGTGATGGAACCATCGCGTGTGGCTTTGAAGAAGATTCTGCGCCGAGGGATCAAGCGCTCGCAGCTGCCGGCAACGCTGAATATGGACGCTGCAATGGCGTTGCTGCTGGGCCCGGTTCTCTATGGGCACATCTTTTACAGAGGTGCCCATTTGCAGCCGTGCGATTTTGGTGGAGAAGCGGCGGCGTCCTTTTGGCGGGCAAATGGCATTGAAATCGCAAAAGGGTCAGAGAAATCTTCAGGCAGGATTATGGATGCGAAAAAGGGCTCGCTGAAGGAAGAATCACGCGGGAGTCTCAAATGATGACAGGGACTGTCACGTCCGCCGACGGAACGAAGATTGCATTCTGGCAGAATGGAGCCGGGCCTCCGATGCTCCTTGTCCACGGCGGTATCTGCGATCATTTAGCTTGGTACTTTGTGGTCCCACTGCTCGCACAACATTTTACGGTGTATACGTTTGATCGCCGCGGCCGCGGCAGAAGCGGCGATTCCCCGCACCACTGTGTGGAGCGAGAGGTTGAAGACATTCTGGCGATGTTGCATTTGATCGGTGAACCGGCGCACATGGTGGGCCACTCCGCAGGCGGGATATTGGCGTTGAAGGCGGCGACGCGTGTAGAGAATCTGCTGAGCCTGACGTTGTATGAACCGGCTTACGTGATGGATGGAGCGCGCGAGCGGCCTGCAACCGAAGTGTTTGATCGAATGCGAATCCTGCTCGACGCGGGGGATAACGACGAAGTGATTCGCATTGCGATGAGGGAATCGGTGGGGATGTCGGAAACGGAGATTGCGGAGATTGAAGCCGGACCAGGATGGGAGCATCTGTGCGGTGTTGCCGGGGCGGTGCCGCATGACTGGATGCTTTGGGGGGAGCGTCTTGAGGCGGAAAACCTGAGAGCTGTGAGAGCGCCGGTGCTGGTGTTGACAGGCTCCGAGAGCGCGAAGTGGCTTCGTCAGGCTGCAGCGGCCGTCGCGGCCGCGTTTCCAGATGCGCGGCGAGCGGAGATGGCGAGGCAAGGACACTCGGCGATGATTACCGCGCCGGAGCTTTTCGCGAAGACGGTTGCTGATTTTGCGATGCAGTGCCATGAGCCGTTTCGCGGAAGCGCCGCCGCAACGAGCTTGGTGACGGGGCAGGGCTAAGACTTTGGGCTCTGCCGCGCCCAGAGCTGAGTCTCGGATTCGGGACGACCTGCGCGTTCCATACAGTCGGTTGACGACCTCTGCCGGGGAATTTCTTCGATCCCGAGTTTTTCTCGCGTTGGACAAAATCGCGAATGAGCCCTTCGTGCCCACCATGGGCGGCTTTATGCAAAGGCGTGGAATGGGGGCGAGCGGCTTTATTTACAGTCCGTTTCTGTTGCGAAATTCGCGGACCACATCGGCGGGATCGCGATGCTCGCCGTCGATCGCTTCGTTCATCACGCGCATGTCATCGGCTGTGATTTTTCCGGCGAGAGCGTCGAGTGCGGTTTGAATCTGCGGCCAGCGTTGAAGCGCCTCATCGCGCACCAGCGGAACAGCCTGATAGGGCGGAAAGTAGTGCCTATCGTCTTCGAGCGCGGTAAGCCCGAAGGCTTGAATTGGTCCGTCGGTTGAATTGCCGGCGATGATGTCTACCTGATGTGCATTGAGCGCGCGATAGAGCAGGCCGAGATCCATGGTTCGCGGCGCCGCGGCGAATTTCAGTCCGTAGGCGGCGCTGAGCCCAGGCAGCCCATCGGGACGCTGCTCAAATTCGTAGCCGACGCCGAGACGCCACTGCGGCGCGTACTGCGCAGCCTGGCTCAGAGTAGTCAAGTGCAGGTGGCGTGCATCGTCTCCGCGAATGACCATGGCGAAGGTGTTTTCAAAGCCTAGAGGTTGAGCAACGGTGACGTTGTAGCGAGACGCATACAGTTGCCGGACAGTGTCGAGAACGGCCTGCGGATCGCGATCAACGGGCTGCTTCAGAATCGCCGTGAGCGCCGTGCCGGTGTATTCAACATAGGCATCGATGCGGCCTGATACAAGCGCCTGGTGGCAGATATAGCTGCCGGCGAGATAGAAGCGGCGCTCGACCTTCAGATTGGATTTGGCTTCGATCTCCTGCGCTAGAAGCTCGCCGAGAACGACCTGCTCTGTAAAATTCTTTGCGCCGATGATCGGGTGATCTGGCCGCGGCGGAGAGCACGACGTCAAGAAAACGGATGCGGCGGGTAGGGTCAACGCGAGGAGCCTGAGGGCGATGCGGAGTTGGCGTGTCATTTGCCTGGAACCTTGCACCAGCGTTCGATGAGGCCAAGCAGCGCGTCGGCTGCCAGAGCCAACAGCGCGGCTGGAATTGCTCCGGCGAGAACAAGGCGGTTGTCGACCGAGGCGACTCCCCGGAAAATAAGCTCGCCCAATCCGCCCGCGCCAACTGCGGCCGCGATGGTTGCAATGCCGACGCAGGTAACGGTCGCTGTTCTTAATCCTGCAAGGATGAAGGACGCCGATAGAGGCAGTTCAACTTTCGTCAGCAACTGCCAATCGGTGAGGCCAAGCGCGCGCGCCACTTCAATCACTGAAGGATCGATGCCGCGGATGCCCGCATAGGTATTGCGCAGGATAGGCAGCAACGCATAGGCGGTGAGCGCAACGATGGCGATGCGCGCGGCACGATCGCCCAGCCAGGGCAGGGGAAGGAGAAAGCCGAACATCGCCAACGAGGGAATTGTCTGAAGGATATTGGCAAACGCGATCACAGGCTTGGCCCATCGCGGCGAACGAGTGAGCCAGATGCCCGCGGGGATGGCCAGCGCTGCGGCAAACAGCATGGCTGCTCCGGTGAGCCAGAGGTGCTCGACGGTGAGCGTGGCGATTTCACCGCCATATTGACTTAAGAATCCCTCGCTCATTTTGAGGCCTCCGACGCTGGAGTTCGCTCGCCACGGTGAAAGGCACGGATGTAGGATTCGATTTCCGGCAGGCTCGAACGGATGAATTCCGCTGGAGTGAGGTTGGCGATCAGCTTGCCGTCGCCAAGAAGCACGATGCGATGAGCCAGGTAAAGGGCTTCGTCGAGATCGTGCGTGACCAGCAGCACTGTCTTCTTCAGGCGGCCCATGAGGTCGCGAAGCATATCCTGCATCTCGGCGCGGGTGAGGGGATCGAGCGCGCCGAAAGGCTCGTCCATCAGCAGGATTTTCGGCTCGGCGGCCAATGCGCGGGCAAGGCCAACGCGCTGGCGCTGGCCTCCGGAAAGTTGATGAGGGAATCGCAGCGCAAAGCTCGCTGGATCAAGGCCGACAGTCGCGAGCAGCTCATGGCTGCGGCCGATGCGTTCAGGTTTCGGGCGACCCTCCGCTTCGAGAACGAGAGCGACATTCCGCTCAACGTTGAAGTGAGGAAACAGGCCCGTCTCCTGGATGACGTAGCCGATGCCTCTGCGCAGGGTGATCAGGTTGGCTGCGCGAACGCTTCGGCCCTCCACCAGCGCTTCGCCGCCTGTGGGTTCGACCATGCGGTTCACGGTGCGCAGCAGGGTGGTTTTCCCGGAGCCGCTGCGTCCGAGAATGGCGGTCGTGGTGCCTTCTTCAAGCACGAGGGAGATTCCGTCCAGCAGCAACCGGCCCTGCGAAGTTGCAAAGGAGAGGTTCCGAAATTCGATGGCTGCGCTCACGGGGCAAGAATCCTGCTGTTCAGTGTATGGGGTTAAGTTCAATGTTTGTGCCCTTATCTCGTCCAACCCAGCGCGAAAATGTTGCATGAAACACTGGATCGCGATAAAATGTTTCATGAAACAGAGGTAATTGGTGATGAGAGCTGCGGTTACAGATCGAGTGCGCAAGCATCGTGAATCCCTACGTGCGGCAGGGTTGAAGCCGGTTCAGATTTGGATTCCCGACACCCGGTCTGAGAGCTTCCGCGAACAGTGCGAACGAGAATCGTTGATTCTGGCAGACGACCCGCATGAGGCGGAGACTTTGGCATGGATCGCTGAGGTTGCGGATACGGACGGGTGGGTATGAAGCGCGGCGATTTGGTTCCGGTGGTTCTGTCCGGCGCCTACGGCAAACCGCGCCCGGCACTGGTAATTCAATCAGACCTGTTTGCGATGCATCCTTTGGTTACAGTTCTTCCTGTCACTACGGAATTGCGGCCCATCGAGACTTTTCGGATCACCGTCGAGCCCAGTAGAGCAAACGGCCTGCGGGCGCGTTCGCAGATCATGGTGGATAAGGCGCATACCATTCCACGCGATAAAGCCGGCGAGCCTTTCGGCGAGCTGGAGGCGCGGACAATGACTGCCGTAAATCGAACGCTGGCTGTCTTTTTCGGACTGGGTTGAGATTTCCGGGTGCGGCCGAAGAGACGCGATGCTAGACGCGAAAGCTAAGGTGCGGCGTCATAACTTCTCATGAAGCATTCGATCCATGCGCTTCCATTTGTCCCAACCGCCCTGGACCCGTAGAATCACTAAAGGGCCGACGGCAAGCTGCCCGGAGCGGCGACCTTTAGCGATGAGCGAACAGGAATCAGGGACATCCTATACAGACGCCGGCGATTTCGCCGGCGTGGATCAGGATCGAACGGGCGCGGCATCCGCAGCGGCCCTATCCCATGGACTTTATCGAGCGAATCTTCACGGATTTCAGCGAGATTCACGGGGATCGCGCCTATGGCGACGATGAGGCAGTGGCGTGCGGAATGGCTCGGCTGGGCGATGATGAAGTGATGGTCATCGGCAACCGCAAGGGCGGCAGCACCAAAGATCGCGTGCGGCGCAACTTCGGCATGCCTCATCCTGAGGGGTACCGCAAGGCGCTGCGCTGCATGAAAATTGCCGAGAAGTTTCAACGTCCGGTGATCAGCTTTATTGACCTGCCGGGCGCGTATCCCGGGCTGGGCGCAGAAGAGCGCGGCCAGGCGGAGGCGATTGCACGAAATATCCTGGAGATGTCCCGGTTGCGCGTGCCCACGATTTCGGTGATCACCGGGGAGGGCGGTTCGGGCGGAGCGCTGGCGCTGGCCGTCAGCGACCGAGTGCTGATTCTGGAAAATGCGCTCTACTTTGTCATTACCCCCGAGTCCTGCGCCGCGATCATGTGGCGCGATGCGTCACACAAGCAATTGGCGGCGGAGGCCATGCGCATCTCCGCGCCGGAGGTTGCCGAGCTGGGCTGCGTGGATGAGATTCTTCCCGAGCCGCCGGGGGGTGCGCACACGGATCGCTGAAGCCGGCGCCGGGTTGCTGGGCACTGCGCTCAAGAAGCATTTGGCCGAACTGAAGGCGGTGCCGATTGATGCTCTGGTTGCCGCGCGCCAGAAAAAATTCCGCAACATCGCGCAGTTCTACACGGAAAGTTAGCGCCGGCAGATTCGCCTGGGTGAAGTCCGAGTTCAGCGGGAAGATACAAAGATTCATGTTCAGCAAAGCAAGCCGTGGTAATGGAGTTTTGCGGACTCCCACTCAGCGGACACAAGGAAAGGCGTCCGATGGATGGGACACAGTTTTATCCTCCCGTGTATCGAAAACACCGGTGGGAGCCTGGTTTGAAACGAACAGACATGATCGGCTGGATGAAATTCGGTGGCTGGACACCTGTGGAAGGCGGAAGCCTGGCAATGGATGAGGGATGCGTATGAGCACACCGCAGGCGAGCGGCGGCCGGATTCGCGCCTACCTGGAATTCATTCTCGCGGTGGTTTATTTTTTCATGGCGCGGGCACTGGCGCGGCATGGTGCGCATGGGCTGGTGAGTGAGCAGTGGGCGCCACTCGTAGAACAGGCCATTCTGGCCCTCCTGCTGTTAGCGGGCTACGCTGCGATGGGTTCATGGCTCGACCGGGAGACGCGTCCGGTGAGTGCCCAGGGGCTGCCGCGAAGGCCGGGTTGGCAAGGCGAAGCTGGATTAGGTTTGGCAGTTGGCTGGTCACTGGCGGTGCTGTGCGTCCTTCCGATGGCTGTGGCAGGTGGCATCGCAATTTTTCTCAACCTTCAACTCAACGCCTGGGGCTGGCTGATTGCCGACGCCGCTTTTTTTGCGATGGCTACGCTGGCGGAAGAAATAGCTTTCCGCGGTTACGGATTTCAGCGATTTGTTCACGCTGTGGGGCCGCTGGGGGCGGGGCTGGGGTTTGCGGCCTACTATGCCGTTGTACAGGTTCAGGCGCCAGGGTCGAATCGCGTGAGTTTCGCAGTTTCAATTGTGCTGAGTCTGTTGCTCTCAACGGCCTATTTGCGTACCAGGGCGCTATGGCTGAGCTGGGGGCTCAACTTCGGCTGGAAGGCCAGCCGGGCCCTGCTGTTCGGGCTCGCCGTAAGCGGCGTCAACAGCCATTCACCCGTGGTACAGGGCGACCCGATGGGGCCGTTCTGGCTCACCGGTGGGGGCTTCGGGCTGGACAGCGCCTGGGTTGCGTTCGTGGTGATCTTTGCGGGGTTGCTGGTCATCCCGAAAGTAACGCGCGAGCTGGATTTCAAGTACAACGCGCCAGTGATCGTGCCGGGAGGCATTCCCGTGGATCTGGACGCGGCAGCGCGCCAGCAGCATGAGGCGGCGATGGGGCCGGTCGAGCCTGCGCCTTCCGCTCTGGTGCAGATTCTTCCAGTTGCGCCGCCGCCGCCGGTGCGGCCGGAATAATCTCCTGCTCCACTGGAATCTCCGATCTGTTTAGAGCAGATTTGCCTTTTCTCTACCAATCGAGCTATCTTTTGCATCATGCTGTTCGCGTGCATGGGAGGTTCCCATGATTCTGTTATTCCGGCTGCGGCCGATTGCTGAAGGCGCCAGGCGGCTGACTGAACTCCGGCGGACGGCGGGCGCGTGCGCGCTTGCGGCGTTGCTGCTGGGGGGCACAGCTGAGGCCCAGATCGTCGTCAATTCGAAAACCGGCACCGTGACAAACAGTTCGACCGGGCAGTCCGTCAACCAGGTAGACTTGCGCTTTCAGCAGATCAAGCCGACGCATGTTCCGCTCACCAAGTCAGAGCTTGACGCAAAAACGCGCCTGGAACTCATTCGGGTGCTGCAATCGGAGCAGGGGTTTGCCATGCGTCCGTTTCCCGGAGGCCATAAGGGGCTCACGCTCGAGGCCAATGGTTTCCTTGATCCCGCCGGGGAGCCGTATCTCGACATGGTTACCAGCAACGGACTCTCCGCCAAGCCCGGCGACCGGCTGGTGCTGAGCGACATCAAGATCGATCGTAACAAGATTGTCTTCGACCTGAATGGCGGACCCGATCCAAAGCACAGATTCCTACGGCACATCCAAATCGGCACAGGGCCAGACGTGATGGGCCCGATCATGCAGGACGACGGCCAGGTACCTGTCGGTTCGAGACTATCGCTCGTCTTTCCTGGCCATATTCCTGAACTTACGGGACCAGAGGTAAAGGCGCTGCTGGCGCCGATGATTTCGTTCGACCTTAAGACACCCATCCAGGCGTATACGGACACGCTGCCGGGCAAGTTGAAGGAGGCAATTCTCAACCACGAGGTGTGGGTGGGAATGAGCACGGACATGGTGCTCTACGCCAAAGGAGCGCCGGACGGGAAGTCGCGCGAGATGGATGGGCAGATGCCGTTTGAAGAGTGGATCTACGGCAAGCCACCCAAGGATGTGGAGTTTGTGCGTGTCAATGGCAATCGAGTAATTCGCGTAGAGATTGCCAAGATCGGCGAAACACCCGTTGTTTACGACAAGGATGTGGTGGCAGGCCTGATGCGCACTGACGGGACGCCGCTCGATCCTGCCGGCAATCCGGGAACGCGCATTGCCAAAGTGGGCGATGTGCAGCTCGATCCGGATACGCAGGCGCCGGCAGCGCCGCCCAGCCTGCGCCAACCCGGCGAGACGGGGCAACTGGGTACGGCAACGAACGAGGGGGATCCGACCGGCCGAACGGGCGTGATGAAGCCGGTGCAGTTCCCCAAGCCGAAGCCCGATCCGCAGCCGGGCGTCAATCCTGATGAACAGTCGGATTCGTCCCAGCCCGATGGCCAGAGTTCGCAGCAGGGGAAGACGCCACAGTCTGGCCAAACGCCTGCCAGTGTACAGGTGCCTGTCCCGGACGCTTCGCAGCCAGGCTCTTCGAAGCTGCTCGGCTCATGAACGGCTTGAGCGGCCTGGACGAATTGGCGCCGCCGCGCTGATGTAAACTTAAGGCAGCGAGTCCAGCTGCTTCCAGGCAATTCCCTTGCACTGCGAGGCAGCAATCGACCGCGACGTTGAAGCCGTCCGCCGCGCCAAACCATCGAGGAGCACTTGTCGTTGAAGTGGTGCGGCGGATGTGTGCAGAGACAACCCAAGAAGGAGAAACACCCGACCGATGGCCAAGATTGCAAAAACAGGTGACCGCAAGAAGGAAATGGACACGACGAAGTCGACCGACTGTCCCAAATGCAGCAAGCCGACGCGTATCGTCAAGCGCGTAAAAGACCGTGAGCGCGGCATTCCGGGCGGAGTCTACATCTCGTGCTCTGCGTGCGATTTCTACGAGAAACTTTAAGTAGTAAATGAAATTTGGAATGTGAAAAAGCCCGGCTCGATGCCGGGCTTTTTCTGCCTGGCTGATACCCATGCCACTCATCCGCGACAAGGTCGTGGATGGATGCGGCATTTTCTTTTGTTGCTGGCCTGACACCGCTGGGATCCGATTATGGCTGCGACCGGGGTTGCAGGACCGAATCAGGGTCAGGACCGAATAAGGGGTTCAAGCGGGTTCTCGGCCGCCACATTTTGGTTGTTTCGAGTTACTTCAGGGGCTGACAGCATCGTGTGTCCTGGGTCAGGGCGATAGTCTCTGGCCACATCCCAGCGCTCACTGTGAGACTCGCATCGCGGAGTTCCCCGGTGCGCCCTGCATTTCTCTTGCGGCTTTGCACCACAGGCCGGACAGTCGAAATTCAGGGAGATATCTTCGGCAACCATTTTTAAGTTTCTATCGAAGCTCAGGCGGCAAAAGTGATCAATTTTGAACAGTGTTCAGAAAAATCCTCATAATTTCCTTACAAGCTAAGTGCAAGGCGTGCCGATCTGACTGACCTGAGTCGTGATTTCCATCGGCTCAAAGCGCTTCCGCCATTTCTCTCAGGATTGCTTCGGTGGACGCGGCGGGGTCGGGGGCCTGGGTGATGGGTCGGCCGACGACCAGGTAGCTTGCGCCATTGCGAAGCGATTCGGCGGGGGTAGCGATGCGTTTCTGGTCGCCCGTCGCGGAGCCGGCGGGGCGGATTCCGGGAGTAACCAGTACACCTTCCGGCCCGGTGAGCGCGCGCAGCGGAGCGACCTCCTGGGGCGAGCAGACGAAGCCGCGAATTCCGGCAGTCAGGCTCATCCGGGCCAGCAACTCGACCTGCTGCGAGGGCGACCGATCGAGACCGACTGCGCCGGTCTGGGTTGAGTCCATGCTGGTGAGGATGGTGACGGCCAGCAGTTCGGGAGGATCCGGAAAGCCATCGAGCGCTGTCCGTGCGGCTTCCAACATCGCGGGACCACCACCGGCGTGGACGTTCACCATACGAACGCCGAGTGAAGCGGCGGAGCGAACTGCCCCAGCTACGGTGTTGGGGATGTCGTGGAATTTCAGGTCGAGGAAGATGGAATGACCGCGTTTCAGCAGCGGTTCAAGAACGGAGGGACCGGCGGCAACAAATAGTTCAAGTCCGACCTTGAACCATTTGCATTGTCCATCGAGCCGGTCGACCAGCTTGACTGCGGAGACCGCGTCCGGAAAATCCAGAGCGACAATCAGGCGATTCCGGGCGTCCTCGAAGGGGTCCGGCGGGTCGAGCTGGGCAGGCTGGGCCGCGGCGAATGTAGGATTCAGCCGTTCAGGGATAGGCATATCTGAATGTTAATTCATGCAGGTTTCGATGATGCGTGGCAGGGGGCCGGGCGGTGACTCAGCTTGGAACAAGTTTCCCTCAGGGGCTGAAGCCCCGATCACTTTGCTTGATTTATGTACGTGCTAAAGCCCGTACCCTTCAACCTGACCCTGTGTCAGCTTCAGGCCTGGATTGCCAGCCGCTCTTTTTTAGACAGGCGGAATTTGGCCTGATCCGGCGCAGGCAGGAAGCGGCAGAGGTAATCGACAGGGTCTTCTGATATGGCCATCTGGCGCAAGTGATACTTCCAAACGTCCGGCTTGATGGTGCGACGGGTAAAGGGCTTGCGGGTCACCAGCACCACCTTGCCCTGGGAATTGACCCTGGGATAGGTGACGGATGGGACCATAAAGCTGATGTGGGCGCCAGTCCGCCAGAAGCAACTTGCAAAGCCGTGGGAGAAGAGCAGCGTGTAGTGGCGGCCTTCATTTGAAAGCAGCGTCAGAGCCTGTTCGGCACCTGGCCAGACTGGTTGCACATGGGCCTGGAACCAGGATCGAAACTCGAATCCATTCAACTGAGCCTGGTTGATTAACAGCCGCAGCAATTCTTTCCGATTCATTTTGCAGATCCTTGCACACCATCGAAACTCTGGGAATAAGACAGGGCGTCAATGCGGTCAGCCTGACGGGCCCTGAAAGTGGAGCAACTTGAAGCTTGTTCTGGGTTTGTTTAACGTCAACGGTGCGGGAGTTTCCTTTTTTTCCGCGGTCAGCCCTCCGGGTGGAACGCATCCCGGAGTTATAAAGTCAGAGCAAGATGGAGGAATCACGTTGAAGGCTGGAATACTTTCGTTGGGCTGGGTGGGAATTCTACTTCTGGGAGCGACCGGCTTTTCGTGGGCCTCCGATGTGCATACCAATCAACTGAACCGGGACCCACTGGTTATTGAGGCCTACGATCACTTCTACAACTGGATTATCCGGGCGCGGTGGAGATGTTCAACGCTTTCATGCGGCGCATCCTGGCGATCCGCAGGCGACGTGTTGCTGCTGGAGGCGGTGGTTGTTCCAGGAACTCTACCGGCAGGACCTGCTGGACACGACCTTCTATGCCAACGATGGATTTCTCACGGGCAGCACGCCACCGAGGAGGACGCGAAGATTCGCGACCGGATTCTGGGGCTGGCGGACGAGGCCATCCATGAAGCCGACTGGCGGCTGGGCCAGAACCAGAACGATGTGGATGCGCTTTATGCACGGGGCTGGTCGCGGGCTTTGAAGTGCACTTATGTGGCGATGGTGGAGCGGGCTACTCCACGGGCTTCAGGCTGGCAACGGGGGCCAAGGACGACGGAATGCGGGTGCTGGAGCTGGACCCGGACTATGTCGACGCGAAATTGGTTGTGGGTGTTTATGAGTACGTGGTGGGTGCGCTGCCGCTGCCATTCAGGTTCATTATTGGGTTTGTGGGGATTACCGGTTCGAAATCCCGGGGTCTGGAGATGCTGACCGACGACGGAAACCGCGGGCTTACGACCAATATGGAGGCGCGGACGACGATTGCGCTGTTTCTGCGGCGCGAGTCGCGCTACAAGGAGGCGATTCAGGTGGTTCTCACTCTGAAGGCGTGTATCCGCGCGACTATCTGTTCTGGCTGAAGAGGCCAATCTGCGCAAGGATGCGGGCGAGGGCATGGGCGCGGTGAATGCCTACCGCGAGATTATCTTGGCGAACGCCAAGCCCGGCTACTTTTTTCAAGCGCGCCTGGAGCTAACTTACTTTGGCCTTGGCGATGCCTTGCGGGGACAGCGCCACTACGGCGAGGCGGCGCAGGGCTATGAGGAGGCTGCCTGGACGGCGAATGTGGGGCCGGAGTTGAAGATTCGCTCATTATTGGCGGCCGGGGAGTGCCGCGATCTAAATGGCGAGAGGCAGCTGGCGGTGAAGGATTACAAGGCTGCCATAGCCAGCGGCCCGGAAACCTCGCGCGCCGGCGCGGCGATGGAGGCTTTTGGGAACTGAATGAAACGCTTACGATCTCGTGCATTAGGCTGAGCCTCGAAAGATGGAACCGGCGCTGTCTTGTCTTCGTATGTTCATAAGGTCAGGGTTCCATGAGGGGATTCGATCATGGCCGTCTACTGCAATCGTTGCGGCATCGGGGCTGCCGCCCAGCGCGCGGTTCTGCTCGAGCTGCGGGGCGGTGATACTGTTGGTGCCGCGTCCCCATGTACCGGCAGGCCGCTGGTTCGACCGCGCGTGGGCCGGCAGATCGCAGGTGTCTGCCTGGCGCTGGCGCAGTCATATGGCTGGGATGTGGCGCTGGTGCGGATTCTCGCTGTGATTGGGTTTTTCCTCACCAGCGGCTTTGTGGGCGTGGCCTATCTGGCCGTGCTGGATCGGGATTCCTGAGGAACCATACGGGCTGCCGGGGCGTATCCGCCCGAGTTTGACCTGAATGGCGGGCGAATGAACGGATTCTACGATCGGACGGGGCCAAGCTGAGCTTTCGGGATAGCGGGGCGGGGCAGGCCGGTTGTGTTTCTGCATCCCACCCCGCTCGATCGGATTTTTGGCGGCCGCTGAACGAGGATCTGGCCGGGGTTCGGGCCATTGTTCCCGACTTGCGCGGGCATGGCAGTTTCGGGTTGGGCAAGAATTTGCCTGTGGGTGGATTTGCGCGGGTTCCTGATGCGCCGGTGCTGACCATGGCGCAACTGGCGAGCCGATATTCTGGCTCTCCTTGATCATCTTGAATTGCAGGAAGCGGTGTTTGCAGGCTGCTCCATTGGCGGCTATGTGCTGCTGGAGTTGTGGCGCAGGTGCCCGGAGCGGATGCGGGGGCTGGCGTTTGTCTGCTCCAAGCCGCAGCCGGATGCCGGAGGCCAACCTGGCAAACGCGCAGCGAATATTGCGCAGGATGCGAGCCGAGCGGCACCGGCGGCGCTGTTTGACGGGATGGCGCAGACCTTGATTGGAGCGACGGCGCGCGCAGCGGCGGCCGGAATTGTGGCGGAGCTGCAGGCGCGTATGACGCTGACGCCGGAGGCGGCGATTGCTGTGCAGGCCGGACTGGCAACGCGGCCAGATTCGAGGCCACCGTAGCCACCATTGATGTGCCGGTGCTGGCGATTGCAGGGCGGCGAGGATTCCGCTGTTTCTCCAGCCGAAATGGAAGCATTTAATGCCGCGCCGGGTGGGTGTGAGTACCACTTGCTGCCCGACGCGGGCCACTTTGCGGCTTATGAGCAGCCGCGCAAGGTGGCTACGCTACTGGCTGAGTGGCTGCGACAGCCGGAAGCATAATTAGGCGCGCCAAAGCTCAAGAACGCAGCATCGATGATTTACATTTCGTGAGAAGCGATACCAAAAGGGAAACTCGAAGGGAAAATTCGCAATGAAGAATTTCAGTCGACGCACATTCCTGGGAACGGCGCCTGTTGCCGCGGCGGCAGGGCTCACGCTCACTCAATCCTCGATGCTTGCCGCCTTTGAGCCGCAGCATGATGCGATGCCCGCGCTTCCGGCTGGAATTCAACTCTTTGCCGCGCAGACCATTCAGGATGACATCAAGGCACTCGAAGCTAAGCCCGGCAGTAACGTTCTGGTGGACGGGAAGACGGTGCCGTTCTCGATTCAGATCCAGGTGGAGAAAGCAACGAGCGCGAAAGAATTCGAGTGGCACGAGGGCCGCGACCATGTGTTCCAGGTACTGGAAGGGTCGACTGTCTATGAGCTTGGTGGAACGCCCACGGGCGGGCACAGCAAAGGGCCGGGCGAGTGGCTTGCGCCGGTGTCAGAGGGAGCGACAAGCCTCAGCCTGAAGAAAGGCGACTTGCTGGTGATTCCGCGGGGAACGCCGCACAAGAGGAGCACCGCAGAGAGCGTGACGCTGCTGTTGATTTCGCCGATGGGATCCGTGAAAACATAGCCTGCGGATTTTCAGTCCTGCCGTTCAGTCCAGCACAGGCAGTTCGCAAGCGCAATCATATCGAGATGCGGTTGCCATCAATTCTTCGATCGCTTGAATGGATTGAATGCCGCCTCTCGCTCCGGCAGCCATGCAATTCATTGCTGCTGCGGCGCAGGAGAAGTCGAGTTGGCGGTCGAGAGGCCAGCCCTGCAGCAATGCATAGATAAATCCAGCGTGGAAAATGTCCCCAGCGCCGGTTGTATCGACGACAGGAACACGGAAGGCGGAGCTGTGGTGGTAGCGCTTTCCATCCCAGGCGAGCACGCCGTCAGTGCCCAACGTCGCGGCGGTGAGCTTGCAGTTGTAGTGGATTTGCATGCGGCGCAAGGCGCTCTCGAGGTTGCCGTCCTGCATCAGCCGGCAGGGAAAATCCCGGCTCACGATGAGGTAGTCGATGTTCTCAATGAGGCCATCGACGCCTGGGTAGACGTCGTCGAGATCGCCGATGACCGGGATGCCGGCTTCGTGGGCCCAGCTCGCGGCCAGCGTTGCCGCGACCGTGTCGTGACCATCCACATGCAGGGCTCGTGCGTTGACGACCCACTCGCGATTGAGGTCTTCGGGCTGTAAAACGAGACGCTCATCGCGGCGGCAAAGAACAGTTCGCTCGCCTCCGCCGTCGACCAGAATTAACGACTGGGGGCTCATACTTTGTGGAACGGTGATGAGCTGCGTCTCAACACCCACGCGGGCGAAGGCCTCGCGATGAAGCCGGGCCGCGTCGTCGTCGCCAAGCTTGCCTACATAGCGGGTGCTCAGTCCCCAGGTTTGACAGGCAACAACGGTCGTGGCCACTTGCCCACCCGGCAGGATGGAGGCTTCGCCGTACTCCATTTTTGAGCCGCGCGCGGGAAACTCGGGGAGAAGAATCAGTGTGTCAGTAGCATTCAGCCCTACGCCCACGAGATCGACTTTCGACGGCTTCGCCATTCGGTCATTGTAATTGGCGAACTTAACGCACTTAAGAGTCCTTCCTCTGTCCAAGCCTCGACGTTGGGAAAACACGCGCACGATGCTGTAGGCTCAAAAGAGCGCTTCTGGCCTGGAAACATATTGTGACTCTGTCTTCGATATCATCGTCGCGCCCCTTTCATTACCTCCAACCGGGGAGCGCGCTCTACTGCGGCAAGGTCTCAATTGAGTCCCTCGTTCGACGTTTTGGGACGCCGCTGTATGTTTATTCCGCGGACCAGATTGCGGAGCGGCTGAGCTTGTTTCAACATGCGCTCAGGGGCAGAGACCACCTGGTCTGTTATGCAGTGAAGGCAAACTCGGCGCTGGCCATTTTGAAGCTGCTTTCGGATCGTGGGGCGGGTTTCGATATTGTCTCCAGCGGAGAACTGGATCGCGTGCTGGCTGCTGCGCCCGAGGCTGTGAGCCGCGTAGTGTTTTCAGGCGTGGGCAAAACGGTGGCGGAGATCGACCTGGCGCTCAATGCAGGCATTCTTGAGTTCAATGTGGAGAGCGAGGCAGAGCTGGCGTTGCTGGCGGTGCGGGCTGCGAAGTTGAAGAAGAAGGCGCGATTCGCGTTGCGCGTAAATCCCGATGTGTTTGCCGAAACTCATCCCTACATTTCGACAGGATTAAGGGAGCACAAGTTCGGCATTGATATTCGCCAGGCGTTGCGGATCTACAAGAGTGCCGCCGGCAACCGTTGGCTTGAGGCCCATGGAATCAGCGTTCATATCGGGTCGCAGATTCGTTCAGCGGATCCGTTTGGTTCGGCCATGGAGCGGGTTGCCAAGCTGGTGGGTGGACTGCGGCGCGAGGGCATTGTGCTCAAGGTCATCGATGCGGGCGGCGGGCTTGGGATCGACTATCACGGCGGTGTTTTTGACGCGGCGGCTAAGGTTGACGAGTATGCCGCAGCCATAGAGCATGCGCTGCACGGATTTGAAGGACGGCTGCTGCTGGAACCCGGCAGATTTATTGTTGCGCAGGCCGGGGCGCTGGTGACGCGGGTGCTTCAGGTGAAGCGCAATGGCAAGAAGACCTTTGTGATTACCGACGCGGCTATGAACGATCTGATCCGTCCGGCGCTTTACCAGGCGTATCACGAGATTGTGCCGGTGCGGCGCCGTGCAGGCAGGGCGAAAGCTGTGGATGTGGTAGGGCCGGTGTGCGAGACGGGAGACTTTTTTGCGCGCGACCGGAAACTGGCTCCCATTGAGCCAGGCGATCTTGTGGCGCTGCTTGACGCCGGGGCCTACGGTATGGCGCAGAGCTCGAATTACAACTCGCGGCTTCGGCCGGCAGAGGTGCTTGTCGAGGGCGCGAAGGCGCGGTTGATTCGACGGCGGGAGACGATGGCGGATCTGCTGGCGCCGGAGATGCTATGAGGATGAACCACTGATTTTCCGATCGCAAATGTGAAACTCGACCAACACATGGGCCGTCCTGATATTGTGTTGCGCGGGGGAATCTTCGATGCAAATTGGAATGCGAACGGTGTGTGCTTTGGCAATCGCGGGAATCGTATTGGGAATGTCTGCGGCGGTTCATGCCGATTCACTGACGGTGAAGACGGAACAGGGCAAGGTACAGGGCAAGACAATCAACGACGGCAAGGTAAAGGCGTTTATGGGGCTGCCTTATGCGGCGGCGCCTGTGGGCGATTTGCGCTGGAAGGCGCCGGAGCCACCGGCCAGGTGGAAGGGCGAACGGGATGCAACCAAATATGGCGCTCATTGCGCGCAGGGGCCTGTCTTTGCGGACATGATCTTTCAGGACAGCGGGCAGAGCGAGGATTGCCTGTTCCTGAATGTTTACGCGCCGGCCAGCTCGACAGTGAAGAGCAAGCTGCCGGTGATGTTCTGGATTCACGGCGGCGGATATTCGGGAGGAGCCAGCTCGGAGCCACGCCATAACGGCGATTTCCTACCCCTCAAGGGCGTGGTTCTGGTGACCATCAATTACCGGCTTGGCGTGTTTGGTTTTCTGGCTACGGCCGACCTGGCCAAGGAAGCGAATGGCGTGGCAGGGAACTACGGGCTGCTGGACATGGTGTCCGCGCTTCAATGGGTGAAGGCCAACATCAGGAATTTTGGCGGCGACCCGGACAATGTAACTATCTTCGGCGAGAGCGCCGGCTCTTTTGCGGTGAGTACGCTGATGGCGTCGCCGCTGGCGCGAGGGCTGTTTGCAAAGGGTATTGGCGAGAGCGGAGCGGCCTTCAGCGATGTTTTGCCCACAGATACTCTTGACGCACGCGAGAAGAAGGATAGCGACTGGGCGGCGTCGCTTGGAGTAACTTCTCTTGCGGAGTTGCGCGCCGTGCCTACCGATAAAATTCTGGACGCTGTGAAGAAGAAGCAAGGCGGTTTTCCGCCGGTTGTTGACGGGAAGCTTTTGACCGAACAGGTCGCCGACACATACGCTGCAGGTAAACAGGCTCACGTCCCGTTGCTGGCGGGGTGGAATCGCGATGAAGCCAGTTTCGCGGCGATGCAGGGAATCACTGCCGAGAAATGGAAGGCACAAGCGGCGTCGCGATTCACCGATCGCGCAGCCGCGTTCCTCCAGTTTTACCCCGGCGATACAGACGCGCAGGCGATGCGCTCGGCCATCGATTTTGGCAGTGATTCATTTATCGCATTCAGCACCTGGAAATGGCTCGAGGCGCACCGAAAGACCGGCGACTCTCCGGTTTACCGTTATCATTTCGAATTGGCTGCGCCGCCCAGCAAGTTCCATCCAGGATGGTTCGCATTCCATTCCGACGACATCGAGTACGTCTTTGGCACGCTCGACACAAGGCCGGGCGCCGAGTGGCGGCCAGAGGACCGGAAGCTGAGCGACGAGATGATGAGCTACTGGACGAATTTTGCGAAGAACGGCGACCCGAATGGGCCTGGATTGCCGGAGTGGCCGAAGTATGGCAAGCAGGACGAATTGATCCACCTGGACAGTACCATTACCTCAGGTCCGGATGCACTGCGGCCGCGGTATGAGTTCCTGCAACAGGGGATGCCGCCTTTTCGCTTCTAGTGCCAGGTTGGAAGTCGCAATTGCCTGCAAGGCCGCCTGGGGTTACCTGGCGGCCTTATTTCTATGCGACGAAACTGAGCTGGTATTACGGCGCGTTAGCGGCTGACGCCTGAGGCTTGTAAAAAGCCAGCTGTCTGAACGGGTGGAATGGTGCTTGTGGGGGGCGGCGCGGCAAATGAGGAGTTCTTTGCGTTGATGGCGTTGGAGTAGTCGGGGCCGAGTCCCAGCTTCACTATGGCGCGGGCGTCTGGCATGAGCTTGGTCTGCCATCCATTGTCAGCCTGGTATTTCTGCATGGCGCCCTCGGTTGTAGCGTCCCATTTGCCGTCGGGCTCGATGGCAAGATAATGCGCACGGACGAGCGCCTGTTGGATTTGCATCACGCGCCCCGGATCGATGGCTTGCTGGCCATGGGGCCTGTGCGATTTGGCTGCGGCCTTGCGGGAGAGGCGTGCGTGACCGCTGGTGGTGGTGCGGTGACCGCGCGACGCCAGGGCGGGGGTTGCAATCAGCGCGGCTGAGAATATGAATGCGGCGCTTGCACGGAAAAAGGGCACGCTGGTCTACCTCAGAAGTTACAGGCTCAAAAAAACAAACTCGCAAAAATGCAGAACTGATTTAGGAACAGTCTATCGGAAAGTACCGCATTGTGACGGAAAAATCGACAGATTGTGAAAAGTCTATCCGACTGGAGAAAAAAGCGCCGGGCTGCGAATTGGAGCCCGGCGCCTTTTCAGCACTATTCGAGCGTGCCGCCCAGATAATTAAGGCCAGCGTCGGGGCGTTTGGGATCAATGACTTCAAAGGCCACGTCATCGCCGGCTTTGAGCTTGCTCACCACTGCATCAAACTGATCTTTGGTAGCGGTGGGCTGTTTGTTGATGCGAACAATAAGAAGGCCTGGCTCGAGACCTGACAAGTCTGCGAAGGATCCGGCACGAACCGACTGAACGATTACACCCTGAATGTGCAGCTTGGAAGTGGTGGTGGGTGTGGCGTCGCGGACCACGATGCCCAGCTTGGCTTCGCCGGCATCGCCTTTCTCGTCGGGGTTGTTTTCGGCTTGCTGAATACCCGCATCGGCGAAGACCTTGTCACGGTCGCCGATGGTGACCGAGGTATCCGACGGCTTGCCGTCTCGCAGGAAGCCCAGTCGGATGGTTGAGCCGGGGCGGCGGCTGGCGATTTCATTCACCAGGTCGTCTCCGTCTTTGATGGCGCGGCCATCAATGGTGGTAATGATGTCGCCTACCTTGATGCCGCCCTTGTCCGCGGGACCGCCTGGGGTGACGCGCTGCACCAGCACACCGTTCTTGAAGCCGTACACGCGATTGACAGCACTTGGGAGTCCCTCGCGAAATTCGATGCCGATGGAGCCGCGCGTCACTTTGTGGCTGGGGCCGATGAGGTCGTTGTAGATTGACACAACGGTGTTCGACGGCATTGCGAAACCAATGCCCTGGTAGCCGTTCGACTGGGTAAAGATGGCCGTGTTCACGCCGACGACCTCGCCATTCATATTGAGCAGAGGCCCGCCGGAGTTGCCGGGATTGATGGCCGCGTCAGTCTGGATGAAGTGCTGAAACTGACCGGGTGCGCCCTGTTCAATGGTGCGATTCTTAGCTGAAATGATGCCGGCTGTGACGGTCTGAGCGAGCGCGAAGGGGCTTCCGATAGCCTCGACCCAATCGCCAACTTCCGCGGTGTCGGAGTTGCCCATTTTCACAGTCGGCAGCGGGGTGCTGGTGTCAATCTTGATGACTGCAAGGTCGGTAGCCTTGTCCACACCAATCACGCGCGCGGGACGACCCTCATCCTGATTGTCGGGGTCGGTGGAGAGCTTGACGAAGATCTGGTCAGCCTTCTCGATGACGTGGTTGTTGGTGATGATGTAGCCCTTGGGATCGACGATGAAACCGGAGCCGAGCGACTCGCTTACCTTGCTGTCATCGCCGCCTTCCTGGTCGGGCGCCTGGCCGCCGAAGAAGCGGTTGAAGAAATCCTGAAAGTTGCCCTGGCCCTGCTGCTGACTGTCGTCATCATCGTCGCCGGGATTCTGCGGATTTGGTTGAACGCGGCTGTGAGGATTGGGGTTGCGGCGGCCTCTATTTTCAGACTGCTTGGGCAGAGTCCGGGTATTGATATTGACCACTGCGGGCCCTACCTGTCTGGCAATCTTCACAAACTCATTGGGCGGAATCGTGGAATTGACGATGGTGAGGGGAGTAGCGTCGGTGCTGTTGCTCTGCTTCTCTTGTCCGCGGACGCCGTGTGCGGCAAAGGACCCAGCCACAATGGCCACGGTGAGGGTAGCGAGCAGGACAAAAGTTGAAGCGAGACGGCGCGAGCGTAGCCGTTCAAAAAGCGATTTCATGAGTTCAATGACCTCGTCGGTTGAGCAGCCCGGGCTGCATGGTTAAATGCACCAACTACCAGTATAGCCAGTGGCGGGCAAACTCGTCTGGCTCGGCGGTCTTCCGTGCAGAGCGTGGAAGCACGTCTAACGAAGATTGGATGCTATCGGGCTATAGTGTGTCCTCATACTACGGTTGTATCTCCCTTAATTGGTATAGACGTATGTTTGTGTAAAAGAGTCGCCGTGGGCCGTTGCTTGACGCGGCATGGATCTCAATCGAGTGACATCACGATCTGGCTATTGCGAATTTGCGGTATAGACTTGGCCTCCGGCCACGAATGTTTCGAGTACGGCAGCATGAAGAATCGCCGGGGCACTGACTTTGTAGAGATCGCGATCGACGAGAATGAAATCGGCATCGTAGCCGGGGGCGAGCTTGCCTTTGTGGCTCTCGGCGAATTCAGCGTAGGCAGAACCCTGGGTATAGGCATAAAGCGCCTGTCCCCGCGTGAGTTTGTTCTCGGGGAAATAGGATTGAGTGCCGGCTTCATTCATGCGCGTGACCGCGGCGTAGAGTCCGCGAAAGGGCGTGATGGGTTCCACTGGATAGTCGGTACCGAAGGCGAGCGGAACGCCTGCATCTATGAAAGCCTTCCATGCATACGAGTAGGCGGCGCGTTCAGGGCCCAGCCGATCCTCGGCCCAGTTCATGTCGGTGAGCAGGTGGCTTGGCTGCATGGAGGCGATGACGCCGAGTTTGGCGAATCTGGGAATGTCGGCTGGGTCGACAACCTGAGCATGTTCGATGCGATTTCGTGCCGTGCGTGAAATGCCGGGCTGCGCGTAGGCATTCAAGGCCATCGACACGCCTTTGTCGCCGATGGCGTGGAAGCCCAATTGAAATCCGGCCCGCGCACGCTCTACGGCCATCCGATCAAGTTGCAATTGCGTGTATTGAGCCAAGCCGGTGTTGGCCGGGTCATCGGAATACGGGGCTTTCATGGCGGCCGTTCTGGAGCCAAGCGAGCCGTCCATGAAACCCTTTAAGAAGCCCGTGTGGAGCAAGGAGTCGTTGGGGTCGTGGTGCGTGCGCATCTTCAACAGTTCAGGCAGGGGGTCTTTAAACGGGAGCCATTCGCTTATGCGGAGATGGAGCTTGCCTTTCTTTTCGAGCTGCTCGAAGACCAGAAAATCCTCCCAGTCGCTAAAGTCCTGCACGCTGGTAACGCCGTGCGCGAGGGCATCGGCGATGGCCAGCTCGTCGGCCCGGCGACGGTCATCATTGCTCGGAAGGGGAATTACCTTTTGAACCAGCCCCTTCGCGCCCTCGCGAAGAATGCCGGTGGGCTCTCCGTTGGCGTCCAGATCAATCGACCCTCCTTGAGGGGGGACGGTCTTGCCCGTGATGCCCGCAGCTTTGAGAGCGGCCGTGTTGGCGATGGCGATGTGGCCGTCAATGCGGTCGAGAAATGCCGGATGGCTGCCGGTGACCTTGTCGAGATCCTGGCGGGTAGGAAGGGTTTTTTGCGGCCAGAGGGTGTGGTCCCAGTTGCCGCCTGTGAGCCAATGACCGGCGGGCGCATCGTTGGCGAAAATTTGCACTTTGGCCAGCATATTTGTCAGGGATTCTGCGCCCGTAAGGTCCACATTGAGCTTTGTGTGCCCGGCGGGGCCCAGGTGAGTGTGGGCGTCGTTGAAGCCGGGAAAGATGCAGGCGCCGGTGTGGGCGTTGTCCAGATCGTGAAGGCGGGTATTGGGGCCAGCGAGGCGTGCGACTTCGTCATTGGTTCCGATGGCCAGAACTTTTCCGCCGCCGATGGCCATAGCCTGCACAGTTTCAGGATTGTCTTTTTCCATTCCTACGCCGGTATAGATTACGCCGTTGACGAAGATGACTTCAGGCACAGTGGCAAGCGGGGCAGAGCCTAACCGCTTGGGCGATGTGCGTCCCACGGAATTGGAAGTCTGCGCCGCGCACAGGGCGCCTGTGACGAGGGCTGCGACGAGCAGAGCAGTTGAGACGCGCATGCGCGGAGTGTAGCAGACTAGGATTCTGCGGCCCATTCAATCATAGCCAGGGTCAGCAGCAACACGCGCCGCAGGCCCACTTCGCGATCCCTGGCGGAATACCACTCGGCCTGGGTGTGCGCGCCTCCGCCATCGCCGCCGGCGCCCATGGATAGAGACGGAACGCCGAGCGAGAGAGGAATATTGGCGTCGGTCGAGCCCAGGCGAAGGTCGGTGCGCAGGCCGAGATGACGGTCGACGGCGCGCAGAGCTTCGAGCAGAGGGGAATCAGAGGGCAGTTTCGCGGCGGGGCGGTCACCGATTTTGGCAATGGAGAAGGAGAGAACACCCTTGGCGCGTGACTTCGCCAGAGCGTTGGTGCGCTCGACGGCATCCTCGGCTGCCCGGTGCAACGCAACCTCAAGACGAAGCAGTTGGTCAGGGTCGGTGGAGCGTAAATCGATGGAGGCCTGCGCGCGCTCCGGGATTGAGTTGACGCTGGTGCCTCCGTGGATGGTGCCCACGTTGAGGGTTGTTCGTGGTTCTTCAGGGAGAGCGGTTTCAGCGAGCGTGGCCAGCGCCGAAGCCAGGGCCGCAATAGGATTGGGCGTGCCAGCGTCGGTAAAGCTGTGGCCGCCGGGGCCGCAGATCGTAACCTGGTAACGACGGCTGCCGAGAGCCTGGGAGACAGCCGAATCTGCGCCTGCGCCATCGAGGACAATGTGGGCGGCGATGCGGCCAGCGAGCGCGTCGTTTTTGTAGAGATGGCGCACGCCGCGCAGATCACCTTCACCTTCTTCGCCCACGTTTCCCATAAAGATGAGCGGGGCGGGCAATTCCGCTTTGGCCTGGAGCAGAGCATGGGCGATGGCCAGCATTCCGGCTACGCCCGCGCCATTATCGCAGGCACCCGGAGCTTGCAGGCGATCGCCATCGACCAGGGGGAGCAGCGGAGTTTCGATGGGAAACACGGTATCGAGGTGCGCCGAGAGCAGGACCACAGGACCGGTGCTGTCCGCGGGCAGCTTGGCTGCCGGCAGGCATGCGAAGACGTTCCCGACGGCGTCGATGTGAACCTGACTGAGCCCAACCTCGTCGAAGCGAGCGGAGAGCCATTCTGAACGGGCCTTTTCGCCGAATGGCGGTGCGGGAATTGCTACCAACTGCGCTTGCCAATCCATGATTTTCCCAGGATTTCCGTGCAGCCACGCAAATGCCGCGTGAACCGGCCTTTGAGCGGCGAGGGCCGTGACGCGTGAGAAGGCCGAACTGCGGGCAAAAGTGGCCATGCGGATGGTTTTAGGGTAGCAGGGAAGATCTGTGCCGGGCGAAGTTAGGACCTTTCTGGCCTGAGATCAGTCACTTATGGGAATTTCAGGTGGCGATGAATACTCCACTGAATGCAGAAATAGCCCTTGGGGCGGGGCGGTTGGGCCGGCAGCGGCACGGGAACGAGCGGCGATGATTGAGGAGATTTCTTCGAGCGGCCGGTAACCACGGCCTACGTCCAGCATGGTTCCAACCAGGTTGCGCACCATGTGGTGCAAGAAGCCATTGCCTCGGACGCGATAAATGAGCAGATCGCCGGCGTCGGCGTGGCGCTCTTCCCACGTTGAATTGAATATGGCTCGGACCGCACCGCGCGCTGCCGGCGCAGTTGCATTGGGGTCCAGTTCCTGTGCAGTGCGGCTATTCAGGTCTGGGTCGGTGGCGGCGAAGCTTAGAAAATCGTGCTCGCCTACAAAAGGTTGGGCCGACTCTTGCAGCGCCTCCACGTCCATGGGCCACGCACATGCGAGAACATAGCGGGCCAGAAAGGGTGGGCAGATGTCTCCGCGAAAGATGCGGTATTCGTAGGTCTTGGCGACGGCCGAGTGGCGCGCGTGAAACGTTGCCGCGACCGTTTCCGCCTGAAGAATTCGAATCGATTCAGGCAAGGTCCGGTTTAGGGCGAGACGCAGATTGTCGGGCGGGATGCGGGCCTGCAAGACGAGGCTGGCTACTTGTCCAAGCGCGTGAACGCCGGCGTCGGTGCGTCCCGAGCCTTGAGGGAGGGGAAATTCGCCGGTGACCCGGCCGAGGGCTTGCTGCAATTCGCCCTGTACGGTGGGTTCGCCGGGCTGCACCTGCCAGCCGCTGAAGTCGGTGCCGTCGTAGGCCAGCGTCAGCTTCCAGGTTTGGAAATCAAGAGCGGGTTGGACAAGATTTGTCACTTTCGTTCGTCTATAGAACAGGTTACCCGACTTCTCCCGCTGCGGACTTGCCCCGAGCGTAATCACGATCGCAATCATGCCCGCGCCAATTTCTCCTTATCGCTCATCGACGTATCGGCGGCAAGCTGATTGCGGCGAAGCCGATGCCGCAGCTGCTTTCTCCGGTGTGGGAGCCGCAGTTTGCTGCAACGGGAAATCGACCGGCATTTCTGGGGGACGAGCCGGTTGTCATTTTTTCCGAAGAGATTAGATAGGGGACTGAGAGCACGATGCGGCGCGAGTGAGTAGGAGGGCGCGTTCGCGGGTGTTGCGGGTAAGAGCTGCGGCGCGTTCGAATTCGGTGCGGGCTTCGGGATGGCGGCCTAGTTTGTAGAGGAGGTCGGCGCGCACGCTGGGAAGAAGGTGGTATCGCGCCAGCGAGGGTTCGGAAGCGAGGGCGTCTACAAGTGTGAGACCGGCCTGAGGGCCGTGGGCCATGGAGACGGCTACGGCGCGGTTGAGTTCGATGACGGGGGATGGAGTGAGCCGGGCGAGTTCGGTGTAGAGAATGACGATGCGGCGCCAATCGGTTTCCGGTGGCGTGCGGGCGCGGGCGTGGCAGGCGGCTATCTCGGCCTGGAGGAGATAGGGGCCGCGGCTGGTGCTGACGAGGCTGGCGTTGATTTTATGAGCGCGTTCGATTGCGGTCAGGCCGCGACGGATTAAGAGTTGATCCCATTGGCTGCGGTTTTGATCGAAGAGTAAGACTGGTTCGCCGTTGGAAGTGACGCGGGCGCGGGTGCGAGAGGCCTGGATCTCCATGAGGGCGACCAGGCCGTGGGCTTCCGGTTCAGTGGGAGTGAGTTCGGCAAGGATGCGGCCGAGGCGGAGCGCGTCTTCGCAGAGGGTGGGGCGCATGAGGTCGTCGCCGGCGGTGGCGGAGTAGCCCTCGTTGAAGATGAGGTAGATGACTTCGAGGACGGAAGAGAGGCGGGCGGCGAGCTCGGAGCCGCGAGGGACCTCGAAGGGGATGTGCTTCTCGGCGAGGGTGCGTTTGGCGCGGACGATGCGCTGGGCGATGGTGGGTTCAGGGGTGAGGAAGGCGCGGGCGATCTCGTCGGTGGTGAGGCCGCCAAGGAGACGGAGGGTGAGAGCGGCGCGGGACTCGGTGGGGAGGATGGGATGGCAGGCGATGAAGACGAGGCGGAGGAGGTCGTCGCCGATGGTGTTGTCGAGAGTGGAGTCGAGGTCTGGCGAGGTTTGTTCCAAGGCTTCGAGTTTGCGGGCGAGCTCTTCGTGTTTGCGTTCGGCGACGGCGCTGCGGCGGAAGAGATCGATGGCGCGGCGTTTGGCGGTTGCAGTGAGCCATGCCGCGGGATTATCGGGGACGCCAGATTGCGGCCACTGTTCCAGTGCGGCGACAAGAGCCTCCTGCGCGAGATCTTCGGCGAGGCCGACGTCGCGGGTGAGGCGCGTGAGTCCGGCGATGACGCGCGCTCGTTCGATGCGCCATACGGCTTCAATGGTGCGGTGCAGGGACTGATGGGCGGCCTGCTGCGTGGCGTGGTGTGGATCGGTAGCGGACACTGCTACCGATCACACCAGATTCAATCCGTGGATGCAAGAGTGGCTATTTGCCGGCCGTCTGATTCGGAAGCGCTGCCCGTTTCGCAACCTTGTGCTGGATCTGCTCTTCAGTCAGAACCGGTGCGAAATCTTCCATCTCAAATATCTGGCGGATCTCGACCTCGGAGTCGCCGGCGGGGTTGCAGTTCGGGGCGCGCTTCACCCACTCGATGGCCTCTTCAAGAGACTTGACCTGCAAGATCGTGAAGCCGGCGATGAGTTCCTTGGCCTCGGTGAAGGGGCCGTCGATGACGGTGCGAGACTTGCCGGAGAATTTGACGCGTGCGCCTTTTGAGCTGGGATGGAGGCCGTCGAGGGCAAGCAGGACGCCAGCCTTACTCAGCTCTTCGTTGTACTTGCCCATCTCGAGCAATAGCTCTGGATCGGGGAGGGCGCCTGCTTTTTCTGCCTCTGGGGTTGATTTAACGATGACCATGAATCGCATTGCGAATTCTCCTTTGGGTTTAGCCATTTGTTGGCTAACCGATGAACTTAAATTGAGAGCGCAGTTGGATGGCTGTAGCTCGTTTTCATATTGGCTCTCTGCTGATACGTCGAACGGGGTGTGGCCGAATCGACATGATAACGGAATTTAATTGATTATTTTGAGGGGAGACGAAGGATGGTTTAAATTGCGGATTTTACCGAGGCGGTTGGGCATTTGATCTAGTTCGTCGCGGCAGGGGCCGGGCCTGAATTCTTCGAATTGTTCGGCCAAATTTGAATGATGTATTCGGCTGGACGATCCGAGAACGAGCAGTACGGGTTGATACACTTAGCTTTCCGCGGGTGAACGCAACTAAGTTCCGGAAAATCATGACGAGCGGAGCGAGAGAAGCCATAGCACGCCGCGCGTCGCAATGGAGGAGCCCACGGTCCAAAGCGGGCGGCATAGATCGTTCAAAGAGTCATAAATTTGCGTCCGGAAAGGATTGCCGGACGTCACTAAAGAATGGCACCCCACATGCCCCAGCTAATCGTGGAGAGGAATCATGCATTTGAAGGGTAGAAGTGTGTTTGATCGGCGGGATGGCAAGGTGCGCAACATTGGTTTTCAGGCAGGGCGTGGGCTGGCGGGGATTAAGCTGCGCGCAGTTGTGGCGGCGCTGTTGACATTGGCGGCAGGGGCGCCGACAGGTCTTGCTCAGCAGACGGCTCCAGGGGCTACGGACAATGCGGCGTCCGCTTTACCCGCGGCGCCTGCGCCGGTTTTGACAGAGCCGTTGGACTTGCGCCCGTCGCAACGCGATTTTTCAAAGCCAGCTGCACGTCTTTGGGGCAATCCTCTGAATACGTTCAAACCAACGACGATTCCAAAAGCGAGTTTTGCGAACTCGGTGCGGCTCACTGATTTGGTGAAAGACGGCAAAATCTACTTGAGCCTTTCTGACGCGATTGCGATTGCGCTTGAGAATAACTACGACCTGGCCATTGCGCGTTACGATCTGGACATCGCGGATACCGACATTCTGCGCACACGGACAGGAGCGGCTCCGCTGGGCGCGCCTCCGGTCTGATCACTGGAACGCTGGGCGGTTCAGCTTCGACGTTGACCACCGGCGGTGGTCCAGGCGGAACGACGGTAGGCTCCGGCGGGGCGGGTTCGGGCACGGCTGGATTGTCGCTGACAACGCAGGGAGCGGGCCCAACGCCGGAGGCACTGGAGCCTTCGGTTTCATCTTCGATCGAAATCGATCGCGCAACTAACCCGACGACGAGCTTTTTTGCGGGCGGAAAGACGGGGACCAACACTTACGACTTAACATACAACCAGGGTTTTGTGACTGGCACGGCATTCCAGTTTGGATTCAATAATGTCGATGCCACCAACACCAACGGCACCACACTCTACAGTCCGGAGTTGAGTTCAAACTTCAAAGGCCAGGTGACTCAACACCTGCTCGCCGGGGCCGGCATCTGGGTGAACAAGCGCTACATTTACCAGGCTGCGAATGACCGGCGCATCGTCGACTCTTCGTTTCGCCAGCAGGTTATCTACACAGTGAACCAGGTGGAGACGATCTATTGGGGACTGGTGCAGGCGTACGAGGATGTGCAGGCCAAGCAGCGCGCTCTTGAGCAGACCACCAAGGTGGCAAGTGACGACCGCAAGCAGCTTGACGTTGGCACCATGGCGAAGCTCGACGTGCTGAACGCCGATCAGGCTGTGGCTTCCGATAAGCAGTCACTGATCAGCTCGCAGCTGGCGCTGAACTACCAGCAGCAGATCATCAAGCAGGCGATCGCGCGGAATCTCAACGATCCGGCGCTCTCCGCGGCGGCAGTTATTCCTACCGACCGCGTAAGCGTTGAGGAGATTCCTGAAGAGAAGAAGCCGATTGAGGATCTGGTGCAGGAAGCATTTCAGCAGAGGCCGGAGTTGGAACAGGCGGTGCTGACGCTCCGCAACGACGAGATCACTTTGAAGGGTGCGCGGAATGCGTTGCTGCCGCAGGTCGATGTCTTCGCGTATTTGCAAGGCTCAGGCATCGCCGGCTCAGTCAACCCGAATCTCGATTGCTCGCTTTATAACGGCGTTTGCCCAACGACCGCTCCGACGGGTTATGGAACGGCGTTTCAGAACGCATTCAACGACTCGGCTCCCGATAGAGGAGTCGGATTTAACGTCAATATTCCCATCGGCAACAAATTTGCTCAGTCGGTTCAGGCGCGTTCGCTGATGGAATATCGCCAGGCGGAGTTGCGGCTTGAGCAACTCTACACGCAGATTCGCATGCAGGTTGTGAACCAGCAATTTGCGTTGACCAATGACCGGGCGCAGGTTCTTGCCGACCTCGCGGCCCGAGATTACAGCAAAGAAAGCCTCGCGGACGAACAAAATAAACTGAGGTTGGGCGCTTCGACTACGGCACTTGTTTTGGCACAGCAGCGCAGTTTGGCGACGTCGGAGGATACCCTGATCGCGGCGCAGGCGAACTATGCCAAGGATCGCGCTGGCCTTTACCAGATGCTGGCTTCTACGTTACAGCACTACGGGATCAACCTGGGCGAGGCAACCAGCGGCAATGTGCAGACGACGCCTGTGGTGCCTGGGCTGGCGCCTGCGCCGCCGAGACAAGAGCCAACTAAGGCTCAGCCTGTTTCGCAATAAGGCTGCAGTCGCTCGATTCATCAAGAAGCCCGTCCGGCTGAATGAAAAGCTGGACGGGCTTTTCATACTCAATGGAACCAGTTTCACCCATAGCAAACGTATCCAACGCTTCCAATAGCCTCCAAGCTGAAAGAGCTTATTGCATTGCCTTGTCTTTTCGGAGGGAGCAGGGGCATTTATGCCCCTGGAATAATGCTTCAAGCGACAGGGCTTTAGCCCCGGGCCTTCCAGCCTCAGCCAAAGAAATACCCGCGCCTAAAGGCAAATACCTCTGGCGCTCTTTTATGGGGCATAAATGCCCCTACTCCCTCCGAAAAAACGAGCAGATGTTCTGATTGTTATCGTTTGAAAAATGAGATTTATTCGTCCCCGCTTTTATCGTTCGGCGACCAGGTCGAGGAGGTCGAAGAACTCGGGGAAGCTGATGGCGGCCGATTCAGCGCCTTGAATGAGCGTCTCTCCTTCGGCGCGGAGAGCGGCGACGCTGAAGGCCATGGCAATGCGATGGTCGCCTCCTGAATCGATGGTTGCGCCATGCAGAGTCTGGCCCCCGGGAACATCCAGGCCGTCTTCAAACTCCACGACCTCGGCGCCCATGGCGCGCAGATTCTTAACGATCAGGTCGATGCGGTCGGACTCCTTGACGCGAAGTTCTTTGGCGTCGCGAATGCGGATGCCTCCGCTCGTGTAAGGCGCGATGGCAGCAAGGACGGGAAGCTCGTCAATGAGCTGAGCGGCAAGAGCGCCGCTGACGGCCGTGGAGCCGAGGCCTTCTGGCGGGGCCGAGATCTGAACCGATCCAACCAGCTCGGCATTCTTTTCTTCAATGTTGAGTACGCTGATGTGCGCACCCAGCGCGGTGAGCACGTCAAGCAACGTGGCGCGCGTCGGGTTAAGTCCCAGCGAATCGAGCAGAAGAGCAGAGCCGGGAAAAAGCGCAGCGGCGCAAAGGAAAAACGCGGCGGAGGATATGTCGCCGGGCACCGCGGCATCGATGGCATGGAGGGTTTGCGGCCCGGCGATGGAGACAGAATCGATGGTGCGATCGAGCTTGGCTCCGAAGGCGCGCAAGGCCAGCTCACTGTGGTCGCGGGTGCGGACCGATTCTCGAACGATCGTAGTTCCATTGGTCTGCAGGCCGGCCAGAAGGATGCATGTCTTGATCTGGGCGCTGGGAACGGGAGTGGTGTAGTCAATTGACTGCAGGGTGTTCCCGTGGATGGTCACAGGCGCATGGCCGTCGGTGAGCGAGAGGCGCGCGCCCATGGCTTCGAGAGGTCTGCGGACGCGCTCCATGGGACGGCGGGAGAGAGAGCCGTCTCCGATGAGGGTGAAGGAACCCTGCTGCGGGGCCAGGAGTCCGGAGATCATGCGCATGGTTGAGCCGGAGTTGCCGCAATCGAGGGGATGGTCAGCGGGAGTTACGCGGCCGGCGACACCGGTGACTTCGACGACGTCCTTATTGGGTCTTTCGACCTTAGCGCCGAGAGCTCCCATGCAGGAAAGGGTGGAGGCACAGTCGGCTCCCGTGGAGAAATTGGTGAAACGGGAGACACCTTCAGCGAACGCAGCCAACATGCCATACCGGTGACTGATGGATTTATCGCCGGGCAGACGAAGGCTTCCGTGGATATTGCGGGCGGGGCGGATGATGCGTTCTTCGATTCCAGTGTGCAAGGGGGCTCCGAGGATTTTGCGGTCCCTTAGAGTTTATCGAATTTAACAGGCGCGAGCGGACTATGAGGAATCTGCCCACGCCAGGCGTGCAATTATTTTGGCAGTGGCTGGGTTCCGGTGACGGTGAACGTGGCTTCGGATTTCGCAACCGTATCCTGAGGCTGAGCGCCGCCGAGGGTGAGATCGTATTTGCCTTCGAGGATGGAGCGGTCACCTTTACTGTCGACACTAGAAATGGAGCGCGGATCGATGGCGATGGCGACATCGCGGCTTTGCCCCTCGGCAATATTCACGCGCTGAAAACCAACCAGAGAGTGGATTGGGCCGTCAGGCTGCGGGGTCTTGAGGTAGGCCTCAACGACTTCGTCGCCGGGGAGGGTTCCTGTGTTAGTTACGGTTACCGTCGCAGTTATTGGGTCGCCAGCCTTGATGTTATCGGCCGATAACTTCACCGGGCCGTACTTGAAGGTGGAATAACTAAGTCCATATCCGAATCCCCAAAGTGGCTTGCCGGCGAAGTAACGATACGTGCGTCCCTTCATGGAGTAATCGGAAAAGGCGGGAAGGCTGTCGAGGCCGGCATAAAAGGTGATTGGCAAGCGCCCCGCGGGATTGTTCAGTCCCGAAAGAGTGTGTGCGATGGCTACGCCGCCCGCGACGCCCGGATACCAGGCCTGAAGGATTGCAGCGGCGTGTTCATTGGCCCATGTGAGGTTAACGGCGCTTCCGCTCTGAAGCACAACGATGAGCGGCTTGCCGGTGGCGGCAACCGCTTCAAGGAGCTTCTGCTGAGGGGCCGGCAGGTCGATGCTGGTGCGGTCGCCGCCGTTAAAGCCATCTATCTTGATAGGCATCTCTTCGCCCTCAAGCTGTGGCGACAGACCGACAAAAGCGATGACAACGTCCGATTCCTTGGCGCGAGCTACAGCTTCGTCGAGTTGAGCTTGAGCAGGAGCTTCCCACTTCAGCGTGAGGCCGCCACCGGACTGATCGCCGGAGTGCGAGTACTCCACGCGGATGTCATGAGGAGTGGTGTCGGTGAAGTCGACTGGAATTGAGGGAACCTTTGGGAATTGCATCAGCGGCGGCGCAGTTTGGGAGAAGCCGGACAAAAGCTGGAAATTGCCCATTGCGGACAAATCACCCACCCGACGCAGGCTGCCCTCGGAAAGCACCTTGCCGTCGAGAATGAAGCGGTAGGTCTCGACTGGTGAGTAAGGGAAGCTGTCGCCCGCTTCAAGCGAGAAGACGTAGTGGCCAGGTGCTGGGACGGTGAGCGAGCCGCTCCAGCGAACGGAATAGTCGTGGGTCTCAAGCTGCGGAACGGGTGACGAGTTTTCCCAATCGGCCTGGATGATGGGCTGAGTCAAGGTAACCACGGGACGGCCGGTCCAATCCGGTGTTGCGAAGAACTCGGTCTTGAGGCCTTGATTCATCCCGAAAGCGGTGCGGGGGACGGGAACGCCAACTCCAGCCGCTAACGTGGAACCCTGGGCGTAGAGAATAGGAGAGCTGCGGAATTGGTCGATGACGCCGTCAAGAGGCAGGACAGGATGAACCGGGGTGCCGACGTAGTTGCCAAGGATCGATGGCAGCAGTTCCGCGGTGGGGCCAATCACGGCGATATGGCCCGTTTGCGCCTTCAGTGGCAGTTCGCCTGAGTTTTTAAGCAGAACAATGCTCTCCTCAGCGGCTTTGAGGGAGGTCTGACGGTTGGCGGTAGAACCGTCGGCGGAGTAGGGAATCCGATCGAGCGCGGAGCCTTGTGGATCAAAGAGGCCGAGCTGAAAGCGCGCGGTATAGAGCCGCTCGGCGGCCTGCGTGACGAGGTCTTCAGACACCAGTTTCTGGCGAACCGCATCGGCCAGTGTGTTAAAGCCAGGCGTCCAGATGCTGCATGAAAGGTCAGTACCGGCCTCAAGGGCAAGCGCCGCGGAGTGGGTGATGTCAGGCGTTTTCTTGTGCCCCTGATTCACGTCGACGATCGCGCCGCAGTCGGAGACGACGAAGCCCTTGAATCCCCACGCGTCGCGAAGATGTTCCTTGAGCAGCATCTTGTTGGTGCAGGCGGGCCACTCGTCGATGGAGTTATAAGCGCACATCACAGACTGCACATGACCTTGAGTCACAGTGGCGCGGAATGCGGGCAGGTAAGTTTCCTCAAGGTCGCGCGGGCTTGGGTCCACGTTGAACCCGTGACGCAAAGTCTCGGGCCCGCTGTGCACGGCAAAATGCTTGCTGGTGGCGACCGCTCGCAGGTGATTCGGGTCGCCTCCCTGCACGCCGGTGATAAACGCAACGCCCAGCGTAGCGGTCAGAAACGGGTCCTCGCCATAGGTTTCCTGCCCGCGACCCCAGCGTGGATCGCGGAAGATGTTGATGTTCGGCGACCAGAACGTGAGTCCATAAAAGATGCGGTGATTGCCCTCGCGCTGGGCCTCGTTGTACTTGGCGCGCGCCTCAGTTGAAATCACGTTGCCCATGGTCTGCACGATCGTCGGGTCCCAGGTGGCAGCCATACCGATGGCCTGCGGAAAGACGGTGGAGTAGCCGGCGCGGGCGACGCCATGCAGCGCCTCGTTCCAGGTCTGGTAGTCGGGAATGCCGAGCCGGGGAATGGCGGTGGCCCAGTCTTCAAGCTGGCTGGCTTTCTCATCCAGCGTCATGCGCCCGACCAGATCATGAGCACGCTGGGCGGGCGAGAGCGCGGTGTCGAGATAGGGGAGCTGTTGCTGTGCGATGCCGCCGGGGGCCATGATGGCGAGCGCAAGCGGTAAGGAGAGCCAGTGGCGAAGCGACATGAAAAAAGATTCCTCCGAAGGTGCAATCAAAAGGTGTGTTCAAGTTGACCAGATGGCAGGTTCGTTTGACGGGACAGAAAATCCAAAAGGTTCAAAAAATGAAAAGGGCAACCGCTACGAACTCTACTAGGCGGGGATGCCGCTTGGCTAGCTTGATCGGTTTACCTGCGCGGAAATGAACGATACGTCGCTAAACCCAAAGCAGAGGCTGACGGATGGGGTAATTGCGAATGATCTCCTTGTCCGTCGGGTCAGGATCAAGCGTCTTCCACAGGTCGATGTATTGCTTTTCTCGACAGGCGATGCCGGAAAACAGTAAGCCCGGTGAGCGAACGGGAAGCGCATCGAAATGTTCGACGTCCTTCGCCCACTTCCAGGAGCTCTTGTCTCTTATAAAGGGATCAATAAACTGCGCGGCTTTGCAGAGGCCGCGACCATCGGGAAGCGTGCATGTAAGCGGATTGGGTTTCAGGCCGGCAAGCGACTGGCAGAGACCGGCCATCACGTCGAAGTTGAAGATGGAATAGCTGTAGGGCTTGGTCCGCGCCAGCTCCAGCGGAAACGATCCGTCAAGTGCTAACTGATTGGGCAGGAGGATTTCGCGATATCGGCGATACACATCCTGGCGTGTTGCCTCGTCGCCGACGAGCCGCGCATACTCCGCGGCCTGCAGCGCCCAACACATCGCGTGATTGTTCTTTGTGTCGCGCTCGGCCTTGCCACGTTCGCTGTTTGAGAGCCAATCGAGATAGCTGCTGAACCAGGCCTTCACTGCGGCGCTGTCGTTCATTTTGGGCGCTAAAAAGCTTGCCGCCCTGGCTACTTCAACCAGATGCAGCGTGTCAATGATGCCGATCGATCGGCCGGTCGAAACGCCTTGAATCGCCTGGGCATATTGAAGATTTGGATTCATGCGCGTTTCAGGGGTAACAAACCAGGCGCGCAAATGATCGCAGGCTCGCTCGGCAAAATGGTTGTTTCCGGTGAGAACCCAAGCTGCGGTCAAGGCCGGAACTTGAACGGAAAGCGCGACCATGACCTTTCGATGGTCGTCGAAATTGTCCGGATTGCTTTGGCCGTCGCGGTTGATGTAGGGGCCATTCGGATCGTTCGGATTGGGCCAGAAATAATCCGCCTGAGAATAAAAGTCGTGAAGTCCGCCGGCACTGCGTTTTGTGGGAAAGGCGGTGATGGTCAAAGGCACTTGTGTGACGTAGCGGTTCGCCGCCGTCAGAATCCGAGCACGGTCGGCTGTTGCAACAAGTCTGAAGGCAGATTGATGCGAATCCTCAGGCAGGCTCCAGGCCGCGCGGACGGCGGCCGCACAACCGACAGCGGCTGCTGACTTTAAAAAGCTTCTTCGGTCAAGCGCGATTTTGTGGAGCATATTCCTCACGGCAAAAAATCATCTACAAGTCAATCTCAATTTTCCCGCACCGCGCAGATTGCTGCTTGCGGCGACCGACAAAGATAGACTGTGCCGATGAATGCTGGCAAGTGACTCGCGAATCCAAACCCAGCAGGACGAAAGCTGATGTATGATTGCGTTTCGACTTTGACGATTCTTCAAGGCGAGCGATAAGGAAAACAAGATGGCGTGGGTTGCCGATGCGGGAAAAAACTTGGGCCAGACGATGACGATGCTGGCCTTGTTGGCTGGGGTCATGGCAGGCGCTCAGGGTGGTCAGACCAAGACGCCTGATACTGCTCCACCATCGACGGTGGAGCGGGCGACATCGGGGGATTCGCCGGACGATCCTGGTCCGCAGGCCACGGAACTTTCTCCTGCATTGACTCATGCGGAAATCAGCAAGGCGGCAAGCAAAGTGGCCAGATGGGAGCTGGCACGCACCGAGGCGACGTTCAATCAACAGTGGACATACGCGGCGCTTTACGACGGCATGCTGGCTGCTACCAAAACCACAGGAGATCCGCGCTATCGCGATGCGATGGTGAGAATGGCGCAGCGCTTTGACTGGAAGCTTATCAACGACAGATTTCCTCATGCAGACGACATGGCGCTGGGACAAACTTACATGGATTTGTATTTGGAAACGCATGATCCCGTAAGAATGGCGGATACGAAGGCGGTTCTGGATCAGTTAGTAGTGCGTCCCGACGATCCCGCGAAACTGCTGTGGTGGTGGTGCGATGCGTTGTTCATGGCTCCTCCGGTGCTGGGCAGAATGTCTGTCGCAACCGGCGACCGGCGCTACCTCGACTATATGGACCATGAGTGGTGGGAGACTTCGGCAAGCCTCTACGATCCGGCGGAGCATCTCTATTATCGGGACAGCAGATACTTCACTCAGAAGCAGGCGAATGGCGAGAAGGTCTTCTGGTCGCGCGGCAACGGGTGGGTGATGGGCGCGCTGGTGAAGGTGCTCGAGGTTATGCCGAACGACTACCCAAGCCGCGGGAAATACATAACACAGTTCAAGGAGATGGCCGATAAGGTCGCGTCCATTCAGGGCAGGGATGGACTGTGGCGGAGCGGATTGCTGGACCCCGCTGCGTACGATTTGCCCGAGGTTTCAGGGTCGGCGTTTTTCACGTACGCGTTGGCCTGGGGCATCAACAACGGAGTGCTCAACCGGGCAAAATTTGAACCTGTCGTTGAGCGGGCGTGGGCCGGGATTCTTGCGCACATCTTTGCGGACGGACGCCTGGGATCGATTCAACCGATCGATGGACAGCCGGGGAAGTTCAAGCCTTCCGCTAGCTACGTGTACGGGGTGGGCGGCTTTCTGCTGGCGGCTTCGGAGCTTGATCTGCTGGCGCGGGATGCGGGTTTGAAGCGCAGAGAAAAGACGGCGCACTCGCCTGTCGGCCCGAATTAAACTGGCGGGTACGACCCGGCGGAAACAGCAGTTGAGCGGATGGAAATCGAGGCCATCGACTGCAGGCCACCTCTGTACTGGAGCGCGCTAAATGCGTATCAGCGATGGCCGGTGGTTGAATAACTCTCTTGCTTTCTCCCAAGTGGAGAAGTATTATCGGCTTCATTCCCGGTCATCAGCGAATTGTCCCCAGCGAGGTCTCTATGGAACCAGGATTTCAAGTTGGCCGCATAATTCTGGCGAAAAAGCGGGCGGGAAAAATCCTGCTTGCGTCACTTTGCGTGGTTGCGCCGCTCGCCCTATCCGGCTGCGCCACGAAGCGTCTAAAGATCGACTTTACGGGCTTCGAAAAGGCCTATGCGCAGACCTCGAACCAAGAAATGCTTTTGAATCTGGCGCGACTCGAGAACCGCGATCCGACCTATTTCTTCAAAATTGGGCAAATTACAAGCGCTTACAAGATGGCAGTCTCTTTGAGTGGGAATGCCGGGTATACGCTTCAGTCAACCAACGTTGCTGCCGGTTCGCCCGCAGGCAACGGCACACCCAGCGCTACCTATGAAAACGATCCGATCTTTACGTTTATTCCGGTGAACGACGAAACAAATGCGCAGCTTCTTCTCAAGCCGATTCCGGCGGAGTCGTTCTATTTTCTTTACGAACAAGGCTGGCGCGTGGATCAACTTGTTCGCCTGATGGTCGATCGATTTGAGGTGACCCGGTATGACGGGGGTCGCTGCACTGTCGAGACTATTCGCAACACTCCGCCAGCTGATTATCTGCGAGACCCGGATGAGCTTTCCAGCTACACGACCTTTCTCCGTGTCAACGCGATCATTTACTGGTTACAGAAACACGGCTACCTTCTTCTGCGCGGTCAGAACACCTTTCAGCCTTATTCGCTCGACAACAATTCGGGATTGGACATTGGCGACGCCAAGGGTCCTTCAGCGAACGCGCCTAAAGGCACGGATTTCGTCAATGCCGCGCAGAAGGGCGCCGTTTGGGAGCTTCAGCCCACGGAAGGCGATCCCAAGACCCAAAAGTGGGTGCTGGGAGAGAAGGTATTCAGCCCCAATTTCAGCCTTTACCCGCTCGCGGCGAACGGGACAAAGCTAGGGCCGGATGTTAAGACAATTGAAGACCAGATTCTAGCCGATCCGGAAATGTCCGGGCTGAAAGGTGGGCCCGCGCTGCACGCGGTTCTGACCGAACTTGCTGCCGGTTTCACCATTGAGGGAACGGCGAGCCAAGGGACCACAACTCAACCTGACGCGTGCTCCGATCCAACTTCGAAGAAATCGACTGTATCGGTCCATCTGGTGATGCGCTCCCTGATCGGCTTAATGGCTGCCGCCGCCCAGGAACAGATCCCTTATGAGGCAATTGAGAAGGGAAATCCACTGATTCCCCCCAGCCCGTACCTTACCCCAGCGCAGGTTGCAGCTCTTGGGCCGGCGAGGCCGTTTCTGGAGCAAGTCCCGGACATTGAGCGGCTTCCGTTGTTACGTTTGCAAGGCGCAAAAGAGGACGAGGATGCGGCACCGATCATCGAGTTGAGCTATCGGGGAAAGGATTACCGGATCGTCGATCAAAAGGCCACGCTCGGCACGGATAATCAATACTGGAACCGCGACGTCTTCCGGCTCATTAACCAGCTCACGTCACAGGTAACCGTGGACATCAGCAAATTCCCGCTCACGGAGATTTTGCAGTAGCGCACTCAGCAAATGGGAAGTGTCGCCAAAGACCATGCCTTCACAACAGAGCGAGATCAAGTCGGCTATTCGGCTCCCATCGGTGCTGGCAATCGGATTTACCGGACACAGAAGCCTTCCAGATGAAGCGAAGAGCCGCGAGTCAATCCGCGGCTTTCTTCGCGAGCAAAAGGCAAAAACATCGGCAATTGTTTATGGAGTTTCTTCGGTGGCAGCGGGCAGCGACCTGCTTTTTGCGGAGTGTTGTCTTGAGTTGCAGATTCCGCTCAGGATTTTGTTGCCGATGGCTAAGGAGAAATTCAGCAAAGACTTCGATTCAACGGCCTGGCAGCGTGCTGAAGCGGTTATGGGCAGGGCTGTATCAGTGGACGTGACCGGAGATCGAGAAATCCGCAACGAGGCGTATTACGAATGCGGCGTTGAAACGGTGCAACAGAGTCAGATCATGATTGCGCTGTGGGACGGGGAGCCATCGAGGGGCATGGGTGGTACCCAGGAGATTAAAGAGTTTGCTGAAAAGATGGATAAGCCGGTCATCTGGATTCACAGCGCGACCGGCGTCATGCAGGCGCTCAACGAGTCCGCATTGCGGGATATTGAAAAATTGCAAGACACGGAGCTCGAATTTCTGAATGGTTTGCCGGATGCCGGTGTAACGCTATCATCTGACTCGCGAACAGCATTGGCAGAAGCGTGGCTCGAAAAGACAGACAAGAATGCAAGCAAGCTGGCGCCTCAGGTTCGGCGCCTGTCTTCCATTCCGATTGCATACACTGCTGCGGCGGCATTTCTTACCGCGGCCGGATTGAAGATGCCGCATCCAGAAACATGGCTGGCGATTGGATCCGGGCTTGGAGTCACAGCAGTAGCATTGCCATTTCTGCTCAGGCTCGATCAGCGGCAAAGGCTTTGGGCGCGCACCAGAACAGCGGCTGAAGTATGCCGCTCCGTGCTGGCGCTGTGGGCCGCGCCGGTTCAGGACGAAGTGATTGGGGCGGAGATTATCCCGGAACTGGCCGGCACGTTGAGGTCGCTGAGTCTGCTGAGGGCGCTTGAAAGCTCGACGAACACGGTCTCGCTCGAAGAGTTCAAGACACGCTACCGAAAAGAGCGCGTTCAAGATCAGATCGATTATTTTTCACGGAACGCCGAGCGATCGGCGCAAAGGGGAAAAAGGTACCGCAACTTCAGCCTGGTCTGCATTGGGTTGGCAGTTGTCATCGCCTTGTGTGTGTTCGCGATTGGAATGGCATGGAAACAGACGAGCATGGTGATTGTGAGGAATTGGCTCTCCGTTGCTATTTCCGCTCTGTTCCAACTCGCAACCATTGCGGGCGCGCTTCTGATTGTGCACGACTGTGACAGACGCCAGCGGCGTTACCGCGAGTTTCAGAACTGGCTCGAGCAGTGGGACGCGGAGCTTGTGAATTTGAGGACATGGCCAACGGTGCTGAAGGTTGTCGTCCGAATTGAACGGGCGCTGCTTGTGGAATTGCTGGAATGGAAATCCCTGGTGCGAAACGCGAAGATGCCGAGGAAGTGATGACATGAAGCGTATTCTTTCGTTGGACGGCGGCGGAATCAGGGGAGTATTCAGTCTGGAGGTACTGCTCCGCATGCAGGAACTGCTGCGCAAAGAGTATGGCAAGGATGATTTGGTTCTCGCCGATCATTTCGATTTTTTCGCGGGCACCAGTACCGGCGCAATCATTGCCACTGCGCTATGTTGGGGAATGCCTGTCGAGGACATTCTCAAACTGTACGTTGAGTACGGCGAGACCATGTTCCGGCCGGTTCCGTGGTATCGGCCAATTAAGAAATACTTTGTCGCAAAATTTCAGGCCGAGCCGCTTTCAGACCTGCTGCAAAAAATATTTTCAGAGGGCGGCGACGGGAAGACACCGAGCATGTTCGATACTGCCCGATTGAAGAAGCTTCTGCTGGTCGTGGTTCGCAACCACACCACCGGTTCTCAGTGGCCTCTTACAAACAATCTAAAGGCCCGCTACAACGAGCGGAGTTTGCCGGATTGCAACCTGGATATTCCACTATGGAAAGTTGTTAGAGCCAGCACTGCCGCGCCGGTCTATTTCGACCCCGAAGTGATAGAGCTTGGAGGAAAGCCATCCGTTTTCGTGGATGGTTCGGTAACGCCCTATAACAATCCAGCTCTCATCGCCGCCCTGACCGCCATTTTGCCCTGCTACCGGGTTGACTGGACGCCGGGACCGGAAAACATTCGACTTGTGTCTGTGGGAACAATGCGGTTCTCAACCGCCTTGACAGCGAAGATGGGGAAGCTATGGCTGGGAAACAATGTATCTCTAATCCCTTCCGCGCTGATTCAAGGCATCGCCTGGCAGCAGGATTATATGTGCCGCTGCCTCGGAGGATGCATTTTCGGGGACAAGCTGGATTCTGAAGTCGGCGACCTGGTTGGCACCCAGCTGCCAGGGTCGCGCTGGTTCAGCTATGTTCGGTATAACAAGACTTACGATGCCGCAGCCTTGGCGAAATTGGTTGCGATCGATTCCCAACTATCTAAGCTCGATGCCGTCCAGGCCATCCCGTTCTTAAGCGAAACCGGTAAGGCTTACGCCGCCGAGAGCGTAAAGATTGAACACTTGATCTGAGCGAGGCGACTGTCTGGTTGGAGGGTGAGTAATTGAAATAAAGAATGCCGCCAATCTTTTGTGTAGATGATCATTTGCATAATATGGCGGAGAGGGAGGGATTCGAACCCCCGATAGCCTTGCGACTATGTCTGATTTCGAGACGGGCTTACAATCTATTGTTATCAATTATTTAGAGGATGATGGCCACTTTTTGAGCTAGTTGGAATCGTCTCCTTGCCGATCGTATCCTCGGCTGCAGCATCTAGCTCAAGGAGATATTTGAGTACACCCAACGCATTGAGTAGCGGCCCCCGATCCCCCTATTCCGCCAGTTCCTCCCCGCCCAAGGACAAAAGGAACCCCGCTGAACTCCTCCCTGTAAAGAATGTCCTGATAACAATGTGTAAAGCATGTCATGGAACTTGACAGGCCTTATCGCGATGAGCGGGGCACAGCCCCTGATACTGTTACTGTGGTGAGTGGGCACCTGCCTACGTCTTAAGGATGATCGAGTGTCTCCCGGCTGGCAAACTAACCTCAAGCCATCCGTTCGTTTCATGAGTGCGCGCAACTATCCCGTCAATTTCAACGACGGCCCGCTTGCCTTGCGAGCGAATTCGGAGTTTCGCCATGACCCCTGCTGGGACGACACAACGGATTTGTGGCACACCAGAAGACATCACGTTCCAGTCCACCTCTACCGGTCCAAACTCGGTGACGCAGATTCCACGCGCCCATTCGAGTCCAGACAAGCGGGGTTCAATCACGAGAGTGCGCTGGCCTACCGGACCTTCGCGGCGTGCTCCTAGAACGAAGGCTGTCAAAAAGTAGCCGGGATGCATTCCATAGATATGGATTTTTGAGCCACCGCTTTTTCCCAATCCCTCCCACGTCGTCTGCCACTCGGAATCGACCTGGTTTTTCCATCCGGTCTTCATGAAGCGCAGAACATCACTTTCCTGCTGCTCTTCCATGGCATACAGCATACGGAAGAAGTAGTAGTACGACATTGGTTCCAGAATCTCTGCCGTATGCGCCAGGATCCACTTCCGCGCTGAGGCGAGCCGTTCGGGAGGAACGAGGCCGGCGTAGAGTGCGAAGAGGTTTGCCTGTGCTGTGGGCTGGAAGCGTCCGTTGCTGATCTTGCCGGTGAAGGGGTGTCCCAGTTGGGGGCGAGTCTCTGAGCCGGGTCCAAATAGAGCCCCGTCATACGCACCTTTCGTCTCGTTCCACAAGAGGCGGTTGTAGTCCGCTCTTAGACGGTCGGCCTCCTGGGCCAAGGATTCGGAATCATTCCTCTTCCCAATACTTTTCGCCATGATTGATGCGTCCACCAACGCACGATAGACCATCGCGTTTAAACCGGCCCCTTCGCATACCTGATAGCGGAGAGGGTTATCCCAAACTTCCCACTCACGAGCCAGGGTCAATCCTCTCGATGTACGCCGCTGCCGATACCAAAGCATGAGCCGCATCAGGGCCGGCCACAACTCGCGCACAAACTTCCCGTCTCCAGAGCTCTCGTAATAATCGCGCAGCAGGACAACCCAGTCGCACGAACGGTCTTCCATGATCGCGTGAATGTCGAACCTCTCAGAGCAGCTATGGGCTTTGAACTGACCGTCGAGCTGCTGTGTCAGCGAGATACGGCGCAACAACCCGCGCAGCAACCGGGAATCGCCCCAGTGCTGTTTGTCCGCCTCATCTGGCCCCCGCATCATTACGCGAGTGCAATCGAACGCGGGTGGGCTATCATCAGTCCACTCCACACGTTCACGATCAGCACAATCCACATAGGTGTCTTCGCTCAGGATCTCCAGCGATCGCGCACAGATATTCCAAAGCTGATTCAGAGAGGGGTCATTACACTCAAAGGACGCCACGCGCTCAAAGGGATAGCGCACCTCATAAGCTGCAGCCCCCGTAATCCGTATGCGACCCGATTTCAAGCGAAGTTCGAGTCGGCGGAAGGCGAAGGTATCTCCTCCCATATAGGTCTGTCTGCCAGAATGCGCAACATAGGTAGAGCGTCCGCTCGTTTCACCCTGGGGCAGACAATAGTTCACCTCCAGTTCGCTCCCTTCGTCTGCATCGATTTCGAGTAGGTGGTAGGACTGAGCAATCCCTGGCAGATGCAGCGATATCGGAGTGTTATAGCTCAAATCAATGGGAAGCGACGTCGAGCCAGGTGCCCAGGGGAGAACCGATTCCGTCTGCAACGCGCCGCTTCTCGGATGAAAGACGACGTTTCCGCTGCTTGATACGACCACAGAAGGCCGCCATGCTGAGGAGGTCAGGTCCGGTTGTATCCAATCGTTCAGCTTGCGAGCGTCGATATGTTCTTCGATCGAGGACCATGCCTGCGCCCGCGGCCCAAAGCACAGCTCCGGCATGGAGAGCCAGGAGCGGTCAGTGCGAATGACCTGTATTTGACCATCTCGAACAATCTCGAGCGCAGCAATAAAGCCTGGGGTATGCTGCATGATTCGTCCCGTAGGAGCATCGCGGTGGGCAAGCACCACAAGTACATTGCGCCCTGTGCGTAAAAGCTTACTTATCTCGCGCGTGTCATACTCAGGGCGCTGATTCTGATATCTAGAGGGGCCTCGGCCCACGTAGGCGCCATTAACGTAAAGACGATATCGCGTGAAGACAAATATGTGCAGTAACGCTTGGGACGGAGCCGCGCCCAACGTAAACTCCTTTGCGAAAACGCTGTGAAGGTCTGGAGTCGGGACCTTTTCAGCAAGAGATGCGATCGCATCGGCTCCTGCGCCTGCAAGGAGCGGCACCGGAACTGATGTTGAGGACCATATGGTATCGGCCGAGGCAAGTGGAAAAGAGTTTTTCTGTGCCCTTCGCGGGTCAGACTGGGCAATCGTGCGCGACACGATGGGTGCTACTGCTGTCGCGCTTACGCCCATGAGAAAATCTCGACGTTTCAGGGAACACACTCCTCATGATTGGCTCGATGGATTCGGTTGAGGCAGGCGGCCCAGGCATCGGTTCTATCATCTTAGATCATTGGCCAGGATGGGAGGCTGTGCCCTATTTATCGCGGCCTTTAGCCATGAGAGGGGCCACTTACCCAGCGAAGAGCCATCACGACATACTGCCTATGCAACTTGAGGGTATTCCTGTTGAGATCGCTGCGCCTAACCGGCTATAACCGGTTAGGCATTTTCGGTGTCAGTTTTGTGGTCAGTTGGATTTGTATTCCGGTGCCTTTACGTGCATGTTTTCCACAAAAGGCAAGCTTCCTACCAAAAAGAACAGGGGCCAATGGTAGGCCCCTACTGTTGATTCTACTGATCTTATGGCGGAGAGGGAGGGATTCGAACCCCCGATAGCCTTGCGACTATGTCTGATTTCGAGTCAGGTGCATTCAACCGGGCTCTGCCACCTCTCCGCACTGTAACTCCCCGTCTGTTCTATGCTTCTTAAAAAACTCCGTCGCAGGTGATTTCGACGGGGTTTCAGGGAGTGACTTCGGACAGATCAGGTCGACTATGCGCCGCAGGCCTGACCCTATCTGTATCAGTTTACCGGTTGGGGTGTGCGGGGGCAATATCTGTTGAGATTCCTGAGCGGTCCGGCCGATAAACCGGCGGATCAGGATCCTGACCCAATTAGGGTAACAATATGCTTGGCGAAATAGTGGGGATATGGAGGTCGTCAGCTAAAACTTTGCTTTCGGCTGTTTATTACAGTGCCGATCAACAGGCCTAAAGCCCCTCCAATTGCGCCGCCGGGTCCATTGTGATGCAGCACCGCACCTATCAACGTACCCAGGACGAATCCGAAGCCAAGTCCTAACCTGACGTTGTTCTTCACCATGCTACTCGCTCGTGCTCAGTTTCAAATTAATCTTCTCAGTTTGGTTCTTGCCTCCCCCGTGTCTTCTGCCATTCTGCTCTACTTAGGGTCCTCTGGCGCGGGCGGGGGAACTGGCCGCTTCTTGGCGCGCAGATAAGCCACCAATTGAGCAGCTTCTTCGTCGGTGACAGAATCGCTAAACGGTGGCATCTTTTCGCCGCCATTGAGGATTTGGTTGGTGATCTGAGCCGGGGTCCAAAGCTTATTCTTGCGCAGATCGACAAGCGAGGGCCCCTTCCTGGTGCCGATGCCACCGATGCCGTGGCAGTGTGTGCAGCCCTTGTCGCGAAACAGGAGGGCACCGGCTTGCTCGGTCTTGGACCCCGCTTCACCTCCGGCTCCAAGAAGGCTTTGAGCGGGAAATGCGACGAACAGCAAGATAACGGGCAAAATGATTAGGGAGCTCAGGCGAGGAATCACAGAACCCATTTTCGCATTTCAGGGGCCGGCGCGCCTCCACCTTTCGATGGTTTTTTCTTCGGGGATTCAACTCTGCATTCTGAAACGGCTGACAGATGACGGAAAAAGTAAGCATTTATGCGGGCGAATTGCGGCGCGAGCTGGGTGTTCGCAGCCGGCGATGGGCCCGGGGACTGGCGCACGTGGAGAGTTACGGCAATCCGCCGGTGATTGTGTTTCATCCCGAGGAAGTCCGGCACGGCAACTTCTTCGACGCATCGTATGCGGCTCTGCAGTCTCGGCCCGAGTGGATGAGGCGTTTCGACAAGATTCATGCGCAGGGGAGGGCGTTGCCAAAGGCGGAGTCGGGCAGGAGATGGCGGGAACTCGACTCGTCGATGAGTTCGGATGCGCTGCTGATGAACGTGTTTTGCGCGCCTGGGGTGGTGGACACGCCTGCGGTTCGAAATGCGCTTGGGAGCTGGAGGAAGATGCGACGCCGGAGTTTGGATGGAGGGCGCGGGTGCCGCTGGCAGAATGGGCGATTTGATCGGACCGAAGTGGATATGCGATGGGGCGGGCTGCTGGTGGAGGCGAAGCTGACGGAAGGAGATTTTCAGACGCGCAAGGCTGCGGTCGTGGAGGGGTATCGGGATTTTGATGCGGTGTTTGAGAGGGAGTTGTTGCCTCGGGTGGAGTTGCGGGAGGCGCGGCGGCGGACGGCGGTCGAGTTTGCGGAGGAGTTTACGCAGGAGTGGGAAGAGTACGGCTGCGATGACGATCGCTGGCGCGCGAATTTCAGGCGGGGATTGTGGCGCGGGCAAGGGAAGCGGAGCAGGCTGAGGCCGGGTATGCGGGTTATCAACTGATTCGCAATGTGCTGGCGGCCTATGCGGAGGGGTGCAGCTTTTGCGTGGTGCATGATGCGCGCCGGCCGGATTTGCGCGAGGCTTGGTTTCAGGTGATGGCAGCGGTGAAAAGTGCGGAGATGCGCGTGCGGTTGAAGGTGATTACGTGGCAGGAGCTTGCCGCGCTAATGCCGGAAGAGTTACAGGAGTTTCTGGATTTGAAATATGGAATTGTGCGGCCCGGGCGAGAGGCTACGCCGGTGATGAGTGTTGTCGAACTCGATTAATGGTGTGCCGGGTTTCTGAATTCGCTCGGCCGCTGCGGACGAACCATTGAAATCCGGCACAATTTGCTTACCTGAATGATCGCAGCAATCTGCTAGGCAAGCTTTGGATTTGGGCCATACAGGTTCGCTTCCGGAGCGCTGTCGGACACCAGGAAGACGAGCAGGACAATGAACCCAACAAACGGGACGAGTGAGATGAGCAGCCACCAGCCACTCTTGCCGGTATCGTGGAGCCGGCGTATGCAGACGGCCAACGATGGGATCAAAGTAGCAATGCTATAGATGGCCAACAGGGCGAACAGAATTGTCCCGGCGGTGTTTCTAAGCAGTGCAAAACCCGCAATCTCCAACACGAAGATGATCACTGTGTTACACAGCGCGTACATCCAGTACTCTTTGCGGCGCGACCTGCCGCCGAAATCGGCATACTTCTTCAAGGCTTCAAGGTACCAGTTCATACACAACCTCCTCGCCGGCTAACTTATCGAATACCCTGCTGAAGGAGCGGTGATCAAGACCCGGGGGGATGGCCAACAAGCGGAAGTATTTCCAGCTAGATTTCCGGTGCCAGCCACTATACAACAAGAAATTGCGTTGAGCTAGAGGCCAGCGCCAGGAATGTATTTGTATTCGATTTTCGCCGGCTGCCTGGCGTCGCCGGTCAGATCGTGGGTGTGCCAGACTACCGATTCGCTGGCGACCTCAGGATGCTTGCGGAGAAACTCAAGCGCGAACGTGCTGGCCGTGGGGTCGTCTTTCTGATCGGCGAACTTGGCGGACTCAATGGCAGCCTTCTGTTTGTCGCCAAGCCGGCGATAAAGGATAGCTAACTGATAGTGAGCGGCTAGATCGTCCGGGTCGACGGCCTGCAGGCGCACATAGATATCGCGGGCCTGCGCGTAGTCATGCTGCTGGAAGTAACTGAAGCCTAACTCGCGCAGCCCGTCGCGGGAGCGGGGATACTTAGTCAGCATGGCTTCAAGGTCGGCTATAGCTTCTTTGATCTGGCCTGCGTTGCGCTCGACGAGGGCGCGATAGTAGAGGGCGCGTGGGTCGTCTGGCAGCAGGTTCAGCGCCTTGGCAATGTTTTGCTTGGCGTCGTCGTATTTCTCCCAGGAAATTTCAACGATACCCATGTTGGTGTAGGCGTCAGCGTAGTCGGGACGCAATGCGGCCACTCGCTCGAAGGCGTGTACCGATGCAAGATACTGTTGCGCGTCGAGGAGGCCAATGCCATAGTTATTCCACCGCATCCATTCCTTGTTTTCGCTGGGATTTGCTGGAATTGGCGCGTTCTCGCCGATGTTAAACGTCTTGGTTTCAGAGGCAAGGTCGATAATCGGCTGCGGATAATGCTGGTCGGCCTTTTGGTCCATGGCATAGTCGATGAAGTGCTGGTCGAAGCGGCGATATCTCACGGTCGCTGTCAACGAGACCTGGCCGGCCATATCCTTAGGCAGGCGGAAGCGGTAGCGCACCAGTTGCGAGCGGCCAGATTGGATGGTGTTGTTGTAAGCCAGCACGCGGTTATGCCAGATCTGGTGCAGATCGTTCAGTTCGCCCTTTACGTTGATAAGCCGATTGGTAAACGAGTGCGCTCCAGGGTCGAGGTTGCCGTCCGGCTGAATAAAGCCGCTCTCTGCCAGAGTCTTGCCCGTGCTGTCCTTCACGGTGAAGTCAACCCAGGCCTCATAAAAGTCGCGCTGCTCGGGAATGAAGGAGTGGCCGATGCCCTTGTTCTGAATCACGACGTCGGCAACCAGGGTTTCGCCGGGAGCGAGCGAGAAACTGGTCAGGCCGAGCGGAGCGACGAGGACCTGGTCGGTCGCCGTAGCTGCCGCGCCTTCCTTCTCAAGACCGAAAATGTCGACATTGAAGACGCCCTTGCCGTCGAAAGAATTCTTCAGGAAGGCTGCAACTTTGGCGGCCTGTTCGTCGAACTTGTAGTACTGCGGAATAAGAGTGTTGCCGCCCGGCCAACGGTGCGAGACAAATTTGCTTTCCTTGGCTCCGGGTTCGATCGCTCCTTCGGGCAACGGCTCACGGACCATGTGGCAGGTTTGGCAAGTGGAGACGACATCCTTTCGGTAGAAGGGCAGCGGCGACTGCTTGGTGAAGCTGGCGGCCTGCCATTCGTCATAGAGAGAGATGGCGCGTAGCCACTTGTAGTCGTCGAGGGTGCGGGGAATGGCGGCCTTGTGGCAGGCGGCGCAGAACTCCGCGGTCTGGTAGAGCGGCCGCATCACGGCTTTGGAATGGCGATCGAGATGAGCCAGAATTTCAGCATCGGAGACGGGGCCGGTGATAGGCGCGCCGTTCTCATCTACCAGCACGGCGGGAATGCCCATGACATAGCTGCCCGTTCCGGTGGCGTCAGTGGACTGAATCGAGTGGCAGACCGAGCATGAGACACCCTCATCCTCAAAGGGCCGTTTTTTCGGCATTCCTTGCGAAAGATCACCACTGAACAGCGCGACCGGGTTATGGCAGCCCTCGCAGTGGCGCGAGTACTGCACGCCCTTCTCATTGATGAGCATGTTGACGTTCTTCAGGTACCAGGGCGCGCGGAAGCTATTGGAGTGAACCGACTGACGCCATTGGTGGTAAGCCTCCTGATGGCAGTGACCGCAGTACTGTGCCGTGGGAAAAGTCCTGGGGCTTACGAACTGCCCGGAACTTGTGGTCGCATTCGAGGGAAGGAACGGTGTGTCTTTGCCGAATGCGTAGTTGTAGCGTGATGCGATGGAATCGTGGAATGGGGTCGTAGGGCCAACGACGCCGGTGGGCGGCGCATAGGCGGGCGCAGCATTGGGAGTCGTGACGGAAGCCGGAGTGGAAGTAGCAGTTGATTCAGGACCCGTGGCGGCGCGGACTATCTGGCTGACAGTAAGCAGCGTGGTAGGGATGGAAAGAAGGGCGAGGACAGCGATAACCAGCCATCTAGGCGGCAGAGTGCGTACGGTGATCTTGAGGGCAGCCGGCAACTCGGGTCTGAATCCGATTTTGAACCTGGCCTTAAACATCGTCTGACGATCTCCCAGGGAAGCGGCCGTTCTTTAGCGGCGGTGTGGAGGGGATGGCTGCTGGAACATACTGACCTTAACAGGCGGGAGGGTTGAACTGTCCTCCATCGAAAGGTGGAGGGATTCGTATGGAAGCCGCCGTGGCGCCCAACTCAGCCAGCGGTTCACAACATGGGATGAACGGTGGAAAAATGGGCCTGACCGGCGATTGGCGAGGCCTAACTCCTTAGCCAAACCACCCCCTGAACTGGTACGTTGGTTCAGAGGGATTTCGTTTTCAAAGATGGCCTCAAGTCCTTATTTTTCTCTTGCAGTTCTGTTTCTCGCGGCGTTGGGCTTTGGGTTGGCTCCGCTGGGATTGGCATGGCTGTGGGCTAGGGTGTTTTCTCCGGCCAAGCCGAACGCAATCAAGAATGCAATCTATGAGTGCGGCCTTGAATCCAGGGGCGACGCATGGATGCAGTTCCGGTCGGGCTACTACCTGTACGCCATAATCTTCCTGATTTTCGATGTCGAGGCCGTGTTTCTGCTGCCTTTTGCCGTGGCATTTACGGGGCTGGGAGCGGCGGCGTGCGTGGCAATGCTGGTTTTTGTGCTGATGCTCATTGAAGGCCTGGCGTGGGCCTGGGCGAAGGGCGTTCTGACGTGGACTTAGGGCAGCCAAAAGCTGGTTGGATTAGGAGCAAACGATGGCAGTTGAACAGGGATTGAAGATCGAACTGGGAAAGCAGGGCATCTTCGTCACGACCATCGAAGAGCTCTATAACTGGGGCCGGCGGAGCTCAATTTTTCCTATGCAGTTCGGGTTGGCATGCTGCGCCATCGAAATGATTGCCACCACTATGGCGCGTTATGATCTGGCGCGGTTTGGAGCAGAGATCTTCCGTCCGTCGCCCAGGCAGGCTGATCTGATGATCATCTCCGGGACGGTGACCAAGAAGATGGCGCCGCAAGTCGTGCGGCTTTACAACCAGATGGCCGAGCCAAAATATGTCATCGCGATGGGAGCCTGCGCAATCTCCGGTGGGCCTTTCAAGCAGGGTTACAACGTCCTCAAGGGGATCGACCGCTATATTCCCGTTGACGTGCACATTCCCGGCTGCCCGCCGCGGCCCGAGGCTTTGTTGCACGCATTTATTACTCTCCAAAAAAAGATCGATGGCCAGCATTTGACGGGAGCAGACCGCCCGAGGCACCTGGACGCGGAGGCGCAGGGCGAGTTTCCGGTGCCCGTTCAGGGAGAGCACGATCTGGAGCCAACCTCGAATCCCGGGGTTTGGACTGTGCCGGTGGTGATTCGCTGATGAAGACGGTTGAAGAGATCAAGGCGGCAATCGAAGCGGCTGTGCCCAGTGCGGGAGTGGAGATTATCTCCAATCCAAGCGTCAGCGGGCAGCACTCGCTCCGTCTGGCGCCGGACCATGCTGTCGATGTGGCAAAGTTTCTCCGCGATGAACTGCTGCTGGATTTTCTCTCCAATGTCACCGGTGTCGACTGGCCGGACAAAGAAATCACGGAGAAGGTCAAGGTGGCTCGTCCGGTAACTAAGACAGTGGACGGTGTAGAGACGACCGAAGAAGTGATGGTCGAGGAAACTGTCAAACGTGTGGTTCCGGGATGTCTTGAGGCGGTTTATCACCTCTATTCAGTTGCCCTGAAAGAGGGGCCGGTAGTGTTCAGGATGCGCACGTTGAACAGAACCGATCAAGTGGAGCTGCCATCGCTTACGCCAACCTGGCGGTCGGCGGAGTTTCAGGAGCGTGAAGTTTTCGATCTGTTTGGGATCGTGTTTAAAGGGCATCCTGACTTGCGCCGACTGCTGATGTGGGACGAGTTCAAGGATCACCCGATGCGGCGCGATTACGTTGATCCGGACGACTTTGAATACGAGCCTACTGCTCACGATGACGTGCTGGCGCGCGCGTTGGCGCACCAGGCCAAGGCTGCAGGCGAGCAGGGTACAGGTGCGGGCGAATGACTTTGACGGAAAATCTCGCGGCACTGCCGAGCACCGGCAACAAGCTCGACGGCTGGAATCGTCCGGCAGTCATTGAACCGGACGGCGATGGTGAGCTGCTTGAAGTGGCGATGGGGCCGCACCATCCCTCCACCCACGGCGTCTTCCGCATGGATGTGGCCCTGGATGGCGAACGGGTGATCCGCCTGAAGCCGGTCTTTGGCTATCTGCATCGCAATCATGAGAAGCTCGCCGAGGGGATGAGCTACCTGGGTTCAATGCCGTTCACCGACCGGCTGGATTACATCTGCCCGCTGACCAACAACTGGGCGTATGCGCTGGCGGTAGAAAAGCTAACCGGGCAGGAAGTTCCGGAGCGCGCCGAATACCTGCGCGTGATTCTTGCCGAGTTGACACGGGTAGTAAACCACACAGCGGCGATTGGTTTTCTGATTCAGGAGATGGGCGCCAGCGGAACGCCGCTGATGTATGCCTTCCGCGAGCGCGAAAAAATTCTGGATTTGTTTGAAGCTCTCACCGGCGCGCGGATGATGGTCAACTATATGCGCTTCGGTGGCTGCCGCGTGGATGCGACGCCGGCATGGTTGGATGCGACACGGAAAGTTGTGGCTGGACTGCCTGGATTTGCCGATGAATTTGAACAGCTGCTGACCAGCAATGAAATTCTTCTGGCGCGCACTCAGGGTGTGGGCATTCTGCCGCCGGAACTGGCGGTCAACGCGGGTGTAACTGGGCCGATGTTGCGGGCCTCTGGCGTCAACTACGACATTCGAAAGGTGGATGGCTACGGCATCTACAACCGATTCAAATTCCGGGTGCCGCTGGGCGATCATTGGGATGTGTACGACCGCTTCATGATCCGGGTACTGGAGATGCGGGAGTCGATCAAGATTCTTGAGCAAGCACTGAAAGATATTCCAGGCGGCCCGGTAATGGACCCCAAGGCGAAGATTCGCGGTTTCCGGCCCAAGCCCGGCGAAGCTTATGGCCGGATCGAATCACCTAAAGGGGAGTTGGGTTTTTATCTCATCAGCGACGGAGGACCGAACCCGTATCGATACCGGATTCGGCCGCCCAGCTTGATCAACCTGACGGTGCTTGAGGATATGTCAATCGGACAGAATGTGGCTGACGTGATACTTATTTTTGGAAGCGTGGATATTGTGCTGGGAGAAGTGGATCGTTAAGAGCTGCTAGAAGCTGTTATTTCGGGGGGCGCAATTGCTGGGTGAAGGCATACTGAAGGGACTGGCGGAGACGGCAAGAAACTTTGTGGGCAGCTTTGTGTCTGCGGAGCGGCTGACGACGGTTCAGTATCCTGAAGAGCGGATCGCTCCCATCGAGGCGACGAGAGACTTTCCTTTCCTTGTCTATGACGGTACCGACTGGGAAGCTGGGATGCGCTGTGTTGCCTGTCAGATTTGTGAGAAGGAATGCCCGCCGAAGTGCATTTATATCGTAAAGAGCACAGACAAGAAACCCGACGCCTTCGGCAAGCTGCAGATTTATCCAGCAAGGTTTGACATCGATATTTCTGTTTGCATGAGCTGCCAGATTTGTGTCGAGGTTTGCCCGTTTGAAGCGATCAAGATGGACACGGAGTTTGAGCTGAGCAGGACCGACCGATTCGGCGGTTTGCTCTTCGATCGCAAGGAACTCTCAAAGTCCAACGAGCACTATCACAAGATTCATCCCACCGAAGCTGCTGAAGTGGATGCGCGACTGGCCGAGGAAAAGATAAAGGCGGACGCGAAAGCGAAGGCTGCCGCCGCGGCCAAGGCTGCCGCGCCTGCCAAGCCTGCCGCGCCTGCCAAGCCCGTTGCCCCACCGGACAACCTTGGCGTAAAGCCTGAGGGAGGAGATACAAAGCCATGATCGAACAGGCTGACCAGATTTTCGTACTCCTCAAGCATTGGTTGGTTGGATTTTTGCCCTGGGGATTGCAAGGTGTAGCCGGCGTGCTGTTGAGCGTGGTGGCCATCGTCGTGGTTTTTCCCACCCTGTTTGCATTTGCGGTGTGGATGGAACGCAAGGGCCTGGCACGAATGCAAAATCGGCGTGGCCCTAATCGCGCGGGACCGTTCGGGCTGCTGCAACCGATTGCAGACGGCATTAAGTCGCTGACCAAGGAAGATATTGTGCCGCGAAGTGCCGACGCGGCGGTTCATTTTCTTGCGCCAGTGGTGCTCACGGTCGTTGTATTCATGGGCATTGCGGTGCTGCCGATGGGCAGGAACATGACGCTCGTGCCCATGGATTCCGGCCTTCTATTTTTCTTTGCGATGGGCGCGTCGACGGAACTGACGGTGTTCATGGCCGGCTGGTCGAGCCGCAACAAGTATTCTTTGCTGGGTGCAATGCGCGGCGTGGCGCAGATGATCAGCTACGAGGTTCCGCTGCTCATGTCGAGCGTGGCCGTTGTCATGATCACCGGCTCGCTTTCGCTGGACAAGATTGTGGAGGCTCAGAACCAATACACGTGGGGTTTGCCGAATTGGTACATTTTTACGCCGTGGGGCCTGGCTGCCTTTGTGATGTTCGCAACCGCGGCAACGGCCGAAACCAATCGCTCTCCCTTCGATTTGCCAGAGGGCGAATCCGAACTCGTCGCCGGCTATTTTACTGAGTACTCAGGATTCAAATGGGCGCTGTTTTTTCTTGGCGAGTATGTCGGCATGTTGTCCATCTCCGGTCTCGGGACTACGCTGTTTCTCGGCGGATGGTCTGCACCACTTGCCGCCCTTGGTTGGGTTCCGTCGTGGTTCTGGTTCTTCTCAAAAGTGTTGACGGCGATCGCAGTATTTGTCTGGATACGCGGAACGCTGCCGCGGCTCAGGCAGGATCAATTGATGAATTTTGCCTGGAAGTTTGTGTTGCCATTCACGCTGCTCGACCTGATGGTCGCTGCGCTTTGGAGATTCATGGGCGGTGGCTGGGAGCGATGGATTGTCTGCTCGGCGATTCTTCTTGTTGCCTATGCGTTGATGGGCGGTGTGGGCATGCATAAGAAACACTTCGGCTTGAGGACATATCGCTATGCAGAATGATCGTCACAGCGAAATCCCGAGTGCCGGAGAAAGGACGCGTTGCCGGTGAGCATTGTCTTTTACGCAATTGCGGCGTTGACGGTTGCTGGCGGACTGGCGGCCATCCTGCTCAAGAATACGGTCCATTGCGCGCTGGCGCTCACCGTTGCCTTTGCCGGACAGGCGCTGATGTTTCTCGCACTTGACGCGCAGTTCGCCGGCTTCGCCCAGATTCTGGTCTACGTTGGCGCGGTCGCAATCCTGATTGTGTTTGCGATTCTGCTCACGCGCAATTCGGAGACGCCGAGAGATGGAGTTTATAGCAGGAACTCGTTTGTCGGCCTTGTCATTGCCGCCGGAGTTTTTGCAGTTCTGGGATGGGCGGTGTTAGGAAGCGCAAAGGATTTGCCGCATGAAACAGCCGCACCGGCAGTCACGGTCCTCGACATCGGCAATGCGCTCATGGGCCGCTATGTGCTTCCGCTGGAGATTGTGGCGCTGCTGCTTACCGCTGCGCTCATTGGCGCGGTGATTGTAGCCATGCATGAGAAAGAGAGGGCCAAATGAATCCACTGGCCGGTTATCTTCTTGTGGCTGCGCTTCTGTTTTCAATCGGGCTGGCCGGCGCTCTTACGCGGCGCAACGCGATTCTGGTGCTGATAGGCATTGAACTGATGCTGAACGCGGCCAATCTAAACTTGATTGCGTTCTGGCGCTACGGACCGCATCCCGAAGCTCTCACGGGAATGATGTTCGCCATCTTTTCGATTGCCGTGGCAGCGGCTGAAGCGGCGGTAGGACTGGGGCTGGTGATCTCAATTCATCGCCACGCGCACACAACGGATCTGGATGCAATGAACAGGATGAAGGGGTGAGGGGTTGATAGAGCAAGCAATTTCATTCACTCCGCAACTCGCTGCCTCTCCCATTGCGGAGATTCTCTGGCTCATCCCCGCCGTGCCCGTTGTGGCTTCAGGTGTAATCGCGCTACTCAAGCAGCCAAAGCGCCGCACGGGTGCTACGCTAGCGATCGCCTCGCTGAGCTTCTCGCTGCTTCTCTCGCTCATTGCGTTTGGGCATGTGCTGGCAGGCTGGACGCAAGGTGATGCCGTGCGCGAGACCGTCAACTTCACCTGGATTCAATTCGGGACGACGCACGTCGATCTTGGATGGGTGCTCGATCCGCTCTCCGCAGTGATGCTGGTGATGGTCACGTTCGTCGGTCTGCTGATCTTTATTTACTCGGTCGGCTACATGGCCCACGACGAAAACTTCACGCGCTTCTTCTGCTTCCTCTCGTTGTTCGCCGGAGCCATGCTGGGCGTAGTGATCTCGAACAGTATGCTGCTGCTGTTCATGTGCTGGGAAATTGTAGGCCTCACTTCTTATTTATTGATCGGGTTCTGGTATCAGAAGCCCTCGGCTGCGGCGGCCGCGAAGAAAGCATTTCTCACCACCCGTGTCGGCGATGTTTTCTTTCTGCTCGGAATTGTCTGGCTGTTTGCGCAGACGGGCACGCTGCTTTTTTACAATAGCGGCGCAGGGTCGCTCGAACCTGGCTCGCTGACTGCTTTGCTCGCGCAGCCTGCTGCGCTTGGCCTTACCGCCGCGGGCGCAATTGGCCTACTCATCTTCGCTGGAGCGGCAGGGAAGAGCGGCCAGTTTCCGCTGCACGTGTGGCTGCCGGATGCAATGGAGGGCCCGACCCCGGTTTCCGCACTGATTCACGCGGCAACCATGGTGGCTGCGGGCGTTTATCTTATCGCCAGAGTTTATCCGCTGATGCAAGCCGGAGCACTGGCGGGCGGGACGACGACAGCTCTGACCGTGGTCACCTGGGTGGGCGCGTTTACAGCGGTGTTTGCCGCGCTCATCGCCGTCGCGCAGAACGACATCAAGCGCATTCTCGCTTATTCAACAGTCTCGCAACTTGGTTACATGATGGCCGGCCTGGGCATGGGCGGCGTGGCCGTCGGCATGTTTCACCTGATCACTCATGCATTTTTCAAGGCCCTCTTGTTCATGGGTGCGGGGTCGGTGATTCACGGCTGCCATGAAGAGCAAGACATTCGCCGCATGGGCGGGCTCAGAAAATATATGCCCCTGACTTTTGCGACGTATGCGATCGGAATGCTGGCGCTGTGCGGGTTCCCAATTTTCTTTTCCGGCTTTTGGAGCAAGGACGGCATTCTTGAAGCTGCACAACATTGGAACGTAGCCAAGGGTCCGTTTTACATGCTCGTCTTCGGCGCGCTACTGACCGCGTTTTATATGACGCGGCAAGTAAGCTACGTTTTCTTCGGCGCATGGAGAGGTAAGAAACATGCGCATGAAAGCCCAAGAGTGATGACCACGCCGTTGGCGATTCTGGCTTTCTTTGCGATCGCGCTTGGGTTCATTGGAACGCCGGCGTGGCCGTGGTTCCGCGGATTCATTGAGAGCCGCGCAGTACCGTTTGACTGGCACGGATTCTGCAGAGCCGGGTCTGCTGGCGCTGATGGCAACTTCGACGGTAGTTGTGCTAATTGGCTTGGGCCTGGGATGGCTCTTCTACGGCAACAACTCTCCCAGCCCGGAGCAGCCTGACGTGCTTGAGAAGGCTGTGCCCTGGGCGTGGGCCGCGCTTCGCGACCGGCTCTATGTGGATGAGTTTTATTCGGTGACGGTGATCGCGTTCTATGCGTGGTGGGCGCAGGTTGCCGATTGGCTCGACCGTCGCGTTTGGGGCGGCTTGGTTTCCGCCGTCGCATGGGTTTTTCGCGGATGGGCGCATTTCAATCGCTTCCTCGACACCAATTGGGTGGATGGCAGCTTCGACAAAGGCTGTGAAGAGCTATCGAGCGGAGGCGGGTTGTTGTCGCGCATACAGAATGGGCGTGTGCAGACCTACCTGAGAATCCTCGCGTTTTCTGTGGTAGCTCTGGTTGGAATTCTGATCTGGAGCAGCCTGCCATGAGCGGATTTCCAGTTCTTACTCTATTAACCGTGCTGCCGCTCGCGGGGGCGGCGATTGCGCTCTTGTCGGGCAAGCACGCGCGGGGAGTGGCGATCTTGACGACTGGGATCTGCCTCGCCCTGGCAGTCTATGTGTGGATTCAGTTGCCGGCAAGCGGCGCCATGGCTATGGTGGAGCAACACAATTGGGTTCCGTCTTTGGGCATCGAGTATCACCTGGGCGTGGATGGATTGGGCGCGCTGATGCTGGTGCTCTCCGCCATTGTCACACTCATGTCGGTGGATGCGGCGCATCGGGTTCATCACCAGCCGGGCCTTTATTTCGGATTGGTGCTTGTGCTTGAGTCAGGGCTTTTCGGGTCGTTTACAGCGTTGAACTTTTTCCATTGGTTCTTGTTCTGGGAGCTGAGCCTGATTCCGGCATTCTTCCTGATCAAGCTTTGGGGCGGAACGCGGCGAGGCCCAGCGGCGACGCAGTTCTTCGTCTATACGATGGCCGGATCTGTGGCGCTCTTAGTGGCATTCCTGGCCGTCTTTCTCTCAACTAGAACTGCAGACACTCCGGGAAGCATGGACTTTGCGCGGTTGAGTTTTCTGGCGTCGACCGGCGAGCTGGAGAAGTTAGTCACGGCACACCTGGGGCCGGGAGTGATGATGTGGCTGGCCGTCGGCGTGCTGGCCGGGTTCGCGGTCAAGGTGCCCATGATTCCATTCCACACATGGCTGCCTGCGGCTTATGCTGAGGCTCCTTCGCCGGTGACGATGCTGCTGACCGGGGCCATGTCGAAGATGGGCGTATACGGTTTGCTGCGGATTGCGATTCCGCTCTTTGGGCCGCAGATCGCGCAGATTCGCACGCCTCTGCTCGTGCTCGCCGTGGCCACCGTGGTGATGGGCGCATGGGCAGCGGCAGCGCAAAAAGATCTGAAGCGCGTCTTTGCCTACTCGTCGGTAAACCACCTGGGCTATTGTCTTCTCGGTATCTTTGCGCTGGCGATTCCAGCCGTTGGGGCTGGCGCGCAAGCAAGTCAGGCCGCAGCGTTGAACGGCGTGATTCTGCAAATGTTCAACCACGGCATAACAGCGGCCGCGCTGTTCTGGTTTGTGGCGATTCTTCAGCAGCGGACCGGCGGGCATCGCGGCATCGACGATTTTGGCGGATTGCGAAAGCCTGCGCCGGTGCTTGCAGGCCTTATGGGCATTGCGCTTTTCTCGTCGCTCGGATTGCCAGGGCTCAACGGATTTGTTGGTGAGTTTCTCATCTTTCGCGGCGTCTTCTCGCTGGCATGGGTTGCGGCTACCGTGTCGATTCTCGGCTTGCTGGTAACGGCGGCAGTTATTTTGACCGTCATTCAGAAGGTGTTTACCGGGCCGGTGCCGGAGCATTGCGCTGGCTTCCCCGATCTACACCTTGGCGAAAAGCTGGCTCTGGCCCCAGTGATTGGACTGATGCTACTCGTGGGCCTGTTGCCGCAGTTGATTGTGGACCACCGTGAACCCAACCGTTGTGAACCTGCTGGCGCACTGGAGATTTTAGATGTTAGCGTGGACGATCTATCTCTCGTTTGCCGGAGCACTGCTACAGGTGTCTGCTGCCCAAGGGCAGGCGTTCCTGGCACGCTGGCTTGCGCTGGCTGTGGCCGTGGCTGGGCTGGCACTGGCCTTGCAGCGGATTCGTCGCGCGGCATCGGGCACGGTCAGCGGAAGTCATTGTTGACTTGCGCCTGGGTGCCGTCAATGGGCATTCACTTCCTGCTGGCTGCTGACGGCATCAGCCGCGTGCTGGTGCTGCTGACCGGGCTGGCCGCTGTGGCGGGTGTCTTGTTCAGTTGGAATATCGAACTGCGCACAAATGAGTTTTTTGCTTTCTTCCTGGCGCTGATCGGCGGCGTCTACGGAGTCTTTCTTAGCTTCGATCTGTTCCTGCTCTTTGTCTTTTACGAAATCGCCATTGTGCCCAAGTATTTCCTGATCGCCATCTGGGGTTCCACGCGGCGCGAATACGCGGCCATGAAGCTGGCGCTCTACTCTTTTGTGGGCTCGGCGATGGTGCTGATCGGATTGTTGGCGGCCTATGCCACTGCCGGCAGTCACTCCACGGGGCTTGTTGCTCTGAGCCATGCAAACCTGCCCGTGAGCTTTCAGATGTGGGCTTTCCGCTGGTGTTCGTCGGCTTCGCAATTCTCGCCGGCATGTGGCCGTTTCACACCTGGGCGCCGACCGGCCACGTAGCCGCGCCCACGGCTGCTTCCATGCTGCTGGCCGGCGTGGTGATGAAGCTGGGCGCATATGGCTGCCTGCGCGTGGCCATTGGACTGTTTCCGCACGGCCTTGACCCTTGGGGATTCTCGTTCATCGGCGTTGGCTCGTGGCGCGACGTGTTTGCCCTGCTTGCAGTGGTGGGCATTGTGTATGGCGCGCTGGTAGCGCTGGCGCAGACCGACTTCAAATTCGTCATCGGCTATTCGAGCGTGAGCCACATGGGCTTTGTGCTGCTCGGCCTGGTGACGCTCAACCAGATCGGCGTCACCGGCGCGGTGTTGCAGATGTTTTCGCATGGCATTATTGCCGGCCTGCTCTTCGCCATTGTCGGCCGCATTGTGTATGAGCGCACGCATACGCGGCAGTTGGCGGAGCTTGAGACGATGCACCTCTCCAGGCGATTGCCCTTTGCCGCGTGGGCGTTTGTGATTGCCGGCATGGCGTCGATGGGGCTGCCGGGCTTCTCAGGATTTGTTGCCGAGCTGCAAGTGCTGGTTGGCGCGTGGATGGTCAAGCCGTGGTGGACTGCCGCGGCAGGCGTTGGCATTGTGGTGGGCGTGGCTTATACGTGGCGGGCGATGCAGAAGGCATTCTTCAGCGATGCGCTCGCCAGCGCACACGGCCTTGAGCACGAACACGCACACCCATTTGCGCCAATCACCTGGCCGGAAGTTACCGGCGTGGTGCTGCTGGCCGGGGTGAGTTTGTTGGTCGGACTCTACCCGAAGATTCTGCTCGATGCCATTGAGCCGGCGGTGAAGGCGCTGCTTGCGGGAGGGGGACAATGAACGACCCGGAATACTATTCTGCCCTCTTTCGCGTAACGCTGCCGGAGACAATGCTGGAAATCGCGGCACTGCTGGTGCTTATGGTGGATATTGGCTTGCTGCGCAAAGCTGTGCCGAGGATGCGGGCTGCGGTCGCTGCTCTGCTGGGGGTGGCGGGCTGCGGCGGGGCGTTGTGGGGAATCAGTCTTCAAACTGGGGACGGCCTGTACTTCCGCGAATCGCTCGTTCTTGCCAACGGTGGAGCCGTTGCGGTAGCGCAGATTGGGATTTTGATTCTGACGGCGCTAACGCTATTGCTGTTCATTGATTCAAGTTTCACCAGGCACGTGGGTGAATTTGTTGCGGTGGTGTTGATGGCGGCGGCCGGCGGATTGTTGATTGCTGGTGCGCTGGACTTATTGGTCATCTTTATCGGGTTGGAATTACTAAGCCTGGGCTTGTACATTTTGACGGCTTTCTCTAAGAGTTCAGGTAAAAGTGCCGAGGCGGCGCTTAAGTATTACCTGTTTGGCGGAATGTCGGCGGCGTTTCTGCTATTTGGATTCAGTTACTTTTATGGACTGAGCGGAAGTACAAATCTCGCGACGATACAGAAAGCAATCGCGACGTCAGGACCAAGCCCCCTCTTCTATATCGCGTGGATTTTGGTCGTTGCGGGGCTGGGGTTTAAGGTCGCTGCCGTCCCGTTTCATTTATGGGCACCGGACACATATGAGGGTGCACCAACGCCGGCAGCAGCTTTTATCGCATCGGTGTCCAAAGTGGCGAGCTTCGCTCTGCTGATTTCGATAAGCGAAAGTTGGTTGAGGATCTGGCGAGAGAAGCGGACCTTGGCCGCAGTTGGCAGGGATTCTATTCGTGCTTGCCGCCGCCTCGATGATCGTTGGAAATCTTGCGGCGCTTGCTCAGGTTAGTGTTCGGCGATTGTTAGCTTATTCAGCAATTGCCCACGCCGGTTACATTCTGCTCGGTATTGCCTTCATTCCTGGCGATGTTTCTTCAAGCTTCTTGGTTGAGAAGGCTGTTCTCTTCTACGTCCTCACCTACGGCCTTACGACCATCGGCGCCTTCGGCATAGTCTCCGTGGTCGAGCGGGCGACGGGCAGCGACAAGCTCGATTCTTTTCTTGGCCTCCATAAGCGGAATCCGATACTGGCGGCGGTGCTGCTGGTGTTGTTCCTTTCGCTTGCGGGCATTCCGCCGTTGGTCGGCTTCTGGGCAAAATTCAATCTGTTCGCCGCAGTGCTCGGCATTTCAGCTGGGCCTGTTCCATTTGCACTTGTTGCTCTGGCTGTCGCGCTTAGCGCGGTGTCGCTCTACTACTATCTACAGGTGCTCAAGCGGGCGTACGTGATGCCTGCCATTGATCACTCCCCAATCAAGGTGCATCCGATGACCCTGATCGTGCTTGTAGGGATCGCAGCGGCGGTTGTGATCCTCGGCTGTTTCCCGGCGCTGTTGCAAGGTTGGATCAATAGCGCTTACGCGATGAAATAACTGGTCTTAAGCGGGATCCAGGTATCACCGGATGTCCAGTTGCCGGTGATTTTCATATAGTGAACAAATATATTTGTTACTCGAAATCAGATATCTACCAGAGCTGGCCTTCGCGATTTAAATCGGTTGTTTTGCATAGTTTCTCTTGTGGAAATCTAGTCCCTTCCGGTAATGTTGACTCCTCAGACAAGTTATGTTTTGCCTCCCCCCTGTTTGATTTGCATGCTGAGGTTGCCCATGGTCTGCCCTAAGTGTCAGTCATATTCTCTCTCCGTCATCCCTGCGGAGGTTCGCCTTTATCGCAACATCCCACGCACAATGAGCCACCCGCCCATGACCCCTTCGCCCGATGTCCGGGTATGTCTGGATTGTGGCTGGTCCGAATTTTTCATCCCACCCTCGTGGTTGTCCGCGGGGTGGCTGCGTCCACTTCGCCCCCAATTGGTGGGCGCACCTTCAAAAGTCGTAATGTTTGGCTCGTAGAGTCGCGTTCCAGCTTTTGCTGGATTGCAGCTAACTGAGAATCGCGCGTTGGTGGCAAGTGCCCGGATTAGGTTCGGGCAATGAGCGCACGTGCGGAAGTAAATTAAGAAGGCCTCCAGCCAAAGCTCGAGGCCTTTGTTCTTGCGCGTTTTTTTCTGTTATAGAGGGACCTTTTCGAGAAAGCGATGAAACCGATCCCGGGCACATCGAGCTTCTGTAGCTGTCGATCATTGGTGATAAACAGATCGACGCCGAAATGAGCCGCACAGGCCAACTGGATGACGTCAGGACTTCGGAGTTTGTGTGTCGAACGAAGCGAGGCGTAGCCCCAGGCTACCTGCGAGTCGAAGCTGACGACCTCGGACGTTAATCGAATGGCCTTGTCGTACTGCTCAATCAAGGACACCTGCCCGAGCTTGGTGGGTTTCACCAGTACTTCACCGAGCGTCATCGCGGAGGTTACGCATTTACGGAGGCAGGGTTTGTTCCATTACCAAGCTCCAATTTTTCGAGTTCTTGACGAATCTCAGTTTTGGAGAAGGCCTCACGTGGGAACTGCTGTTGAAGCATGGCAACAGCAAGCCAGATATCGGTCTGCGAGACGCAATTCCGATGTAGCAATAGGCATCTCTTCCTCCTTGATATGTTCCAGTATAGGAATCATACCTATTATTCCTAGGAATGTAAAATCTGGACAGCAAAAAGGCCCCCAGCCGAAGCTGGAGGCCTTTTCTTGCTGTGCTTTTGCGCCGAAGGCGCGTCTGCCGCACCGCAGGTGCCTAGTACATGCCGTCCATGCCGCCGCCGCCGTGGCCGCCGCCTGCCGGAGCAGCCTTCTGCTCCGGAATCTCAACAACCAATGCTTCGGTGGTCAGCAGCAGAGCCGCGATCGAAGCTGCGTTCTGCAGCGCCGTGCGCGTCACCTTGGTGGGATCGATGACGCCGGCCTTCACCAGGTCCTCGAACTTGCCGGTCTGCGCGTTGTAGCCGAAGTGCTGTTCCTTCGACTCAAGCACCTTGGCCACCACCACCGCACCCTCTTCGCCGGCATTGGCGACGATCTGACGCAGTGGCTCTTCGAGTGCGCGGCGAACAATCTGTGCGCCGATCTTCTCGTCGCCTTCCAGCGTCTTGATCAGCTTATCGACCGCCGGAATCGCGCGAACCAGCGCCACGCCGCCGCCGGGGACGATGCCTTCCTCGACTGCCGCGCGGGTTGCGTGCAGTGCATCCTCAACGCGAGCCTTCTTCTCCTTCAGCTCGGTCTCGGTTGCCGCGCCCACCTTGATGATGGCAACGCCGCCCACCAGCTTGGCCAGCCGCTCCTGCAGCTTTTCCTTGTCGTAGTCGGAGGTGGTCTTCTCGATCTGCGAACGGATCTCCTTCACGCGGCCCTCGATGTCGGTGGACTTGCCTGCGCCGTCAACGATCGTGCGTGTTGTCCTTGTCGATCGTGATGCGCTTGGCCTTGCCCAGGTCCTCGAGCTTCACGCCTTCCAGCTTGATGCCCAGATCCTCGGTGATGGCCTTGCCGCCGGTCAGGATGGCAATGTCGCCCAGGATCGCCTTGCGGCGATCGCCGAAGCCAGGAGCCTTGACGGCAGCCACATTCAGCGTGCCGCGCAGCTTGTTGACGACCAGGGTCGCCAGTGCTTCGCCTTCCACGTCCTCGGCAATGATCAACAGCGGCTTGCCGCCGCGCGCAACCTGCTCCAGCAGGGGCAGAAGGTCCTTCATCGCGCTGATCTTCTTCTCGTAGATCAGGATGTAGGGATCGTCGAGCACCACTTCCAGGCGCTCTGCGTCGGTCACGAAATAGGGGCTCAGATAGCCGCGATCGAACTGCATTCCGTCCACGGTCTCGAGGCCGGTGTGCATCGGTCTTCGACTCTTCGATGGTGATGACGCCGTCTTTGCCGACAACCTTCACGGCGTCGGCGATGATGTCGCCGATCTCCTGATCGCCGTTGGCGGAGATGGCGCCCACCTGGGCAACCGAGCCCTCGTCAACCGGCTTTGACAGCTTGCCGAGAGCGCCGCCCTCGGTCCACTTGCCGTCCTTGTCGCGGGTGCCGATGATCACGGTCACGGCCTTCTCGATGCCGCGCTTGAGGGCGGTGGGGTTGGCGCCGGCCGCCACCGTCTTCACGCCTTCGCGGAAGATGGACTGGGCGAGAACCGTCGCAGTCGTGGTGCCGTCGCCGGCCACGTCAGAGGTCTTGGAGGCGACTTCACGCACCAGTTGCGCGCCGACGTTCTCCAGCGGATCCTTCAGGTCGATCTCTTTGGCCACCGTCACGCCGTCCTTGGTGATGGTGGGCGAGCCGAATTTCTTCTCAATTACAACGTTGCGGCCCTTGGGCCCGAGCGTCGCCTTCACGGCGTCCGCCAGCGTGTTCACGCCGCGCAGAATCGCCTGACGGGAATCTTCACCGTGCAGAATTTGCTTTGCCATTGCTTCTCTCCTGTAAGCTCTCGTTAGTGCAGTTACAGGTCAGTTCAGTCGATGTCGGTTCACTCGAACTGCTGACTCGAGCTGTAGCTGCAGCTGGCGCTGCAGCTCTACTTCTTCACGATGCCGAGGACTTCTTCCTCGCGCATGATCAGAAACTCTTCGCCGTCGATCTTGATCTCGGTGCCGGAGTACTTGCCGAAGAGAACCTTGTCGCCCGCCTTCACGTCGAGGGGGAAGACCTTGCCTTCGTCGTTGGACTTGCCCTTGCCCACGGAGATCACTTCGCCCTTCCTGGGGCTTTTCCTTGGCGCTATCGGGAATGATGATGCCCCCGCGGACGGTTTCGCCCTCTTCCAGACGGCGGACGAGGATGCGGTCATGGAGCGGAGTGAACGTGGTTGTTACGGATGTTGATGCCATTGCTTCGCTTCTCCTTCAGGCCCCGGCAGGGTTGAGCCCCGCCCGCGGTTTTTCCAACAAAGAGTTCGAGAAACAGCGGAATGCAGCACGTGATGAATGCCCGGATACCACAAACAAGCAGTTTCGCCGGGCAGATGCTAGCAGTCACGCCTTCCAATTGCTAAGGTTAAGGAAAAGGGCTGCCGCTTGTCAAGTAGATTCCCTCAGAATCTTAGTTAATCTCACTCACATAGTCTGACAATTGCGGTGACGGGTCAATTTGCCTCTGTGTGACCGAGGATTGGTGGAAGTCCAGCGAGGGGCTGTCTCCCTGGAAATTGAGGCCGAGCCGGACGGACAATGCGAACTTTGCCGCGTCAAATGCAAAGAGGTACGGGGCCTTGCCGCAAGGTGAGACCAATTACAATGGGGAACATGAATCAGCCCTACCGCGTTCGACTCATAGCGTTGGTGGCCATCCTGGGCCTGGTGGTTATTCCTCTCGCTGCAGGCGGGCAGGACCAGGCGCCCAAGCGTGGCCGCAAGTACAAGACTCCGCCTGCGACGGCGCGTATTGAGGTCACAGTTCTGCGCGATGTGAACGGCAAGCCAATCGAGAATGCCGCAGTCGTTTTTCATCCAATGGAGGGCGAGAAAGACACGGGCAACATGGAGCTGAAGACCAATGAGGATGGCAAGACCATCATCGATGTGCTGCAGCTGGGCAGTACGGTGCGGATGCAGATTATCGCCAAGGGTTTTCAGACTTACGGCGAGGACTACAAGGTCGATAAGCCTGAGATGGCCATCGAGATCAAGATGAAGCGGCCGGGCGAACAGTACTCTGTCTATAAGAGCCATGACGGAACTGCGGACAGCGGCAAGAGTTCCGGTGGAGCTAGCCCGGCTCAGCCCGCTCCGGAGGCGCCTCCAGCCACAGCGCCTGCTCAACCTCAGCCCAAATAGTTGCGCCGAATGAGGGCCCCCGTTCGGGTCCGACATAATCCCCGGGTAAGATAGTTTCGTACCCACTGATGCCAACTCAACTTCTCAGCGGCAAATCGGCACTGGTCACCGGCGGTGCGCGGCGCATTGGCCGGGCGATCGCGATTGCGCTGGCCAATGCGGGCGCGGACGTTGCGATCACCTACCGTACTTCAAACTCCGAGGCTTTGCAAACTGTCAGCGAGATCGAATCATTGGGAAGCCGCGCCCTGGCTGTCGAGTGCGATGTGCGCTCTGAAGCTTCCGTTCGCAAGGCGATAGCTGCGGTTACCGGCCAGTTTGAGCGATTGGACATCGTGGTTAATAACGCCGCTGTTTTTGAGACCGTTCCGCTGGAGAGCATCACCCTGGAACAATGGGATGCAGTCTTTGAAACCAACGCGCGCGGCCCGTTTTTGGTGGCGCGGGAGGCGTTGGCTCATCTTCGCGCCGTGCAGGGCAGGATCGTGAACCTCGGGTCGCTGGGCGGAATGCACGCCTGGGCCGACCACGGCCACTATAGTGCTTCAAAGGCCGCGCTGCACATGCTCACAAAGGCAATGGCAAAGGGCTTTGCGCCGGAGGTGAGCGTTAACTGTGTTGCGCCCGGATGGATTGAGACGGAAGACGGCACCGCCCCACAGAGCTATCGTTTTGCCGCCAAAACTCCCATGCGGCGGAATGGAACGGCAGAGGATGTAGCTCAGGCCGTCCTGTTCTTTGCAATGGGTCCGGCATTCGTTACGGGACAGATTCTGGCTGTCGATGGTGGATTAGGGCTCACCTGATTCAATCTGAGAATCTACCTGGCGAACAGTCGGCTCCAAAAGCCCTTCGTCTCCGACTTCTCTGCGCTCTTTTCCCCGTCGATTGGAGCGGGATCGATGAAGTCGGCATATTGCCTGGTATCGATCTTGAGCGGAACACGATTCCAGAGTCCGATCGGTTCTGGCTGCTCGGGCCATTGGGCTCCCTCAACCGCCGCCTGGGGATTGGTCAGGCAAAGACGCCGTGCTGTTTCTTCTCCAGCCCGATTGGCCACGTACTGATAGCCCTTCTTCAAGTGGGGCGGCCGCCATTCGGGATGGTGCGCGTCGGTGGCAAGAAAGTGTATCCAGTTCCGATCGAGCAGCTCATTGGCAATTGCCTGCGCCATGGGTCCAAAGCGCCCATACAAGGAGCTGGCCGTCACTTGCAACAGGCAGCCCTGTCGCACCCATTCGGCCATCTGATCGGGGACCCTTATGCAACGCTGGATACCTCTCTGGATGCGTGACGATCACGGTATAGCCGGCTGCCTGCAATCTGAACAGCGCATCGGACAAATGCGGCGGAATGGGAGTGTTGGGAAACTCAACCAGCAGGTAGCCTTTGCCGTTGATGGAGTACTTGAGCGGGTTGGCGAGTGCGTCGAGGATGTTTTCAGCTGAAAGGTGGAGGTCGCACCCGAGGCTAAGCTCGACGACCCCATCCAGCAGCCCGCGCAGCTCGTCGAAGCGTTCTTGAATCAACTGGGGTCGAATGGGAAATTTGTCGTTGGCGTGAGGCGTGCAGACGATGTGCGTAACACCTTCATCAGCCGCTTCATGAGCCATGGCCAGGGAGGTTGCCAGATCGGTGGCGCCGTCATCGACTCCGTAAATCAGGTGATGATGAATATCGATCATCGGATCATTGTTTCCAGTTCGCCCGCTCCATCACGAGAGTCCTCAATGCGCAGCCAACGCCTGAACCATGGAGGCGAAGATCTTCCAGCCGTCCGCCGATCCAAGCAGTTTCTCACTCGACCTGTCCGGGTGCGGCATCATTCCAAGAACGTTTCTCTTCGCGTTCAGGATGCCTGCAATGTTGCTCAATGAGCCGTTCGGATTCGCGTCCGGTGTTGCTTCTCCTGCGGGCGTGGTGTAGCGAAAGGCAATTCGATCCTCGGATTCGAGCTTGTGCAGATCCTCCGGCGTGCAGAAGTAGTTTCCTTCCATGTGACCGATAGGGATCTGCAGGACGTCTCCCTTCGAGAGTGCATTTGTAAATGGACTATCAGCGGTTTCGACACGGAGATGAACTTGTTTGCAGATGTATTTGAGCCCGGCGTTGCGCATTAGCGCTCCGGGCAGCAATCCGGCCTCGGTGAGGATCTGAAAGCCGTTGCAGATGCCCAACACCAATCCGCCGCCTGCCGCAAACTGCTGCACCGCCTGCATGACCGGCGAGAACCGCGCGATGGCTCCGGTGCGCAAGTAGTCGCCGTAGGCAAATCCTCCTGGAACGATCACCGCATCCACGCCTTGCAGATCCTCGGAATCGTGCCAGAGAAAGGTGACGGGCTGATTAGCCACTTCGGCAATCACGTTGAATGTATCGTGATCGCAGTTGGAGCCAGGAAAGACTAGAACCCCGAATTTCATGCTTCTAGGCTATCAGTTTTCACGCGGCGGGAATGAGGCTTGTGAACCTGTCCAGTTACCACAGGCGAGTTCGTTTGGGGCCGGGAGATGCAGCCCCACAAGGCATGCCTTTGCAGCGATCGTTTGCCGCATTTTCATCGCCCCTGCCAGTGTTATACTCACAAGGTTGGGCGCGCACCGCGCCGGCATTTCGACTATCCTGAGGTTCTCATGTCCGGCCATTCAAAATGGGCCACAATCAAGCACAAGAAGGGCGCGCTGGATGCCAAGCGCGGCAAGATATTCACCCGCATCATCAAGGAAATCATCCATCGCCGCCAAGGGTGGCGGCGACCCGGACGGCAATCCCCGCCTGCGCACCGCGATTCTTGCGGCCAAGGCGGAGAACATGCCGCAGGAGAACATCAAGCGCGCCATTCAGCGCGGCACGGGCGAACTGGAAGGCGTGAGCTACGAGGAGATCACGCTTTGAGGGCTACGGCCCTGGCGGCGTGGCCATTATCGTGGATGTGACGACAGACAACCGGAATCGCGCGGTGAGCGAGATTCGTCACGCATTCTCGAAGAACGGCGGCAACCTGGGCGAGACCGGCTCGGTGCGCTTCATGTTTTCAAAGAAGGGCATCATCGCAGTCGAGAAGTCTGCAGCCGGCGAAGACCAGCTGATGGAAATTGTGCTCGAGCACGGCGGCGAAGACCTGAACGACGAGGGCGACACCTGGGAGATCCTTACCGATCCGGGCTCCATACGAGCGGTCGTCCGCGGCGCATCAAGGCGCGGGAATTCCAACGGTCATGAGCGAGGTGACCATGGTGGCATCCACCTACACCAAGCTCGAAGGCACTACGGCAAACCAGATGATCCGGCTGCTTGAGGCGCTGGAAGACTGCGACGACACGCAAAACGTGTACTCCAACTTTGATATGGATGCAGAGCAGATGGAACAGGCGGCTGGCTGATTCAGTTCAGGGATGGCATGTAAGAGGCCGCCCGGATGTGGCGGCCTTTTTTCGTAGTGATCAAATTCCGCGCTAGAGGGAAGGAAAGAAACGTTGAGGCGAACCGCAAAGTTTCTTTTTTTATCTTGGTTGCCGGACCCAGATAGCAGGAGCAGGCAATTGCGCCGCGCAATCCTCCAGCGGTTCTGCGACGGGCGCGGTAGCCGGGCCTACCTTGAATGGCCCGGGAATCCAGAGTTTGCCCGATAGCCCCGTTGCACAGGTTCGCAAGCATAAAAGCTGGGAGTTTGGGCCGTTTGTCAATTATGGCAATGGCTTTGGCAACCGCTCTTCTTACAAGTTTTTCTCCGTGGGCTTTCAGGGGGGCAAGGCTCTGACCCCGGTTCTCCATGCCGGCATTTTCAGCGGCCAATTTGAGCTTGGCGCTAACATTATGCCGCTGTGGCAGGCCTATACTCCGCCGGCGGACGAGCAGTCTTTCATTTATCCTCTTCCGGGTGGTGGGACGGGCTACTCAGAGGGGCCCTTTGGCGGCGGCACCTACTACGGCGCGAGTCTTACTCCGGTGATCTTGCGCTGGAATTTTCTTACCAAATCACAGCGATTTCAGCCATGGTTTCAGGCGGCGGGCGGCCTTATCTACACCACGCACAAGTTTCCGCCGGATCAGCTTGTACCGCACGGAACGCCGGGCGGAACTTCAGTGTTCAATTTTTCGCCGCAGGGCGGGTGGGGGATTCACTACTTCACTCGCTCACGGCGGTCGATCGATGTCGGCGTGAACGGCGTCCACATCTCCTCGGCTTCGCTCGGCGACCGCAACCCCGGCGTGAACGCCAGTATTCAGGTTCAGGTGGGTTACACGTTTTGGAGATAGTCATCCGCAAACCCGGGCAGCCCATTTTTCGGCCGCCTTGGCTGAAGCAAGCGTAAGGGTCGGAGCAGTGCATGAGAGCGGATCGAGCGATGAGCGGGCCGGTTGTTGAATGCGTTCCGAACTTTTCCGAGGGCACAGATGCCCGGCGCGTCGAGGCCATTGTAGCCGCGATGTGCGTGGATGGGGTGCGCCTGCTGGACTGGTCAATGGATGCGGATCACAACCGTTCCGTGGTGACAATTGCGGGAGAGCCGGCGGCGGTGGTGGAAGCTGCGGTGCGCGGCGTGGGCAAGGCAGTGGAGCTCATCGACCTGACGCGACAGCAGGGAGTGCATCCGCGCATTGGCGCCGCCGACGTGGTTCCGTTTGTGCCCGTCTCGGGTATCAAGCTTGAGCAATGCGCACTGCTGGCTCGCCAGGCTGGCCTGGAAATCTGGCGCCGCTTTGGCGTTCCGGTATTCTTTTATGAGGCGGCAGCGGCACGGCCCGATCGGGCCAACCTTGAAGACGTGCGCCGCGGGCAGTTCGAGGGGCTTCGAGACGCAGTACGCAAAGAGGCAACGCGGCGGCCGGACCTGGGCGGTCCCGGCCTGCATCCTACTGCTGGAGCCTGTGCTGTGGGTGCGCGCAAGTTTCTGGTGGCGTATAACATCTATTTTGATTCAGCGGACGTCGCTATCGTGAGGGCGATTGCGCGCGAGATACGTGCCGCAAATGGGGGTTTGAAGGGGGTAAAAGCCATGGGGGTTCTGGCCCATGGACGGGCGCAGCTTTCGATGAACATCACCGATTTTCAGGTTACGCCGATATCGCAGGTTTACCGGGCGGTTTCGAGCCTGGCGCTGCGCCACAAGATTGCGCCGGCTGAGGGAGAGGTGATCGGCCTGATTCCGGAAGCGGCCTTTGAGCGGGAGAGCGAATGGATGCGTCAATTGAATGGGTTCGATCCCCAGACCAAGATTCTGGAGCACCGACTTGGGGATCCGCTGGCCTGGCCTGGAGAGGAAGCGGAGCGGGTGAACGGATTTGTTGGGTAAGCAAGGATTCGAAGATGCGGGTTCAGGGGCACCAGCCGAAGCTCAGGTGAGTTAGGTTTTCTTGATTTTCTTGACGACAACAGGACATTGAATTGCAGGCAAATGCTATGTGCAGGAACAGAGAAGTAATTGGTTCGAAGAGGGTGGATTTCTTGAGGACTTTGATTCAGGTTTCGATTGCTCCCATTTTGCTGGCCGCGGCTACCTTAGCCCAGGCCGCGCAGTTGTCAACAGATGCCCGCACAGCGATTCCTCGTGATGTGCAGCAGTTGGTCGTGGTTGACTATCGGGCGATGCAGAATTCGCAGGGCGCCATGGACCTGAAAGAGCGCGTAATGCCTCCCGAGCTCAAGCAGTTCGACGAGGCGTTGAGCAAGTCCGGGCTCAACGACAACCATGATGTGGATCAGCTTGCCTTCGCGCTGTTCCGGCCTTCGCCCGCCAGCGATGGAATGATCATTGTTGGCATTGCACAGGGCCAGTTTGCGCTGCCGGAAATCATGGCGAACTTCCGCAAGCATCAGATTAAATACACCCTGTTGCGTACCAACAGGATTTTTCCGCTGGCCAAGACCGGCATGGTGCTCTGTTTTGTCGATCAATCCACCATGATCTTTGGCGCCAGCGATGCGGTCAAGAAAGCTCTCGACGCCCGCGATGGCGTCGCGCAAAGCATGCTGAGCAACGGAACGATGATGGATGCAATGAAGACCGTTGATTCAGCCCCACTGTGGAGCATTCTGGACGAGAAGGGCACTCAGGTGATGATGCGGCAGGTGCTGGGCGAGGCCGGTTCGGTCACCGATTTCGAAACCGTGCGCAAGCGGCTTCTCGCCTCCTGGTACGGAATGGACTTTCAGCATGGCGTGAAATTCGACCTCACCATCAACACCGGCGATTCATTCACCGCAGCCACCATGTCCTCACTTTTGACTGCGGCGGTGATGCTGCGCAAGATGAGCGGTTCAGATGCTGAGAAGCAGGCCTTGAGTGCAACAAACATCGCGTCCAACTCGGGAAGGCTCTCCGTTCACTTTGCAACATCGGACGAGGACTTCAACAGCCTGTTGCACTCACCGCTGTTCCAGAGCATGGTGCGTTGATGACCCGAATCTGCGCCTGACGGATCTCTCAATCCACAGGGGCGATTACACCCTCTGATTCCACCGACCGGCATTGAGCATTAAGGGTCAGGGGCGCGTAGTCAGTTCAGGATGAAACTCTGCTTTGCCTTCGGGCAGCAGCACGATCTGCAAGCCGCCCTCCTGCCGCTCTGCCAGCGCCGGCCCGTCAATGTGAATCTGGCGCTCATCGCTGGTCGTGTACTGCACCTTCAATAGGCCGTTGCCCCGAATCTGAATCCGATAATGAAAAACTCCGCCCGCTTCCAGGCGGTTATCTCCGAAGCTTGCGCTTGGGTAATCGACCTCAAGCAATTGAATGGCACTGCCGGTGCGGTTCTCAACGGACGTCTCGACGTGATAGGAGTGGCAACCGGCCAAAAGCGCGGGGAGCATCAATGCAGCACCGGCCCAGGCGCGTTTCCGTTTGAGAATTTTCATTTCTGGTTTCCATCCCCGTCACGCGTGTCTTCTTTTTCAGTCATAGTCGCAACTTGCTTCTCAACCCGGTCCACCCGCTTTAGAAGCTCGGGCAGGCGCTGGAAGATGCTCACTGCACGGAGCCAGATGCGGTTGTCAAAGCCAGGCGATCCGGAGATGACCTTGCCCGGCGGCACATCGTGCGAGACTGCGGATTGCGCGGTCAGAACTACCCCATCGCCCACACTGCAATGACCGGCGACGCCGGTTTGTCCGGCAAGAATTACGTTGTTGCCGATCACGGACGAGCCGGCCAGCCCCGTTTGCGCGCAGAGCAGCGTATTGTCACCCACCCGCGATCCGTGACCCACCTGCACCAGGTTGTCCACCTTACTTCCGTCGCCAATTACCGTCGCACCCACCGTCGCGCGGTCGATGGTGGCGTTAGCCTGGACATCGACTCGATTGCCCAGCCGCACCGGGCCCGATTGCGGAATCTTTTCCCAACTCCCCTGTTCATTTTTTGCAAAGCCAAAACCGTCTGAGCCGACAATTGCGCCGTTTTCCAGCGTCACGTTGTCGCCGAGAACGCAGTTCTCGCGAACTACCGCGTGAGCGTGCGCGAAAAAGTGGCTGCCCGCCTGTACTCCGGGATAGAGCACTACATGGGGCAGCAGTGTTGCGTGGGATCCAAGTCTAACTCGCGGCCCCACCACTACATAAGCGCCGATGTGTGCTTCCGGGCCAATCTCGGCGGAGGGGTCAATAACGGCGGTAGGGTGAATGCCGGGAGCGTAGGCGGGCGGCTGGTAGAAAAGTGCCAGCGCTCTGGAAAAAGCCAGATAGGGGTTCTTGAGCCGCAGCGTGGCCGCTTCAATCTCCTGAAACTCCGGCTCCACCAGCACTGCGGCGGCCTTCGTTTTTCGCGCCAGGGCGGCGTAGCGGGGATTGGCCACAAAGGTTATCTCCGTTGGCCCGGCATCCTCAATCCCTTTCACGCCAGTAACTTCCAGCTCCGCGTCCCCGCGCAACTCCGCACCCAACCGCATTGCCAACTCGCCTAGCTTCATCGAATGAGATTGTACCGGAAGGCAGCTGGCTATGCCGGGTCCGGCCTCGCCTGGAAAAGTCCCGGCTGGTCGGAAGCGGGTCGCGCAGTCGCCGCTCGCTTCCGCGCGCGCCGCACCGATCAGGCCCACGACTTCCAGGGTCTGGATAGCCTGGCGCGGAACATAGATCCGCTGCGTATTCGAGCGGGTGTCGGGCGGAGTCAGCAGCAGGCCGGCGCCATCGATCAGCGAACGGTCGTTGGCCGCCAGGCCCTCCATCTCTTCGCCGTCGGTCAGGGTCATGCGCAGCCAGACGCCCGCGGTGCGGGGGCGGATGGAAAATCGCTTGTGAAGAAGCCGTTCGGGGTTGGCCGGTTCGACTGATGGCGGAGGGGAAGTCGCGCACATAGCAGACCCACTTGACCTGTTCCCAGCCGATGCGGAGAACCTTTGCCGCCTGAGTCCAGGATCTCCAGTTCGTCGGCTCCTGGCCGAAATGGCGCCCGCGTATCCGGCGCACCAGTCCCTGGAGAACTTGCGCACAATCACGGGTTTGCGCGAGGAGGCCATTGCTCTGGATTGTCGCATGAAACGGAGCCTGCCGCGGACGGAGTCTTTTTGGCGGAATCAAATCTCAGCCGAGTGCCGTCAATGGTGAGAGCTGCAATTCTGAGTGCAACAAACCCTAGCCAAGCGGCTCAGTTGTGTTAATGTACTGGTTTGCCGCCTCTTCCGGGATGCGTGTAAGCGTAACAACATAGAGTACTTGGGAATGTAAGCGGTCAGAGTTTTGAGACGGCGGAAGCAGGGAACTGGATGCCCGACTTACATCTACCTTTTGGAAAACCGGCTTTCTGCCGATCAACAGAATGCGCTGCGGCCAGTTGCGCGAGGCTGCCCGCGAAGCCGGAATGATTCTCTTCCTGACCGGGGATGCGGTGCGCGACCTGACCAGCGGCCATGCCGTCCGCGATCTTGAAGTGGCAGTTCATGGAAATGCTCTCAAGTTAAAGAAAGCAATAGAGAAACTCGGCGGAAATGTCTGGGGCCAGAGCGAGGCCTCACGACGCCTCTATCTGTGTTTTCCGGGGACCGTTCGCGTGGACGTGGTCAGCACGCATCGCATGGATTATCCCAAGCCTGGCAAGCCTGTTTACCATCCAGCTTCCATCCAGGAAGATCTTGCGGCGCCGCGATTTTACCGTCAACGCCATGGCCATCTCGCTGAATGAGGGGTCGTTTGGACTGTTGATGGACCCGCTGAACGGCGCGGCCGACATTGAGGCCCGGACTCTGCGGCTGGTTTCGAACTACGGATTTCTTGAGGAGCCGTCGCTGCTGATTCGCGCCACGCGATACATGGCGCGCCTGGGCTGGGATGCTCGACCCGAAAACCCACACCCGCTATGACAACGCCAAGGGCGAGGACGTGATCGAGCGTCTCTCCGCGCGAGTGCGCGCAGCCAGGAGCTGGAGCAGATTGGCCACGAGGAAGACGGTCTGAAGGTTCTGCGGGCGCTGGAGGCCGAAGGCTGGATGAAGCTTCTCTTCCCGGCCTGGACGTCGGCCAAGGCGGATGAGGAAAAGCTGAAAGGCGCTGCACGACCTCGCCGTCGAGCTGCTGATGCAGGGAGTTCACCCGGATATGTCCGCGGCGCAGATGCAGTTGCTGACCGCCAAGCTGGCCGGCCAAGGACCTGGCGGCGCTGAAGAAGCTGCTGCTGCGGCCCGGATTTGTTGAGGAGTGGAACAGCCTGGACGCGATCGCGGCCAGCGTTTGCCAAAGTGCTGCTTGCCAAAGGAAAATTCCGACGCCGTCGACGAGCTTCAAGCTTTTCACGAGCTATGATCCGGAAGCAGTTCTCTGGCTTGGATTTACAAGCAAGGATACGGCGGTTCAAGAGCGCTTCAATCAGTTCCTGAAGGTTTGGCCGGAAGCGCGTCAGCGCATTCCGCACGCGCTGATGCAGGAGATGCGCATCACGCCGGAACTAGCCGCCTACAACGACATTGTGCAGGCCATCTTTCTTGAGCTGATCGACGGCAAGTTGACCACGCCGGAAGAGATGCGCGCCTTCCTTGAGCCGCATTCGCCGCCTGCGCCGCCGCCGCAGGTGACCATCAAGAGGCCGCGCGCCAAGCGCGGAGAGGCCAAGGTTAAAGAGCGGGCATTCGACGACGACGAGGAAGCTCGAGGACGCATTGGACGATGATGAGGATCTGGACGATCTGGCGGCGATGAGGACGAGATCGACCTGGGCCTGAAGCTGCCCAAAGTGGATCTGGAAGCCGAAGTCATTGAGGACCTGGATTCCGAACCGGACCTGGAGTCAGAATCGGATGAGGATGAGGCCGATGAGGACGGAGCCGAGGCTACGACGCCAAAACGCGGCGCGAAGGCAACTGCTCCAGCAAAGGCCGGGAAACAGCCCGCGGCTAAATCCGGCGTCGCGCAGGCTGCAAGTTCGGCGAAGCCTGCCGCTAAACCGATCACAGCCAAAGTTGAGGCACCTAAGGCTGCCATTCCCGCCAAGTCGGAGCCGACCAAGGCAAAAGCGGCGACTACGCCTGCGAAGAAGGCCGCAGGCGCCCCACCGGCGACCAAGGGGAGCAAGACTTCAAGGACCGCACCGCCGGCTGCCGCCAAGGCCGCGTCCAAAGTTGCGGCCAAGCCTGCAGCTAAAGCGCCTGCAAAGGCTCCGGTCAAGGTAGCGGCGAAAGCGCCCACGAAGACGCCTGCCAAACCGGCAGCCAAGACGCCGGCGAAGGCGGTGAAGTCGGCGGCGGTGAAGGGAAGGCCAATTCCCACGGCTTCGAAGGCTGGCAAGGCATCGCCGGCGAAGCCGGTGAAGGCAGCACCCAAAAAGCCGGCACCAAAACCCGCAAAGAAGCGCTGAGAGATTCGATTCTCCCCGCTATCTGTTCGCTATCGACGTTTACGGATGGATAGAATCGGGGCGCGTCAAACCGCCGCGGCTACCGCCTCAGGGGTTGCAGACACCACCATTTCGCGAATCGAATTGATGACCAACTCTGGTTCGTCGAGATGAATCCAATGCGCGCTCTCCTCGGCAATCACTTGTTGCACGTTGTCGCCAATGCGGTCCAGGTTTTCGGCTGTAAGGGGCGACGATTTGCCGGGTGTCAGCACCAGTACTGGAATCGAGTGAATCGGCTCGGTAGCCAGCATCTCGCGCACCGAATCCGGTACTGCGGCCACGTGGTTGCGCATGCCGCGGTAATAGCCGGGACGGGACCAGTGAGCTGCCACGATAGGCCACACTTCGCTCGGCATCTTGCCGACTTCATTGGTTACGCGACCCAGCACATGGCGGCCGCCGTTGCCGGCCACTCCGGCCAGCTGTTCAGCGATGAGGCCTCCGCGGCACAGAAAGGAAGTCACCGCCAGGCGCGCCAGCCCGAAGCGGGCAATGGGAATTGCAAAACCCGATAGCTTTGTACCTCGATCCAATTCGGCTTGCTTGCTGGGGTTCAAAGGAGGCCACTCTTCGCAGCGCATGGGGTCCACCAACAATACGCTTGCCACTTCATCGGGAAACAGCAGTGCGAAACGCCGCATCACCAGCCCGCCGAATGAGTGCCCGACCAGAATGTAAGGTGGCTTGATGCCAGCGCCCTGCAACATGTCGTGAAGTTCAATGGCGATGTTGCCGGGCGTGCGCGCTGTGCGGCAGGGGCTGCTCCAACCCAGCCCGAGGCGATCGTAGGAAGCCGTGCCGCTGAAGCGCGCTACGGTCTCCTGGATATGAAACCAGTTCAGGTTTGTGGCGGCGATTCCAGCTTCGAAGATTACCGTTGGACCGCTTGAATGCTTCGATCCCTTTTCGAGGACGTAGAGCTTATAGCCGGGACCGATGGTCACCCAGCGTCCATTACCGGCAAAACGCCGCCGATCGCGATGTCCGCCGATCCATTGGTATAGAAACCCTACGCCGATCAAAGCTGCTGCCAAACCAACCAACCACAACATTACCTGCATAAATGACCCTAGAAACGTATGAGTTGCTCAGGGTTAAAGTCCCCGAGGTTGAGACTTGCTTTGGTGCTTCCACGATCGACGATGAGCAGTGTAGTCCCGGCCTGGCCGCGCATTTTAACTTCCACCTGGCTCGCCGACCACACGCCGCCGTCATGGCGGAGGCCAAAATAGGTGAACTCCTTCACTGTTCCCGTTCCTCTCAGTGTTTTCTCAAGATATACAGGAAAGGCTATGCTGTGGTCCAGCCATGTTTTCACCTCCGCGTAATGAGTGCGGTCGGCTGGCCCCGGTGTGCTTTTTAGAAGATCGCAGTCGCGCGCGCCGAATCTTGTCTCTTCCACGATCGTCTGGGCCGGCCAGAAGTACTGCTGCTCAAAGAAGTCTTCATAGCTGAAGCCGGGTCCAAGCGGGCCGTCGGTCCACTTGTCGAACGGCAGCGCAGCGGGAGTTTTGTCGCCTGGATGCGCAATCTGAATTGAATTTTGGCCATTGGGTCGCATCTCCAGCAGGATGCGGGATCGAGCATTCGGCCCAGAGCCGGAGGGCGGGGAAATGTCGACGAGTACCCGCAGCACGCCGGGAAACCAGTGCGCCTTAAGGAGTAACGATAACTGGTCCGCGTACCATTTGGCGGCAACCCGGACAAGATGCCCAGTGGCCCGCAAATCGGCCGATTCAATTCGCTGCTGCGCAATAGCGATCACAGAATGAACATCGGGAATCTTCGCGGTGGAGGCTGGCGCGGCCGAAGCCTGATATGCCGCGGCGTAGATTTTCGCGGCTGGATAGGGCCGCTTTGCAATGCGGCAAACGCAAGCAACGTTGCAGCGGTTCGGATGGTCATGGCTCGATCCTTCCGTCGCGAATGCGAATGTGGCGCGGGGCGGCGTGCGCGATCTCGCTCTCATGGGTGATGACGATCAGTGGTCATGCCGCGCTTCTTGCTGAATGCCGATCAGCATCTCCATGATGCGCGCCGAGTTTACGCTGTCGAGATTGCCGGTGGGCTCGTCGGCGAGCAGCATGGCGGGATCGTTGGCCAGCGCGCGGGCAATGGCTACGCGCTGCCGTTCGCCGGCGGAGAGTTCGATTGGGATAATGGTTCATGCGGTGCTTCCAGGCCCATCTCAACGAGCAGCGCCTCGGCTCGTCTCGGCGCGGTTGTTGGAATCTCCATTGGAGCCGCAGCATGGGCACCTGCACGTTTTCAATGGCGCGCAGCGTGGGCATGAGATAGAAGGCCTGAAAGATGAAGCCAATCTGACTGCGAGCGGTAAGTGTCGAGATCGATGGCCGAACCCAGGAGCGGACTTGTTGAAGAGAACCTCGCCGCTGGTGGGCACGTATCGAGGCCGCCGATAAGTTGCAGCAGGGTGGATTTGCCGCTGCCGCTGGGCCCGCTGATGGCGACGTATTCGCCTGCATCGATGGACAGATCGACGCCGCGCAGCGCTTCGACGCGGCCTCGTCGTAGCTCTTGCGCAGGTCGCGCACTTCGAGCATCGGGCCAGCGGGCAGCTTGTGCGGATTAGTCATGGCGCAGCGCCTCCACGGGTGAAAGATGCGCGCCGCGCCACGCCGGAGAGCGCCCCGGCGAGCAGGCCGGCGAGGACGGCGATGCCGAGCGCTTCGAGCAAGCATGCATGGCGAGAACGGATCCGTGAGAGCGATGCTGGCGGTCTGCGGCAATGCGGAGCAGCAAGCGCAGTGCGCCCCATCCGACGGCAATGCCGATGACGCCGCCGACAAATCCCAGCGCCGCCGCCTCAATCTGGATGAGCAGCATGACTCGCCCGCTCTTCCAGCCCAGCGCGCGCAGGATGCCGATCTCCCTGGTGCGCTCGAAGACCGACATGGCCATGGTGTTGGCGATGCCAAGAATGCCGATCGACAGCGCGATAGACGAGGTTCCCCAGGCCGCGGCATGGGCCAGGACCGACAAGCTGGTTGTTGCTGGCGCGCTCGGCGGCGGGCATGGCGCGCAGGCCGGGCAGCGCGGCTTCGATCTGCGCTTGCGCGAGCCTGCATGTAATGTTCCGTGCGATTCGCCGGCCGGCGCGGGACGCAGCCGCACATGAAATGCGGTGACTTTTCCTTGCAGGCTGGCGATCTGCTGCAACTGGTCGAGCGGCATGATCACTGCGCCGGCTTCGAGCGCCGAGCCGCCGTGATAGATGCCGACAACGGTGAAGTTCGTGCCCTGAATCTCCAGGCGTGTCGCCGGCTTGCTTGTCGAGATTGGCGGCGAGCAGGTCGCCCAGGATCACCTCAGGCTTGCCATCGTGAAACTTGCGCGCCGGACTTGAAGGTGAGCGATTCGAGCTCGTAAGGAATCGGCCTTCCAGCCATAGACCAGGGCATTGACCTCCGGCGTGAGGTCCATCATGTTGAAGATCATCGGCGTCGACTTGCGCGACGATGGGAGAGTGCGCGATTTTGGTCCCGACGGATTGATCGACAGAGGTTTGAGGAAGGTTCTCTGCACGACGGCGATATCGGTGCCGGCTGCTCGAGTACATGCGCAGCCATTCGTGTTCGAAGGAGCGGGAGAAACCGACCAGCGCGACGAATGCGCCGATGGCCATCGCGATTCCGCCCAGCGTCAGCAGCGTCCGCAGCCGCCTGCGCCAGAGGTTCTTCCAGGCGAATCCCGCGAAGGACAGTTTCGAAGCCATGTTAATAGGATAAGTCCTCGCGACCGCCGTATTGAATTGAATCTGTGGGCCAGTGTACCGGCAGGCGCGCGCAATGTCCACCGGCCGATTTGAGTTCTGGAAATCTTCCGGAATCCGAGACCTTTGATAAAGCCTGGACTATTTGAAGGTGCTTCTTATCGAGAAATTTGCCTGAAGAGCGATTTGGGCGTACAAAATACTCTCGCCAACGGGCCGGCGTTTATCAAAAGGTCCTGAATTCGGGATTGGTTCAATGTTGGTGCGATGCGCAACTCCAGCCGCCAGAGAACGCCAGTGGCTTGAAGAGCCGGGTCAGCCGTTGCTGAGGAGACTTGCTTGAAGTTTTGATGGTATGAAGCAGAGGTCCGGTTTTCGTTGCTCACATAAGTTGAGAACCGATCCCTGGACCACTGCGAGTCATTAACGGCCACGTCCGCGTGAACTGCCGCCTCCACCCCCGCCGCTGCCCTTGCGCGCCTGATAGCAGTCCCGGCAGAAAACCGGGCGATCTCCACGAGGTTCAAAGGGCACTGTTGTAGGCTGGCCGCAACCTGAACATATCACAGGTGTTCCCTGTGCTGGGGCTGAACGGTAGCCGCGAGCCTCCCTGGTCGTTCTTCTTTGCCTGACGGCAAGTCTTACAACGCTTTGGGGTCGAGTAACCACGTTCCTGAAAGAACGCCTGATCAGCGGCGGTGAAGGTAAATTCCTGTCCGCAGTCGCTACACGTAAGTTGAATGTCTCCGGCCATGGGTCTCCTCGTGGGAATTGTACAGCCGTTTGTACGATTTCAGTACAAGGATTCCATAAAATCGAAAAATTGCCTCTCGGGAAAGGCTGGCTGGAATCCGGCGGCTCGTCTGGTGAGGCCTGTTTTGGCTCGAGCAGCCAGGTCTTGCTCGGCTCGCGGAAGCGGCAACTGAGCAGCTTTTTGCAAACCTACGAGTTATGATCTTTCCACTTTGGTTGTGGAATCTGGGGCCGAATGCGGATTGCCTATGTACTTACCTCCCTGGGAGTGGGCGGAGCGGAACGGTTAGTGCTGGATCTGGCCAGCCGCATGGAGGAGCGCGGCCACTCGGTTTCGATTCTTGTTCTGCTGCCGCAGATCGCGGAGCAGTGGCCAACCGCGTTTCCGGTTGTTTACCTTGGAATTCGGCGGAGACCTTTCAGTGTCGTCGCCGGCCTTCTAAGGGCCAGGCGTTCCCTTCAGGAATTCCACCCGGATTTGGTTCACAGCCACTGTTTCCATCCCAACATTCTGGTCCGTCTTCTCAAATTCTGCATTCCCTCCGCAGTCGTTCTCTCCACCGTGCACAACGCTTATGAAGGCGGGTGGCACCGCATGTGGGCTTACCGCCTGACAGACGCCTTGAGCCGGCAGACAACCGCCGTCAGCCAGGCTGCCGCCGATCGCTTTTTGCGGCTCAAGGCCATACCCAAGCACAAATGCATGGTCGTCACAAATGGCATCGATATTACAAAGTTTGCTCCCGAAGCAGGCCGTCGCGAGCGTTTGAGGGCCGAAATGGGGGCAAGGAAAGAATTCATCTGGCTTGCGGCTGGCCGCATCGTTCCAGCAAAGGATATTCCAAATCTGCTGCGAGCCTTTTCGATGACTCGTTCAACTCACCCGGAAGCGCAACTTTGGATTGCCGGCGAATGGGGAAGCAATAAGGTTAAACGCGGGAATGGATTCGTCAGCGGCTTCGATGCTGAAAGCGGCTCAATGAACGGCGTCAGGGTTCTTGGTCTTCGCCGCGATGTGCCCGCGCTGCTGGACGCCGCGGATGGGTTTGTGCTGGCCTCGGCATGGGAGGGGATGCCCTTGGCGCTGGGAGAAGCGCTGGCCATGGAGAAGCCCGTTGTTGCCACCGATGTCGGCGGCGTTCGTGAACTGGTTGGGGATGCGGGCATGATCGTTCCAGCCCAAGATTCAAACGCGCTTGCCGCAGCGATGCTCAGTATCATGCAGTCTTCGATGGAAGAGCGCCGTCTGCTTGGACGCACAGCTCGCGCCCGCATGGAGAGCCGGTTCAGCATTGATACCAGAGCCGACGACTGGGAGGCGCTGTATACCAGGCTAACGGAGCGGAAGGCTTAACAGCTTCGCCCGTCCTCAGCAGATGTTACCGTGATACCCTTATCATCGAAATCCGGAACAGGCCTTTTCGTTTCAAAGAACAATCAAACAGAAGGCATTTGGGAGAATGCAATGCGGGTGATGGTTGCAGCAATTTGTTGCGTCATGGCGGCTGGGTCGTTAGGGATGGAAAGTGGGATCGCGCAAACGCAATCGAAGCCGGCGCAGAATGCGTTGATCGCGAAAACGCAGGCGAGGCCCGCGCAGAATGCGGTGCTTGCGCTGGATCATGGCTGGCAATTTCGCCAGGTTACCTCAGCGCCGCAGGAACCGGAGGCAGGCTGGCTTCCCGCTACTGTCCCCGGCGATGTTCACCTGGATCTGCTGGCCAACAAGAAAATTGACGATCCCTTCTATCGCGACAACGAGGCGAAGCTGCAGTGGATTGAGAACGCAAGCTGGGAATACCGCGACCAGTTTTGACGTCACCCCGGCGATGCTCGCCCGGTCGTATGTCGACCTTGTCTTCGACGGCCTCGACGCTGCGGCAAGGTTTCAGTGAATGGGACCGACGTGATCTGACCGCCATACAATATGTTTCGCATCTGGCGCGTCCCTGAGAAAGGCCTCCTGGACGCCGGAGGAATCTTTTGCGTGTGGTGTTTCCGTCGCCAATCAAGGCTGCTCAGAAAGTGGCTGCCTCGATCACTGGCGCCGAAGCGAAGACCGAAGAAAGACCTACATCCGCAAGGCCGCCTACGAATACGGCTGGGATTGGGGACCGCACTTTGTTACCAGCGGCATCTGGCGTCCGGCGCAAATTGAGGCGTGGGATAAAGTCGCGCATTGCTGACTTCGCCATCCGCCAGCGCGATGTGAGCAGCACGGTAGCGCACGCCGACGCCGAAGTCGAAGTCATGGCAGCAAGCGCTGGTTCGGCCCGAGTTACCGTTCAATACACCGACAAAGGAAAGCCAGTCACGCTGACAACTCTGGCCACACTTCGTGCCGGTAGCAATGTCATCGATCTTCCTGTCGAGATTCGCGATCCGAAGCTTTGGTATCCGGCAGGCTATGGTGAGCAGCCGCTCTATGAGTTCACGGCGCAGGTTGGAGTCGGCAGTCAACAAGTGGAAACCCGCAAGGTCAAGGCTGGGCTACGCTCGATCGTTCTGGATCGGCATCTGGACAAGTGGGGACGATCCTTTCGAATTTGTTGTTAACGGCATTCCCGTCTTCGCCAAGGGCGCAGACGTGATCCCCTTCGACAGCTTCCCCAACCGCGTCACCACGGCGCAGTATCGCCGGATTCTTCAGTCCGCGCGCGGACGCCAACATGAACATGATTCGCCACTGGGGCGGCGGCTACTACGAGACCGACGAGTTCTACTACGATCTGCGACGAGCTGGGCATCATGGTCTGGCAGGACTTCATGTTCGGCAACGACTGGCAGCCGGGGACCTACGCCTTCAAGCACAATATCGAGCCGGAAGCCGAGGACCAGTTACGCCGCCTGCGCGATCATCCCAGCATCGTGCTCTGGTGCGGCAACAATGAGACGGAAGGGGCGTTCAACTGGGGTGGAACGATGCCGAGCTTCGCCGCGAATGTCGCAGGTTGCAGATGTGGCAGGACTATCTGACGGTAATTCAGCGGCATCCTTCCCAGGCGTTGTGGAGCGGCTTGAGCTCCGAGACTCCTACTGGCCCAGTTCGCCCAGTTCCGACTATGAAGACTCTCCGCGACCATTTTCAAAGCGGCGACGCGCACAACTGGGACGTGTGGCATGGACGCGTACCGTTCTCGACTACGAGAGGCACCATGCGCGCTTTGTCACCGAGTATGGATTTCAGTCGTTTCCGGAGATGAAGACGATCGAGGCCTTCACGCTGCCCGAGGATCGCGCCAACATCTTTACTCCTGTCATGCTCGCGCATCAGAAGAACAACGAAGGCAACTCGCATCATTCACGACTACCTGCTCAAGGATTACTCCGCAGCCGAAAGATTTTGCGAGCTTCCTCTATGTGAGCCAGGTGCTGCAGGCAGAGGGAATCAAGATCGGTGCGGAGCATTTTCGCCGCAGCCGGCCGGAAACCATGGGCTCAATCTTCTGGCAGTTGAACGACTGCTGGCCGGTCGCTTCCTGGTCTTCGATCGACTACTACGGCCGCTGGAAGGCGCTGCAATACTACGCCCGCCGCTTCTATGCGCCTGTTCTGATTTCACCGCACGTTGAAGACGGCTCACTGAAGGTCTACATCGTTTCCGACAAGACGAAAGCGGCTCAGGCCAACCTGCGAGTGCGGCTGATGGACTTCGATGGCAAGGTACTGCTCGAAGATTCGCACGCCGTGGAAGTTACACCTCTTGACAGTAAGGTTTATCTCGACTGGCCGCTCAAGAAGCTTAACGATGCAGGGGCTGTCGATACATCGCGCGTCTTCATCGTTGCTGATCTCTCCATTAACGGAGAGCAGATTTCGCGCAATATCGTCTATCTTGCGCCGACGAAGGAGATTCACTTGAAGCCTGCCGCGCTCACTGTCGACACGGCCGGCGAGAGTGGAAGTTATAAGGTCCGGATAACTTCACGCGTGCTTGCGCGCAGCGTCTATCTTGCGTTCGGCGACCTCGAGGTAAAGGTCTCCGATAACTACTTCGATCTGCTTCCGGGCGAGACTGCCGAAATCACAGTTACTAGCGCAGCTTCTCTCGACGCATTGAAGGCGCAGATGAAGGTCATCTCGCTCACCGACGCATTTGCCATCGACCCACAGACCGCCACAGTTTCGGCAGGACGCTGAAAGCAGCCTGTATGCAACAAAAGAAGGGCCGGAGCAACTCTGCTCCGGCTCTTGTCACTTCAGCACTCGGTTTAGTTGCCGGCCTTCGATCAGAACGAAAATGCTGCCTGGAAGAAGATGCGCCGCGCCGCAACGCCACCCGACCCGGAAAAGATTCCGCCGGCGAGGCTGGTTGACTGACCGAATCGGGGACCTGGTCCGTAGAGTCCGGTTGCGGTGTTCAGTGTTGGAGTTACAGTTCCTGTCGGTGTTCCGTAGTCGATGTCGTTGAAAATGTTCAACGCCTGCGCGCTGAAGGTCAGGGAGTATTTGCGGCCAGTGTTGTTCATGCCGCCACCAGGTCCACCCCCCGGTCCGCCGCCAAACCCACCGCCGCCGCGGCCGCCACCACCACCGCCGCCAAATCCGGGGCCGAATCCTCCAGGAGGACCTCCACCCTGTCCCGCTGCTGCAGCGCCAGTCTTGGGGCCGAGGCCGAAGGAGCGGCTCACGCGCAAGTTCACGGCGACCGCAGCCGGACCTTTGCCCAGATTCACTGGGATGAGGGGTTCGCCGGCCTGGGGAACGGTATCGAGTGCTCCAAAGCTGGTTTGAACAACATCCTCCGGATTCGAATTCGCGCCTGCAATGGAGGGGCGGTTGTTAAAGAAGTTGTCGCCGGTAAGATCGTTGGCGGTTGTAATGTTGTACGGCCTTCCGGCCTGAGCAATCATGAAGGGATTGAAGGAAATCTTCCATGGACCCGTGTAGTTGCCAATTAGGAACAAGCTTTGACGTCCGACAAAGGACGCGCGGCCGTAGTCCTGGCTCAGGTTGTAGGAGTTCGATGCGGTTCCGTTGGCGTCATCGCTGTTAGCCGCGGCCAGCGTATAAAAGCCGGTCAGGTTGAAGTTCGGTGTGAAGCGAGCGTTAATGTTGACGATCAGCTGATTTTCCTTGAAGACAGCTTCGGGATATGATTCGTTTACGATTCCCAGCGGCAAGCCGTTCGGCAGAATTGCAGTATTGGGCCTTGCCGGGGGAGCAGGGCAGGTGACAGTGGCGCTAGGAGCGCAGAATTGGTAGGTCCCGGGCTTGTACGCGTTCGCATCGATTGTCGCCACCTGGTGCACGCCAAAGGAGTGCAGATAAGTGAGCGTGAGCGTCGTTGTCTTGGTCAGCTGTCGCTCCAGGCTGGTCCCGAACTGCTGCGTATAGGGCGACCGATAGTTCGGGCTTACCTTGTCGATGGTGCTCGAGGCCGTCGACGCGGAGCCGCACGTAGCCAAAAAGGTGGAAGTCAGAGTTGCCTGGCTGAAGCAGGTGGGATTGTTGATCACCGTCTGCTTTTGAGCATCGGCGGAGCCATTGAAACGTTCCAGATTCTCCACATTGCCCAGCGAGAATCGGGAATAGAAGAGGCCATAGCCTCCGCGCAGCACCGTCTTGGCTTGTGCGCTGTTCTTGTGGCCATCAAGAGCATAGGCAAATGAAACGCGCGGCGCCCAGTCGTCGTGATCCGCAATGTGATTCTGCGACTCCCATCGCATGCCGCCCGACAGCGTCAGGTTGCGGTTGGCCTTCCAGTCGTCCTGAAAAAATAATGCAGCATCAAAGACGTTGGCGGAAACCGCCTTCGCGCCCGAGTTGTAGTTCAATTTGTTGGGCAGGCAGCCCGCCGTTTCCGATGTCGGGCAGGCTGCCGCTATATCCACGAATGTCTGGGCGGTGACCTGGCCGTTCGTCAAGTAGTTCGGGTTCATAAGGCCGTTCACCGTGTACAAATAAGCGTCCAACGAAGGAAAGCTGAAGCTGCCGTTGAAGCTCCCGTTGTCGGAATTGGTGACCTCGTTGTCGCGAATGCGCGTTCCGAATTTGATGGCCTGCGCGCCGTGCGACATGGTGGTAATGTTCTGCAACTCCAGATGGTTTGTATGATCGGTTGCTGTCTGAGTGGTGGAGTTGCCGCTGGCGAAATAGCCTGGCACACTCACCTCAGGCGCAGTGCCCAATGAGCCGACGGAAGAGCGGTCAAGGAGCCATTGGAACCGCGTCTCGTTGACGATGTGGTCGTTGATGATCTGTGAATCTGTGATCTGCACCTGATGTTCAAGCGAGTTTGAAGTGGTGGCCAGCGAGGGCAATCCATCATTCAGCCCAAGATTGCCCGTTGAGTTGTTGAGAAAAAACTGATAGCGCAGGGTCAGCGTGTTCTTCTGGCCCAATTGCAGATCGATGCGCGGCCCAAGATTGATGTGGGTGGAGGGGTTGAAGAGCCCTCCGGTTAAATTCTGCTGCTGAAATCCGTTCGCCGGATTCGAATTTAGTTCATACAGGCCGGTAGTAGGATCCAGAACTCCGGTCTGTGCTGTATAAACGCTCACATTCTGTAGATTGCGCCCTTCCGCGCTGAAAAAGAACGAAGCGTTCTTGTTAATCGCGCCACTCACGGTGCCGTTATATTGAATGCTGTGGTAATCGGGAATAGCGGTGGTGAACGGGTTTCCGGTGTTAAAGAGGTTATCGTTGCCCTGTAAGAAGCCCCGTCCGTGCAACTTGTCCGTTCCCGGCTTGGTCAAAATCTCGATGCGGCCATAGCCCAGGTTGTCGAACTCCGCTGAATATGGATTCTGATTGATGCGAATTTCGCGGATGGCGGACTTGGGTGGCAATTGCCCCCCCGTGAATCCATCAATGTAAATCTGCCCGCCGTTCGGACCTGCTGAGGGACCGGCCAAAGCAGTCAATTCATTCGACAGCTCGTCGGGATCGTCCGACAGCGCATCGAGATCTTTGCCCTTGAGTACGATTGCATTGGCATTGCCGCTGGCGTCGGTGTTGACCATCGGAGAGTCGTCGGTCACTGTCACAGTCTGATCCGCTTCTTGAACGGCCATCGAAACGTCTACGCGTTTCGACTGACCGGGCAATAGTTGAATGGTCTGCGAAGTAAAAGGAGCAAAGCCTTCAAACGTTACCTGCACGATGTAGCCACCGGCGCTCAGTCCGCTCACAGAATAGCTGCCCGCAGCGTCCGCGGTCGTGCCCTTTACAAAGGTTCCCGCCGAGTTATTGATGTTGATTGTTGCGCCGGGGATCAATGCGCCAGTGGGATCGGCAACGTGCCCGCGTATCGTGCCGGTGACTGCCGGAGCGGCCTGGGGGCCTGGGGCCGAAGTCGCCGGCGCCTGCAGCGGTGGCGTTGACGCGGGTGTTTGAGCCTGCGCTGTTAGTATTCCGGCAAAGCCGAGCGCCAGAGCGAATAGAAAAAAATGAAAGCTATGCAATTTTGAATACACGCGTCCCTCGCTTGTTCCCTATTAAGATTTGGTATCGGTTATTGTGCTGCTTCCTCTGCGCCGCCAGTGCCCATGCTCCAGTTGTTGAGCAAGCTTTGGCTGGCTCCTGCCGGGGCTTCAAGCAAGGGCTCTACACCAGCCAACAACGTGATGGCTGTAACATCCGTAGAACCATCGGTTGAAACCAGCATCACAGCGTCGCCCTTCTTCAGGTCGGCAATTTGAACAGCCGGAGCGCGGCTCAACATCTGCTGCGGGTCGCCACCGCCGCCGCGTCCGCTACCCGGTCCGCCGCCGGCGCCTTGACTTCCAGATCCTTGACCACCTGCGCCCTGCTGTCCGCCATAGGCCGGGCGTGCACCCTGACTGCCGCCTGCCCCGGTCAGCCGCGACGCCAACATCCGCGCCATCATGTCCGGCAAGCGGCGCATCTGGGCATCGGGCGTGGCGTGGACGGTCACCAGCTTCTTGGTAGCCAGATCCTTCAATGAGAATGTCGAGCTTGCCGGATCGACCGATAAAATGATTCCTGAAATATTGCGGAATGTACCACTGACCACTTCCTCCGCGGCAATCTCCGCGCCGTCAGCACTCTTCTGGCCGCGCGCACGCAACTGATCGCCCACATGAATCGCATCGATTGGCGCAACCTGCGCGGCATCGTAGCTCACCGATGCGGGCGCATATCGCTTCAGCAGTGTTGCCTTGCTGGTGTTGATTGTTATCGTCCTGGCTGTGAGTCCTGCGCCGCTGTTCAAAACGATGACGCCAGAGGCAGGATCAACGCTCTTCACCAATCCGCCCACGCCGCGGAGCTGCCAGTCTTCGCGATCTCTCTGCTGCTTCTGCGCTACGTCCTCTTGCTTCACAGCTACAATCTGCAACGCCTGAAACGTGCCTGCGGGTGCGTTCGTATCCAGCCTCACCAGCACGCGGTCACCTGAGGCCAGATCGCTGAACTGGATGGCAACTGCCTTGCTCAGATCTTTTTCTCCGGGCGCGATGCGCTTAATGGATGCCTCAGCAGGAACCAAAACCTGGCGATCTCCGTCTCCGTCGACCTTCACCGTCAGCGTGGTGCCGCTGATGGCCGTGATCGCACCCAAAAACCGGCTGGCTGCGGGCGACTGTGCCCCAGCACCCAACGGACCAGCCAGGATTGTCAACAAAAGGGATGCCAGTAAAAATGCCGGTTGCAGCTTTGTTGCGTGAATCCGAACCTTCATCTTGCTCTTCATATACGCTTTCTCCTCGGGCCAGATCGTGGCGTAAACCCGGGTAACAAAATCACTTCCATTTTGTAGACGAGCCAGCGCTCCAAAAGGTTGAATGAACTGGCGGGAGTATGCGGCTCTGTGGAGGATTCTTCGGAGATGTCCGTAAGGCCCTGTGAGTCTTTAGTTTACAGGCTTCCAGAATCAAAGCGAATCTAATGAGTTAACAAAACTTAACGCACGAGCTCCGCAGTTTCCAAAAACGTATAGCTACCCACAGGCGAAGGGATCACATTCGTCAGGCGACGGTTGTGAACAACGACCGTATCCCGATACCAAAGGTTGATGGCGGGCAAGTCGTGAGCCAGCATTTGCTGCGCCTCAACGTACTCTGCGCGGCGGCGCGTTTTGTCCTGACTGGTGGCCGCATCGTCCAGAAGAGCATCGAGTTTCGCATTCGAATAGTGGCTGCGATTGACGCCTCGCGGAGAGAAATTCGTGGTTGCGAAAGCGAAGCTGAAAATGTCCGGCTGCTGAATGCCGATCCAACGCATGGAATAAATCTGAAAAGCTCCGCGCATCACGTCTGAATAAAATGTCGCGAACTCGTAGCTGCGAATCTCCAGCGCAATTCCAACGCCGGCAAGTTGCTGCTGAAGTACCGCGGCCAGCAGGCGCGTCCCTTCGTCGTTGCTTGTCTTCATGGTCAGGTGGAAGCGGATTCCGTCGGCGCCAGGCTTCAGGCCAGCTTCGTCCAGCAACTGCTTTGCTCGCGCCGGATCGAAATCGTAGTGCGCAACGTCGCCCGTCCAGGCCCAGTGGCTTTCAGGCAGCAGGCTGGACGCGGGTCGCGCATAGCCGAGCAACAGCGTCTTGATAATCAGCCCACGGTCGATGGCGCAGGCAATCGCCTGGCGGACACGAACATCTTTCAACATGGGATCGCGGAGGTTAAAGCCGAGATACTGCGTCTCAGTGCCGCCCGTCTCTTCCAATTGCAAATTGGGTCGGGCCGCGAGCAATGGCAACGAGTCCATCGGAAGGGAATTGACGGCCACGTCGCCCGAGCCCTTCTCCAATTCAAGCGATTGCGTAATCGCGTCCGGCACTACGGAGAAGCGAACCCTGTCAATCTTCGGCATGACAGACCAACTCTGCGAATTGCGCTGCAGGATGACATTCTGATCGATCTGCTGGCTGACGAATTCAAAGGGGCCGGTCCCGATGGGATGCTGCCAGAATTCCTTCCCGCTGCCTTCGGGAACAATTCCAATTGCGCCGGTGGAAAGGTTGGTCAGCAAAAAGTTATCTGGATGTTTCAGGCGAAAAACGACCGTGTGCTCATCGATGGCGTCCACTGCATCGACGGCTGTGAAAGATCCAGCCTTGGGCGAGATGACGGCCCCTGCATTTTTCGGATCGATCATGGAATTGATCGTCCAGACCACATCGCGGGCCGTCAGCGCACTTCCGTCGTGGAATCGAACACCGTTGCGCAGATGAAAAACCAACGTCACCGGGTCTGGCTGCTCCCAACGTTCAGCCAGCGCCGGAGTAAATTGAAAGTTTTCGTTGTGATCCACCAGCCCATCAAAGAGCAAAGCGTCGATGCGCTCGGATTGCGCGTCAGTTCCGATACGCGGATCGAGATTTGCCGGGCTGCTTTCAATCAGAAACACAACAGTGCCGGGATCCCTCGGCGCGCCGAGGCAGCCTGCAAACGCAAGCAATGCGGCCAGCGCGAGCAGCCTACGCATAGGTCACCTGTCCAAGAATCACGGGCTTCATTGCTCCCGTTGCCGCGGGCACATTACCGGGAAGGTGATGCCAGGTTTGCCATGCCAGCAGAGCAAACGCCGCAGCCTCTTTAGCCTCTGCAGGCAAGCCGAAGTCATTGCTCACGGCCAGGTCGCAACCCATCGGCTCGAGCCTCTGCGCCAGCATTGCCATCAGCGTATGGTTGCGCGCACCGCCGCCGGAGACGATGTAATCAACTCTGTCTTCGCTGCGCATTTGTCGGTTGCAAAATCGTTGATAGCTTTGCGCAATCGATTCAGCGGTCAGCGCCGTGGCTGTTGCCATTGCATCTTCCGGCCGTGCGCTGTGGCGGATGCAGTCCGCATAAAACTTCACAGCATACTCGCGGCCAAACTGTTCTCGTCCTGCCGTGCGCGGCGGCTTCAACTGAAAATAAGGATTGCGCAAAGCACGTCCCAGCACTGGCTGCAGAACAATTCCCTGCGCGGCGATACGTCCATTGCGGTCAAACGGCTTCTGAAACAGCTGCTGAGCAAGAGCATCCATCACCATGTTGCCCGGCCCCGTATCAAACGCAATGATTTGATCCGTTCCGGCTCCGGCAGGAATCGCCGTCAAATTTGCAATGCCACCAATGTTCTGGAGCACGCGTCCGCGTTTGTTGCTGGCAAAAAGTACATAATCGAGCAGCGGCACCAAAGGCGCGCCCTGTCCGCCCGTCAGCATATCCGCTGGGCGAAAGTTCGAAATCACGGGAACGCCCAACCTCGCCGCAATCACTTGCGCTTCGCCTGCTTGCCAAGTACAGGAAAATTGCCGGCCTAAATATTTTTCCGGACGCGGCTGATGATAGAGCGTTTGTCCGTGGCAGCCGATCAGGTCCAGCTCAACGTTGTGCCGCTTCACTGTTGAAAGAACTGCCTCTGAGTAAGCGAGCCCCAATCGCCAGTTCAGACGGGCCAGTTCAACTGTTGAAGTAGAACTCGCGTTCATAGCCGCGAGCACCGCACGTCGCAGCGCAGCCGGAAACGCAAATCCCTCGTGCGACAGCAATGTGAGCTTCGGGTGCTCCTTGCGGGGCACAATTGTCACCACGGCCACATCGATTCCGTCCGCGGAGGTGCCGCTCATGATGCCGGCTACGGTCATCTCTCGCGCGCTCATGCGGGCTCCACCTCCGCCGTTGGTTGAGCCTTGCGTACCACTTCGCTAAAGCGCGATATCCTTTTGCGCAGCGAATCGAACTGCTTGGCTGAAAGCGCTTTCTGAACTCCAGCTGTAAACAGCCTCGCACGCTGACGCCCAGTCCATCTGGCGCGTGTGAGCAACAGAGAGCGGAACGCAGTGGATCGTTCCCCTTCGGCAATCAACGCATCGCAAGCTCGCAGAATCAACTCCGGGCTATGACAAACTTCGAGCAGATCCATTCCCGCGCGGACCGACTCAATCGCTGCCTCTTCTATCGGCATAGATTTCAGAATCCCACCCATCTCCAGATCGTCGGAGAAAATAATCCCTCGATAGCCGATCCGCTTGCGGAGTACTGTTGTGATCCAAAACGGCGACGCACTCGCCGGCCGGTCTTTGCTTCGTGTTTCCGGATAAGCTGCATGACTCACCATGATCATTGGCAATTTGTTGCTCAATATCCGATAAGGAACCAGGTCCTCGTTCCAAAGGTTGCTCCAACTCCGGCGGATCGACGGAGTCTCCAGGTGCGAATCGAGCGTTCCGCCGCCGAGCCCTGGGAAATGCTTTCCGCAACCCACCACGCCGTGTGCTGCGAGGCCGGCCAGAAAGCCTCGCGCGTACTCGACCACGCCATTGGGCATTGAGGCAGTAGCTCGCGTGCCCAGCACCGCGGCTGATTCCGGTAGCGCGAGGTCGAGTACCGGCGCAAGCACCGTGTTGAACCCGAATGCCTTCACGCCCTGCGCCACCAATTCGCCCTGCTCGTGAATCAGGTTCATTTTTCTTGTGCTCGAAGCGGCCCGCATCACAGCCTGTGCGGACGGCATCGGCGCCAGCGCATCCCGCAGCCGGTCGACCGTGCCGCCTTCAACATCAACGCAACGAAGACTGTGCGCCGCACATAATGCGATAGCATCATGCAATAACAGGTGGGTTTGTCGCGCACTTTCAATGTTGCGTCGAAACAAAATGATTCCAGCAGGCTTCACAAGCTTGAGCCAGGCGCGTTCAAGATTCGTAAGCTCCGCGCCTGCCAGTCCTACCACCAGCAGGCTTCCGGCAGCATGACGCAAACTCGCAGTCATTGCTTTTCCCTCAGCTCCTGCTGCAGTTCTTCCAGCAGATTTAGCGCTTGTAACGGTGTCAGCGAGTTCACATCTGTAGCCTCGATCCGGTCGACAATTCGCTGTGACAGCGGCGTGAAGATCGTCAGTTGCACAGGATCGGCCGTTTCCACTTGCACACTCTGACGCTCTTGCTTCTCGTGCTGCCGCAGTACGCGCTTAGCACGTTCAATCACGACTGAAGGCAGTCCGGCCAATCGCGCAACTTCAATACCATAACTCTTACTCGCCGCGCCCGGTTCTATGTTATGCAGGAAAACGATCCCTCCCGTAACTTCTTTCACACCTACACGCAGATTCCTAACCCGCGGCAACTTCTCGGCCAGCATCGTTAACTCGTGGTAGTGAGTGGCAAACAGCGTTCTCGCCTCTATCTCCGCATGAAGATACTCAACTGTCGCCCAGGCCAGGCTCAGTCCGTCGAAGGTTGCTGTCCCGCGGCCCATTTCATCCAGCAGGATCAGAGACCGCTTGGTCGCTGTATTCAAAATCGTTGCAGTCTCCGTCATCTCGACCATGAAAGTGGATCGCCCGCGCGCCACATTGTCGCTGGCACCGATGCGTGTGTAAATTCGATCGACAAGACCAAAGCGAAGGCTCTCGGCCGGGACGAAGCTCCCCATCTGGGCAAGGAGAACTAACATCGCCGCTTGCCGCAGATAGGTGCTCTTGCCGCCCATGTTAGGGCCGGTAATCAGCAGCAAGCTCGGTCCCTCGCCCGCAGCATTCATATATAAGTCATTGGGGATGAACCGGCCCTCGCGGGTCTCCTCCATCCATTGCTCAATTACCGGATGGCGCGCGGCGACAGCTTCAAACACCAACTCCTCGACAATCGTTGGTCGCACATATTTCCGCAGCGATGCCAGGTGGGCGAAGTTAGATAACAAGTCCGTCTCGGCGACGACAGCGGAGCTGCGGCGTATTCGCCCCGCCGCTTCAAGAATCGCGCCGCGCAATTCAATAAAGATACGTCTCTCAATTTCAATGGACCGATCGTGGGCGGTGAGAATCTTGCGTTCGTACTCCTTCAGCTCCGGCGTCGTGAATCGTTCCGCATTCACCAGCGTCTGCTTGCGCTCATAGTCGGCCGGAGCAAGCGCCACGTTAGCCTTTGTAATCTCGATGTAATACCCAAAGACTGAGTTATACCTGACTTTTAGAGAACCTATCCCGGTCCTGGCTCGTTCCCGCTCTTCAATTGCCGCAATGGCCTGCCTTCCGGTTGTCGAAATGGCTCTTAGGTCATCGAGCTCTGCATCCACACCTGTTGCAATTGCGCCACCATCGACCAACGTCAGCGGAGGCTCTGACACGATCGTTTTCTCGATCCGCGCGGTTACCTCTTGCAGCGTGTCCAGGCGCTGTACGAGAAAGCGCCAAAGTGCCGACTGCATGGCATCAAGCGCAATCTTCAACGCCGGAAGCCTGCTTAGACTTGCCGCTAGCGCGCGCACATCGCGTGGCCCCGCGGAATCGAGGCTCAACCGCGCCAGTAGCCTTTCCAGATCCAAAATTCCGTTGAAGCTGCGGCGAATTTCTTCGCGCTTGAGCAGATCGCCATGCGCCTCCGCGACCGCCTCATAGCGCGCTTCCAGCGTTTCTGCATCCAGCAGCGGCCGCAAGATGGTTGCACGAAGGAGACGCTTGCCCATTGGTGTCTGGCATGCATCCAGCGCGTGGAACAGCGTTGCTCTACTGTCCTGGCCTGCGAAAAGCGGCTCAACTAATTCAAGATTCCTGACCGTCACCTGGTCAAGCTCAAGCGCAGTCGAGTGCTCTTCAAACTTGAGACTGTCTATATGAAGCGCATCGATCTTCTGCGTCGTTCGCACGTAGTGCAATACCGCTCCCGCCGCAATCGCAGCCGCGGTGTGCTGGTCTAACCCGAAGCCCTCCAGTGAGCGCACATTCAGTTGGCGCTCTACCAGGGGCACCGCGAAGTCGCGAGTCCACACCCAATCTGGAATTCTCGTGCGTGCAGGAACTCGATCCAGCGATGCCGGGAGCTCAGCGCTCTCCGCCAGCAGCACCTCGCTCGGGCCCGCTTTAACGATCTCATCTACAGCTTGTTGTCGCGCCGTCGCCCCTGAAAATTCGGAAGTCCGAAATTCGCCCGTGGAAACATCGAGCAGCGCAACCGCATACAGCGGTTCTTTGTTTGTGCCGCCCTCAAAAAGCGCAGCCAGGTAATTGTTCTGCTCCTGCCCCAGCGCTGCGTCCAGCGCCGTTCCCGGCGTTAGGACACGCGTGACTTCGCGGCGGACAATCTTCTTGGTGAGCTTCGGGTCTTCCATCTGGTCGCAGATGGCGATTCGGTAGCCCATCCTGAGCAGCCGCGTGAGGTAACTCTCCACCGCGTGATAAGGAACCCCGCACATAGGCTGCGACCGCTCCCGATCCCGCGCCGTTAGTGTCAATTGCAGCTCCCGGCTCACCGTCACCGCATCGTCGTAGAACAGTTCGTAGAAATCGCCCATCCTGAAGAACAGCAGTGCATCCGGATTCTCGCGCTTCGCCGCCGTCCACTGCCGCATGAACGGCGTCAACTCCGCCGAAGTCTTGTCCATTGGCGAAATAGCCGGGGACTTTTTCGATGCGTCTTCGTCGGCGAGGAGCGTTGACGGACCCGGCTCGACCGGAATCTCCTCCAAAACCGGGAACGGCGGAGCAGCGGGTTGTTTCTCTTCCTTGATCACGTTGGCTTTAAGAGTATCGTGACGGGATGGTGAAAGGGTAGCATCACGGAATTGTGAGAGCAGGAGGATCTCTCAGTCGGTATGGCTTCACACTGAGGGCATTGCAGATGCGGAAAACGTGTCGTTGTTTAAAGGGATATTCACGATTAGTTCATCTTCAGGTCCAGCAGCTACCTAGATAATCAGCAACTGTGCCGCCCCTGCACTCAAATTTCAATTAGAGGAACTCATCACAATGTCCAAGAGAAGTAGCCGCATAATTGCCTCGCTCGTAGTGTTTCTTCCGCTTGCCACCGGCCTGGTAGCAGGTGCATTCGCACAAGAGAGCCCCACTTTTGCATCAGGAAATCTAGTGGTTGTCGTGGAAGGATGCGGGGTCCAGGGAGGAACCTGTTCAACCCTTCCGAACGGCACAGGTACGGGCGTTGGCAACAGCTCTGAGGGCGGGTATGGCGACAATGAGGCTGGCCCTTTGACGCTATTTCAGTTCACGCAAAGCGGCGCTTTTATAAATTCTCTGGTCTTGCCTCAGACGAGCTCTGGCGCAAATCTTCCTGTTTCCGGTGAATACGGCTCATCGTCCGAAGGGACGCTGCAACTCGATGGAACGGGCCGCTATTTGACGCTGATGGGATACGGCATCAATGCCGCAACGTTCGATGCTGCATACCATCCTGCCACTACGCCGGGCAACTATGCTACGTGCAGTTCGAGCAACGATGATCCGTATGGCGCCGCTCCCTCGGGAGCGCTGGCTCAGTCGGGCAGCCTGACGGGACAATGCTACGCGCCTGTGGCACGGGTTCTTGCATTGATCGATCCTTACGGCAATGTGAATTCCTCAACGGCACTCTACAACGTCTTCAACACCAACAATCCCCGCAGTGTGTACACCATTGACGGAACGTCGGTTGCGTACGTATCGGGCCAGGGTAGCGGTTGCGACGCGACGGGAGGAGTTTTTCTTACCCCGATCGGCGTAACTAATACTGCCCCCACGGCGATCACCGGCCTCGACGCCAACGGCGGCAACTCTTCCTGTCTTTCCGAAGTCACCATAGCCCAAGACACGCACGACGTCCAGATATATAACGGAACGCTCTATGTCTCGGTCGATAGCACGGAAGGGAAGAGCGATAACCGCTCCTTTATTGGCACGCTCGGCAAGCCTCCAGCCATCAGCCTGTATAACAGCGCGGCCGGCCGACCCAAATACCCAGTGAAAACAACGCCAGCCCCAATGTGAACGTCACAAGCACTGGCAAGCTTGTATTGACGGCAAGCGAAACCAATGGCATCAATAGCACCGGCCTGCAGATTAACCTGGGCCCGATGAATTACTTCTTTGCCAGCAACTCCGTGCTCTATGTGACCGATAGCGGCAATCCGAAGCAAACCTCCGCAACCAGCCCTCTCGGCGACGGCGGGCTGCAAAAGTGGGTCAACACAAAATCCGACGGCTCAGGGAACTGGAAGCTCCAATACACTCTTGCCGGCGGATTGAACCTGGTGCAGAATCCGATTGCCAATCCCAGCGATACATCCGGTACCACCGGCCTTTACGGTTTGGCGGGCACTGTCTCCAATGGTACGGTCTACCTTTACGTCACCAACTACACTATCGCCGATCTCGATCCGACTTATCTGTATGGAATCACCGATACTCTTTCGAACACCACGAATCCGAACACGTCGTTCACAAAACTTGCGACTGCGCCACTCGATTCCAACTTCAAGGGGGTGTCGTTTGTGCCCACGCTTCCGGCAGGCAGCGCAACGATAACCAGTTCACCTTCAGGCCTTGCGTTTACCTCCACCGGAGCCGGTTGCGCGCCCGGAACCTACACAACACCGGTAACGCTGATCTGGACATCGAGCAGCCCGTGCCAATTGAGCGTAGTTTCTCCGCAGACTGTGGCAGGCACGCAATACGTTTTCAATCAATGGCAAGATGGGACGACTGCTACAACGGATTCGGTGACGGCGCCGACGACCTCGGCCATTTATACGGCCAGCTTCACACCTGTGCTGACAGTGACGGCCAACAGCGCCACCATACCGGCAGGGGCGGCCGTCCCGGCGCTTACAGCGAGCTACACCGGATTCATAAATGGGGATACTGCGGCATCATTGAGCGGATCACCGGCCTTGTCCACGACGGCAACAAACTCCAGTCCGGTGGGGATTTATCCCATTACGGCAACACAGGGTTCGCTGACCGACCCGAACTATTTATTTTCGTTCGTCAACGGAACGCTTTCAATCGTCCAGGGCGGCACGGTGGAGCTGGTGACCACAGCTTCGCTCACGGGGTCGGCTGGTGCCGGTTACACGGCGACGGTGACGGTGAGCAACAATGGCACCGCGACGGCTTCAAACGTGCAACTGACCACGGCTTCACTTGGCGGGAAGACAGGATCACCATTGCCGCAGAGTCTAGGCTCTCTTGCCGCGGGCGGTGGTTCGGCGACGGTAACGGTTAGCTTCCCGGGGTCCGCTGTCGGCGACGGCACGAGGGCCGCTGAATCATATTCGGGATCATCTTCGGGAGGCACATTCTCAGCTAACATCCGCGCCGTATTGCCGTAGCAGGCCCAACCTGGCCGTCGTTACAATCCAGTAATTCTTCGGAAGTAAAAGGAGTATCTTCTATGTTGAAGCACAAAGTAATGATCGAGGGGAACATGAAGGGCATGGCAAGGTTGTCGTTATTATCTTTGACGATTGCAGTATTGTTGGCGGCTGCAGCAACGGCAAAGGCAGTATCCAGTATCGGTCGTCTTTACCACCGCAGCGTCGCAAGTCGGCTTGGACGGACAGACACTTACGTTTGACGTGAACGTCCTTAACACGAGCTCCACCGAGACGATCAACCTTGACAGCGACGACTTGAACATTGCCCCGGCAGGAAACGATCTGGTGACCAGTGACGAGTTCATCGCCAATGCGCCCTTCTTCTTGAATCCAGCTGGAGAAGCTGGGGATTTCGCTTCTTATGAGGCGTTCACCGTTTTTATCCCGAATGGCACGCCTGATGGAATCTACGGCGGATCGTACGTTATCGAGGGTGATGCCGGGGGCGCGGAATTCGAAGTTGGTTCTGGAACTTTTTTTGTCAACGTAGCCCCGGAACCGTCGAGCCTGGTGCTCGCGGGCACAGGGTTGTTGTTGATTGGGATATTGACGAGACGCAGGCTCGTGGCCTGAGGGCCCACCGCACTTTGGTTCGGAGCACAGGGGCTGACTTGGCAACCCAAGTCGGCCTCGCTTTGTCTCAACTAAATATTGACTTTGCACTGCCCTCTAATAAATCCTCCATTTGAAATCAGATTGGAGCTACTTTGAATCTCCTGCACATCTTCCTCGCCTCTGTTGGCGCCTTCGTAGCGTATATGGGTTTCGGTGGACTCATCTTCGTCCTTGTTCCCTCACTCAAGACCGAGTTCCTCAAATTTCCAGCCGTTTACCGGGATCACGATGGCCAGATGAGGCACATACCGGTGGGCATGGCGGCGATCTTCATGTCAATTGTGGTTCTAGCCGTGCTTTATGGAATGGCGTACCAGGGCGGCTCAGGCCTGGCGGAAGGTGCGCGTTTCGGCGCCCTCATCGGCATCTTTGTCGTCGGAGCATTTGTCCTGCACAACTATGTCAACTTGAACATTAGCTGGAGGCTGACCCTTATCTCGGCGGTGGCCTATTTTATCGAGTGGACGGTTGCGGGAATCGTCATTGGCCTCATCTACCGTCCGGGAGTGCATCCTTGACGCTTTGTCTCTTACGGACCAACTGTGCGAATCCGGCTTCAACCAAACGCACGCCATTTTCGGGCATTCCGCGGGTCTAACAGGCAAGCGTTGCACTTTCAGCATGCTTGCCTGCGGCAAGCCTCTTCCGTCCGTCTGGTGATTTGCGTCACAGTATACTGGTCATCTACGCCGTTACGGTGAAGATTGACATGTATCTGCTTTGGCTACGAGTTGCGGCTATCCTTTACGCGGCGGCAAGCATCGCCGTCTTTCCGGCCGTGCTTCATGGCCTGCTGCGATGGCGCAAAATCTGCGTTCACCTGGGCGGCATGGCGTTCTTTTTCCACTTCGTTTCCGTGGTCGAAATGTTGATCCAGGCCCATCGCTGGATGCCGGTAGGGGCGCGGGAAGTGGAATCGCTGCTTGGTCTGGCCGTTGCTGGACTGTTCTTTCTGGTGTGGTGGTTTTACGATGCTATCTCACTTGGCATCTTCGCCTTACCGGTAACTTTTCTCCTGGTTCTTGTTCCCGCGCTAGGACCGGATCGCTACACTTTTCCCTCTGAGGGTGTTCGCACCAGCTGGCTGGTTGCCCATATCGTCGCACTATTCATGGCATACGCCGCGCTGGCCTTTAGCTTGTTAGCCTCCGTGCTTTATCTCATTCAGGAACGCCGAATCAAGAGCAAACCAAGGCCAGGTCAAGGTTCCCGGTTCGCGCCCTTCGACTGGCTGCCGCCGCTTGATACCCTGGAGCGCATTGCGCACGCTACGCTTGAATTCGGCTTTCCCTGCATGACGGTCGGCCTGATCATCGGCTCACTTCTGGTACAGGAGACGTCTCTGGGCGCGTCCTATTTTCTCGATCCTAAAATCATTGCGGCTTTCGTCAGTTGGGCGATCTATGTGCTGCTCCTTTGAGTACGCAGCAGCGCCGCACTGCGGGGCCGGAAGGCTGCATATCTTTCCGGCGCGATTCTTCGTTGTCATGATTGCTGTGTGGGCGGCCAACTTCTTAAGTCACGTTCACAGGTTCGGTGTCCAATGACGCTAACGCTCATTGGCATCAATCACAAAACCGCGCCGATCGCACTGCGCGAGCGGATCGCCATCTCTCCGGCCGATCTGCCTGATACCACTTGCGCTCTTGCAGCCACCGCCGGCGTGACCGAGTGCATGATTGTCTCCACCTGCAATCGTGTGGAATTGCTGGCCGTCGTCGACTCGCCGGACACCGATTTGACCGGCTTTCTGCACGGCTACTTCGGGCTCGATCCGTCGTTGCTGCGCCCCCATATTTATGAGTGGCGAGATCGGGATGCGGTGCGGCACCTATTCCGCGTGGCGGCGAGCCTGGATTCAATGGTGGTGGGCGAACCGCAGATTCTGGGCCAGGTGAAAGAGGCCTTCGCCGTGGCGCGCGCTTCAGGCACGGTCGCCGGCCAACTGGAGCACCTGCTGCAAAGCGCCTTTGCCGCCGCAAAAAAAGTCCGCACAGAGACTGAGATCGGCTCAAATTCCGTCTCAATTGCTTCGGTTGCGGTGGACCTTGCCCGCAAGATCTTCGGCTCGCTCCAGGGACGCACCGTCTTCCTGGTGGGCGCAGGCAAAATGAGCGAACTGGCTGCGCGGCATCTTGTTCAACAAGGAGCCGGCGCAATCCTGGTGACCAACCGCACGCAATGAGCGAGCTCGCCTAATGGCGGAGCAGTTCGCTGGCCGCGTGATTCCATTTGAGCAGATTTATGAAGCCGCCAGCGAGGCCGACATCGTGATCAGCTCGACGGGCGCGCCGCACCCAATCTTCCGGCCGCGAGCATGGGCAGGCGTTTATGCAGCGGCGGCGTAACCGGCCGATGTTCTTTATCGATATTGCCGTTCCGCGTGACGTCGATCCGGCGATGAATAGGCTGGAAGGAATTTTTGTTTACGATATTGACGACCTGCAGGCCGTGGCCGCTGCCCACCTGGCAGAGCGCAGCCGCGAAGCCAGCGATGCTGAAACGTTGATCGCAGGCGAGGTGGAGCGCTTCCAGCAGCATCAGCGGACGGTGAACGCGGCGCCAGCGATTGTGGCTCTGCAGCGGCAGGCGGAGGAGATTCGCCAGGCGGAGTTGCGACGGGTGCAAGCTCGCCTGGGTTCGCTCAGCGCAGAGCAACGTTCTGCTATCGAGACGCTGAGTCGCGGGCTGATGAACAAATTTCTTCATCCGCCCATGCAGGCGTTTAAACAGGCCGCGCGTGAAGGCAACGCGGCGCGGCTCAATGCGCTTTGCGAAGCATGGTCGGTGTCTGCGGCCACGGCCCCTGATGTCGAATCCGCTGTTGAAACTCAAGCCGCCGCGCCCGAACCAATCGATTCTGAGGAAAAGAGAGTTGAAATCGTCCGCGAGGCCGAAGCAGGCATGGAGACGCGCCGATGAAGCTTCGTATCGGCAGCCGTGGGTCTCAACTTGCGCTGTGGCAGGCAAACCATGTCGCGGCGTTGCTTCGAGGGCAGGGGCACGAGGTTGAGATCGAGGTGATCAAAACCACGGGCGATCGGTTGCAGGAAGTCACGTTTGCGCAGGTTGGCTCAAAAGGCATGTTCACGAAAGAGATTGAAGAAGCGCTCGCCGAGAACCGCGTTGACCTGGCCGTGCATTCGCTCAAGGACTTGCCGACTGAGCTGGCCGTGCCGTTTGCGTTGGCTGCAACGCCACCAAGGATCGATCCGCGAGACGCTTTTGTTTCGATTAGATTTGCCAGTCTGGCAGAGCTGCCGCACGGCGCTTGCGTGGGTACCAGCAGCAGTCGGCGTGGTGCGCAACTGAAAGCGCTGCGGCCCGATATTGAGGCTGTGGAATTTCGCGGCAACGTTGATACGCGACTTCGCAAGCTGGCTGAAAGGCAGGTTGACGCCGCCCTGCTGGCCGCAGCCGGGCTGGAGCGGCTTGGTTTAACTGAATGGATGCGCGAGCGTTTGGAGCCACAGGATTTTTGTCCGGCTGCAGGGCAGGGGTCGCTCGGAATCGAGACGCGAAAAGACGATGCGGCGACTATTGCAGCCGTCGCCTTTCTCGACGATAAGGATACCCGCTTTGCCGTGACGGTCGAACGGGCTGCTCTGACCGCGCTTGGCGGCGGTTGCCAGGTTCCAATCGGCATTTATTGCAGGCCGGCCGTTCTGGAGCAGAGTTGGCAGAGCCGGGGTTCGATGGGACCCGTGGATGAGATTTTCGCTGTCGTGGCCGATCCGAAGACGGGAGCAGCTGTGCGCATCTTTCATCGCGCGTCGCGCAACGAAAGCGACCCGGTAACGCTTGGGAATTTGACAGCAAAGATGCTGCTTGAGGCTGGGGCGGGGCCGCTGCTCGAGGCTGAGGGCGGAGATTCACAATGAACACGCTGCCGTTGGCAGGGAAACGGGTCCTGGTAACCCGCGCTCTGCATCAGGCCGGAAAGCTCAGCGATGGTCTGCGCGAGTTGGGAGCCGAGCCTGTTGAGGCGCCGGTGCTGGAGATTCGCCCTCCGGTCAGTTTTGAGCAGTTGGACGCGGCGATTCGAAGCCTGGGTAATTACAATTGGCTGATTTTGACTAGCGCTAATACAGTTCGAGCACTGGTGACGCGCGCATCTGAATTGGGAATTGAACTGTTGCAAACTGATTCGGTCAATGTCGCGGCGATCGGGGAAGGAACAGCAGCAGCGGCGCGCGATGCTGGACTCCACGTAACCTTTGTCCCGGTCACAAGCGTGGCTGAAAGTTTGGTCGAGGGGCTCGTGGGCGGCGCAGCAGGCCAGCGGATTTTGCTGGCACGAGCAGAAGTCGCTCGAGACGTGATTCCGGATGTATTACGCAATGCGGGAGCACAAGTAAATGTGGTCGATGCTTACCGGAATGTAATTCCGGAAGGCGCGCCGGAGAAGCTTAGCGTGGCTCTGGCTCGGGGAATTGACGCGGCCACGTTTACCAGTTCATCCAGCGTGACACACCTTGCTGAAGCAGCGCGGCAGGCGGAAATTGCATGGCCGTTCGCGGGAGTTTCAGCTGTCTCGATTGGACCGATTACCAGCCAAACCTTGCGGGATCTTGGGTGGCAGCCCTCCATCGAAGCAAATCCCTCCGACATTCCAGGGCTCATCTCCGCAATCGTCCAATTGTTCCAACGTTAATTTGCGTCTTCACGAATGCCAGGTTTTGTCCTTAGAGTGGCAGAGCTGCTCGAGGTTGCAGCGGTCGCATTTTGGTTTGCGGGCGATGCACACCTGGCGGCCATGGTGAATGATTGGTGCGAGAAGGCGATCCAGCGGTCTTGCGGGATAATCTGCATCAGCTCCTGCTCGACTTTTTGCGGCGTGTCGCCTTTGGCCAGGCCGAGGCGATGGGCGATGCGGAAGACGTGCGTGTCCACGACAACGCCTTCGGCTTTGCCAAAGCGAAACGCCAAGAACGACGTTGGCGGTTTTGCGTGCTGCACCGGGGATGGTGATGAGTTCAGCGAGAGTTTGCGGAACTTGGCCGTTGAATTCTTCGACAATTTTGCGGGCCGCGCCTTGGATCGATTTGGCCTTGTTGCGGAAGAAGCCGGTGGTGCGGATGAGGGCTTCAAGTTCGGGCAGCGTTGCTTTGGCCATCGCTGCCGGGTAGGGAAGCGCCTGAAGAGTTCCGGCGTCACCATGTTGACGCGCACGTCGGTGCATTGGGCGGAGAGGATTGTGGCGACGAGCAGTTCCCAGGGCGAGCGGTGAGTGAGGGCGCATTCGACGTTGGGATAGGCTTCGTCGAGGGCTTTGAGGATGGCGACGATGCGGTCGGGGGCGAGGTCGCCGCGTTGCGCTCGATCTTTGTTTGACGCTTTGAGCTGCTTCTTCGGGGCTGGCTTCATGATGGTCTGGGTCTGGTGTAGTTCTTCAATCGTTTTGGCTTTCCACCTACGAGATGCAAAGCTTCTTCATAGCCGCCGCCGAAATCTATACGAGTGATTTCACTCAGCCGCACCCTGCTTGGCTTTTCATCCCAAACAGCATCTGGACCAATCTCAAGCAAAGACAAGCGACTCTTGGTTACATCAATCACGCGGCCGATTTTGCATGTATCAGGGGCTACACGCTCCCGATGGATTGTAATGAGCGGAAAGAGCCGATTCGCTGATTTCAACAACTTCGGCAGGCTGTCAAGGTCGATACTTGGCTTTCTTCGGATCAGCTGGCCTTGTTTCCGGAGAGCCGCTACCGCGAACTCGGCGTAAGGAGCGGGGACTCGCAATCTCCTAATGTCTGAAAGACACAAGCACTGAAATCCATTGAACTTCAGGCAGTCGTCGATTAATGCTAATAGGAAAAAACGGGGTCCAATGTCCAGGATGTAGCCCCAAGTTGAGCCTTGTTCGTATGGGCTACGAAACTTCACAATGACCTTGTCGTAAAGAGCTTCAGCGAGTTTCAATTTTGTTTTTTTGGCCATTGTTGAATCCAATCTCGATCAAAGCCTCACGTCGGAAGGATAAATTAAAGGCCCGTGGCTAAAGCAGATCACCTTTGAAGGTTGCATTCAGGGGCCTGAAGGCCCCTGCTCCCTCCGGACGGAAAGAAGCAAGTATTAACCAGCCGAGTCGTGATTCAGGAGAGAAGCCGGGCCCGCTTGCCTTGCGACTTAAGCAAGGACACAGCCGTCTTGTCGAAGCTGACAAACTCCTCTGCGCCCAGCCAGTGGCCTTCGTAAGCAATTGCTCCGTCGGCAAAGTCGCCGCCCTTGTCGAGAACTTCTAATCCTGCCTCGACCGCCAACCCGTTCGTCACTACGTTCTCGCTGTCGATGAGCGCACGAATGGAGTGAGCTACCTCCGCTGGGGACCTTTTATAGCCGCTCCGCATGACCCAAACGAACTCGCAAAGGGCTGCCACGGGGATTGCAACCAGATCCGCGGTTCGAAGCGCATGAGCGGCAGGCTGCGTTTGTGTTGGGTCATCGCGCACTGCGGCCCGCAGCAGAACATTCGTGTCCGCGACGATCTTCATCGCTTGCCCGCCCAGGCGTCTTCGGTAATCTTCTTGATTTGGGCGATGGAGAGCTTGGGCCCACCTTTCGTTTCAAGGCAGCCGAAGAAGTCTTCGATTGAGCCTGTCTTGTGTGAATAGGCCCCCGAGCGGATCAACGGCCAAGCATCCGAGTAGGGCAAAATATGTTCGTGCTTAGAACGCCAATGTGCATCGATGCCATCGAATCCGTTCCCTCTAAACTGGTGACCGCATTCTGGGCAAATGTTCGGCACTGTTGGCTTCTGCATGGCGTTTATTCTACTACTCGATAGACGTTACAGTTTCCCGTCGAGCCAGCCTCGCAGCCGCTCAATCGGCAGCCGGACACCAATATAAAACTGGCCGAAGAGGGCGTATACGGCGCTTACTTCATCGAAGCGCATTTCGTAGATAAGCTTCTTGAAGATGACAGGGTCTTCTGCGAAGAGGTCTACGCCCCACTCCCAGTCATCCATGCCGATGGAGCCGGAGATGATCTGCTTGACCTCGCCAGCGTAGCGGCGGCCGATCATGCCGTGTTCGTGCATCATGCGCTGGCGCTCGGCGAAGGGGACGGTGTACCAGTTGATCTGCTCGTCGCGCTTGCGGTCCATGGGATAGAAGCAGAGATATTTCGCATCGGGAATGGCGGGGAAAATGCGCGAGGCCATGGCTTCCGCACTGCGCTTGAGCGATGCGGCGATCTCCGCATTCCACTCCGGCGAGTGCGGCTCAAGATTGCCGGCAGCCTCGTATGTCTTGCGGGTGGACTCGTAGAGGCCGAGTTCAACGACAGAAACATAGGAGTGGGTGGGCGTGAGGTAGCCGTAGAGTTCGGTCTGCGCGAAATCGAGTTCGACCTGGTTGAGGGCTTCGAACGAGTCGCGGAAATGGATGAGGATCAGGTCGCCCTTGTGACCCAGTTGTGAGTAGAGGGCTGAGCGAATGGAAGCCTCTGAATTAGCCCGTTCCAGGGTCTTCAGGGCCTCGAAGGCGTGGAGTGCGATGCGGTCACGATCAGCTTGCGGGGTGGCGCGCCATGCCTTCCAGTCGAAGCGGAAGAACTGATGGAGCAGGCTGTAACCTTCAAGGGTGAGCGGGACTGGAGGGAAATCGGCCAAGGTGAATGCCTTTCATTTGATTCACCCTCATCGTAGCAAATCGGCTGCAGCCACGGCGGGCGCTCCGGGCAGCGACAAACGTGTGCATCCTGGATCAATTGCGGTGGGCGGCAAGGGCTGGGCACAGGCTTATATACTGGAAGCTCATGAGTGAAAGAATGATCGCGATCCTGGTGGCGTTTGTTACCCACGTGATCGATGTTGGCGGTTATGCCGGCATTGCCGCTCTGCTGGCAATGAATTCGGCCGGCATTCCGATTCCTTCTGAGCTCATCATGCCGTTTTCCGGCGCGCTGACGATTTACCACGTCAGCAATGTGGGCCAATTGGTGCTGCCGGGTCGGTTTGGCCAGGGCAACATTTGGTTTGGTTTAATTGGCATTGCTCTCGCCGGGACTGTAGGCTGCAACGTTGGCTCTGCAATCGCGTATTGGATCGGCGCGAACGGTGGCCGGCCGCTGGTGGAGCGCTACGGACGATGGGTTTTGATGAGCCACCACGATCTGGACCGCATGTCGGAATACTTCGACAAATTTGGGTCAGCCACAGTGCTGGTGGGACGGATGCTGCCGGTGGTACAGACATTCGTAGCTTTTCCGGCAGGTATTGCAAGGATGCCGCGGCTGCGCTTTCATCTGTACACGACATTGGGCTCATTGTGCTGGTACTTCTGCCTGGCGACTGCGGGAATGAAGCTGGGCGAGAAATGGAATACTGACCCTCGTTTCGCGGAAGTGTTCCACCGATTTCATTTGGCTGTTGAACTCGTACTGCTGGCGGGAATCGTCTGGTTTTTGTGGTCGCATTTGAAGCGTGGAAGACCGGTCGATGCGGTGTAATCCGTGGGCTGAAAATCTAAACAATTGGCAACACGTATACTGTTCCGGTCGCCGGAACACGATCTGGAATAGCTCGATAGTTTCGAGCAATCAAACTAAGAACTAGGAGAAGCAATGTCAATTGAGGAGCAAGGCGGCCAGAAGACCGCCGATGCATCGAAGCCAGCGCCCGCAACGGGCAAACTTGGAGTGATGGTCGTCGGCCTGGGCGCCGTGGCCACAACGATGATTGCCGGCGTAGAGGCCGTGCGCCGCGGATTAGCCAAGCCGATTGGGTCACTTACTCAGATGGGCACGATACGCCTGGGCAAACGGACGGACAACACATCTCCGCTGATCAAGGACTTTGTGCCGCTGGCCGATCTGAACGATGTTGTGTTCACCGGGTGGGACATCTTTGAGGACAATGTCTACGAAGCTGCCGCGCACGCCGAGGTGCTGGACAAGGAAACGCTGGCGAAGCTGAAGCCTTATCTTGAGACCATAAAACCGATGCCAGCGGTGTTCGACCAGCACTATGTGAAGCGCCTGCACGGCACGCACGTTAAGAAGGGCAAGAACAAGCGCGACCTGGCCAATCAGGTGATCGCCGACATTCAGGCCTTCAAGAAAACGGTCGACCGCGTTGTGATGATCTGGTGCGGGTCTACGGAAATATTTTTGGAGCCGACGGCGGTGCATCAGAGCATCGAGGCATTCGAGAAGGGCCTGGAGACGGATGACGCTGGCATCGCACCTTCGCAGATCTACGCATACGCGGCGTTGAGCGAGGGCGTTCCCTTCGCCAACGGCGCGCCGAATCTGACGGTGGACGCTCCTGCGCTGATCGAGCTCTCGAAGAAGAATGCCGCGCCCATCTGCGGCAAGGACTTCAAGACCGGCCAGACATTTATGAAGACGGTGCTCGCGCCTGCTTTCAAGGCGCGCATGCTGGGTGTATCGGGGTGGTTCTCGACTAACATTCTCGGCAACCGCGACGGCGAAGTGCTGGACGAGCCGCAATCGTTCAAGACCAAGGAAGAGTCGAAACTTGGCTCGCTCGAATACATCTTCCAACCGGAGCTTTATCCCGATCTCTACAGCAAGATCTACCACAAAATTCGAATCGAATATTACCCGCCGCGCGGCGATGAAAAAGAGGCATGGGATAACATCGATATCTTCGGCTGGCTGGGTTATCCGATGCAGATCAAGGTGAACTTCCTGTGCCGCGATTCGATTCTGGCCGCGCCGATTGCGCTGGACCTGGTCCTGTTTCTCGATCTGGCCAAGCGGACGCCGTCGTTGCGCTCGATCGGCATTCAGGAGTGGCTGAGCTTTTATCTCAAGTCGCCGCAGACGGCCGCGGGGCTGTATCCGGAGCACGATTTGTTTATTCAGTCGATGAAGCTGAAGAACACGCTCCGCCACATCATGGGAACGAACTTAATCACACACCTAGGCCTCGACTACTACGACTAAGCTTGCCGCTTGGGCAGACGCTCCCGTTGGTCGCAAAAGCAAAAGCCTCATCCGCAAGGGTGGGGCTTTTTCGTTGGGGTGCGTGCGGGCGGCCAAAATGTACCCCGCTGGGGTAGGGGGGTGGGGTATTAATTTTCTGGTAACAGAGAATGGATGGGGAATATCCCAGACATACCTGATCGTGCGATGAGGGCTGATACCTTGACGTTCCGCATGGGCTCGCAATGGAGTTTTTCACTGTTCCGATTGTGCGCCGGCGGTGGGATATTTTCCGCAGCGGATGCCCAGAGTATGAAAAGGAAGGCGCGATGGCGCTGTTCGCGGATTTGCCTGGCTGGTGGCGGCCGAATATCTCGCACGTAAACATCGGTGGCGAAAAGCCGACTTTCGGGTAGCAATCGGGCGAAGAACCTGTAACATGCAGAACATAGGATGTATATGTACTTCGATGATTGGCCTGCTGCCTCTGCAGATCGCCAAAATCTGGTGACCAGCAATTTTAGGGAAGTACCACCCACTTATCGGGGAATAGAATTTCCCTGGTGCGGCCTACCGGGTCTTCAGACGAGCGGAAGATATCTGTACGGCCAATCTCCCTGCTGAACCAGCCAATTGGAGGCTTGAATGCGCATCGGTCGCCTGTCTCTCTTCGCTCTGTTTCTTTCTGTTGCCTGCCTGTCGATTTCAAATCAGGCACAAACCCGCAACGACGCGGCCCACCTCGAAAGGCACGGCAACGCCACGCAATTGATGGTCGACGGGAAGCCCTTTCTGATTCTCTCCGGGGAACTGTCCAACAACGCAGCTACCGCTCTTGAACCGATGGAGACCATCTGGCCGAAACTAGTGGCCGCCAATCTGAACACTGTGCTCGTGGGAGTGTCGTGGGCGCAGTTCGAGCCGGAGGAAGGTAAGTTCAATTACTCACTGGTGGATGGGGTCATTGCCAAGGCCAGGGAGAACCACATGCACATTGTCTTTCTGTGGTTCGGTTGCTGGAAGAATGGCACCTCGAGCTATCCGCCGTATTGGGTGAAGAAGGACTATGCTCGCTTTCCTCGCATCCAGATCGGGGAAGGCAAGACAGTCTCGGTCTCCGGACCTGTTGAGGTTCTCAGCACCCTTAGCGACTCCACGCGCGACGCCGATGCCCGAGCCTTCGCCGCTCTCATGCGCCACATTAAAGAAGTGGATGCGACACAACACACGGTGGTGATGATGCAGGTCGAGAATGAAGTCGGCGTCCTGCGCGATACTCGCGACCGTTCTGCAGTTGCCAACCGCGCATTCGCCGGACAGGTTCCTGTGGAACTGATGAACTATCTTCAGTCCCACACGGACACCCTTATCCCCGAGTTTCGTGAGGTTTGGGCAGCAAACGGTTACAAAATGTCGGGAACGTGGGAAGAAGTATTCGGCCCCGGCAAACCGGCTACCTTGGAGATACCCGTTCAGACCACCGTTTCGTTGCTGGGTCCCCTCGAACATGAGAACAGTTGGCAGCATCTCCACTGGGCTTCGGATGAAATCTTCATGGCCTGGAACTACGCACGCTTTTTGGAAAAGGTTGTGCAGGCCGGCAAAGCCGCATATGACATCCCGATGTACGTGAATGCATGGCTGCAGCAGCCGAACCACGCATGGCCAGGCACCTATCCCAGCGGAGGCCCGCTGCCGCAGGTTCATGACATCTGGCGCGCCGGCGCCCCAGACATCGACATTCTAGCGCCCGATCTTTACCTCGAATACTTTGACAATGTCTGCGAGCGCTTCAAGCGTAACAGCAACCCGCTCTTCATTCCCGAAACGAGTACCAATCCTGCCAATGTCATTATGGCTGTAGGTAAATACGACACCATCGGGTTCTCTCCCTTCGGCATTGACGGAAACAGGCCCATTCCGCCGGAACTTGCCACCGTGTATGGACTTCTGGATCAAATGTCGCCCATGATTCTGGCTCACCAAGGAACTGACTCGATCACGGCTGTGCGGCTCAACCAGGGAGACCCGCCTAAAGAAGTCAAGCTGGGCAATTACACACTGACACTCACCTACACGGGCCGCAGCATGCACATTGCCCCGCAACCGAAAGGGCAGGTTGCCGCTTCACCGCAATTGGCTGCAACGGCAACTGCGCCCGAGCCGCCGCTCGAAGCGGCTGCCATCCTTATTGCGACCGGTCCTGACGAATTTTACTTTGTTGGAGGCGGCATGCAAATCGACTTCACCCCCAACACTCCCGGGCCAATGAATGTCGGACTCGGCGATGTGCAGCAGGGCAAATTTGTCGACGGAAAATGGGTCGTCACCCGCCAAATCGCCGGCGACGACGATGCGCAAGGCGAAATCCTGATCTTGCGGCCATACACCATACTGCGTGCGACGGTCTATCGGTTCCCTTAGCGACACGACATTCAACCTCATTGGTCCAGCCAAATGCCCTTTCCGGCAGATTTGGCTGACCATCCATTACCGTGGCTGCAGATTGAAACGTTTACAGTCTGGCCGTCTAGCAACCAACTACCGCGCGTCGTCGGGGACCGACTAATGAAAGCCCACTTCTTGTTTTTGTTCTTGATTGGGGTTTGTGCAACGCCGCCTTCCGGGTCGGCCCAAGCGAGTGATTCTGCCGCTCGGACATCGCAACCGGAAGCGGGAACTGCGGATGCCTGGGCGCCGACGCATGGGGTCAAATCGGCGGAACAGATCGACAAGGAATGGCAGGATGCGACCGCCAAATTCGATGGACGCCGCAATGCTCTGCTGAAGCTAGCCGATGAGCAAGCACACGAAGGACCCTATCGTCCGGACTGGGAAACCTTGCGCAACCACCCGATTCCCCAGTGGTTCAGGGACGCTAAGTTCGGCATCTTCATCGGCTGGGGTGTTTACGCTGTCCCCGGCGCCGTGAATGAATGGTATCCGCACAATATGTACAGGCCAGGCGACCCGGCGCATGACGACTTTGTTCAGCGCTACGGCGGTCTCGACAATCGCGGCTACAAGGACTTCATTCCCAGCTTCCGCGCCGAAAAATTCGACCCCGAGGATTGGGTCGAGCTCTTCAAGCACGCCGGGGCCAAGTACGTGATTCCCATTGCTGAGCACCATGACGGATTCGCGATGTACGACTCAGACCTCTCAGATTGGACCGTGGTCAAGATGGGGCCGCATCGCGATGTTCTGGCAGAACTGTCGACAGCCATTCGCGGATCCGGGTTGCACTTTGGGCTCTCCTCACATCGTGCAGAGCACAACTACTACTACGGAGAGGGCCGTTCCATCCGCTCCGATGTCAACGATCCGAAGTATGCGTCCTTTTATGGCCCGGCCCACCAGTGGCTCAACGATCCGCATTTTAACCCGGTAAACGAATGGTCCTACGTCAGCGATGCCTGGGTTCGCGACTGGCTTGCACGATCAGTAGAATTGGTCGAAAAGTACAAGCCGGAGCTGATGTACTTCGACGGCGGCAACGGTCAACCTTCCTTCCGCGGCAGCATGACGGAATTCACCGCGTTCTACGATAACTTCGCAGCGAGCCATCGCATCGATGGTGTGATTACGCTCAAAGATTATGCGATGGAGTGGACTGCCGGAGCGAGGGACTTTGAGCGAAGCCTGCGCACCGATATTGATCCGCGGCCTTGGCAGACCGACACCTCGATCAGCAATCTGTCGTGGGGATACATGGAGCATGACCAGTTCAAGACGCCCGAGTTTCTTGTCCACCAATTGGTGGATATCGTGAGCAAAAACGGCAACCTGCTGTTGAGCGTCGGCCCGCGCGCGGATGGGACAATTCCCGATGAAGTGCGAACCATCCTGCTGGATATGGGCGCGTGGCTTGATCGCAATGGCGAAGCTATCTACGGGACCGAGCCGTGGACCATCTCTGGCGAGGGACCGACGCAGGTGAAGACAGGCTTTGCCACCGACCAGGCGATGAAGCCCTATACGACCTCGGACTTTCGCTTCACCAGGAAAGGCGAAAACCTCTACGTCATCAGTTTGGCGTGCCCCGCAGATGGGACGGCTACCGTTCATGCACTTGGCTTGGCGGGCGAAGCGAAGGGCAAGGTGATCCGGGGGGTGGACCTGCTCGGGTCAAGCCAGAAAACCGACTGGCTGCAAACCACCGATGCGCTCGCAGTGAAGCTGCCCGCAGATGCCGATTGCAAATATGGCTTTGCGCTACGAGTCAAATTTGCATCCCCTCAACCGATTCAAGCGCAGGAGATCACTAAATGAATTCCCGCACAAAGCCGGGCCTGCGAGAAAGGTCCGCAATATGAAGATGAAAATGGCTGCCGCGATCATCTTCGCGGCTCTATTTCCTTTCGGGTCAGCCGCGTATTCGCAGGGGACGGCGCACCCCATCCCGCGTATCGTTCAGCAGAACGGCCGCTATGCCCTGATGGTCGATGGTGCGCCATTTCTGATGCTCGGCGCGCAGGCCAACAACTCGAGCGATTGGCCGGCGACGCTTCCAAAAGTCTGGCCCGCCATCGAGTATCTGCATGCCAATACACTCGAGATTCCCATCTATTGGGAGCAGTTCGAGCCCAAGCAGGGTCAGTTCGACTACTCGCAGATCGACAGTGTTCTCGCGCAGGCCCGCGCCCATCGCGTTCACCTTGTTCTGCTTTGGTTCGGCACGTGGAAAAACGGCAGCCAGCACTACATGCCGGAGTGGATGAAACTCGACCCCGAGCGGTATGCCCACGTTGTCAACAAGAACGGGGAGCGAGTGGACTCACCCTCCCCGCTTGCGCGGGCCTCACTCGAAGCGGACATAAGCGCTTTCACTACCTTCATGCGGCACTTGAAAGAGGTAGATCCGGCGCGAACGGTTTTGATGGTGCAGGTTGAGAACGAAACAGGCACATGGGGCACGCTGCGCGATTACTCCGCTGAAGCCAACAAGCTCTTCGCGGCGGCGGTTCCTGACGATGTCTTGAACGCGATGACCAAGACCGCTAAAAAGGGGGCAGGATGGGCCGAGGTGTTTGGGCCGGATGCCGATGTGTACTTCCATGCCTGGGCCATCGCCCGGTACGTGGGACAGATCGCCCTCGCGGGCAAGGCCATGTACCCGCTGCCGCTCTAAACAACGACAGTACAATTCCCTCGTATTGCAAAGCATCGGTTCTGGGTGCGGTGAATAGTCAGTTTGGGACGGACTTCAACAACGCAAACATACAAAGTTCCTTCATGAATGGCGGTGGAGCGAATCTAGTCATCACCGCAAGCGGGCTTCCGGCTGCTCAATTCAACAGTCTGCAAACAGGGCGTTACGCAAGCGGATTCTGGAACGCGATAACAGGTATAGGCCCCAGCTTGCACATCGCGGGATACAGCGCAGTGAACGATCCGAACGCCATCTTCAACAACTCGAATATCGGCGGAATGACATCGGTTACGTTCACCGCACACACCGATTCAGCCTTCGCGAATAACCCATTCGGGGCGCTCCTGCACTACATCCTGGATGTAAGTAAACATGGCAAGGCGACGCGCAACCCGTGCCCATAAGAGAGGTCGAACAGAATGATATTCAAAGCGTTAGCTAAACTGGTCTCAGCACATCAACGTGCTTGCGCGTTATGGTTCATCGTGCTGTTGGCATGTCCTCTAGTGAAGGCCCAGCAGGTTCTTATACGCGTTGTTGACGGCAGGAACGGCCATCCGATTTCGGATGAGAAACTACAGCTATGGTTTAACAGCCAAAGCGGTAGTGCGATGAGCATCTCAACCGACAAACAGGGCGTTGCCAAGGTAGACGCACTATCAGGTGCCGCGTTGCTTCTCTCTGCGAATCTGTATGTAGACTGCCGGTACTCCAAGCAAACAGGACCGGAGCGACCAACCTACCCAGTCTCGGACATCTTGCGTTCGGGCGTGTTGGCTGCGAATACTTGCGGGAAGCTAAAGCTATCGCCAACACCGGGGGAACTGGTCTTCTTCGTACGACCGGAACACTGGTGGGAGGGCATGAAGCGCTAGATCAAAGGCGCATACAGCTACGATGCAGACCGCCTTCAGTTACGACTACACTTCACACCTTGTACGTTCGCACGTCCAAGCACTCGCTCTATGTAAATGCGGCGTTGCGCGATCCGTTCAAAGGCACGCCGGGAACCTACGAAAGCGGTGGCCCGACAGATAATGTGCTTTCCATCTGGAAGGCAGAGGCACCGGCGATCGACGTCCTGGCGCCGGATATCTACCTGCTGGATACCCAGTCCTATCTGAAGGTCATCGAGCTGTACCACCGGCCGGATAACGCCTTGTTCATTCCTGAGACAGCGGGAACGCCGCGTGCGGCGCGCTTTCTTTTTGCTGCCTTGGGAATGCAGACGATCGGCTATTCCCCGTTCGGACTGGACTACACGCGGACCAATCATCCGGAAAGAATGGTGCCCAATGAGCCAAACGCCTTTCTTGATCCCACAGCGCAGAACTACAAGCTTCTCGGTCCGATGATGCGCGACGTTGCCCGCCTGAACTTCGAAGGAAAACTGCAGGCTGTGGCAGAAGTGGAGGACCAGCCCAGGCAGACGCTTCACTTCGGAAGTTGGGACGCCGTGGTCTCATTCGGCGTTGGCCGGGGAGGCGCCGGCACAGGGAATGCAGAGCCGATCGGACGCGCGCTTGTGGCGCAATTGAGCGGCAATAGGTTTCTCGTTACAGGATTCCATTGCCGCGTCGACTTCCGTCCTGCAGGCACAACAGAGCAACAGAAAACACAGGAGATCGTCATCGGGACAGGTCAGACGCCCTCGGCCCATATCGATGGGAATTGGCAGCACCGTCAGTTCCTGCGTGTAGAAGAAGGCGCGTATGAGAACGGCGTGTTCCAATCGCACCGCATTCTGAATGGCGACCAAACTGACTGGGGGCTGGACTTCGGGCCGGACTCCGAGGTCCTGCGAGTGTCGCTCGCCAGGTATTGAAGCTGGGAGCGCTGAGAAAGGTAATGTAAAACGCCGATGTGACCAGCGACCATTTCTGCCTTGCGCTAAATCTCGCTAAGGACGCGGATCGCTATTTTCCCAACAGAGGTACGCCGTTGCGCTGCGCGGCCTCGCGGAGGTCGTCGTCGAGAGTGGCCAGCGGGAGCGAAAGCCGAAGCGCAAGCTCCAGATAAGTGGCGTCGTAAACGGAGAGGCGATGGAGATCGGCCAATCCCAATGTCCGGTCCCAGGTATGCTTCCGAGTTTCCCAATCCATGGAAATTGGCATGTTTTCCAGGATGGCAAGTATGCGCTTGCGATATGCCTTGGTGATTCTGCCGCGCCTGATGCCAACGTTCAGTGTGTTCGCGACTTCGATGGGCCACAACTCCGGGACCACAGCTCCGTTGTCGGCGACCAGATCGAATAGATTCATAATCGCATCGGTTCTCTCCTCGAGAAAGGTCCACGCCAGCGTAGCGGAGCTGTCGAGGATAAGGCTCACCGCTTGCCCTCATCCCGATATGCCTTCCACTCTTCCCAATTGAAGGGTCCGAGCTTCATTTCCTTGGCCAGTTGGGTCATTTGCTCTAGCGCAGCATGGGCGCGCGCGCGGTCCTCGTCCGAGACCCTGTGCACGGGCGCAAGCCGTGCCGCTGGTTTTCCGTGGCGTGTGATGAGAATCTCTTCGCCTGCCTCGACACGGTCAAGGAGAGAACCGAGCTTGTTTTTTGCTTCAAAGGCGCCGACGGTAATCATCAGGTAAACCTCTCATGGAATCCAGCTTAAGCTAGCTTAACATATTCCTAAATTGTTCGCCTCAAATCTGCCCATCATCTGCGCAGATGCTGGGCAGATTTACGCCGCTATCGCCTCTGCCAGCCGCTTTACGGTCAGAACGGTGATGTCGTCTTCCTGTCCAAAAGCTTTGGCGGCGTCGGCTATGTAGGTGGCGGTTTGGTTGCTTAGATTGTGGACCCGGTCGAAGCCGAAGAGCTCGCCTGAAGGCTTGCGAGCTTCGACAACTCCATCGGAGAGCAGCAGGATGCGGTCGCCGGGGTGCAGGTAGAGGCGGACTTCTTCGTAATCCACTTCTGGCAGCACTCCGAGTGGCAATCCGCCGGGCAGGGCAACCTCCTGGCTGTTCAGGTAGGGTGGCAGGTGGCCTGCGCTGGCCAGCACCAGCTCTCCATTGGCTTTGAACAACGCAGCCTGACAAGTGGTGAAGCTATCGCTGCCGGCCAGTACACCGTTGAGTGAGTTAAGAATCTCTGCCGGATCGAGGTTGGAAATGCTACGCAGGGCTCCCATGATCATGGAGACATTCATAGCGGCTTGAAGTCCTTTGCCGGCCACGTCGCCGACGACCACAAGAAGGCTGCCATTGGGAAGAGGCCGCACATGGAAAAAGTCGCCTCCAACTTCATTGGCCGGCTCGTAGGTCGAATCGACTTCAAATCCGGGGGTCTTGATTCTCTGCTGAGGAATCATCAATTCCTGAACGCTGCGAGCCGCGGCCAATTCGCTGGAGGCGCGTTCCTGGTCGCGCTGAATACGCAGAAAGCGGCCGAAGATAATGATGACGATTGCCAGTATTCCGGTAAAGTCGGCGACGGCGGCAAAGTGAATGGGAATAGGGCCTGCATGGAAGGTGAGCAGGGAATGAAAGGGACGGCCTGCCAAATCGCCTTCCGTGGTGAGAATGGGTTCGATAATGCCGACCAGAGTCAGAAGTAGAGGAATCAGGAGCAGGCCGGCCTCAAAGTTGCGGCGGATCGTGGCCGCGATAAGCGTGAGGAAAATGAACAGGATCCAGCCGAAAAGCCAAAAGAAGCCGATGCTAAAGACGACCATTAGGACAATTGGGGCCGCGGAAGTGTGGCCGACCAGCAAGACGGAGGGGCCTACACCAGCAAGAATGGGGGCAGTGAAACGAAGCGTAGTGATATACCAACGCTTGCGCAGCGAAAGGAATGCGACGAGGAACTCAAAATAGAGGTACATTGAGATCGCCAACAACTGAGCGAAGATCGCAATGAAGACGAGGTTGTCAAGGAGCGCGGAGCTTCCGGCTAGCTCAACAAAGCCGATCGGCGCCTGAAGCAACTCATACAGGGCAAGCCACAGATACTCAAAGTGGCCCTTCTGCGTGAAAAACAAGGCGAGCAGAAACAAAGCGAGCACGGCGAGCAGGATGTTGTCGATGAGCCGTGGCAAGCGTTCGAAGAGACTATGAACGGACCAGATTTCAAGTGAGCGGCTGAGATCGTCTGGATTGCCGAGCCGCAAGGTGTGATTGGAAAAGAAGCTGGTATATGCGCCGGGCCCAAACGGAACGTAGATTCGCCGCACCACCAGGGTCAGAGAAGTTGCGGACGGCGGAACATCCAGTTTGTACAGGCGCGTGATCGCCTGAAAGCGCTCTGGGGCTTCGCGGTGAGGTCCTTCCGGCAGGATTTGTTTGCCGTTGGAAAAGACATCCAATCCCAGCGAAGTCGAGCCCATTTGCGCATTGTGCGAAATCGGTAACTCGACGAGCAGTGCGATTGGACCGTGATTCTGAGCTAACTTAACGTGAAGACGAAACCAGACAAAAGGTCGGTGGTGTCCCGGTGGAGGGCCGGGGCTGTCGTTTGGGCTGGATTTGTTGCTTGAATCGGATGACTCGGGGTGATCCTCGTCGGGAACATCGGCCAGCATTTCCTGGGCATCGCGGATCGCCCAGGTCGAATCGTCAAAATCAGCAGTTGCTGCGGCGGGATCAGACGTGATGCCTACCCGCCAACCCTTATCGAGAACCAGCGGAGATCCCAAATTGCCGGCATCAAAAGCAACTTCCGGTGTGTGCGGGGCATTGGCCGGAGCCGGCGGCGCGTGACGGCGCGGGATCAACAAGTCTTCGAGCCCAGGCTTCGGGCGTGGATGTGCAGTCTGAGCGATCAGTTGATTCGCCCCGCAAACTGCCATCAAAGCCAGCGCAAGAATGAAACGGTGCAAGATTTCTCCCAGGTTCCGCGTGTTCTCCACTTTAATTCAGACGGATGCCAGTTCCAAGAGGAACGCGACCGTCCGGCCGAGGCAGGCACGCAATCACGCCGCCGGGGAGTGATTGGACCCGTTCGGGAATTATTCTTCCCTTTTGCTGTCGAACAGGCGGATACTAACGTCTAAACAGTCGAGCGAAGCGGCTCGGCCGGAGCCGACATCTAAAAAGTCTGTACTTTGGGTGGCTTTGGGTTTACATCGGGAGGTTAGGTCATGAGGGCAAGCATCACGAGCTCGAGAGCATTGACGCTGGCAGGATTGGCGTTGGCACTGGCCACCACCTTGGCGGCTCAATCCAGTTCACAATCTTCTCCGTCCGCAACGGCTCCAGCCGGCCGCCAGCCGCGCAGCCTGCTCCAGGTACGGCTCCGATAGGGGGAGATAGTGCGACGGCTGGATCTAAGACTCAAACGGCTTCCGCACAACAGCCAGCTTCAGCCCAGCAGCCGGCGCCGGGAACAAGTCCGGTGGGAGGCGACACTCCAGCCACGCCGACAGATAAGCCGGCACCGGGAACCACTCCTGTGGGCGGAGACACAGCTCCAGCCGTCGCAGTGAACCCAGATAAAGTGATCGAGCCGGGGAGCCAGGCGATCAAGGTGAAGCCGGGGAGCATTGACGACGTGAGCGCGGTGGGAAATCGCGACATTGGCGCCCGCGGCCTGGGCAACTGGTACTCGGTAGACACTGAGATCAAGATGGGCAAGACGTATGCCGACGAAATTGAGAAGAGCACCAAGTTCATTACCGATCCGGTGATCGTGGAGTATGTGAATCGCGTGGGCCAGAATATCGTGAAGAACTCCGATTGCAAGGTTCCGTTCACGATCAAGGTCATCGATTCGGACGAGATCAACGCCATGGCGCTGCCGGGTGGGTTCTTCTATGTCAATTCCGGGCTGATTCTGAATGCCGACGAAGAGGCGGAACTGGCAGGCGTCATGGCGCATGAAACCGCCCACGTCTGCGCACACCACGCGGTTCGCGAAAAGACCCGCATGAACTACGCGCAGCTGAGCACGATTCCGCTGATCTTCATCGGCGGCTGGACGGGCTACGGGATTTACGAGGCAGCCTCTCTTGGCGGTGCCCATCACCTTCCTGCAGTTCTCGCGTGATTTCGAGGCGCAGGCCGATTACCTCGGCGTGCAGTACATGTATCGCGCCGGCTACGATCCTCAGGCCTTCATCAGCTTCTTTGAGAAGATTCAGGCGCTGGAAAAGCGCAAGCCGGGCCTGGTGGCCAAAGCGTTCTGCGACCATCCGCAGACGCCGGACCGCATTCTGCATTCGCAGGAGGAGATCGCCCGCATTCTGCCTGCCAGGGACGAGTACACGGTTACCACTTCGGAGTTCGACGATGTTAAGGCCCGGCTGGCGCGGATCGAGAACAAGCGCCGGCTGACCGATACCAAGGGCGCTCAAAAGCCTTCTTTGCGGCGCGCCAGCACGGACCCCAGCGACCCGAACAGCACCACAAATTCCGGAAGCGGGAACGGGACCGGTACATCGAGCACCAGTGACGATGGGCCGCCCACATTGCACCGGCGAGAAGACAATAACTAGGGATATTGGCACGGTTGGTTGAGCCAGCGGCGGGTTGAGGAATTAAACCTTCAGACTGCTTGTTCGGAGGTGCGCCAGCCTTTTCATCGCTCCCAGAGTCTGGCTGCCGAAGGGCGTCTTGCGGTTCTCAAATTGATTGCACCATCCGTCGTAACGGCCCAACGGATTGGGCATGGAGTTGGCTGAGACGCAACCGGCTGGGTTCGACGACCGAGCGCCTTCAACGGAGCGTTTATGTGGTTAAGCGAAAACTCGATGAATTTCCTGTAACTCCCTGAAAACCCTTGAAATCGCGGGTGAAACCGCGTTATATACAAGATTACCGGCAGGTTTGCCGGAATCTCGCGAAACACAAGATCCCAGGAGGCAATCATGCGCAATGCCGCGGCTCGTTCCAATCTTCTGGTCCCTGAAATTCGCGAGGTCATGGACATTCGCCAGGCCTCCGACTACCTTGGCATCTCTCCCGATACGCTCTACAAATATGCGTCGGAAGGCTTTGTGCCGGCTTTCAAGCTGGGCAATCGCTGGCGCTTCAAGCGGTCGCGGCTGGACGAGTGGATGGATCGGCAGTCGGACCTCCACGCCGCCGAGGCGGAGCTCGATCCGCATGAAGAAGCCAGTGCGGCAAGCTGTATAACAACGTTGATCAGTGGTTAATTCAGCTCCGCTCTCTAGTATTCTCTCCAAGTGGACCATTCCCGTCGCATCGGCCCACTGCGCCGCCGCTTGACTCGTGCCGGGCTTTCCGGGGCTTCTCGTTACCCATCTTCCCGACCTTCGCTATCTCTCTGGATTTACCGGCTCCAGCGCCGCGCTGGCGGTGACGCGGCGAGCGCGCGCTTGTTTACCGATGGGCGCTACACGGCGCAGGCTGCCGAAGAGGTGAAGGGCGCAAGGTAGAGATTGTCTCGGGCGCGCCGGCGGTGGCAGCGGTGCAGTGGCTGGCGGCGCAACCTGGTGTGGATTTGGCCGGATTTGATCCGGCCTGGACTACGGTCGCCGAGTTGGCTCGCTGGAAGGAGGCGCTGCCGGCGCGGCTGCGACGCGCTTTTTTGACGCGCTCTGGCGGCGCCGCTGGTGGAGCCTCTGCGGCATGGTGAAGGATGAGGACGAGCTGGCACTGATGTCGAAGCGGCGCTGATGGGCTGCAAGCTCTTTGAGCACATTCTGGGTTTTATCCGGCCGGGCTTGCGGAGATCGAAGTGGCCGCGGAACTGGAGCACCAGGCCCGGCTGCTGGGCGCGGAGGGCATGTCGTTTGAGACCATTGTGGCCTCGGGGATGCGGTCCGCGCTTCCGCATGGGCGGGCTACCGCTGCGCCGCTGCCGCGCAGGGGGTTTCTGACCCTCGACTTCGGTATAATCCTCGGAGGCTATTGCTCGGATATGACCCGAACCGTTTATCTGGGCAAGCCGAAGGCAGAGGAGCGCAGTGCATACGAAGCGGTGCTCGAAGCGCAGGAGGCCGGCAGTAGCGGCAGTGCGGCCAGGCGCGAGCTGCGGGGAAGTCGATGAGGCCGCGCGCGGCGTCTTGCGCAGGGCAGGTTTGGCGGAGGCTTTTTCCCACTCCACCGGCCATGGGGTTGGCCTGGAGATTCACGAGCCGCCGCGAATCGGCGCCGGACAAACGACCAGGCTGCTCGCCGGCATGGTTGTGACGATCGAGCCTGGAATTTACCTGGCTGGCGAGTTTGGCATTCGCATTGAGGATATGGTGGCTGTGACCCGGACCGGAGGGCAGGTGCTGACCCCAGCGCCCAAAGCGCTGATTGAGCTTTGAAACGAATCTGAACCCAGCCAGCATGTGGGAGAGTTAAGGAACGAATGAAACCACAGGATATTGCGGATCTAAAACAACTGATTGAGTTCCTGAAGGAGCATCAGGTTGCCGAGTTCGATCTGGACCGGGGCGACCTGAAGATCCGGCTCAAATTTACACAAGCGGCAAGCGCGGCGGGGCTGGGCGATCTGGCGCGGCTGCTGGCGTCGGCTCCGGTGACTGCCGCTCCGGCGCCGAGCGCCGCTGCTCCGGCCGCGGTCGCCGGCAGGCGGCTGCGCCTGCGGCCGACCCCGATGAGGGCTTGCACATGGTCAAATCGCCGATTGTGGGCACCTTTTACGGCTCGCCCTCGCCCGGCGCAGCGGCGTTTGTTGTCTCCCGGCGATCACGTGGACAAGGGCCAGGTGATCTGCATCGTCGAAGCCATGAAGCTGATGAATGAGATCGAATCGGATGCTGCGGGCGAAATTGTGAAATGCTTTGTATCCAACGGTCAGCCTATCGAGTTCGGGCAGCCGCTGTTTTCGATTCGGCGAGTTGGCATGAGCGGGGCCAACGCGCGTAAGCGTGGCGCCGCGGAACTTAGCCACGCAAGCACGCTACAGGTCCTGTGCCCTCGGCGGCTAAAGCCGAGCTTCTTTTCCTGGATCTGACTGTCAACGGGACTACGCAAGCACCGCTAATTCCGCTTCAAAGGGTATTGAATGTTTCGTAAGGTACTGGTTGCCAATCGCGGCGAAATTGCGCTGCGCGTTATGAACGCCTGCAGGGAACTCGGCATTCGCACGGTCGCTGTCTACAGCGAGGCAGATCGCAACTCGCTGCACGTTCAGTTTGCCGACGAGGCCATCTGCATTGGGCCTCCGCGGCCGGCCGACAGCTATCTGAATGTGCCTGCGGTGATTTCGGCGGCGGAGATTGCGGATGTGGATGCGATTCATCCCGGCTATGGACTGCTGAGCGAGAACGCGAATTTCGCTGAGGTTTGCCGCGCTTCCAACATCAAGTTCATCGGGCCCCCGCCGGAAGTTACACGGCTGATGGGCGAAAAGGAAAAGGCTCGCCAGGCGATGAAGAAGGCCAAGGTGCCGATTCTGCCTGGCTCCGATGGCGTGATTGCCACCGATGAGGAAGCGCAGGAGTGGGCAAAGAAGGTGGGCTTCCCGGTCATCCTGAAGGCCAAGGCCGGCGGCGGCGGACGCGGCATGCGGATTGTGCGCAACGCGGATGAGCTGCCGAATCTTTTTCATGCGGCGCAGACCGAAGCGGCCAATGCGTTTGGCAACGGCGAGCTCTACATGGAGAAGTTCATCGAGCAGCCGCGGCACATCGAGTTCCAGGTGCTGGCCGATGAACATGGCAATGTGGCTGTCACTGTTTGAGCGCGAGTGCTCCATCCAGCGGCGGCATCAGAAGCTGATTGAAGAAGCGCCTCGCTGCAGGTGACGCCGAAGATGCGCGAGGAATTGGCAAGACTCTTTGCCGCTGCCTGGACGACATCGGCTACCAGAACGCCGGCACGGTCGAGTTCCTGATGGATGAGGACAGGCAGCTTTACTTCATCGAAATGAATACGCGCATTCAGGTGGAGCATCCGGTCACCGAGGCGATCACCGGCATCGATCTGGTGAAGGCGCAGTTGCGCATTGCGGCAGGCGAAAAGCTGGACGCGATATTGCCGCCGAAGCTGGAGATTCGCGGCCACGCGATCGAGTGCCGCATCAATGCCGAGCATCCGCAGAAGTTCACGCCATCGGCGGGCAAGATTACGGCATTCAATGTGCCGGGCGGCAACGGCGTTCGCGTGGATACGGCGCAATACGCAGAGGGTGTGGTGCCGCCTTACTACGATTCGCTGATTGCGAAGCTGATTGTGCATGGCGTTGATCGCGCAGCGGCAATCGCAACGATGGAGCGGGCGCTGAGCCAGTTTGTGGTGCAGGGAATTGAGACGTCGATTTCGCTGCATCAGGCGATTTTTGCGGACGCTGATTTTCGTGCGGGAGAATTCGACACGAAGTTCATGGAGAGGTTTTTGGCGAATAAGGCTGGATCTGACACGCCTGCGAGCTGATGAAATAGATTCACGTCTTGTGGTTGCTCAGAGAGAGAATCTTGAAGACAATATATCGTTCACTAGTTTTTGAAGGGCTTCTCGTGGCGCTGTCGTGCGCGGTTTGCGCAGGGCAGAGCGCGATGGATTGGCCTGCATACAACGGTGGTGTTGACCGGGACCACTACTCACTGCTCACGCAGATCAATCGCGGGAATGTGAAGCGGCTCAAGGTGGCGTGGAGCTTCGATACCGGGGAAAAGGGCGGGATTCAGGACAATCCGCTGATTGTGGGGCGGACGCTCTATGCGTACACGCCGACGCAGAAAGTGGTGGCGCTGGATGCGGCGACGGGCAAGCTGAAGTGGAAGTTCGACTCCGGCGTTGGAGGCACGCAGCCGGCGCGCGGCATGGCGTATTGGACCGATGGCAAGCAGGGACGCATCTTTGCCGGGGTGATGAATTTTCTCTATTGCCTGGATGCGGAGACGGGGCAAGCCGGTTGCGAGTTTCGGCGAGGAGGGGCGCGATCGATTTGCGCAAGGAGCTGCGCGGGCGATTTTGAGCAGCAGTCGGTTGTGCTGACGACGCCGGGGGTGATCTACAAGGACCTGATTATTGTGGGCGGGCGCAATCCGGAGACGCATCCGGCGCCGCCGGGGGATATTCGCGCATTCGATGTGCACACGGGCAAGCTGCGCTGGACTTTCCATACCATTCCGCATCCGGGCGAGGCGGGCTATGAAACGTGGCCGGCGGAGGCGTGGAAGACGGCGGGCGCGGCGAACAACTGGGCGGGGATGGCGCTGGATGCGGAGCATGGCATTGTCTATGTGCCTACGGGGTCGGCGGTGTTCGATTTTTATGGCGGCGACCGGGTGGGCGACGATCTGTATGCGAACACGCTGCTGGCGCTGGATGCGGAGACGGGCAAGCGGCTGTGGCATTTTCAGGGTGTGCATCACGACATCTGGGATCGGGATTTTCCTTCGGCGCCGGCGCTGTTTACGCTTGAAGCGCGATGGGCAAGACGGTGGACGCGCTGGCGCAGACCACCAAGCAGGGCTATCTCTATCTCTTCGACCGGGTGACGGGCAAGCCGCTGTTTCCGATTCATGAGCTTCCTTATCCGGCGAGCACGGTTCCCGGCGAAGTGACTTCGCCGACGCAGCCATGCCGGATGCGCCGGAGCCCTTTGCGCGGCAGCGGCTGACGGAAGACATGCTGACGACGCGGACGCCTGAGGCGCATGCGTGGGCGGTGAAGCAGTTCCAGCACCTTCGCGAGCGATGGTCAGTTTATTCCGTTTGCGGTGGACAAGCAGACGGTGATTTTTCCGGGCTTTGATGGCGGCGGGGAGTGGGGCGGGCCGGCGATCGATCCAACGACCAATGTGCTGTATGTCAACGCGACGGAGATGGCGTGGACGGGCGGGCTGGTCGCGGCCAAGCGCGGCGGCAGCGAAGGCGCGCAGGTTTATCAGGAGCAATGCGCGGTGTGCCACGGCGTGAATCGGGAGGGATCGCCGCCGACATTTCCGTCGCTCGTCGATGTGGACAAGCGACAGACTGCGGAAAAGATTAGCACTACGATCAGACAAGGTACGGGGCGAATGCCCGGTTCACCCAATATCGACGACGCAAAACTGGCTGCGCTGCTGGGCTACCTTCGCACGGATCCCAGGTTGGAGGCGAAAGAGCTTGCGCCCTCGTCGGAGTACGCGCACGAGGATTACACGTTCACCGGCTATCGGAAATTTCTCGATCCGGATGGGTATCCTGCCATTGCGCCGCCCTGGGGAACGCTGAACGCCATCGATCTAAAGACCGGCAAATACCTTTGGAAGATTCCGCTGGGCGAGTATCCGGACCTGGCCCGCGCTGGAATCAAAGACACAGGCTCTGAGAATTACGGCGGACCGGTCGTCACGGCGGGCAGCCTGGTCTTTATCGGAGCCACGGTTTATGACCGCAAGTTCCGAGCCTTCGACAGCCGAACGGGCAAGCTGCTTTGGGAGACTGAGCTTCCGTTCGCGGGGGTGGCGACGCCTGCAACCTATATGGTCGATGGGCGACAGTTCGTAGTCATCGCGGCGAGCGGCGGACGCGACCCGAAAGGCCCGGTTGGCGGGATGTATGTCGCCTTTGCACTGCCCCGCTGAGGCCAGTTGAGGGCCGGTCGGCCCGGTGAGGAATCCCCCGGCAGGGGCTGATGAGAATTTCTTCGCATATTATCGCTTTTTATTCGCCTATTCACATAAGATTGCGCTATGCTTGTTTCGCAACATTGGAGGTTGCACGATGGACATTCAAAAAGAATTGATTGCTGAATACGACCGCGAGACTACAAATACGCGGAAGCTGCTCGAAGCGATTCCAGCCGATGCCGATTTCACTTATAAACCACACCCCAAATCAATGAGCCTGGGCCAGTTGGCCGGGCACTTGGCGGATACTGCGGGAGACTGGGCTGTCACGACATTGACCACCGACAAGCTGGAGTTTCCGGCAGGCCACAAATTCGAACCGTATATCCCAGCTTCTAAAGAGGCTCTGCTCGAAAAGTACGATCGCCAGGTTGCCGATGCAAAGAAGGCGCTGGCCAGCTTTCCGATGGAGAAATGGGACGAGAATTGGAAGTTTGTTGCCGGTGGCCAGGCCTGGATCGACGAGACGAAATACGAGGTCTGGCGTAACTGGGTTCTCAATCACCTGATCCACCACCGGGCGCAGCTGGGTGTCTTCCTGCGTCTACTCGATAAGCCGATTCCTGGCATGTACGGACCCTCGGCGGACACGACGATGTAAGGTTGGAGTTCGGAGGCAGGGAACGGAATCGCCGATGTTTTCTGTTCCCTAATTCCTCATCCCTATGCCTTGATCCGCTAGCCTTTTTCTATGCGCAATTCATTTCCTAAGATTTACCCGATCCTTGACTCCTCATACATTCCAGCGATTGGGCGCGCTGAGTTTCTGCGGAGACTGGCGGGGTCACTGGCTGAGGCCGGCGTGACCTTGCTCGAATACCGAAACAAGGCTGGCTTAGAAGACGAACTGAAGACTGATGCGGCGGTCCTGCGCGCTGCGCTTCCTGCTGGACAGGTGAAGTTGATTCTCGATGATCGGGTGGATCTGGTTGAAAGTTTGGGGTTTGATGGCGTGCATGTAGACGCCGGCGATGTGACTCCGACGGAAGCTCGTAGGTTGCTGGGCCCCGAGCGTTTGATTGGCACCTTCGGCGGTGGTGATGCGCTGCTTGCTGACATTCTGCGGGCGCCTGTCGACTACCTATCAATTGGCCCTGTCTTTCACCACCAGGACCAAGCAGACAACGAAGCCTGCGATTGGCCTGGATGGTGTGCGCAGATTGCGTGCGGAGGCTGGGCCCGGGCCGGTGCTGGTTGGGGTCGCCGGAATTACACTTGCCACCGCTGCTGCAGTGCAGGCTGCCGGAGCGGATGTGGTGGCTGTCTCCGAGGCATTGTTTCGCCAAGCTGACCCGGCTGGTGAGTTTCGGAAGTGGGCGGCGGAGTTGGGCTGAGGGCCTGGTATATTTACGTCTCCGATCCTGGTCTACCACCTATCCGTCCGCCGCGGTGGAAGCCGTAGATGGATGGGGCACTCGCCTTTGTTACGAAATCAAAGAAAGCTAGAGACATCCGCGCTCAAATCCGCTACAACTTTCCTTAAGTGACGACTCCAGGAAACATCTCCAATTCCGAGCCCACTGATTCAGGCAACTCTCCCCATCTGGTGCAGAGTCTCGGGCTTTTCAGTTCAACAGCTCTGGTCATCGGATCGATGATCGGGTCCGGCATCTTCATTGTGGATGCCGATATTGCCAGAGGCACCGATTCTCCGGCGCTCTATCTGGGCGCTTGGGTGGTTACGGCAATCCTCACCATGACTGCCGCGCTGAGCTACGGCGAACTGGCGGCGATGATGCCCAGAGCCGGCGGCCAGTATGTTTATCTGCGCGAGTCGCTGGGGCCGCTGTGGGGATTTCTTTACGGATGGACGCTGTTCCTGGTGATTCAGACCGGGACCATCGCCGCAGTGTGCGTGGCGTTTGGCAAGTTTCTGGGCGTATTTTTTCCCGCGATCTCGACGCACGCACTGGCTGTGGCACATCGCTCATGTGCCGGCGCTCAAAGTGGGACCGATGGTGCTGGGCAATATGGAAATCGGCCTCAGCACGGCCAATCTGACCGGCATCTCGGTCTGTCATCCTGCTGGCCATCGTGAATATTTTTGGCGTGAGATCTAGGCTCGATCATCCAGAATGTCTTCACCACGGCCAAGGCGCTGTCGCTGGCGGCGCTGGTTCTGCTGGCGTTTACGGTGGGACGCAATGCGACGGCATGGGCAGCGAATTTGGGCCGGGGCGAATCTTCTGGAAGAACGCCGGCTGGAGTTCGCTGCATCCGGTGCAGGTGGGCGTAGGCGGGCCGATGGTGCTGGTGAATCTGGTGGTGATTCTGGCGGTGGTGCAGGTGGGGTCGCTGTTCTCGGCCGATGCCTGGAACAACATCACCTTTACCGCGGGCGAGGTGAAGAATCCGAAGCGGAATATCCCGTTGTCGCTGGTGCTGGGCACGGGGTTTGTGCTGACGGTGTATTTTCTGGCGTCGCTGGGCTACCTGCTGGTGCTGCCGCTGCATGGCGACCCCAACGGCGCGACTGTGCTGGCGCGGGGATTCAGTATGCGGCCGAGGACCGCGTAGGCACGGCTGTGCTGGAACAGATTTTTCACTCGGGCGGCGCATGGCTGATGGCTGGCGGCCATTCTGGTGTCGACGTTCGGCTGCGCCAATGGAATGACGCTGGCCGGCGCGCGCGTCTACTACGCGATGAGCCGCGATGGGCTGTTCTTCAAGTCGGTGGGCAAGCTGCATCCGCGCTATAACACTCCTGCCGCGGGCTTGATGGTGCAGGCTGCGTGGACAATCGTGCTTTGCGTTTCGGGCTCGTATGGGCAGCTGCTCGATTACATCATCTTCGCGGTGCTGGTGTTTTATATCCTGACCATTGTAGGGTTGTTTGTGCTGCGCTTCAAACGGCCCGATGCGCCGCGTCCTTATCAGCGCGCTCGGATATCCGGTGCTGCCGGCGCTCTATATTGTGATGGCGGCATGGATATGTATCGTATTATTGCGTTACAAGCCGCAGTACACCTGGCCTGGGCTGGTTCTTGTGTTGTTGGGCATTCCCGTTTATCTCTTCTGTTCGCGGCAACAAAAGCAAAGTTTGTCCGGTCACCCTATAAAGGAGTAGCCCAATCCACATGGCAAATCTTCTCAAAAGGAAGCCTCTCAGCCTGATTGTTGCCGAGGCCAAAGAAGAAGGAGAGGAACATCTGGAGCGTTCTCTCGGGCCCGTCTCTCTGACCGCACTGGGCGTGGGCGCGGTGATCGGGGCAGGCATCTTTGTGATGTCCGGTCTGGGCGCGCACTATGCCGGGCCGAGCCTCATGCTTTCTTTTGTCTTTTCGGGCTGGGCTGCGCGTTTGCGGCGCTTTGCTACGCGGAGTTCGCGGCGATGATTCCGCTGGCCGGATCTGCCTACACCTATGCTTACGCCACACTGGGCGAGATTTTTGCATGGATTATCGGCTGGGATCTGACGCTGGAATACGCCATGGGCGCCAGTACGGTTTCTTCCGGCTGGTCGAATAACTTCGTCGAATTCCTGAAGATATTCGGGATTCAGCTGCCGCTGTGGATGAGCTTATGACCATTGGACCGGCCTTGATACCGCACAAAAAATGATTGCGCGGGATATCGTGACCCAGTCGCATCCGGGCATTGTTCCCGGCTCGCCGGAATTCGTGGCGGCGCTGGACAAAGTGCTTTCGACGCCTTCGGCCGACCTGATTGCCCGGGCCCATGCGCTGCTTGCAGCCCCGCACATTTTTGGAGTCGATATTGGCTTCAACCTGCCGGCGTTTCTGATTGCGCTTGTCATCACGACGATCCTTGTGATCGGCATTCAGGAGAGCGCGAAATTCAACTCAGCCATTGTGTTCGTCAAAGTAACGGTGGTTCTGTTCATCATTGGGCTGGGAATCAAATACATCCATCCCGATTTCTGGGGACATAGCTGGACGACGTTCGCGCCGTTTGGGTTTGCGGGGATAAGCGCGGCGGCGGGTTATATCTTTTTTGCGTATATCGGCTTCGACGCCATCTCGACCACGGCGCAGGAAGCCAAGAATCCGCAGCGCGATCTGCCTATCGGCATCATTCTTTCGCTGCTCATCTGCACGGTGCTTTATGTCTCTGTGGCCGCAGTGCTCACGGGCATGGTGCCCTGGAAACTTGTGAACGTGGAGGCGCCGCTGACACACGCGTTTCTTGATTATGACGTGGGCTGGGCTGGGAATATTGTCACCTGCGGCGCACTCGCCGGACTCACTTCGGTGATGCTGGTGATGCTGATCGGCCAGACGCGCGTTCTATATGCCATGGCTTCAGACGGCCTGCTGCCGAAGAAGTTCTTCGCTGACATTCACCCCAGGTTTCATACGCCCTGGAAGAACACGATTCTGGTGGGCTGCCTGGCGGCAGCGGTAGGGTCGGTGACGCCGATCGACAACATCGGTAAGATGGTCAATATTGGCACGCTGCTGGCATTCGTCATGGTGTGTGCGTCGGTCGTGGTGCTGCGCTTTACCGCGCCGGATCAGCCGCGGCCATTCCGGACGCCGGGAATATACTTTGGCGGCAAGCTGCCGGTTATCCCAGCTCTTGGGGTTGCATTTAACCTGACAATGATGATCAGCCTGGGGCGAGCGAACTGGATTCGTCTGGTGGTCTGGCTGGCTATCGGGATGTTCGTGTACTTCCTCTATTCCATTAAACACAGCAAGGTGCAGGCGCTGCCCGAAGCGTGATCTGAAAACTAGTGTTTCATTCGCACAAAGCAAACGGCCTCCCCCCGCAGGAGGCCGTTTGCTTGCCCAAATTATTTCTTGCTCATGTTTGGTGTTGATAAGAAGATGTTCAGCGGTCAAGAATGAAACTTCTTCTCGATGCATACCTCTTATTGTGGGCTAGTGAGGATTCTCCCCGTCTTCCTGCATTGGCGTCGACTCTGATTGTGGATTCCGAGAGCGAACTTCTCTTCAGTGTCGCAAGTATCTGGGAGATATCAATCAAACACGCCAAGGGGTTGGAAAGCTTCCATGCTGGTCCTGGTACGGTCTGGGAGGGCCTGCTGGAGAATGGCTATGCGGAACTGGCAGTGCTTGGAAAACATGCCGTTGCAGCAGGCAATCTTCCGCCCATACACAGAGATCCCTTCGACCGCATCCTGATTGCTCAGGCAATGGTCGAAGGGATCACATTATTGACGACCGATTCGGTGATAGCTCGCTATCCGGGGCCAATCCTCAAGTTGTGAATGTGTGAGACTCGATTAGGCTGTAGTCTTGGCGCAGAATTCGTCGAATGCGCGAACGAGTTCACCGGCGATTTGCTGGGCGGTGGACTGCTCGATGACAAAGCGCTGCATCAGGTAAACCAGCTTGCCGTCGCGCAGGATGGCGATGGCCGGTGAAGTGGGAGGCTGGCCTTCAAAGTAGCTGCGGGCCTGCGCAGTGGCCTCGTGATCCTGGCCGGCAAAAACCGTGATCTTGTGGTCGGGCAGGTTGGCGGAGTTGGAAAGTGCGAGACGCACGCCGGGGCGCATCTTGCCGGCCGCGCAGCCGCAGATTGAGTTGACCACCAACATGGTTGTGCCCGGGCGGGCGAGGGCCGCGTCCACATCCTCGGCGGTGCGAGTTTCTTCGATTCCTGCGCGTACCAGTTCTTCGCGCATGGGGATTACCATCAATTCTGGGTACATTGTTGCCTCCGGCTGGGAAGTTGCCTGTAACCATTCTATCGTTAAACGCACGGCTGCCAAACCCCTTGGTGTAGCCTTTTATCCGATGCGCATAAAAGAGTACGAGCCGCTTGCACCCTTTACCACCTTTGGGATTGGCGGACCGGCGCGCTGGTTTGTTGAGGCCGCCAGCGAAGACGATGTGGTTGATGCGACCGCCTGGGCGCGGGAACGCGGGGTGGCTTTGTTTGTGCTGGGCGGGGGCAGCAACCTGCTCGTCGCGGATGCGGGGTTCGATGGACTCGTGCTGCGAATCGGGCTGCGCGGGATTGTAGTCGCGGAGGCGCTGCACGAATCGGACCACACGCTGTACCGGGTCGCGGCGGGTGAGGACTGGGACGGCTTTGTCGAGCGGACGGTTCGGGATAACTGCGCGGGGATTGAGTGCCTGGCGGGAATTCCGGGCACGGTGGGTGGTACTCCCGTGCAGAATGTCGGCGCTTATGGGCAGGAGGTCGCGCCGGTAATCGAGCGGGTACGGGCGTTCGATCTGGAGGAGCGTGCGTTCGTCGGATTCGCCTCCACAGAGTGTGGCTTTGGTTATCGGAAGAGCCGCTTCAACTCTACAGATAGGGGGCGATTCGTTGTGACCAGGGTTGATTACCGGCTTGTCTTCGGCGGCGCGCCGACCCTGAAGTATGCGGACCTGCAACGTGTGATTGCCGAGCGCGGGCCTGGCGGCGGAGAGCCAAGCCTGTCTGAGGTCGCAGCAGTGGTGCGACGGATTCGCCAATCGAAGGGGATGCTCTTGGTTAAAGGCGACGCGGACTGCCGCAGTGCGGGCAGCTTCTTCAAGAATCCAGTCGTCGATGAAAGCCAATATCGGAGAATAGCGTTGGCGAGTGGCAAAGAACCACCTCGCTTTCCCGCCGGAGCAGGACCTGAAGACAGCGGCCAGATGAAGATTCCAGCGGCATGGCTGATCGAGCAGTCCGGTTTTGCGAAGGGATATTCGATGGGCGCTGCGGAAATTTCTTCGCGGCACACGCTGGCTCTCGTCAATCGCGGCGGAGGGAGTGCTGCGGAGATTCTGGCTCTCGCCAATCGGATCGCAACTGCGGTTGAAGAGGGTTTTGGCGTGCGACTGGAGATGGAGCCGGTGTTGATAGGGTTTTGAAGGCCCGTACCGGCAAAAACCGGCGCGCGCTGGTAACCTAAATTCAGACATGACGGACAATTTGCACCAATTACGCTGTTTCGGATGCGGCGCCCGGGTTGACGGCTCGATAACAAGCCCAGACTTCCGCTGCTCAATCTGTGGGGAACTGTTTGAAGTGGAGTATCCCGGCTGGGTTGAGCGCAAAGGCAAAGACCGTCCAAACGCGGGGGCGCTGAAGTGGCTGTGGCGTGAGCGGCGATGCTCCGCCGAGGCGCTCGACAAGTCCGGCGTCTGGCGATTCCGGGAGATGCTGCCGATTCTGGACGACTTTAGCAATGCGGTCACTCTGCAGGAGGGCAATACTCCCCTGTACCATTTGCCGCGCGCTTCGAAGGCGTTGGGGATTGACCAGCTATTTGCCAAGCACCAGGGGATGAATCCGACTGGCTCTTTTAAAGATACCGGGATGACGACGGCGTTGAGCGTGGCCAAGGAACGAGGGTTTCAGTGGGTTGCATGCGCGTCGACGGGGAACACTTCGGCTGCAATGGCGGCTTACGCTGCACGAGCGGGCTTGCGCAGTCTGGTGTTGATTCCTGACGGCAAGATTGCCTGGGGAAAGCTTGCGCAGGCCATGGATTATGGCGCGGTCACCTGCCAGATCAAGACCGACTTCGATGGCTGCGTTCGCGTGCTGACTCAGGTGGTGAAAGAAGCACACATTTACCTGCTCAATTCGGTCAATCCTTACCGGCTGGAGGGGCAAAAGACGCCGGCCTTCGAGATTGCTGAGGCGTTCGACTGGAATGTGCCCGACCACTTGATTGTGCCGGGCGGCAATCTTGCGAACAGCTCGGCGCTGGGCAAGGGTTTCGCGAGATGAAAGAGCTGGGCTTGGTGGCACGGGTGCCGCGCATCTCGGTTATTCAGGCGGCAGGGCGCTAATCCGCTGGTAAGCAGTTTGGCCGAAACTAACGGCGACGAGCCTGGAGCCAGTGGAAGCGCATACGCGGGCTACGGCTATTCGCATCGGCAATCCGGCTTCGTGGCGCAAGGCGGCGCGGGTGATTCATGAGACTGGCGGCTGGTGCCTGGATGTGACCGAGGCAGAGATCGCCATTGCCAAGGCAGAATTGGGTTCAGAAGGGCTGGGCTGCGAGCCGGCTTCGGCGGTTACGCTGGCTGGACTGAAAAAGCTGCGCGCACAGGGTGCGGTTGCTCCGGGCGAGACGGTGGTCCTGCTGCTTACCGGGCACACCTTGAAGGACGCCGACTACACCATCGACTTCCATCGAGGAACGCTGCTGACGGATGAGGAGAAGGTCGGCAACTGAGACGCAAATCGAAGCTCTGCGGCGCAATGCGAGTCGTGGTTGAAGCCACGCCGGAGGCGGTGCTGGCCACAATCAAAGGCAAAGTGGAATGAGCGAGAGTCAAAGAGCACCGGGGTGCGGCTGCGTCTGCCGGCCACCTCAGCCAATCTTGGTCCCGGATTCGACTCCGCCGCTGTCGCCCTGGATTTCTATCTGGAAGATTGAGGCAGAACCGGCCGCGGAGTTTTCGATTGCTGCCACGGGGCGCGATGCGGAACGCTGCTCGGCAATTGAAGATAACCTCATTCTTGGGGTTTATAAGAGACTGCTGGGCGAGCAAGGCAAGCCGGTAGTTCCTCTGGCGATTCGAATGGCGAACGGGATTCCGCTGGGGATGGGCTGCGGGTCGTCGGCGGCTGGACGGCTGGCGGCGATTGCGCTTGCTGTGCATTTTGGCCAGCTGGGTTGGAGTACCGAGCGTTCTTGAAGAGGCTTGCGCGCTCGAAGGCCATCCGGACAATGCCGCAGCCTGCTGGCTGGGCGGGTTTGTGGCCGCGGCCAACGAGGGCCGAGAGGTTCACGTGGCTCGTGTTGATCCTCCGGCGGAGTGGCGGGCGATTATTGTTCTTCCTGCCGAACCGCTGGCTACAACTGCGGCTCGCGCGGTGCTGCCCGCCAGTTATTCGAGCGCCGACGTGGTGGCTAACATTCAATCGGTTGCGATGCTGGGTTTGGCCTTTGCGCAGGGACGCTGCGACCTGCTGCGCATCGCCATGAGAGACCGCATTCATCAACCTTATCGGGCTGAGACTTGCCAGCTGCTTCCGCGGCTGTTGCCTCTGGCGGGGAATCAGGGAATCTTGGCGCTGCTCTGAGCGGGGCGGGGCCCGCAGTCCTGGTGATTGTCGAGTCCGAGGCGAGGTTGGGCGAGGCTTCAGCCGCAATCCTTCGCGCGCTCGAAGGTCTGCCTGAACCTGAACTGCTGGTGACCCGTTTTGTGCGAAATGGACTCAGTCAATTTATAGATTCGCGGGCCAGTTGAGCGCTCCGGCCGAGTCGTGATCCCTGGACGATTCCGGAAGATGGTTATCTTTATGGTAACATTCGGTTGATGCTGTTGCCTATTTAAATAGTCATCAGTCGCAGGTTACCAAACGTGGTACCTAAGATTGCTTGCTATTCAATCGGAGAACACATAAATTCGCAGCGTGGGCAGTTCTGGGGGAGGGCTGCTCTAGCGCCCGTGATCCTTTTAGGGTCCGGGCGCTTTAATTTGCGCCCGCAAACCGCTTCCGAACGATAAGCACTTTTGTATGAGCTTTTTGCGCGATGTCTTGACTCGCGGCAGTATCGATCTCCCCGTTGATGAATGAGGCTCGATTTGCGACTTTCAACCAGCGTGCGCATCTCATGAAGGTACGGCTTCCGGTACACTTCAAACAGTGCGGATGCCGCAAGGAGGATCATGGCTGGTTCGGGTGTGTTGGAAGTGAGTGACGCGACGTTTGACCAGGAAGTGCTGCAAAGTGAGCAGCCGGTTCTGGTGGATTTTTGGGCGAATTGGTGCGGGCCGTGCAAGGCGATTGCGCCGTCGGTGGATGCGGTTGCCGCTGCCTATGCCGGCAGATTGAAGGTTACCAAGGTGAATGTGGATCAGAATGGCGCTGCGCCATCGCGTTTCGGCATTCGCGGAATTCCGGCATTGCTGTTTTTCAAGGGCGGCAAAGTGGCCGATCAGATTGTGGGCTTTGTACCTCAGGATGTGATCGAAGAGAAGGTTAAGAAGTTGTTGGCATAAGCAATCCTCAAGAGTTTCGCGGATTGGAGTCTGGAAGGCCCGGCGATTGCGCCGGGCCTTTTCATGTTTGACCGCCATTTTTTGGATAGGAGTGTAGCCGTATCCCGCCCATCGCAAGAATGCGATGGATGGGGCAAAGAGTTCTTGTCCATTCTCAGCAGAATGATATTCCCCGGGATCATGAGCTAATAGCCACCTGGCGCGGTGGGTGCCGGCGACTGCGTGATGGGTTCGAGGCCCAGGCGTTTGCGACATTCTTCCAGCATGGCTTCGGTGCGCGTGGCTCCTACGCGGCTGACTCCGATGGCACGTACGGTCAACAGGGCATCCAGATCTCGAATTCCGCCCGCGGCCTTGACCTGAACTGATGGCGGTGAGTATTTGCGCATCAGCTCAAGATCAGGCAAGGTTGCTCCGGTGGGCGCGTAGCCGGTGGAAGTTTTGACCCAGTCGACGCCGATCTCGCTGCATATCTGGCACAGACGAATCTTGGAAGCATCGTCATGATAGGCATTCTCAAAGATGACTTTGATCTTTGCTCCTTCGCCATGAATGATTTCGGTCAGGTCGGAAATTTCATTCTGGACATACTGCCAATCCGCGCTTCGAGCCCTGCTTATGTTGATCACGACATCCAGTTCCTGGCCGCCGTCTTTGAGCGCCTGCCGGGCTTCAGCGAGTTTAATCACAGTTGTATGACCGCCATGCGGAAATCCGATGGTAGTGCTGGCGTTGACTGTTGTGCCGGCCAACAACTCTGAGCAGCGGGCCAGGTAGTAGGGCATGATGCAGACGCTTGCCGTGTTATATCGAATCGCCAGCGCACAGCCATCTTCCAACTCTTGAGTGGTTAAGGTGGGGTTGAGGAGCGAGTGATCGATCATCTTGGCAATCGCTTCGTAATTATAAGAATCTGTCAATGCTCATCTCCAGAATCCAGCTCGATCTTCAATGTAGCTAGTTTAGATTAGGGCGTACAGACAAAGGAATAATTGAGTCGCAACAAGAAACGCCACAGCGCGAGCTGTGGCGTTTCATGCAAAGGCAGATGTAGTTGGCGAGTTATTGTACGTCGCTCACCTTGCCGTCTTTGAAGGTGACCTTCATGCCGTTGTAGTAGTAGATGGACTTGGGTCCGAGATCGGCGACCCTTGTGGGTGCGCCAAGCTCGGCCTTGACTTGGTCCTTTGTCTGACCGACTTCAACGGTTGCCGCAGGTGCGGCTCCGGCGGCGGGCGCAGCCGGAGCGTCTGCTGCGGCGACCTGAGCTGATGCGTCAGAAGATGCGGGGGCATTGCTGGCCTCGCCCCCGCCTGGAGCCGGAGCGGCAGATTCTGCGGTTACGTCTTTTTCAGCCTGGTCACCCTGCTGATCGGTCTGCTGAACCTGAGCGGCATCGCCGGGATCTGGCGGTGGCGCAACGGCGGCATACGCAGCTTCAACCGGCTTGGTTTGTGCCGACGGCGGAGCTGCGGGGATTCCACCCGTGCCTTGCTTCGATTGCAGATCCTGGAGGCCCTGGTCGATGGTCTCGCGCATGTGGTTCTGCATCTCCTGCAAATCAGTGAGGCTGACTTGAACAGTGAGGGCGATCTGGCACTCAGGGTTACCCTTGCTGGAGAGAACGACCAGATTCGCCGTTGTTGCGTCGCTGGGAGGCGCGGTCCTCAACTGGAGTGCATCTCCATCGCTGACCGTGCATTCCTGTCCGGATGCGTCGGTGACATCGAGCGCACCGCCTGCAACAAAGACGTGGGGTCGGCCGTCGCTCAAAAGGCGCGCGATGCCGCTGGAACCGGGATCAACATCCGCTCCGGCGGTGTTCTGCGCGGCTTCCTGATTCTCGAGCGCGATCTGGGCTTTGACTTCTTCGGCAATCATGTCTTTGACTTCTGGAGAGAGCACCGGTGGTCCACCGGCGGCGGCGGGAGTGCCATCAGCCTCCTGTGCTTCCTGATGCGCCGCGTACTCTGCCTGCAAGTCCTGGGAGATGATGTAGTCGGTCAGCCAGAACGCAGCCGAGCGATAGGTGGGATAAGGCTGGAAGTAGTATCCATAGCGGCCGTACCAGGGAGAGCCTCCCCATCCCCAACCGAAGGCAATAGGCGCGGCCCATGGGTTGTATGCCCAACCGTAGAAGCCAGGGCCGTAGTAGTAGCCGGGTGCGTACACGTTCAGATACAGACCGCGGTAACCGTATCCGCGGTAGTAGCGGTTGTATTCGTGGCCATGATAGAAGTAGGCGCGCCGTCCAAAATCGTGACCATGGTATCCGTAACCGCGCTGCACGTATCCGCGGCGACCGCGCTCGGAGACGATGCGGCCGTGACCAGGCATGTCTCTTGAAACTCTGCGTCCGCCGGCCAGACCATGATGGACGTCCATCCCTCTTCTGGCATCATGCACATCGCTGACTCTGCCGTTGGCGCGCGTACGAATAGCGCCGCCGCTTCGAGTCGAGCGTTCGTTGCTGCCGCGCGGAGCGGAACTGCCGTGAAATGCGGTCCTCGTAGTTGTCGTTGTATGCGTAGTCGTCGAACTGTGCATACCACCGGCGGTTGTGGTGTGCGTTGTGCTGGACGTAGTGCGGGTGGTCGTAGTGTGCGAGCCCGTAGATGCGCCGTGCGCACCGCCGGCGCCTCCGGCCGGCCTTGCAGGCGCCGCCTTGGCAGCGGGCTTGGCAGGAGCTGCAGGCTTGGTGGTGCCAGCCGCATTCACCAAGCTTGCCGCACCGAGCAAACCGGCAATTGCCAGGGCTGCTGAAACAAACCTAATGCCTCGGGGGAGAGATTGAATCGTCATTGTGTCCTCATTCCTGTTCCGGTTCGCGCAACCTTAAAGGACGCGCAAACGCATTACTCAACGTTGCTCACTTTTCCGTTCGTGAGAGTTACCTTCATATCTTTGTAGTAGAGAATCTCTTTTGCGCCTACCTTTGCCATCCTGGTAGGTTGCCCAAATGCTGCAAGCACCTGATCTTTGGTCTGACCCAGTTTGATTTCCGGTGGAGCAGTATCTGCAGGTGGCGGCGGCGGTGGAATGTCAGCCATTGGAGCGGGCGGCGGTGCGGGAGCCGCTGCGGCCTGGCTTCCTTGATCGCTTTGTCCGCCCCCCTGCCCACCCTGATCGGCCTTGTTATCCGCGGGAGCAACCGTAATTACCTCCGCAACCGTTCTTACAAAATCATCCGGAGGCGGTACAGATCCCTTCGGGAATGCGAACTTGATCTCCCCGTAATAACGGACCTGATTCCCGGAAGGGTCGGGAAAGGGATCGCTGAATGTGCTGATAAGAATGCCGTCCTTTTGGGGAGTCACTCCGGTAATCCAGAATTTTTCGCCGGCGACAAACTTTCGCGATGGGCAACCGTTGCTGGCGGCGTCAGTAGCACTTGTGCCGCTGCCGAAAACCGGAATACGCCCGAAACCGAACGACTTCACTGCGTCCTTGACGCGGTTCTTATAGTTGGCAGCCAGAACTCCATTGCTGTAGGTGTTTGAGAACGCATAAGAAGAGTCCGAACTGCACATCATAAGTCCATCTTTATGCAGCAGCACAACATCGCCCTCTGTAACAATATCGGAGCGATCGGCGGTGGACTTCGTGATTTTGATTTGAGTGACAAGCTTCTGCTGAATCAAGGTCGCCGGGTCTCCTGCCTGGGCCGCCATTCCACGACTGAATGCCGCCGACAACACAATGAGACCGACTGCGCCAAGCCTTTTCACTTGAACCATATGCCACTTCCATTTCATGAATTCGGGGACTGTATGAGGTCCCCAAAAACTTACATCAAGGTTGTGCCGAAGTCAAGAAAATCATGTGTGGCGCACGCGCGCAAGTCACTATGCACGCAAACACAACGCCGGATTTAAAGTTCCGTGAACTGAAAGAAATTTTTGCGTATGTAGAAATTAGTCACTCTTGCAAAATGGGCGGGGACCAGTCAGTTGGTGGCGCGAAGAGAAACGAACTTACATCAGGCCGAAACCACGAGGAGAAAAATGCAGCTGATATTGTCCTGACCGCCGCGATCTTTGGCTATCTGTATCAAGCTTGCACAGGCAGTTTCAAATGTCGCGGCGAATAGGATCGCAGTGATTTCCTCCTGAGCAACGTAGCGCGTAAGACCGTCAGTAGCGAGAAGGATTCCAGTGCCTGGGGCCAGATCAACGGAAAAGAAGTCAGGCTGAACGTCAGCTGAAACTCCGACGGCTCGCGTAATAATCGACTCCATTCCCTGCAAGTCAACGGTGTGCGCGGTCTCCAGGGTCAGCGTTCCATTGCGAATGAGCTCGTTGATATAAGAGTGGTCAACGGTAAGCTGAGTAGCCTTGCCTTCTTTGATGATATAGGCGCGACTGTCGCCGACGTTTCCAATAATAAGCTTGTCGCCATCGAGCGCAGCAGCGACCACTGTTGTTCCCATTCCGCGATGCTCGGGAATCTGACCGTTCTCCCAAACATCTTCGTTGGCCATAGTGATGGCGTGAAGTAGCCTGGTGCTGACGGGGACGCCGGAAATACTTGAGGATGCATAAGAGTCGAGGATTGCAGCCACCGCACGGGAGCTTGCAACTTCTCCCGCGGCCATTCCACCCATGCCGTCGCACACAACAAAAATGCCAAGAGACTCATCGAAGCCGAGGAAGTCTTCGTTATTGGTGCGGACGCAACCAATATCGCTGAGGGCTGACACCAGGATGCGAACAGGAGCCGACTCGGCCTGGAGAGAGTGCTCGTCGCTCAAAGCAGCATTTGCCGGGGAGGTTGTGGCCGGCTGTTCTGCGGGCGGTTCGGCTTGCGCAGGATCGTTTGTATATTCTTCACTCATAGTTTCAGGTTAGATGCGCTCGATGCGATTACTTCCATCCTCTTATCAGCGAGCGACGTTTGAAACACAGTGGAATCCTTTCATGAATTCGGGATTCAGCAACGGCGCTCCGGACCCCGATGCGTCGAAGAGCACGACCTCTGGGGTTTGATTGTTGAAAGTGAAAGTGAATTTCATACGGTTTGGAGCCACCTGCGGAGCCGAATAGCCGAAGTGGAAAACAGACCACGGACCCGTCATAGCCGGAGAACTGTTCCGTTGGGTGTTCAGTGTGATCTTGCTCGAAGGCGACGAGACCCAGTGAAACGTGGCCGATTCTCCACCTGATTTGATTTTTTTACCATCGACGTCGAGTACGGCATCGGAAACGCCTGCGGACTTGATCTCATTGAGCGTGAAGTCGAGCGTAGGTTGATTGCCACCGGACGGATAGAGAGTGGAGGAGATCTTCTGGGCGTTGTTGAGGAAGGCCAGGAATGACGGGCTGATTTTGACCGCGGACCCAGGTGCAGGCACAAACTGTGAGCCCTGCTGAACGACAAGAGCTTTCAGCGTTGAGTTGTAGAACTGGGCAAAGGAGCCCGAACCGGGCGCAAAGATCTGGCCGACTTCTTCGGTGGTCGCTTCGGCGGAGGACTGAGGATTGAAAGGGAACTTGGCGAGCACAGGGGCGATCTGCCCGCAGAAGGTTTTTGCGCCTCCGCCGGCGGCGCTTGCTGGTGCTTGCGAAGCCAGGTCCTGAGCGGACTTGATGGGCGCCTGGAGCAGATTGAAGCTGGTCTTATCCATTCCACCGGCTGGGTCGGGAACAAAGCTGTTACGTAAATTCTCCGCTGCCTGTTCGCCTGAAATGGCCGCCTGTGTAACGGGTGCGGCCGCGGTGGGGTCGTTGGCGCTCGTGGCGTTCAGGGTGAGATTTTTTATCGCTCCTTCAAGAGTCTGCAGAGCCCCAACGTATGCCTGATTGGTGGAAGCAAGGTAGACGTTGCTGGGATTCGACGGTGGAACCACGGCTTGCGGTGCCTGGAACGCATTGGCAATATCCGGCGAGGCTACGCTGGTGGAAGCCGAAATGAGCGAGAACAATTCCAACAGCGCGGAAGTATTGGAATCGAGCGCACTGAGCTTTTGACCCGCGTCGGCAAAGTTCTTGTACGGAATGAACTGCGCTTTGTTGAGGTATGTTCGCCAAGTCTGGATGTAGTCGGCGGTGTACGCCGATTTCAGTTGCGTGGAAAGGGCTACTCGGTCGATCGGCGGGCCGGTTGATGGACCGAGCACCCATTCTTCCCCTCGGAAATATGGATCGGGATGCAGGATCGCGTCCTGCATGAAAGTGAAGCCATCCTTGGTAAACGCTCCTGGAACTGGAAAAGCGTCGACAATATATTGCGAAGAGCCGGGGAACTTGCCGTTGAAGTTGAAGCCGGACACTTTGTGGTTGGCGGCGGCCAGCATGCTTTGGTAGACGTGCTGGAATCCCTGGAAGCCGTTGAGATACGCGCGGGCCTTCGCAACAACAATATCGTTTCTGGTTCCGCCGCTGCTTGCAAGGCATCCCGACGCGTCTGGGAGCACCCGGGCATAAAACTCGAATTGAGATTGGGCGAGGTGAGCCAGGTTCGCATCGGGTGTCGCGTTGCCCGCCCACTCGGTGAGGAGCGCGGAAGGAAGGAAATCAATCGTGTCCTGGGCGGAGTCAGGATCGGGGGTGGTGGCTGTAATCAGGTAGGCTTTGAGCGGCCGGTAGGTTGTTCCGTAGTCGGAATCGGGAGTGGGGGTATCGGGCACAGCACGGAGTTTGTTGAGTATGTTTTCCTGTGTTGGTGCAAGCAGAAGCGCGCGGAACTTGGCAGAATAGGCGCGGCATGCAACGGGGTAGAGCGCATCGCCGCGATAGAGGCCAAAGCGATCGAGAAGCGGGGGGCCATCTTTGCGATAGGTTCCCAACTGTTCGAGGACGGCTCGTAATTGGTCGAGGGTATTCAGGTCGCTCTGCGCGGCGAAACCGCCCCCGGAGACAAGAGAGACAGGCGCGTTTGCGGCGGCGGCTACGCGTTCTTCGAGAGAGCGATTGCGGAAGAACGAGACTGTGAAGAGAGCAAGAAAGATAAGAATGATTGCGCAGGAAATGGCCAGCAGCGTGCGCTTTAAATAACTGGTCCTGACGCTTGAGCGGCTGGCTTCGAGGGCAGACTTATCGGCAAGCAGTATCTTCGAGAACAAGTGGGGAAGAAAAACCCACTGGGGAACTTTGCGTGTCCCGCCTCGCCTGGCTTGAGGAACCGGCGCTTGCGGAGCCTGCATACCGGCAAGCGAAAAAATACGGGTCGCTCCAGCTTCAGGGGGAGCGGAGGCCTGAGGTTGCGCGGGGCCGACGTCGAGAACATCCTCAACCAGGTGGGCGCGCATGCCGGCAAAGAAGAAGCCGCGCAGAAATGGATTGACGCCAATCTGGCTGGGACGGGCAACTTCCGCGAGAAAGGCCACGATGCCGGCGCGAAGTTTGCGCAAGTCACGAGGGAATTCATAGCCACGGGCAAGGTCCTTGAGTTCACCGCCGCGTGAAAGTATGTCGAGTCGAAATTCCGAAAGCGCGAAGAGGAGCTGGTCGAATTTGCCGCTGATGAGTGCCGTTGCCTGCTCGGTGTAAAGGCCGGTGCCGGAGTGAAGGGAAGAGAGCAATGAACCGATGGGAAGTTTGACTTCTTCTTCAGAAAGACGGGCAACGTATTCGGCAAATGGGGTTACGTTATCGAGCTTGGTGAAGAGAATGTAGATGGGGAGCGAGATGCCCAGCGTTTGTGAAAGCTGGCGAAGCCGCTCATTGAGCATTTGGGCCAAAGCGCGAATCTGTTCGGAAGTATTGGGTGCAAGGATGCGTTCGATGCTTACGCAGACGACCACAGAACGAGCAGGCATACGGCTGTCTGAAGAGAAGACTGATCCGAGCCGCGCGGGAATGGTGGCTTTGAGCAGCCTTGTCCAGAGCCCGGGCTGCCGTAGCAACGCGCCGCCCGCTTCCACAACAATGTAGTTGCCAGCCAGCCAGATATTGGCCAGTTGGGTTGGAACGATCAACCCGTCCTGAAAGACGTTTCCAACCAGTAGCTCGGGATCAAGGCCGGATTGAAGCACGGTCTGCGTTTTGGCGGAGTTTTCATCTCCGATGACGTAGATCAACGGCATCGACGCGAGAGATTTTACGCCGGCTTTCCCAGCTTGCTTGATCCTTGCATTGGCATCGCGAAGCAGGGTGTTGAGATTGATTGCGTCGGGCGAGTCCGGCCCGGCTGCTCCCGCCGCGGCTTTGCTCTGCTTATGCAGGTACCAGAGAATGAAGGCGGTGGTTAGAGCTCCGATCAAGCCGAGGATTACGCAGAACAGAATGAGCTTTGTGCCCTCAAAATGCAGAGCAAAACCGCCCCAGATCACAAGCGCCAAATAGACGAGAAAGATCAGTGTTCCAATCAGGATTCGCTTCACAGCGTCACCTCCCGAAGGCTGGAGGCTGGGCGCAATGAATGGTCCGCAGCCACAATTGGTTGCGTGTTGCGGTTTGACGCTGTTGGCATCGATCCGCCGAGGAGCACCACATAGCCGAAGTAAGCGATAAGCGTAAAGACGGCGAGGACGATCGCAGTTACCGCGAGGCCGCGCACCCATGAGTCTGACTTGCGGCGAGGCGGGGCAGCCGGAGTTTCCATGGGGCGGAAGAGCGCGTAGGAGCCACGAATGCGGGTGATCTTTTCGCGGATTCGGTGAAGAATGGAGTGGATTTCAGAGGCGTCTCCGAATGCGAAGCGGCCGCGATAGCCAAGCAACAGACAGAGCGCATGCAACTCGAGCACATCGGCAACTTCAGGCGATTCCGGGCGATTGAGCAGATCGTTCACGTTGCGAAAGAACAATTCGCCGGCAACGTGTCCTCCGAACATTTCTTCCTGGAGCGGGCGGCGGGCCCAGTCGGCGAAAGTGGGATCTTGAGAATTCAGGACGCTTTCGTCAAGAAATCCGATCATTGCGTAGATCGCCATCTTGGAGGCCTCGTCGCTGTAACCCATCGCTGACGCATCCTTGACGGCTGCTGAAATCATTCTGCGCAAGGTAGCGCGAAAGGAGTCGGCATCTTCTACACGTTGAACAAAGAATCGGGTACGAAGCACAACGGTAAAAACTTCCTGAAAGGCCAATGCGAGGTCATTGGTCCTCGTCTCAACAGGTGCAGATGCTGGAGAAGAAGTCATGCAGAGGTCTCCGTGATGATGGTGAGTTCAAAGGTTGCATCTCCCAGGTCGCCTGGCACATAAACGCCAACGTTCTTGGTCTGAAGTATATGTTGCCAGCATGCGCCGGCGAGGGAAATGGAAAAGTAGTGCATGTCAGCGTGGGCATGAAGCGCGGAGGGCGGGACGGGCAGGTGCATGAGTTCCATGCCGGGCAGGGCGCGCTGAACCAGTTTTGCCACGCCTTCAGCGGAGCAGACTTTGACGAGATTAGGCGTCTGGCGGAGGATGAGCGAGTCCGTGATTGAAGCTCGGACACCAAAGATCCAACGGGCACGGCGGAGGCAGCGCTCATCCTTGACTTCGGCAGCGTAGATGTACTTATCAGCTTTGTGGAACTGAAGTGTGACGGTGTTGGATGGGGCCACCACTTCGAGGTAGCGACGGATCAACAAATCCAGCCCCTTGAACGATGAGGCCAGATCGCGGTGCAAGTATTTCGGCAGTTCATCTCGAACGGCTTCGAGTGAAAACGTACTGAGTGCGCCGGCCAGCCGGACAAGATCGCGATAGACTTCCTCGGGGTGACTCCGCCGGTCCTGAAGATGGTGACGCAATGCGGGTAGCGCCGAGCACAGAGAGTGAAGGAACCAGTAGTTGGAAACATCGAGTGCGGAAGTGCCCAGCTCAAAGCGGCCTGAGCTCAGCCTCAAGGCGCGCGTAGATTCGATTTTCTCTTCGATGGCCTGCGCCAGACGATGAAGCAGCAGGACCAGGCCTTCGCTGGCGCCGATGCGCAGGCATGGCGGAATAAAGTCGGGATCGCTGATGAATCCTCCCGCGCCATCGCGAAGGATGCGGGCAATCGGGAAAGAGATTGTGCCGGCGGATAATTGCGCCTGACTGAGGAGCACGAGATTTTTGCGGGCAAAGGAGACATTGAACTCGCCCTGTCCGATGGCGTCGTCTCTGAGCGTGCGCTCAACAGCGCTGTAACGTGTGCCTGCGCCCGCTCCGAGGTCGCAGTCGAGGCCCTGATCCTGGCGGGGCGGGATGGCGAGATACAAAACGATCTCGCTGTCGGTTGAAGAGAAAATATCCTTTAGCTGCGCGGGCTCTGGAGCCGGGTCGCAGTCAGGCAGATCGAAAATCAGGCCGTCGGGCAGGATGCCTGAAGCGAAAGTGAGGACAGCGAGACCATTGCGGAGGGCTTCAGAATCCAGGGAGAAGTGGAGAAATCCCCAAGGCTCCTGGCGGAGATTGGAGTTGAGAAACCAGAGCGTGTCTTCGAAGTAGCGGCTCTGCGTCTGGAAGTGGTGCGGACCGAGATGCATGCCTTCCGACCAGACGACCCGCGACAGGAATTTCATAATGGGGAACCACCATGGGCGACGGTTAAAAAATCAGATTCGATTCTGGATCGATGCAAAGCAATGACCGCAAAAGCAGTTTTCAAATTCAGGCCGAAGGATCACGGAGCCGTATCGGCGGGACCGACAAGAACTTTTGAGGAGCTTATTCGACCGATATGGCAGGGCGCAACCGGATTATACTCAAAATCTTTTTGAGGAAATAGGTAAATCGGGAGCAGGGAATGATTTATGCTACCCGCAAAGCAGCGGAGGCCTTCCCCAATGGATGAACCGACAAATCCCCGTGGACCGAACGATACTTCCTGGCCGGAGGATTCAGGATCAGAGCAGGGCTTCGGAGCGACAGGTGTTTTCAAGGCAGTGGAGCCGTCCGATGTGAAGAAGGAGCCAGCAACCGGCCCGGTCACCGGCGCGCCCGTCAACCGACCGGCCGATCCGTTCAACCCGCCAAGCTTCATCGGTTCGAGGCCTGTCGTGGAGCCGACCGTACATAAAGTGGTGCTTGGTGGCGGGACAGAGAATTCGCCGGAGTTGCTGGAGCGGATGCGAATGGCATCTCAGGAAAAAGCGACAATCGTGGAAAGGCAGCCTGCTGCTCCTGCTTCGGGTGGTGGAGGCTTCACGCAGTTGCTGCGAACCCTCGAAGTCCAGATGCCATCGGGAGTCACTGATTCAAAGAGTGCGACCTCACCGGAACCTCAGCCCGGCGCTCCGGATTCGGGCTTCACTTCGTTGCTTCGCGCCATGGGGACTGAGGAATCGACGGCACCTCCGCCTGCGGGGGGAACGAAGAGCGGGCAGCCAGCCACCGTGATTACGTCGCGGGAGCCGACGAAGGAATCGCCGGTTCCAGGTCCGGCTTCCAGCCCGACGGCAGGTTCAGGTGGATTTACGGAGTTGTTGCGGGCTGCTCCTGACGCAGATCCCATGATGACCTACCCGCTGGGGGCGCGTCGGCCTCCGGTTCCGACCGCTCCGCCGCCCGCGGAGAACAAGCCTGGATCGTTCACGCAACTATTTTCGAGCTTGGGCACGAATGAGGCAGCGCCATCGGCTTCGCCTAAGAGCGAGAAAGCTGACCCATCGAGTGGAAGCGCCGGTTCTTTCACCCGGATGCTTTCTCTGGATCCGCAACTTGCTTCGTCGCCGAGCGAGAAGGTTGATTCCTCAGGCAGTAGCGCGGGTTCCTTCACTCGGATGTTATCGCTTGAACCGCCGCAGGCTCCGGCTGAGATGCCGCGCTTTGAAGAAAACAAGCCTGCCGCGGACCCACGGAAATACGGGGTCGTGCCGGAGCCGGAGAGGCCATCGGCAGCGAGCAGCGATCCATTTTCGCCGCAGCCATTTTCGTCAGAACCGGCGCCGATCGCACCGCAATCCGGCAGCGTTGGCATCACGCGGCTCATTCAGATGCTGGATGAGCCCTCGAAGGCGCCGCCGCAGCCACAAAGAGAAGTGCCGCCAATGAGCCCCGCAACGGGCGCGGGACCGGGAGTATGGACCCAGACCTTCGCATCTTTATCCACGCCCGGCGATCCTCCCGCTCCGGTGGCAAAGGCCCCGGAATGGGCTCCGCCGCCGGCCCCCACGTACCCAGATCCTCCCATTGCTCGTCCTGCGCCCATGGTCACGGCGCCCGCCGTGAGTGGGCCGCCGGCGGCTGCCGGCCCGAGTGAATTTACTCGCATCCTCGATGCGTCGCGGCTGCGTGAGATGGCGATTAAGGGAGGGCTAGGTCCGGCCGCAGAAGGTGCTGTTCCAGCGCCGCCGCAGGGAGCCTCCCCTCCACCGCGAATGCCCATTCCGAGCTACCCGGTGCCTGTTACGCCGCCGCCGATCGGGATGCAAGGTGGTGGTGCGATGGCTCACCCGGCTGCTTATCCACCGCCGGTTCCGCACGCTCCCGGAATGTATGCTCCGACGCCGCACATTCCGCAGACGCCGGTGATGCAGGTTCCAACACCTCACCTGCCTTCGGCTCCGCCGCCTGCTCCGGCAAAGCCTGCTCCGCCCGCTGCGGGAGGACTACAGCAGATGGTGCCTATCCTGCTGGTTGTGGTGATCGTGTTGCTGGTCGTGCTGATTGTGACGGTTTTCTTCCTGATGAAGCATTAAGCCGGCGACCGAAGTGTTCGTTGAAGAAGTGCGCGACGCAAATGCGTGTTTTTCGGCTCCACTGTAGAGCGCTTTGCTCAGGATGACCGTCTCTCCTGGAATTTCAGGAAGAGATTCGTGGAACAAATTCCAAAGGAAGGGCTTCATTCAGAAGCAATGCGGAGAAAGCCCACCCGGCCTTATGCCGGTTCCGCGAGCAAAATGATGAGCTCCATTTGCGGGTTGAGGATCTCCGCCGGTGCGTACACCGCGAAGTTGCGTGCGCGCTGAACCGACTCCCACACAGGCCCACCCTGCTCAATGGCGAAATATTGATGGCGCAGTTTAACCGGAATCGACCGGGGCGGCGTAGGAACATGCTGCAGGCGCAACCCCGGAAGCGCGTTGCGGATCAGGGTCTCAAGCTGCGTGGCGGAGCAGGCTTTAAGCAATTGCGGTGAACGGTCGATCAAGTCAGCGTCGCGAATGTCTGCCGAAATGGCGAGATAGAATCGCGAACTCTGGAAGTAAGAATCCTTATCGATCGACGCCGCATAAATAGTATCCCTGACCAATTTGAGCGGCAGCGCGACAAAGTTGCTTGGGACAACGGTCTCGAGCATGATACGTATGAGGCGGTCGAGCTCGCCGAAGCAAGTGCCGAGCTGCTCATGGTTGTAGACCGGCAGGTCCCTGGGAGAGATTTTGCTGGAGAAAGCGGTCAGCGCGCCGGCCATATCCGAAAATTCATTGAAGAGCATTTCGGGCTGAATATTATTCGATTCGAGGAAGTGGCGGAGTACGGGCAGATGGCTGTTGATGGTGTAGAGGAGCCAGAAATTGGCTACGTCGGAAGCTGAGAAGTCGGCCAGCGACTGATTCTTCTGACGGCGTGTTCCGGAAAGCTGGCTGCTGCGCGTGACCAGCAACTCAACCATGTTGCTCAGGATGCGCTTCAGGGTGGGGTGCGCGTGAATATCGATCAGTGGTGGAATGTAGGCGGGATCGGACTGATAGATGCCGGTCTCTGAACGCAGGATGCGTATGAAACCAAGCAAGACCGAGCCCTCGCGGTTTTCGCCGTCCGCGAGGATCTGAAGGTTCTTCCGAGCTACCTGGACAGGCTTCTCACCGCTCCCCGTATTCTCGTCACGGACCATCTGGAGTTGGGAGAGGAAGCGGGTGCTGACTCGGCCACGATCCACGGAAACATTCATGCCGCCTTGCAGATACTCCGGCACGGCAAGATAGAAAGTGCAGCTTTGCCGGCCGTCGGAGAAGCATTCGTCGAGCACTCGCGCGGGCGGGGGATACTCCGAAGCGGGAATGTCCAGAGGGAGCGCGTCAGGAAATATTCCTGAGGCCTGGGTGATTGCCAGCCGGCCCTCGGACAGAGCCTTGGTGTCGATCTGAATCTCGCGAAAGCCCCAGGATCTGGCGTACAGAGAGTCCAGGTAGAACCTGGCGCTGTCTTCGACGAATCGCTCCTGCGCCTGTAAATGCTGGGGCGAGAGGAAAGTGCCTTTGGACCAGATGACGGGCTGTAGCTGTCTCATTTGCTGAGCAACCTCGAATGAAATGTCATGTTACGCGCTGAGCCAAGACGGTGTCCAAACCGGAAGCTGCGAACGATCGATTGCGAATAGGAACTCACGATCATGGTCGCACAGGTTTTCATCCAACTTATATATTCTTTTCGCAACATCACCTCGTGCGTTGGGTTACGGTAATCTTGTGCTGTCAAAGAATCTTCTGGACAGCGTCCCCTTTTTGTGATTTCTTTGATTTTGTCGAGTTTTCCCGCATCACAGGAGGTCTATGGCTAGAGAGAGTTCGCAGCAGAAACTGAGTCGCGTCCGGGCGCCCCGGGTGCAAATCACCTACGACGTGGAAGTAGGAAACGCAATCGAACTGAAGGAATTGCCTTTTGTGATGGGTGTCCTGGGAGATTTGACGGGACAGCCTGAGCAGCCGCTGGCAGCACTGAAAGATCGCAAATTCGTTGAGATCAATCCCGACAACTTTGACAGCGTGCTGAAAGGCATGGCTCCACATTTGGCGTACTCAGTTGAGAACAAGCTGAGCGACAAGGCCGGACAGATCGGCGTGAATCTCCACTTTGAAGAGTTTGAGGATTTCTCGCCCGCGCGAGTGGCGGAACAAGTGGGTCCGATCAAGGAGTTGATCGATCTGCGGACGCGTCTTTCCAACCTGCGCGGCAGTCTGCAGGGCAATGACAAACTCGATCAGGCGCTGTTCGACGCGGTTTCAAAGACGGAAGAGCTGAATAAGCTCAAGGCCGAGATAGGTGCCTCGGCAGACGGAGGCAAGAATGAGTAGCCCAGCAAATCCAGTCGCGGCACAGGCCGCTGAGACACAGACTACTGAAGTATCGCTGCTGGACCAGATTGTAGCGCAGGGGCGCTTTGGCAAGGATACGCTTGCACAGGAGCGCGGCAAGGACATGGTGAAGGAATTCATCAACCAGGTCCTTGAAGGGCACATGACCCTGACCCGCGATGCCGAGGCGACTATCGGCGCCCGCATTGCGGATATTGACAGGCTGATCTCGCTGCAACTGAACGAGGTCATTCATCACCCCTCGTTTCAGAAGCTGGAAGCCACCTGGACCGGAATCAAGCACCTGGTCATTAACAGCGAAACCAGCGAAATGCTGAAGATCAAACTGCTGAATGCCCCGAAGAAGGATCTTCTCAGGGATCTGCAGCGGGCGCTGGAGTTCGATCAGAGCGCACTCTTCAAGAAAGTGTATGAAGAGGAGTTCGGCGTGTTCGGCGGCGCTCCTTTCGCGGCGCTGGTGGGCGACTATGAGTTCGGGCGGAGCGGCGAAGATATTGAATTGCTGGAGAAGGTGTCGCAGGTGGCCTCAGCGGCTCACGCACCTTTCCTCTCTGCGGCCTCGCCGGAGATGATCAACCTGGGCGAGTTTGGTCAGATTACGGGGATCAGAGATATTGGAAAGGTCTTCGACAGCACCGAGTATGCCCGCTGGAAGGGATTCCGTCAGACCGACGACTCTCGTTACGTGGCACTCACCCTGCCTCACGTTTTGCTGCGGGAACCGTATGGCAAAGACACGAAGCAAATTGACGAGTTTGCCTTCGAAGAGGGCGTCGACGGCAAGGATCACTCGAAGTATCTATGGGGCAATGCCGCCTACTCTCTGGCTGGCCGGCTGACGAATTCCTTTGCCCGGTTCGGCTGGTGCGCATCGATTCGCGGCGTGGAGAACGGTGGCCTGGTGGAAGCTCTGGCCACGCATAACTTCCGCACCGATGAAGGCGATGTGGCACTTAAATGCCCCACTGAAGTTAGCATTACCGATCGCCGCGAGAAGGAGCTTGCCGACCAGGGGTTTGTGCCGCTGGTTCATTGCAAAGGCACGGACTACGCCGCCTTCTTCAGCGTTCAGACCTGCAATAAGCCCAAGCTCTACGACAAGCCGGAGGCCAACGCAAACGCAAGGCTGTCCGCTCAGTTGCCTTATATGCTGGCCATGTCTCGTTTTGCGCACTATCTGAAGGCGATGATGCGCGATAAGCTCGGAAGCACCATGAGCCGCTCCCAGGCCCAGCAATTCCTCAATCAGTGGATATCGAATTATGTGCTGGCAAATGACAACGCATCCCCCGCGGCCAAGTCCGAAAAACCGCTGCGCGAGGCTCGCATTGAGGTGACGGAAGTCCCTGGAAAGCCTGGAGCGTTGCGCGCCGTGGCCTTTCTGCGTCCCCACTTCCAACTGGATGAACTCACCGTTTCCCTGAGGCTTGTTGCGGATCTTGCCGCAACCGGCGGGCAAATAGATCGACAGCTTTATGGCTCTCGAACCGATAATTCACAACCGGCCTTTGATTAGGGCCGATTACGAAAGGATAATGGCATGGCAGTTGATTTCTTTTTGAAACTCGACAGCATTGACGGCGAATCGCAAACCAAGGGCTTCGAGAACCAGATTAAAATTCATTCCTTCAGCTGGGGCGGCCATAACGTCTCATCAGTTTCCGGGACCGGCGGTTCCGGCGCTGGAAAGGTAGATCTTTCCGATCTGAGCATTATGAAGGATCTCGATTCGGCAAGTCCGCTGATGTACAAGGCATTGGTTGCTGGCTTGCACGTCAAGACCGCCACATTGAGCGCCGCAAAGTCCGGCGCCGGCGGCGACGCCGGCGGCAGCAAAGCATTTCTCACCATCACTTTGGGGGAACTGTTTGTGACCTCGATGCAACTCTCCGGGTCGAGCGAGATTCCGACGGAGAGCGTCTCGTTCAGCTACAACACGATCAAGTACGAGTACAGCAAGCAGAACGATCAGGGCAATCTCCAATCCACTGGGGCTGTTTCCTACGACCTCAAGACCAACACTATTTCCTAAGTTCGCCTGGGCTTTACGATCAAGGCAAGAGGCGGGAAGCCGTAACGGCGCTTGGCGAAGAGCTGAAGTTCATTCACTCGACGCCAAGCGCTTGGCGCGTCTCTTATGGCAGTATTCCGAGGCGGTAACGCAGGGAATTCCTATCGCTGCCGAAAAGGAGACTCACCCTCATGGTAGTCTCGTGCTGTCCCCAATGTTTGATTACACAATTTGTTTGTTGCAACAACCAGGCGTTGAAGGCTTTTTGACCTACTGCGGCGGTTGTGGAGCCGTGGTGCACGCAGCACAGTTGACGATTACCTTGACGTATACCTCCGGGAGTACGACCGCATTTAGGAATACCCCCGAATCCAGGCGCACCGCCAGTGAGAAGGACCGATTGCTTGAATGACAAGGATTTCAGCTTCGATGAGCTGTGCCCCAGATGGCAATCGACTTTGTACGAGGGAAAATGACGCCACTTGCGCTTTACCGCGAAGGCAAGCTCCGGGAAGCCATCACTGCGCTAGGCGACGAGTTGAGATCCAATCCTCTCGACGTCAAGCGACGTACGTTCCTTTTCGAGCTTCTGCTGTTTGCCGGGGAGTTTGACCGGGCAGAGAAGCAGTTGGAGATTTTGGCCGGAGCAGATCCGAAAGCTGCAATGGGGCTGTTGCTCTATCGTTCCGCGTTGCACGCGGAGCGCACCCGGCAGGCGATGTTCGCCAATCATGAGATGCCCCCCTCAAAGCCGGGGGCAGTTCATGGTGGAGAACTGCAACGGGACCGCGTTCGCCGAGTTCAGCGATGCGGACCCGCGCATCGGTGCAAATCTTGAAGTGTTCATTGCCGGCAGTTACACCTGGATTCCGATCCACTATCTGCGCAGGCTCGAGATCCAGGCGCCAGCCAACCTTCGCGATCTGGTCTGGGCGCGCGCGGTTGTGGAGACGAGCGCGGACTTTCGCCTGCAGGAACTTGGAGAAGTACTGCTTCCCGTACTTTGCCCGCTCTCCCCAAGGCATCCGGATGAGACCGTTCAGCTAGGCCGCGAATCAGCCTGGGAGTCGGATGAACGGTATGGCGAAATACCCTTCGGCGCGAAGACCGTGATGGTTGATGAAGCGGAGATTCCGCTGCTTGATATCCGCAGCGTAACGTGGTCTGCGCCTGAGAAGGAGTCTCAAGATGCCTCTGCGTGAGGATTTGCTTACGCCGATTGCAGGAGAGAACCCGTCGGGCGAAGACCTTTACTACGACAAGGTCTTTGCTCAGATCAAGGAAGCGCGCAAAGAAGATGCGGACGATCTGCCGGAAGGGGCCTGGGAGACCCAGAAGAAGAAGGCAGACCATCGAGCGGTGATCAAGATGGCCGGCGACGCATTGGCCAAAAAGAGCAAGGACATTCGCCTGGCAGGCTGGCTCGTGGAATCGCAGTTGCGAATTGAGGGCCTTCCCATCCTGTCGCCCGGTATCGAACTGTTTCGATCGATCCAGGAGACCTTCTGGCCTACATTCTATCCACTCATTGAAGAAGGCAACGACCTTGAGATGCGGATGCTCACGGTGGAAGGAGCGGCCGCGCTGATTGTTGCTGCCGTCCGCAAGGTGCCACTCACCAAAAGCGGCCTGAGCTTTGAAGACTATCTGCAATCTCGCGCCGTTGGCTATGAGAAGGATGCAACCACACCGGCCAAGAAGGAATTGCGCCAGGATGCGGTCGCTCACAACAAGCTGACCGCCGAGGATTTCGACTCGGCGTTTGCCCTTAGCCCCAAGAGCCTGTACGCGGAAGCGGAAGCGGATCTTGCCGCGTCGCTCGAAGCCGCGGGTCAGCTGGATCAATTTCAACAGGAGAAATACGGAGACAACGCGCCGAACCTGAGCAAGTTCCAGGATGGCCTGGGAGAGGTTCATCGATTGGTGGAATCGCTGCTCAACGAGCGGCGCAAAACAGATCCCGATCCGGTGCCGGTTTCTGAAGAGCTGGAGGCTGCTGCCGAAGGTGAAGAGCCTGGCGAAGTCGGTGAAGATGGAGCACCGGTACGCCAAACAGCCCGGCGCGCTCGGGCATCGGCGGGACAATTGGGCGGAATAGACGATGCCTATGCGTTGGTCGTCGAAAGCGCGGAATTTCTATTCGGGATGGATCCGAAGTCTCCTATACCGTATCTCGTGTGTTCCGGATTGCGGCTGGGAGAGACGCGTATGCAGGGACCGTCGCCGCAGCCGGGCTTTGCCGTGGGACCCGGTGCTGAGATAAGACAATCACTTCGAATGCTGGCTACCAAGGGGGAGTGGGGCCAGTTGCTGCGCGCATCCCTGCCAATTTTAGCTAGCGAATGCGCCCGAACGTGGCTCGATTTGCATCGATACATTTGGCGCGCTGGACAGGAAACTGGAGCAGGTGCGATTTCTGACGCGGTGGTTGGAACGGTGAAGAGCCTTCTCGTCGTGCGGCCTGAACTTCGCTACTGGACGCTTGAAGACGACACCGGAACAGCCAACCCGGAAACTCAGCAATGGCTGGATTCCACCGTTCTGAGATAAAAGATTTGCAGTGATTCCGGGAGGATGCGTTGGCCAGAACCAAATCTGAAATCCTCGTTACGCAATCCTTGATCGACCGGCTCAGCGATGTCGAACAGTGGCCGGAAACACGCGCTGCATCGATCGCGATGTACCGGGACTCGCTCAAGCGGGATTTAGAGTGGTTGCTCAACACACGGCAGCCGGTTATAGCGGAGATCGAATCGTTTCCCGCGACCGCGGCCTCAGTCTTGAATTACGGCCTGCCGGATATTCACAGCTTCGATGGTTCCCCAGGCAAGGAACGAAATCAACTGACCGCTGCATTGGAGAAATGCATTCGAACGTTTGAGCCTCGGATTGTCCATCCCCACGTTTTCCTGACGCGTACAGATGCGCTCAGCAGAAGCCTGAGGTTTCATATTGAGGGCCAGGTCACTTACGAAAACATGAACGAGGAAATCAAGTTCGATACCGTACTGGAGCTGATCAGCGGCGAGTACGAGGTAAAGTAAGTCATGCGCGAGGAGATGCTGGAATACTATGAACGCGAACTGACCTATCTGCATCAGATGGGCAGCGAGTTCGCGCGCAAGTATCCCAAAGTGGCTGGAAAGCTGTTGCTCGATCCGGATCGCTGCGACGATCCTCACGTTGGCCGCCTTCTGGAAGGCTTCGCATTTCTCGCCGCGCGAGTTCATCGCAGGATCGACGATGACTTTCCAGAGATATGCGAGTCGCTGACTCGAGTTATTCATCCTGGATATCTTCGACCCATTCCATCGATGACGATTGTGGAATGTCAGCCGGACCCGGCTCAGGGAAAGAAGACCGCAGGGATGCGCATTCCGCGGGGAAGTCCGCTTGTTTCAAAAGCCACGGTCGATGGGTTGTCTTGCCGCTTTCAGACTGCGATATGACGTGGATTTGTGGCCCTTTTCGGTTTCGGCAGCAGAGTGGCGCCAACCGGAGACGCATGCAGCGGCCGCCTCGCGCCACGGTAGGAATCCAGGCTGCAGCGGCGGCCCGTTTGCGGGTTCGCTGTATGAAAGATGTGGTCTTCACCGGTCTCCCGCTTTCACGCCTGCGCTTTCATCTGGCGGGCGATGCAAGCGTGGTCTATTCGCTCTATGAGCTTCTTTCGGAGAAATGCATTGAAATACAACTTCGCGATCCAAAGGACGAGAAGAAACTGATCAGCCTGGAGCCACAACAGATTCGCATGGTTGGGTTCGATGCCGAGGAATGCCTGTTGCCGTTTGTACGGCGATCGATGGACGGCCATCGCCTGTTGCAGGAGTATTTTGCGCTGCCCGAGAAGTTTCTGTTCTTCGATGTTGCGGGCCTGGAGCCACTGGCGGAAGCCGGCTTCGGTGAGGAGGCGGAGATTGTTTTTCTCTTCTCCAGCTTCGAACGGCCCGAGAGGCAGCAGATTTTGGAGCTCGGCGTCAATGAGCGGACTTTCAGACTCGGATGTTCGCCTGCGATCAATCTTTTCCCGCAGATGTCGGAGCCGATTCTTCTAAGCCAGACGCGCGATCACTATACCATCGTTCCAGACAATCGTCATTCGACGGTGATGGAAATCTTCAGCATTGAAGAAGTAGTTGCGACCAATCCGAAGCTGCGGCAATCGGTGGTGCTCGAGCCGATGCACGCATATCGCCATCAGACGCGAAGTCGTGATGATCTAGCCTTCTGGTCTGCAACCCGCCATCTGAATGAGTTCGGCGAACGCCAGCCGTCGACCATGACCATCTCAGTTGTCGACCTGACCGGAAACTTTACGGATCCCGAGGCGGACGTGCTTATGGTGCGAACGCTTTGCACAAATTTCGATTTGCCGTCCCGTCTCCAGTTCGGGTCAGAAGCCGGAGACTTCGACGCTACGGGCTTCCCTGCAGCGAAGACCGTCGTTGCATTGCGCCGCCCATCGCCAAGCGTCGATCCGCCCGCGGGACGGCAAGGGCAGTTCTGGCGTCTCATCTCGCTTCTCTCGCTGAACTATCTTTCGCTCAATGAAGAGGGCCGCAGCGCAATGCAGGAGATTCTGCGGCTGCATAATATGTCCGATTCGTCGGCCAGCGAAAATCAGGTGGGATCGATACTGAGATGAATTCTTCGCCGAACTTTGCGCTGGTCGATTCAGCATATGGGCTGATTCCCGCGCGCGGCACGCAGGTGGAGATGGAATTTGACGAACAGCAATTTGCAGGCAGCGGTCTGTATCTGTTTGCCGCTGTGCTGGATCGATTTCTTGCCGGGTACGCTTCGATGAACAGTTTTGCGCAACTCACCGCACGCAGCAGTCTGAGAAAGGAGGTGCTGGGAAAATGGCCGCCACGAGCCGGGACACAAGCACTGCTCTAGCCGGGCAGGGAAGCTTAATAGACGAGCGACTCGACTTTCAGAACATTCGCAAAATGCTGGACGAAGAGCCCTTTCGCGTGCACTTTTTTCAGGCTGTGCGCATGCTGCAAAGGATGGAAGCGCGATCTCAAGCCGGTAGGATATTTCGTCACACCGCAGGGGGAGACGATCCGCTTTTCGTCGCGGACTTCGCTGGGATTTCCGCCCAGTGAGATTTATGACTTGCAGCGGACGGAGAATGGCCAGACGAGCATGACGGTTGAGTTCATGGGTCTGTGCGCCGCAATCTCAGTCATGCCTGCGCCTTATACTGAGTTTCTCCTCGACGCGAACTCGGCAAAAAGATTACGCGATGGAAGACTTTCTCAACATCTTCAATCATCGCATGATTTCATTTTTCTACAGGGGCTGGGAGAAATATCGCTTCTTCATCGAATATGAAAGAACGGGAAGATCGGCTTTCAACGCGCCTGCTGGATTTGCTGGGTCTTGGCACTGAAGGACTGCGTGAGCGAGGCGGAATATCCGGATGCGGCGTATTTGAATTATGCGGCATTGTTGGCGCGTCATGTGCGTACAGCAGCGTCGCTGCAGCAGATTCTTGAAGATTATTTTGGCGTGGATGTACACATACATCAATTTGCCGGCACGTGGCGAAAGCTGAGACCGGAGAATCAAACCTGTTTCACGGGCTTTGGAGGGGCCAGTGAGCGTCTAGGCGTTGGAGTTGTGGCCGGCGACGAGGTTTGGGATCATCATGGACGCATCCGAGTTTCGCTCGGGCCGATGCGCTTTGAGCAATATCTCAGTTCCTGCCTGGGCAGGAAGCCTATCATGAATTTGTAGCATGGTTGAAGTTTTACTCCAACGGAAGTTATGAGACAGAGGTTCAGCTGGTGCTGGCACGCGAGGATGCACCATCATGCGAATTGGGGTCGGGCGGGCAGATGCGCCCACAACTTGGGTTGGTGAGTTGGTTGAAGACGAAGCCGCTCAATCGCGACCCCGCTGATGCGACTTATCTGGTGCAGTGAAAGAGTCTCAATGAGAAGAGGACATAGGAAGGGCATGAGCACAAATCTGAAAGCACTGATCGACAAGTTGAACGATACTACGCGGCGTGCGCTTGAAGCAGCGGCAGGTTTATGTGTTTCGCGGACACATTACGACATTGAAATTGAACACTATCTCATTGAAAGCGCTCGACGGCAGCGACAACGACGTCGCGGCAATTCTCAAACACTTTGGCGATTGACCGCTCCAGGCTGACCAAGGAACTGGAGCGGAGCCTCGACTCATTGAAGAGCGGCAATGCGCGCTCGCCCGCATTCAGCCCTGCCGTGGTCAAGATGCTCTCGGAAGCCTGGACGGTCGCCAGCATTGACTTCAACGCCGGCAGCATCCGCACCGGATTTACGCTGCTTGCGCTGCTGGGCAACGATGAGCTTGCGCGCATGACGAAGGACATCAGCAAGGAGCTTCAGCTGGTTAACGTCGACGGCCTGCGCGCCAGTTTCTACAATATCGTGACAAGTCGAATGAAGAGCAAACCAGACTGGCGCCAGCGGCGGAGGCAAGAAGAGAGCGCGGCGGCGCGGCGAAGATGGCGCACCGCGGCCGTCGAAAGGAAAGACGCCCGCACCTCGATCAATACACGGTGAACCTTACCGCCAATGCCAAAGCGGGGAAGATCGATCCAGTGCTGGGGCGCGACCAGGAAGTTCGCCAGATGATCGACATCCTGATGCGGCGGCGACAGAACAATCCGATTCTTACCGGCGAAGCCGGAGTGGGCAAGACCGCCGTCGTAGAAGGCTTTGCCAATCGCGTTGTCAGCGGCGATGTTCCGCCGGCTCTGCAGGGAGTTCATCTGCACAGTCTCGATTTGGCGCTGTTGCAGGCGGGCGCCGGTGTCAAAGGCGAATTCGAAAATCGGCTGAAGGGACTCATCAACGAAGTCAAGTCATCGACCGAGAAGATCATTCTGTTTATCGATGAAGCGCACACCATGATCGGCGCAGGTGGACACGGCGGGCCAGAATGATGCAGCCAATTTGCTCAAGCCGGCGCTTGCCCGCGGAGAGTTGCGGACGATCGCCGCGACTACCTGGTCCGAGTATAAAAAGTACTTCGAGAAGGACCCTGCGCTGGCACGAAGGTTTCAGGTTGTGAAGGTGGAGGAGCCGACTGAAGAGGTTGCCTGCACGATGCTGCGCGGCATTGTGGGATCGCTCGAAAAACACCACAATCTGCGCATTCTCGACGAAGCAGTTACGGCGACAGTTAGATTGTCACACCGATATATCGCCGGACGGCAACTGCCTGACAAGGCTGTTTGCGTGCTTGACACCGCCTGTGCGCGGCTTTCACTCGGGCAGAATTCAACTCCTCCCGGACTCGAGGATGTTCAACGTCAGCTCGACTGCGCTTGAGGTGCAGAAGCGAGTTCTCGAGCGCGAGACGAAGATCGGCGCGGACCACGCAGAGAAGCTTGACTGATCGAGACGCAAATCGAGGCAGCGAAAGAAGAAGAGGCGATACTCAAAGAACAGTGGGAAAAGGAAAAACGCCTGATCGAAAAGATTCGCAATCTGCAGGAGAGCCTTGAGTCCGCAGAGAAGGAAGGCCTGAGTCGGCGAGGAAAGGAGAGTGAGATACAAGTTGAACTGCAAGCAAGTTGAGGCTGAGCTTGAAAAGCTGCAAGGTGAGCGCGGAATGATGCGCGTCTCGGTCGACGCGCAGATTGTGGGCGAAGTGATTTCAGCATGGACGGGAATTCCATCTGGGCAAGATGGTACGCAATGAGATCGAGACAGTGCTTACACTTGACGAACACCTGAAGAAGCGCGTGATTGGCCAGGATCATGCACTCTCCGCGATTGCTCAGCGGATTCTTACTTCGCGGGCGAATCTGGACGATCCGGTCAAGCCGGTGGGAGTGTTTCTTCTCGTCGGGCCAAGCGGCGTGGGAAAGACGGAGACAGCTATTGCGCTTGCCGACATACTCTACGGCGGCGAACGCAATATGATCACCATCAATATGTCGGAGTTTCAGGAAGCGCATACGGTCTCCACACTAAAGGGCTCGCCGCCGGGATATGTAGGCTACGGCGAGGGCGGCGTGCTGACTGAAGCGGTGCGGCGCAGGCCTTATTCTGTGGTGTTGCTCGACGAAGTGGAGAAAGCGCACCCGGATGTTCTGGAACTTGTTCTTTCAGGTTTTCGACAAAGGCAGAATGGAAGACGGAGAAGGCCGCGAGATCGACTTTCGCAACACTATCATTCTGCTGACGAGCAATGCGGCGACAGAAACGCTGATGAAGCTATGCGCCGATCCTGAGACCATGCCGGACAGCGAGGGCATGCTTGCGGCAATGAAGCCGGAGTTGAACAAGATATTCAAGCCGGCGTTCCTTGGCAGGATGCTGATCGTGCCATATTTCCCGGTACGCGATGAGGCGCTGAAGCAAATCATCCGACTGAAGCTGGGCAAAATCCAGCAGGCGCATTGCTGGAGACCCACAAAATTGACACTTGACTATGACGAAGTTCTTTTGAACGAGATAGCCGGACGCTGCACTGAAGTTGAAAGCGGAGCCCGAAATGTAGATAACATCCTGTCGAACACGATGCTTCCCGAGCTCTCTCGACAGATTTTGACTCAATTAGCGGGTGGGGCAACTGCGGATCGCGTGACTATTTCGGTAGCGGACGGCGGGATAACTTACGCATGGGATGCTAAGTCCTGACTCAGGCAAGATCGATGACTGATTCCGGAAGACGGAGCGAGCGATAGGTGGGGTTAGTATGGCAGGCCTGAAGCAGTCAGACCGGTTGATGCAGTTTTCAAGCCCATTGGGCAAGGATGTGCTGCTGATTGAATCACTCGATGGCGAGGAAGAGATCTCGCGCCTATTTGAGTACCACGTGGTTCTGCTGGCAACCGTGGACACTTCTATCGATCCCAAGTCGATTGTCGGCTCCAAAGTCTCGATCGCAATTAACTTGAACGATGCACAGGGATCCCGCTGGATCAGCGGGATTGTTGCGTCCTTTGAACAATGCGCTGGCGACGAAGAGTTCAATGTCTTCAAGGCACGCATCGTGCCGTCCATGTGGCAACTTACATTGAGCGCTAACTGCCGCATCTTTCAGGCCAAGACAGTTATGGATATCGCCAAGGAAGTACTTGCCGAGTACGGGCTGTCATTGTCCGATCAGACGACAAATTCATACAAGCCGCTCGAATATTGCACGCAATACTCTGAGTCGGATTTTCATTTTGTGGCGCGCATTCTGGAAGAGAGCGGCGTTTTCTATTGGTTTGAGCATTCAGACCAGGACAACAAGATAGTATTTGGCGATTCGCGAACGGCGTATCAGGACTGCCCCGTGTCGGCTTCAGTACCCTATGCTTTGAACGTGGAAGGCCGGGAAGGTGCATACGGTGCGAGAGTCATAGAATTCACTTCTACGGCAACCATGGTTTCAGGCAAGCACTCGACGTCGGATTATAACTTTCGCACTTTTGCCCGGACTGATGCGCCGGATAAGAACAGCGCAAGTCCATACGGAAACAATGCCTTCGACCAGTATCTTTATCCCGCCGGCGCTGAAGGGTACGCAAACGATGGCACGCAACCCACTACAGATCTTGAGACGCTGTATATTGAGACCCGGCAACTGGCTTCCGACTCAACCGCAGAAGTCTTTCGTGGCAGTTCGAATGCGCGCTCTCTTTGCGCCGGCTATACCTTCACCATGACAGACAATCCGCACTCGGCATGGAATCGAAAATATCTTCTGACTGCCGTTACTATGCATGCTGATCAGATTCCGTCTTATCGCGCGGCCAATTCGGCTGCGGGATCGGAATATAACAATCGATTCACGGCGGTTTCATCAGATATTGTCTACAAGGCGCCACTGACGTTGTCGAAGCCCAAGATTTACGGACCGCAAACGGCGCTTGTGGTGGGAGAATCCGGGGAAGAGATTACCGTCGATTCTCTGGGGCGAATCAAAGTGCAGTTTTTCTGGGACAAGACCGAGGACCGGGGATCAACCAGAGACAGCGTTTGGTTGCGTGCGGCGCAAAGCTGGGCAGGGAACGGCTGGGGCGCGCATTTCTGGCCGCGCGTCAAGGACGAAGTAGTCGTTCAATTCCTGAATGGCGATCCAGACAATCCGTTTATTACCGGCTCGCTTTATAACGGTGTCAATTCAGTTCCGTACACTCTGCCGGATAACAAGACGCGCTCCGGGATACTTACGCGCAGCAGCATGACCGGCTCGGCCTCAAATGCAAATGAGCTTCGGTTTGAAGACAAAAAAGGAAGCGAGCAGGTTTATCTGCACGCCGAAAAGGACATGGATCAATCGATTGAGCATGATCGGCGGATCTCTGTAGGCAACAACGATTCGCTGATTGTAACTGGAAATCAGACCGAGCAAGTCCAAGGCAAATACAACTCCCAGGTCAAGGGAGATTCGGTTGTGCAGATCCAGGGAAAATCGGATCTTAGCATAAGCAGCGACCTTAATGAACAGGTGTCGGGAAGTCACTCTTTAAGCATTAGTTCAAGCGAAGCTGTGCAAGTAAGTGAGGCCTACTCGATGAATGCCGGCACGACTGTTTACATCAAGGGCGGTATGACGGTGGTGATTGAAGCCGGGATGCAATTGAGCCTGGTAGCTGCCGGGAACTTTGTCGACATTGGGCCCGCCGGAGTTTCGATTTCAGGGACGATGGTGCTGATCAACAGTGGCGGCGCCGCGGCTTCAGGATCCGCAGGGTCGATCACGGCCCCTGGATCTCCGAGCGCGCCGGATAAGGCTGAGGGTTCCAACTAGATTGTCGCTTTGAGCGGACGAGCGCTCGGGTTGTTGCGGCCGTTCAGGTGATTTGAAATCAAACCGGGAATCGATTGAGGCCAATTGACGGAAGCATGGGCACAATCCGGCGCCGTTTCTCAATTCCCGTCGGTTGGTAGATGGAGCGTCACGACGATTCCTGCCGGCTGGATTTTTGTTGCGGACTTTGGAATACGTCAGATGCCGATGAGGCAGGGAATGGTGACCGCGAGCGTGGGCCTTGGGCAAGATTCGTTGAGTTCTGAAGGTGGCCTCGCGGAATATATAGAAAAGCAGAAGACCCTCATTGGGAATCATTTGAGGGAGGCAAAATTCGCCGGTCCGCAAGTCACTTCATTGTCAGGCGCCGATGAATCTCAATTGCTCTTCGTGCGTCATAATGTGGAATCAGTTGGGAGCATGTTGCATGCTCAAACCTACGCGCGATCGGGGCTGTGGTCGGGCATCATCACGTTAACCACGTTAGAGGCGGAAGTAAAGGCTGTGAGGCCGGACTACGATGCATTTGTAAAAGGCTTGCGAATTTTGCCGGCACCGGTATCCTGACTGAGAACAAAGTTTTGTGGCGAGGATCGCCATTGGAGGACGTTGAATGCCGCCAGCAGCAAGAGTGACCGATATGCACGTTTGCCCCATGGTGACGGTCTTGGTTCCTCATGTCGGCGGACCGATCATTCCACCTGCGGCAATGACGGTGCTTATCGACTTCCTCCCGGCCGCCACGGTGACGACGATGGCGACCTGCGTCGGCCCACCGGACATGATCGTCATGGGATCGGTTGGAGTGATGATCAACTTTCTTCCCGCTGCGCGTTTGGGCGATCCCACCGTACATGGCGGCGTCATCGTTCTGGGTTCGTTCACCTGCATTATTGGTGAGGTTGGAACGCCATCGCCCGGCGCAGGGGGCTTGGGCGGGGTTATGGGTGGGTTGGCCGCAGGCGGTGTTAGTCTGCCTCAGCAAAGCCTATCAGCGTCTCCGGCGGCAGAGGCCGCAGTCTCAGGCCAGGGAAGTGCTCTATCGGCAGAAGCGTCCGCAACTGCCGGCACAGTCAGCCAGGTTGCGCAGCAAGCTGCCAATCAGGCCCAGCAAGCTGCGAATCAGGCTCAGGAGGCCGTGCAGCAGGTGCAACAGGAAGCCAAGCAGGCCGTCAACGAGGTCGCGCAACAGGCCAACCAAATTGTGCAGCAAGCGCAGCAAGCCGTGAAGGCGGCACAGCAAACCGTGAGCCAGGCGGCAGCGCAAGGCCAAGCTGCGGCGCAAGGGGCGATGAATCAGGCACAACAGCAATTGCAGGATTGCAAGCAGGCGGCAGCGCAGGCTGTACAACAGGCGCAGCAACAGGCACAGCAGGTTCAGCAGCAGGCGCAACAGGCTGCAGACCAGGCGCAGCAAGCTGCTCAGCAGGGTCAGCAGGCCGTCCAGCAGGCGCAACAAGCTGCGAAGCAGGCTCAGCAAGCTGCGCAACAGGCCGGCCAACAGGTGCACCAAGCCGCGAGTCAGGGAATGCAGCAGGCGCAGCAGGCCGGACAGGCCGCGCAACAATCTGCGAGTCAGGCTATTGGCCAGGCACAAAAAATGTTTTAGAACGAGATGAAGATCACTCGCGGACTATTGGCCGGTTGAGTCCCATACTTTTAAGAGTTCGGGTGACACGTATTGACGGACAGGGCTGTAATTGGCCTTTCGAGCTTCTCTGAACGCCGACTGTGCATCAGATGAAGCTCCCTGCCACTTGGCTCGCGGCGTCTCAAGCATTGCCTGCTCGAGCAAAGATGCCCCGAGGTAAAAGTACGCCACGCCCGGGCTCTCAGCGGTCTGCGCGGACTTGAGGTAGTCCCTTAGCGCTGTCTGGGCATCATCGAATTGAGAATTATAAAAACTGCGTATCGCCGACTTCAATTCGTTCCTGACAGCGTCGGGATCGCTCCGGATCGCCTGGCCAATTCTCGCGATGTTGTTTTGTGCGTCGCTGTTGGCCGGATCTAACTTGAGTACCAGGCCATAATCCTTCAGCGCATCGAGTAGATCGCCTAGCTTCTCCGCATCGCGCGCATCGTCTGATAACTTGGTAATCTTCCTGGCGTTTTCAGCTGCGGAATTCAACGGAGTCTTGGTTGCGTTGTTGGGAGCTGCTACAGGCGCAGGAATTTTAATCTGGACGGGCTTCTGCAACGCTGCGATCATCGCGGCCGGATTACCGGGCCCATTCGCGTTTAGATTCTGGGCCAACGCGAGCTGCTTGATTGCGTCCTGGGGATTGCTGCTTTCAAGATTCCTGGCTTGAGCGATGTATCCGTTGTAGAGGGCGACATTATTGACATACACATTTGCGGATGCCTTGAGATCCGGATTGGTCATGCTCTGCGCAAGGGAAACAACACTGCTAAAGTCGCCCTTGTCCCAAGCCGCCTTCACCTGATTCAGAAGCCTCTCATTCCTTATACGGTCAAGCAGGAACTTAGCCTGACCGGATAACTTCTGATCGTAACTCGTGACCAGCTTTGCGAGGGACTCAGCTTTATCCAGGTCATGATTCTTGTAGGCGGAGATCGCACTTACAAGCCATGCAGTGTCGTCGTTGTTCAAACCCGCGCGAAAGCTATTGCAAGTGTCGAGGTATTTCTTCTCTTTAGGGTCCAGCTGTGCCGCCTGGCAGTAATCCTGAACCTGTTTTGCCCTGTCATTGTCTTCAGTCCTGGCCCGTTCAAAGAGATCCTTTGCCTCTTGCTTAGGCTTTTCATTCTGAGCCGGTGCAGAGAGATTGAATGTGAAACATACGATGCAGAAGAAGGGAACGAGTGGGCGCAGATTCATTTTGCACCTCCGACGATCCGATCAATCGCGTTGTCGTCGATCGGCTTTAATTCAATGGTGCAAATCTGCACGGATTGGGCCGCGCTGCATTGCTGCTGCCTGGTGGCTCCGTCGGCGCCTTTGAAGGTGACCGTATAGTTGCCGGCCGGAACATCGTCGAGACGAAACGGAGTCCAATGATCTCCTGCCGGGAGAGTAACGGTCTTGCCTTTGTCCGAAGTGACGCTTACAACCTCTGCATAAGGCGTCGCGTTGAGTTCGAGGGCTCCCATAGGTAGCACAGGCGTTGGCCGCAGGAAGAACCAATAGCCCGCGCCAGCGGCTGCGAGAATGATTACAACAACTACTCCAAGTAAAAGACCGATCGGGAATCCTGACTTGGCCTTCGCGGATGCGACAACTTGAGGCGTGACCGGAGGCTTTTTGGCGAACGGTTCAGGCTGCTTTACCGGAGCCTGCGGTGCAGGGCCGGCATCCACCGTTGCTTCCGTGACGGAACGCTGCGGTTCGGCAGCCGCAATCAGTTTTGCGCTCAGTTCACGAGCAAGGGGATGGTTCTGAATTTCCTGCGACTGACTGGCAAGGAACTGTAGCCCTTTTGCTGGATCCTTTTCGCCAAGCGCCTGTGCTCGGGCGATCACGGCATCAATACGGCGCGCAGACTCCGCCGCGCTTGCCGTTGCCTGTCGAAGCAGTTGCTCGACGGATGGATCCTTGGTCTCCAAAGCAACCGGTTGCAATAGCGCTACCGCTGCATCAAACTGTCCCGCTGCCATCAGCGTCTGTGCTTCCCGGTTGGCGGCTGCGGCCTTTTGGCCAAGCTCAACCCTTCGATGCTGTTCCCGCGCATAAGCCAACAACGATGCAATGTCAGGACTTTCTCCGCACTCAATTTCAGCGGACTCCAGAATTTGCACGGCCTCGTCAAACTGCTTCGCATCGATGCGTGCCTGCGCCTGCTTCAGGAAACCAAGCTTGCGCTCCTCGGCGCTCGCCTTCTTAAGTTGCGACACAACCTTTTCTTCAAGGGCGATCAGACCGGGCTCCCCAGGCATCTGCGCAAGCGCCTCATGAACAGCGGTGAGCGCCTCCCGAGGGCTGGTTAGGAATTCGTTGTACACGCGCAACGATGTCTTCTCAACCAGTTTCTTCGCGATCTGTTCACGCTGCTTTGCCTCAGCGTCCGCCTTCAGCTTGAGCAGAATCGCTTCTCCAGGCAAGCGCTCTTGTGCGCGTTGAATCAAAGTCAGCGCCCGCTCGAATTCATTCGAGCCAATGCACTCAGAGATTTCAGCGACGATCTGGTCGATGATCTTCCGACGCCGCTGTTCCTCCTGCTGCTCAACTGCCTGCTGGTATAGATGCTGCGTTTCCTCGTCAGTCGGGTCAATCTCAAGAGCCGAGCGCAAACTCTTAATCGCTTCTGTATATTGCCTTGCGCCGAGTTGATCGCGTGCGGCATCGCTGAATTGACGGTGCGCACGATCCTTGGTTGCGCGCTCGGCCTCCTGCACGATCCTGGCACGTTCATTGCGGAGATCCGTGTTGCGCTCGTCGAGCTTAAGCGCCGTGTCGATCAAATCGCCTGCTGCGGTGAAGTCGTAACGTTTGCGAGCCTCACGCGACTGCTCAAGGAGAGAAACAACCTTGTCCGCTTTCTCTTTCAATCTAGCCGCATTCTCGATCTTTTCAGGGAGCTCGGTGTTTGTCCGGTCGAGCGAGAACGCTTGATTGTAGAACTCGACAGCTTCGGCGTATTTCTGGCCCAGAACGGCCTCATCCCCGTCCGAAATCAGTTGCCGGAACTGTACAGATTTCTGCTGGCGCGACAACTTCTCCTGAACTTCGCGGAGCAGTCTCTTGACTTCGGTGTTTTGCGGATTGAGCTTTTGCAGGTCAAGCAGTACCGGCCGAACGCTGGTCCACTGTTCCTGCTCGATGAGTGGCCGCACCGTACCCAGAACTTCGGTTACATGTTCGCGCTTGAGATTGTCGTTGATCGCTTCGATATCGGCTGCCATTTCTTCCGCAGTCTCATATCGATCGTCCGGGCTCTTCGCAAGCCCGCGATCAATCAAATGATCGAGGGCCGGGGGATAATTGCTGAGCGTGGCCGAAAGCGGATCATGCGGTTCGCGAATGACCCTGTGCAGGGTAGCGGGATCGTCGCCCGGAAACGGCAGCCGCCCGGTTAGCAGCAGATAAAGGATGCAGGCAGCAGACCAGATATCAGACCTGCCATCCGCGGGCTTACCCAGCAGCCGCTCAGGCGAAATGTAGTGGAAGGTGCCGATCACCATGCCCGTTTGTGTTTGACCGGAGCGGTCTTGCAGGCGGGCGACACCAAAGTCCACAATCTTGATCACACCGTCCGGCAGCACCATCATGTTTGCCGGCTTGATGTCTCGATGAATAACGCCCTTTAGGTGCGCATAGCCCAGACCCAGACATAACTGGCGAATCATCTCCAGTTTCTCGATAAGAGAAAACCTGTGTCCTTTGCGCAGCATATTCTCCAGCGAATCGCCGGGGAGATACTCCATCACGATATAGGGAAGGCCATCCTGTTCGCCGAAATCGTAGACAGTGACAATGTTTGGATGATTTAGAACGCCGGAACGGGCTTCCATGAGAAAGCGCTGGCGAAGCTCTTCGGTAGCCTCAGTCAGGGTCTTGATGGCTACCTCGCGACCGACGGAGTTGTCCATCCCACGGTAGACGACCCCCATGCCGCCAACGCCCAGAATGCCCAGGATCGGATACTTGCCGATTTGAGTGACCGTCGCTCCGGTATCCATGCTGCTCATTGTTCGCGTTCCATTGCACTGGATTGGCGGAAGCCTGATTTGAACCGCCAACTGTGGCATAGCCAGTATCTCTCAGAACGGCGCAGTTTTCACGCGGAAATTAGGGGAGTCGCGTTACTCTTCGATGCGCGAACCTGGCCTTCGGCGCGCGCTGCATCAATCGATGGATGATCAAAGCGGCCTCACGGGTGGAGCGAACGGGGGAGTTGCCGCACGCCGTTGTAACTTTTTAGATGCGGTTGTGACGATGTCAAAAACCGGCAGGAAGGGGTAATAACCTGGGAATGGGACCATATAACATCTTGCTTGACAATTCCATGCTTCGGGGTTTTGATTAATCCAATCCAACTTCACGCCCGTCCTTTTGATGTGTGGCCGGGACTTTGTCTTTCCCCAGGTGGGTATGCGCTCGGTATACCCATTCAACACTTAGCAGTCGACACTGAAAGGAGCTACCGTGTCTGAAGAAACAGCGCAAAGTGGACTCACCGACAATACCGCCGCAGGGCTTGCCTATGTGACAATCATCCCGGCCATCATATTTCTGGTGGTCGCGCCCTATAACCAGAATTCCTTCATTCGCTTCCATGCCTGGCAGTCGATCTTTCTGACCGTAACGGCTGTGGTTGTCGACATTGTTCTTAGTTTTATTCCTATAGTTGGATGGATTCTACTTCTTCCATTCTGCCTGCTGGTGCTCGTGGTCTGGATCATCTGTCTTGTCAAGGCATTCGGTGGCCAGAAGTTTTCGCTGCCTTTAATCGGCAAGTTTGCCGAGCAGCAAGCCGGAGCTTAATTCTAAAGATAATCGTTTTCGTGGCGCTTCGGGCCGGAAGGCTGAAGCGCCGCTTGAACTTTGGTTGAACAGGCTTTCTGCATGCGCCTATCTATACTTGCGCAAGACACCGAGCACCCGGCCTTGAATGGCGACCTGCGCCGCTGGAACGTATATTGGTTCCATTTCCGGATTGGCCGGCTGCAACCGCACCGTGTTCCCCTCGGTAAAGAATCGCTTCAAGGTGGTTTCGGAGCCATGCACAAGGGCCACAACAATCTCGCCCTGCCGAGCGGTCCGCGTGCGCTCAACCAGCACATAATCGCCGCTGATAATGTGCTCGTCGCGCATGGAATCGCCGCGCACTTCAAGAGCAAAAACATCGCGGTTGCCCACCACGTCATGCAGCGAGATGGTCTCCGGTGTTTCAACTGTTTCCACGGGAAGCCCAGCGGCAATGCGTCCGGCAAGCGGCAGCCGGTCGCTGGTGCGAGTCCGCGTTCCCGGCGGAAGCACATCGATCGAGCGGCTGCGGTTATGCACACGGTCGAGCAGGCCCTTTTTTTCAAGGTTGGTAATGTGCTTATGCACCGTGGCCAGGCTTTTCAGCCCCATTCCGCGCGCAATCTCCTCAAACGATGGGGAGTAGCCGTTGCGGGTCACAAAGGTTTCGAGAAAGTCGAGAACCTCTTTTTGCCTTCGAGTAACTGCCATGGCCGCATTATAGCGAATAAAAAGCGAACCGCAAACAACTCTTTTTAGCCGGTTGATCCTAATTGATAACTCGAAAGATAGCTGCCGGTGGGCATGGATCGTCCATTCTCATTACTTGCCTATTCGGGCTTGCGGGGGCGGGGCTGCTCCCACAACCACCATATCGACTCGCCGATTAATTCTGCGGCCCTCGGGTGTTGCGTTGTCGGCTAATGGCCGGTACTCTCCGTAACCAACTACCGAAATTCGATGCGGGTCAAAACCGGAATCATTCACAAGAAGCAACAACACCGCCATCGCGCGCGCGGTCGAGAGTTCCCAATTCGACTGGAACTGCGGAGTGTGGATTGGCTGATCATCGGAATGGCCCTCGATACGAAGCTCCAATCCTCGCTTCGACAGAACCTTGCCGATTTTCTCAATTTTTGCTCCGGCTCCGGGCAGCAGGACCGCCTGACCGCTGTTGAAGAATCCGAGTTCTCTGAGACTCACTACGAATCCCTCCGGGGTGACTCGCATTTCGATTTCATCATTCCGAATCTCAGCACCGATGGCCGACTCAAGCTCTTTTCGCAAGGCAACGACATCCACGGCCGGGGAGCCCGAGGCGCTTTCGTTTCGCAGATGGTTTGACGGTGTTCCCGGGGTTGAATCGGGAACAAGGTTGGGATAGGCAACTCCAATCCTGCTCGCACCGCCGGAAGATGCGCCCAACTGCTGAAAGCCGACCTTCCATGGCTTGCGGCTGACAGCCCCGTATTTCATTGTCTGGCCCGAACCGGATCGCGCAATCTCGCTGACTCTAACGACGGATTTGTGAAGTGCAGACCCCACCAGCAAATAAATTTGTCAAGGAAGGGTCGATATAACCGGTCCAATAAGAACCCCGCCCCGGGCATGTCCCTGAGAGATATTCCATGATCAAGCTTGTCGTTGCTTTGACGGCGGCACTCGGCTGTCGACGCAGCCAACGCTCGATGCGAATGGCGCTTGCGCCGTCGCCGTCGCTCGACGGCGCACTCTAAGACTTCCGGGTACCCCGGCGCGGCGCGCGTTGCGCCGGTGGCCAAAAGAATGTGCATCGGGTCATCATCAAGGGCTCGCCAGGATCTCGGCAATGAACAATAACTATAAGGGAAAAGGGTCCCTGATCACGTTGGCCCAAAGTCCATGGGCACACATTCAATTTACGTGCTGAAATCACCGGGCGGTATGCCGAATCTCAACTATTAGTGTATTGATCGCAGCGGCAAGCGCACTCTCCGCCGTGAGAGCTACGACCCGCACTCATCAGCGCCCCGAGTGGAACGAAAACGCTGGCGGCAACCCTCAAGGTTTACGCCTTTCCGGGGGCCAGCCAGTCCCGCGCAGCAATCGCAAGATGAAACGGAGTGCTACAACTGGGGGTGCAAGAAACCGGCAATGATCCCTTTCATATCGCCAACCAAGCTGCGCAACAGCAGGAGCAGGCCGCGCAGCAAATGCAGCAGGCGCAGCAGTCCACGTCCGGTTCCGCTGTTGAAGGGCGCGGTGGGCGGAGCTGCTGGCGGGGCGATCATCGGCGCGATTGCTGGCAACGCCGGCAAGGGGGCAGCGATCGGTGCGGGCGTGGGCGCGGTTGGTAATCGCGCGCGGGCGCAGAGCCAAGCGAACCAAGCGAGCCAACAGGCGGCTCAGCAATCGCAGGCGGCCGCCCGGACCTCCGCAGCGCAAATGAATGACTTCAAAAACGCCTTCTCGGCCTGTCTGGAAGCAAAGAAATACACCATCAATGTTGACAACCGCCAGGTAGCGCGCATGTTCGACTTCAATCGGAACGAGATAATCACAAGGAGTGCCCGATGGCCTTGCATTCACCTCGCCTGGAGCAACGCATCGAACCGCCTTTCTTGCTGCACTCATCTCCCTGGTTGCCCTGTGCCCGCTCCTTGCGGTCGCCGATACGCCGAGTTCGCCGTTTTCGGGACTCGAACTCGTTCCTCAAAGAATGTCGCGACACTCTTTACCGCCGTCCCGACGTGGATATCTCCGCCTACAGCAAAATTATGATCGGTGAACCCGCAGTCGAGTTCAGCAAGAACTGGAACCCACGCAACTATGGCAAGTTCGGTCTCTCGGCCGCGCAGCTGACGAAGATCCGGGTCGATTTAGCGGCCATGGCCAAGAGCGTGTTTGCGAAGTCCCTCAGTGATGGCGGATATGAAATTGTCACCGAAGCAGACGAGGGTGTGCTCGTGATCACGCCGAACATCGTCAACGTCTTTATCAACGCCCCGGATGTTCCGATGGCTGGACAATCGAGAACCTACACGATGGATGCGGGCTCGGCGACCCTCGCTCTTCAGGTCAATGATGCCGTAGCAGGTACATTGTTAGCTGTTGTCTTCGATCCGCGGCGAAGCGGATATTGGACCATCCGGGTGGGCCACGTCGGTATCCAATCGAGCGGCGGCCGAAGGCATGCTCAAGGGCTGGGCAGAACAATTGAAACGCGAGTTGGACGCGGCGCGCGCCAAATAGACCGTTGCGCCGCAGAGTTTGACCGAACATGGATAAACGAGCCTACGATCCCCGACGACTCGATGGTTGGCGGAGCAAGTACGCGCGGGTGCAAGTGCTTTAAGCAAATTCTCGATCGCGGCTCTACGGGCCCGGAGGCCTTATGAACACTAGAATTGATCTTCAACCCACGCACTGCGGAAGCCGCCGAGCGGTGTTGAAGTCAGCCATGGGCATCGCGACTTTGGGCGTGATCGGTGCTTCCCTTGTCGGCGTGTCCCAGCGGTCCCGCGCCGCTGCGATGACCAAGGAAATGCGCGATCAACTTACTCCCGATCAAATCATCGAGAACATGAAAGAAGGGAACGAGCGCTTCGCCGCCGGCAAGATGTCTCCGCACGATTATGTCGCGCAGAAGCGGGCAACCGTTGCCGGGCAGTATCCCGCTGCTGTTATTCTCAGCTGTATCGACTCGCGGGCACCTGCCGAGATCCTTTTCGACTCTCGTATCGGTGATACGTTCAGTGCGCGTGTCGCGGGCAATATCTCCAATGACGACATACTCGGCAGTATGGAGTTTGCGTGCGCGCTGGCCGGCGCGAAAGTGGTACTAGTCATGGGGCATACCGCATGCGGAGCTATCAAGGGTGCAATTGACAGCGCTCAACTCGGAAATCTCACCGGCTTATTGAATAAGATCAAGCCGGCGGTGATCATGACTTCAAATTGGCTGGTCGCCCTCTCGTTGTTATGTCAAGGTGCTGACCCCAACATACGCCTTCCGACCGGCGATACACCGCTGCCGTGCGATTACGGAAGAGCATGTCGAAGTGGCTACGGCACTCCTTCACTGTGGTGCCGACGCATCGGCAGATGCTTGCCTGGCGGCGTAAAGGGTATAACCGCAATCCACCTTGCATCAGCTAACAACAATATAGCTGCGATTCGACTACTTTCGTCGCACGGAGCCTCAGTAAGCTGCCGCGATGCAAACGGCGAAACCCCGTTGTTTTATGCTACCGCGCAGGACATACAAAAGCTATCGCCGAATTGCACGCTCAAGGAGCTGACATCAATTGTTTATCACGCGTGGGAAAGACGGCTCTGCACGAGGCCGTGATTGCAAACGCTCCTTCAATGGCCGCTGCTCTGATTGCGTTGGGCGCGGATGTGAGCATTCGTACGCCGCAGGGACTTTCTTACGCCGACTGCGCGGTGATATCAAAGAAAAAGTCTGGTTAGAAAAGCTCGTTACCAATTCTCTCACTAAGGGTCAAAATGTAGAACGATAGGTATGCACGCAAGAACTGGGTTCAGTGTAGAGGGCTTTCAATGTAGTGAGCAGTATCAGTCGCTACTTCAACAACCTGATTTATATATTTAACGATGTCACCGTATGGGGCTGCGTTAAAACGCCGATATGCCATTGACACGCCAACTTTCGCAGCAATCCCTTCAGCAGAATCTGCGGAATGCTCTTCAGTTGTTTTATTGTAACGGTCAACGGCGCTGCACATCTTCCCAGGTGCCAGTGTTTGTATCGCGTAATCGCCGAACTGCAACAAGGCGTTCCAAAGCATTGGACAAAGCACGTTTCATACTTTTTTGACGAGTATGGCTCCGTTCAGCATCGGCGTTGGGATCAAGAAGCAAGCGAGTGTAGTATGCACGCGCACAGCTGGAATAGCCCTGCACAATCGTCGCCAGTCGGTAAGCATCTACGCGAATCATCTGAACGGAGTGTTCCAATTCACAGTCGGCAACCGTCATGCTTCCTCTCGGCGACGATTCTAATCCAAGCCCTGGTATGGGAATGTCCGTTTCAAAAATCGTTGCCCAAATCGAATATGCGATACTTTCTAGGCGGCGCTGACAGTACCATGTGGTCCACCAAACACTGCGGCGGCGCGTCAGGAAAAATTGACTCGGCACGTGACAAGAATGAGACTGCGTCTTGCACGTACGAGTACGCCGTACGAAGCGAGCGATCTCTAGCGGCTTCACTTTCGGGATCGGGCCAAAGTTCGTTTATCAAGTCTGCTGATTCTACCCGCCACAAGGTTGGGTCTATCCCTGGCCTCCACGTGTTGTCACCTGCCTTTCGCTTCAATAACGTGTGAAAGTCTCTGAAGGGGACTGCGGTTTGTCCCATAGGCCCATACTCAATATAAACGGTCGAAGCACGACGCAAGCATACTTCCGCACGATACAACTCGATAATTGCAGAGTCTACATCGCGGCGGCTGGATGCGCTGGAACTCAACGTGGCTTCTGCATCTATTAAGTCGCGCATGGCTTCACGGTGCTGATTGAGCGTTGATTCACACATTGCGCGGTGCATGAGGAAGCGGCATCTGCACCATGCTGCGAGGCCGGTATAGTGAGAATCTGCTGAGTCGTCATTTGAAATGATTTGATTTACAAGATCGATACCGCAAAAAATCAAATGCGACGCCGATTCTACGGACGTAGAGGAAGGAATTGACGATAGCAGGCGCTGCGAAAGACTAAGTTCGAGTATATTAAGTGCGACAAGTTGTTCAATAGTTCTGGCCATTTCGAGCCGAAGCTCTTGCTGATTTGCCTCTGGAGATTTGAGAATCGTTGCGTTTCCAGCCCTGCATTGTTCGACTAGCCGTTTGAGAGATTCCTGAACGGTGGAAGCACCCATACATGCAGGCCAATACCACCATTGCGATCATTTTGCAGAGCGTCCGGATCGATTACCGAAAGAATGCTTCTGTACAATGCGGACCCGGCAGCATGATAGGAGCGAGATGCAATTCCGAGCATCCCATTCCAACGCCACCAGCGGACCCATTGTATGCGAAGATCAGGTTTGCCTGCTTTGCTACAGCACACAGTATGCAAATCACCTGATGTAGAGACTGAATGTGATTCAGTTAAAGGTTGGCCTGCGAGAAGAGTTCTTAAATCTTGTTGTCGCAAGTAGGCGCGATTATCCTCGCCTACCTCTCGCGCTATTGCACGCATGATTTCAGTGCATTTGATTCGAAGTTTATGTACGGCCAAAGAAACGGCCGTTTTAGCGGCTGAAATGTGCTTTTGCTTGCCTGTTGGCGACCATGCAGTTAATGCCGCGTCCATGGCACGACATCGGTCGTCGCGGATATACTCAAGGCGACGGCAACTACCGCGTGAGTACCCTTGAGTCTGGATCAGAAAGGAATTCTCTCGCAGAAGTGACGTAGCCCAGTTAAGCCTGTCGAGCGATTGCTTATATCCTTCCAGAGTTGGCTTGGGTTGTGCGAACCACGTCTCAACGGCGCTGCAGGCATGATAAGCAGCTTCAAACAATGCCGCCGGAGCTCGGGAAGCTTCGAGAATGCGACGATACCAAGATGCTAAAGTCCAATGCACGGCAGGCATACTATCAGGTGGGTTCCAGACCGCAAAACACGATTCAAATGCTTTCCTCATAACCTCACTCGCAGTCTCGCGAGCCGGATCATTTTTCTTCGTGAAGTGGATCGTGACTAGTGCAATAAACTCTTGTCTGAAAGTTTGTTCGCGGAATCACTGCCGCAACCATGTCCGAGTCCGTGCGTGAAGCCAAATGAAGCCACCCGGCTTTCTTCGAACCAAGCCCGCCGATTCAAGTTCTTCCAGCCATAAAAACAGCACTTGATTTTCCGCCTCACTGCGCTGAACTCTCCAGTGTTAGAAGATACGCTGGGGCACCAAATTGTAGCAAGGGTAACACATGCGCTGAAGAAGAAGCAGTAGATGAAGAAATGATGAACGGCATGAATCTCATCCGTCTTCGCGACCAACCACTTGAAAGTGTCGTAAATGACACTTATTTCGTCAAAGTTGGTACACGGTGAATCTGGCAGAGCGGCTTCCGCGATGTGATGTACGGAAACCAGGGTCTCTTCGAGGGGCGAAGGCTTATCTGGAGGTGTTCGTCGGCAAAGGAGTATCACTGACATCGACAACGACCCAGGCACACTCTTGTCGTTCTCGACTGCAAAGCATAAGTGGGAAATAAACTCAACAAACGTGGCTAAATTGTCTGAGTCATCGTCATTTCTTCGCGTGGCGGCCGCAATTCTCTCTTCGCTTGCTGAATCGAGCCAATTGTTAGGATGAGCGGAGTCGTTAAGAATCTCCATTCCATCGGCGAGATTAGTTCCCGGCGTTTCCCGAGCATTGAGGAAAATGACCCACTTTGCGTTAATCGCGGAAGCGATTTTGCGAATCTCATTCGCGCGAGACTCGGGCCGTTTTTCTACGTGCACGGGCATCCAGTTTTCAACGCCTATTCGATAGCAAACAGCATCGAGCAACTGTTCAAAAAGATCATCGGTGCTTGACGTGTCATTCATGTCAAGCCAAATTGCTATTTGATGATCCTCTTGAATGTCGTCAAACACTGATGCACAGACTGACGTAACACCGGCCGAGGCGGTATTCGATGACACAACAATTAGTCGATGCTGGTGAAAAGTATCCGATTGGAGTTCTTCCAAACGTGAACGAATTCGTTGTGCAAATGTTGAGAAGGATTTTGGAGGTTCCGCAGTCTCAAAGCCTGGCAGCGGAGGGACAGCGGCTCTTGAGGCCGATGGGAAAATGATACCAGTTGTGGGGATTCCCCGACGGATCGTTTGATATAATTGGAGGAAGAACAGACCAAGATATGGATATCTTAAGATGTGTGCGCCATCCCAATCCTTAGAGATAAACCGATCATCGCGACTCTGCTCTTGGAACTCTTTTGCGAACGTTTGAACATTGTGAACGTCACGTTCAGTATGGCAGAGCCAAAAGACTTTGAAATCGGGACCTAAGTGATTCCAGGCGTGCTTAATGAAGTCACGAGTCCGTCGTTCTGCTGCCGAAACACCCAACAGGAGCAGATGATTTCGATGCGAAAAAATCTCATCTGGTGCTGCAGGGGCAAGAAAAGGCGAAGACTGCGTAGTTGAACGAAGGTATTCCACGAAACGCCGTCGGTCTGTTTCTGTTGGCAAAGCATCGAGTGTGTAATCAACTCTGAGCGAGTATAGATTTCCGTGCATTTTGATCAAAGAACGGTGTCCTGCAAGCGCAGAGAAGGGTGGCAAATCACTATTCAAATGCACTTCAAACACGGTTAGTGGATTTCTCGCAATCTCGAATGCTTGTTCAAGCAGGTCGTCGAAATTAGTGGTTAACACAACATTAAATCGCATGATGGTGGCAATCATTGCCAGCATCCGATGACCCAAAGTTGGCTGTCGTCCCCGCATTGTGTGCCGAATGCAGCTATCTATCACGTCTTGATTTGGTGCGTCGAGCGCGAGGGCATAACGATGAGAATGTCCAAGTTTATAACGCTCGCAGACGATCCTTGAGAGGAACAATAGGGAGGTACGCCATTCTGCCATAGCTCCTAGTGCTTCTTGGTAAATCGCTACTTCGGGGTTCCACGGATCTTTGATACGTTTGCGGCCTAGTTCGGACCGAACTTTTTCCCAAAGTTCACCTTCCTGATGTCGGTTTCCATCGGAGAATGGGGGCCACTTATCAGTTCTCGGATTCCATGGACGATTCCCTAGATCATCGCATCCGAGAGCGAGCCAGATGCACCGATGCAGATAAGGGCGTAAATCCCGAAACAAGTGGAGCACCAGAAGGTGCCGATAAGCCCGCTCCGATAAACGGCACAAATCCGTAACCGGCTGACAGTTCTTTAGAGATTGAGTCGATAAAACGGCTTGCCGCGATGTTAGTAACAATAGACGGCAAGGGATTGTAGAGCTTTGAGCCAAACGAGATTTGCGGTTCAGTGGAATCATCCATTGACGGTGACCTCGAAGATCAAAATTGAGGAAAGCGGTATTTTCGACAATATCATTTATAAACAAAGTATCACATTCTTTTGTTATAAACTATAATTTTTATAAATATTTTTAATTTTATTTCTTTCTTCTTCATCTTTATTTATATATTTATATGAAACATTATCCGAATTCGCTTCGCTCATTTCGCTTCGCTCAGTTCACTTCGTTCACAATTTCGTTCACAATCTAAAGATTGTGAACGAAATTAATAGAGTTAAATTCGCTTGTGTTTTTAACCATTAAAATTTTGTTCATAATCTTTAGATTATGAACAAAATTGTGAACGAAGTGAACTGAGCGAAGCGAATTCGTATAGTAAAAACTTTATAAATTGTTAAGTAGATAGTGCTGATAGTTTTATTAATATTTCTACCATTATTTTCACCTAAAATAAATATAATAAAAATTGTTAAACATTAAATATATGCAAAAAATTTATAAAATAATTATTTTTAATTTAACCCTTTAAAGGTGGCTTTTTTTCTCCTAGCCATAAAAAACGGACTATTAGCCATAAAAAACTGACTATTAGCCATAAAAAATGGACTATTAGCCATAAAAAACTGACTGTTAGCCATAAAAAACGGACTATTAGCCATAAAAAACGGACTGTTAGCCATAAAAAACTGACTGTTAGCCATAAAAAACGGACTATAAACTATAATTTTTATATATATTTTTTATTTTATTTCTTTCTTCTTCATCTTTATTTATATATTTATATGAAACATTATCCATAATTCTGTCTATATCCAAAGGGGGTAATATTGGTATACATTTCCATAACATGTCTTTTCCTATCATGTCTTCTTGGAAAAAATACGGATACAAATCAATTATGGGTGAATCACTACTCACCATTAAATACCTTAGATGTTTTGGCAATAAATAATTACAAGACGGATGTAACACTGATAACAATTGAATAAAAGGATCTAATGGCCCTGTATCATTAAAATTTATAATATCAAAACAATCTAAATTTTCTTCAAAATACATATACAAATCTGATATCATAGGCGCCTGATTGTATGAATAATACCAATTCCATGAGTAACATTCATTTAGATAATAATGGGAAACCCATAATAACCCTTCCAAAAAATTTTTACATATTTCATCTACATAATCTTTGTTATTAGAATAAAAATAGTGATTATAATATCTTTCCTTCCATAATTCAATTTCATCACTACCTAATCGTATCGGATCATTAATTTTAAATTGTAAATTATCCATTTTGAATTTTTCTTTTTCAAATTGATTGTGTGAAAAACATATTCTTTTTCTTGGTTTTTTTCTATAATGATCTCTAAAAAATGCCTCTTCCTTTATCTTTAAATATTCTAAAAATCCTACCAAAAATAAATTATTCACACAAATTTCCCCGGACGAATCTTGCGAAATAAAATGATTCATTCTTATTTTTTTATCTTCGCTGTAAAATAATTTAAAATTCTGTTTTTTTAATGTCTTTACATATGCATTCAACAATATATCTAACCCTTTCTTTTTTATATCAATTGACGGAATATGTGGTAAAAAATCATTGCCTAAAAAATAACTCATAAATATAAAATCATTTACAACATCTTTTTCTCTCCAGGCATTCTATATTTTTTTATATCAAAATTTTCATCCAGCATTTCTTTATTTTCTATCCTTAAATATAAATTTTCCGATATCTCCTCATATAATTTTTCCCTCAAAGCATCTATATCTAAAAAATTCAATTCTTCATATTGCATTTCATCTTCCTCATCAACCCCGTCTTTTTCAAGATTAATATCATCCATTTCGCATTCATCATTTAATACTTGATCTTTAACAACCACCTCTTTTTCATTATTACTATCATCCATTTCACATTCATCATGTAATTCTTGATCTTTAACAACCACATCCAACAAAGATTCTTTATCATCTCTTTGTACTATGGATGTTTGCCCGAAGTGTTGTATTTCTCTCAACAAATGAATATTTTCTTTATGACTCGCCAATGCTAAAAAAATTAAATCGGCATCTAATCCATATACCACAATATTTTTTTTATGTTCCAATTTATTAATATGTTGTAAAATTTTATGTTCTCCTTCCCCCGGTGTATTACTTGATGAAAAAATAATTTTTAAATTTTCATATTTTTTATCATTAGTGAATTTTATTAATCTATCAGTGATTTTTTCCATGAATTCAGTTCCTGGTGTAATCGCCGCATTATCCCATTTTTTGTCGAGTTTCATATTGTGTTTTTTTTTTCAAAGAATTAATTTGATTATTATATTTGATGGATTTAAATCTTCTCATTCGTTGTTGTTTAATTTTTGCACACGGTGCAACACCATCAATTGCAATATATAACATTTCTTTCGGTCCCGTAAACAGAATTAAAAAATCAATGTATTTAATAATTTCATCTAACATTTTTTCTTCGATGAAATCCTTATCGGGAAAACTCGGGAACAACTTCAATGTTTTTTGACACATGGGATGAATAAGACAATTAGCATCCAAGTAAAGAATGTCAACTGGATTTTCATTATCAAGATGACGTTTAACGATATTTTTATATTTTTTCATTAACCAAACGAAAAACCCAGGTACTCCCATAATATTTCTTTTTTCTTATAATATATAATTAGTTTTTAAATGTATTGTTTTCAAATTTTTTTAATTATTTTTGTCCCATTTTATCCTAGCCATAAAAAAACTAACAACATGAATAAAATAGTATAACCAAATATAAAACATAAATTGTTGTTGTCCCCTTTTATCCTTGCCATAAAAAAACTAACTGCATATGAATAAATTAATAGTCCAACCAAATATAAAAACATAAATTGAGGAAATAAAAGGATGTGAGTTCCGAGCACTTGCATTACTCATTTTTCTTTGCTCAATCATTGGATTACAACTTTGTTCACAATTTTGTTAAAAATCCTAAGATTTGCTTATTCTTTTCACCAAAAAAATTGTGATCTGAGCGGTTAACGATTAATTAACATCTAAAAAATATTTGTTTAATTATTTTTTATAAAAAATGGATCTACATTTATAAAAAACAATATGAGGAAATTGGTCGGCATTGTGCTCAACGTGCCCAGATTATTTGAAATGTATCATATAGTTTTTCAAAAATTTATTTATTTGATGTGTTAATTTCAATATATGCAAATTCATCTGAATAATCAATTTATTTGTAGATATTTTTGTAAATATATTTGTAAATTAATTTGTCAATTTATTCCTGAATAAATTTTTTGTAAAGATAAAAAATTTATTCCCGAAAAAAAAAATAAAAATGAATTCAATAATTAAATAATTTATTAAAAATTCAATGTTTAAATTTTTTATAAAATATAGTTTTTATATTTTATTAAAAAAATAAAATATATTTTCTTAATATATAACATATACTATGTCAAGATACAATAAAGAAACATTTAGTGAATTTTTCCGTGATAGTGAACGTATGGATAATCTTCCTGAATATTTAACAGTTATAGACATGAATAGCGAACAACCGCAACATGGAGGAACTATGTCCACATCAACCGAACAATGGAATGATTACATTAATGGCAATAATAATTTTAATAACACTTTATTGGATACTTTATCTACGCCGACGAACATGCCGCTTTGGAAGATAAATTAGTTAAATTATTCGAAAATGCTGAAAGAAATCTTCAAACTTGGAGGGAAGAATAAAAATCGTCATAAAAAAACAGGCATTATGATGAACCTGAACCAGATATGGAACCTTCTGAAGATTTGAATTCTTTTGGAGAGACTCCAGCACAATTTAGACATCATGATAAAAATTATCAAGAACCCAATCCAGACGATGATGAAGATATGGACATGGATGAAAATCATGACTTCGATATGGATGGTGGCCGTAGGAAAAGAACAAAAAAATCAAAAAAATCATTGAAACAAAAAAATTATCATTTTGATGAAGATGAAAATGATTTAGGTATGGACGTTGGCGAACCACTAGGAATTCCAGGCACTGGTGAACCTTCCGAGGGCCTAAATGATTTATATGTTGCCGATTTAGAAGGTGGCGCCAGAAAAAGAGGACATAAAAAAAATCTAAGAAATCCAAATCAAAATCCAGATCAGATCCAGAAGTTCCAGCTCTGATGCAAGACGCATCAGCAAAAAAATCAAAAAAATCAAAAAAAAATATGAAAAGAACTGAAGGGAAAAGGTTCCCCCTGCAGGGTTTCAACAATATCTAGATTTCCAAAAGGAAGCTCGAACTAAGGTAGTTGCAGCAGGAGGTCCAAAGGGAGGACCGTGATTTGTAAAATATATAAAAAAGTTCCTTGATAAAGCTAAGGAAAATCTCGGGTTAGATGCCGATAAAACTGAACTTTATAAATTAGCCCTAAAAAAACTATCTGAAGAACTTGATTCCGGTAATGCTTCTTTTTAAATCCTCTTTTGATTAAGGTGTAAATAATTCTATGTAATAAAAATAAAATAATTAAAAACTGAATGTTTCCATGTGAAAATGTAATTATACTTGAATGTAAATTTACCCGAAATAGGGTTAATTTATATGTCATTTTGTAATATTTAAGCTAATATTAATGAAAGTTAAAATTTCTAATATAATATTTTTAATATTATATTCAAAATTTAGTTTTAATATTTCAGAATTTTGTGCTACGAATTCTATGGAAACTATTGATCATAATTGGTTATGTTATATTGAGTGATTGTGTAAGTGTTGTCACTTAATAATCCAACATCAAATGCAATATATTTTAATGATGTATAACGCTCTATATCTATTTGGTATTGCTTAGTATTATAAGTAATAATATTTTTTATTCCAACTGATTGCTTGTAAGAAATTTGAGCTTTTGCTATTACTATAGTTTGTGTCGGATTTACAAAAATTGATAAGGTTCTATTATAGCTAAAATTTAAATCTGTTGATGTTGAATCATTTAGATGTGAAAGGCATTTGTCCTAATGATGTATCTGATTGATCAAAAAAATTTATAATAAATTGGGATGTTATTCCACTATTTTGTAATTATTCGGGTTCCATAAATTTTAATTTCATATTGATTAAGACGTATACTTGGATTTTGTTCATATTGAAAACGTGAAATTTCTACTGGTTCAGGGCTAGCTTTTATTGTACAAGCATCTATAGATGGACAAAGACATTGGGGGCATCTACCTTCTATACACTCTCCTTTTATACATTTACCAAAAATGTCACACGGTATAAAAGGACATTTAGGAAAATAATCAACCAACAGTCTATCTGCTAATTTAATTATGTTAGAAGTAGTTGTATCAACATTGCTTGGTTTTAATGCATTATTTACTTGTTTACAACTTTTAACTGTATCATAAATTTGTATTGTGGCACTAACTATCATATTATTCTGACTATTCAAATTTTGAATTAAAAGATCAAAATTTTGAATGTTTGATAAATCAGAAATTTCAAATGAACTTGATTGTG
>CAVVXR010000008.1:0-180032 GCA_963752215.1 uncultured Acidobacteriaceae bacterium | reverse complement strand
CTAAAGAGTGAAAGAGATACACTGAAACTGCTTTATTTACCAATTAGTAATAAAGTAACCACTTTTGTAGGTACTACAAACCAGACAAAGTTGACAACATGCGACCATTTTCTGCCCATTCTTTAGTGCATAATCAGCCTGTAAGAAGGCAAGAATGGGCCCATGAGGCCGGAGGAATTCCGCTGGGTTACGCCAGAATTCCTTCTCTTCGATTGTTCGGCGTGCAGATCTCCGAACGTATGCGACCGGCGATTGCCAATCGTTATTTCGCGCGGCAATCAAACGGAAGGCGGGTTAACCGGTAGGTATAAGGAGCTGCGTTGGATTTGTCTGAAGATTCCAGATTCTCACTCGCCGGCTTCCGGAATCGCGGAGCGTCCGGCATCTTGGATGGCATCCTCCCGCGTTGGCGGAAAGCGGCATTTCCAAATTCAAGAGGTCGAGGTTGTAGATGGGCACGCTGACAGCCAGCAGGCTTTCTCTTTTGCAGGTTTCCGGCTTGAGGCCGATGGAACGCTTTTGCGCGGAGAATCGGTCGTGCATTTGCCGCCCAAAGAACTGGCCGCGCTTCGTTTCCTGCTTGCACACCCCGGTCAGATTGTTACGCCTGTTCAACTTCGCAAGGCAATCTGGGGAGACATCCACGTTACTGCCGATAGCGTTCCCAAGTGCTTGTCTTCATTGCGAGCTCGTCTTGAGCCGGAAAATTACGTCGAGACTGTCTACAAGCGCGGATACCGTCTCACAGTAGAAGTGCACGCTCAGAGCGCGGTTCCCGTTGGTTCGCTCCCCAGGCTGGCCATACCGCCATTCGCAACCGACTACGGAATACCGGAATACCTGGGCCCGGCGATTGCGGAGGAAGCGATTGCACGGCTGAGCAATGTAACTCATCCCGTCGTCACTGTCCTTGCGCGGGAATCCGTTTTCACATTGGCTCGGCAACAACTGACCGCGCAGCAGATCGGTGCGGCTCTCAACGCAGACCTGGCGCTGACGGGAACCATTCGCGCCGTACCCGGTCATTTCAGGCTCCGCGTTGAGATGATCCGGGTCAAGGACGGCGTGCAGATTTGGGCCGAAGACCTGCTCGTGGATCGAAACCGCGTGGCAGGACTCGAACGCGAGTTGATCGAGCGCCTGGATTTCCGTCTTCAAAATGGCACAGCCCACTCGCGTGGCTCACATAACATGAACTTCGCTTCACCCAATGGCAGTTACGACTCTTCGCCGCCGGAATTGCCTTCAGAAGGCCATTCCATCGCTGCTGCGGCCGAATCAGTCGCCGAGTTTGAAAGCGGTCCGTCCGTTCGAGATGCCTATGAAATATACCAGCAGGGGCGTCATGAGTGGCATAGCTTGCAACGCCATCGCATGCAGGATGGCCTGCAGCATTTGCATCGCGCCGCCGAACTGGACCCCTCGCTCGTTGCCGCAAAGGTCGACTTGGTGCACCTTTGTATCACACAGTCCTTTTGCGGATTCATGGCTCCGACCATAGCCGCGGATATTGTGCGCCGCACGGCTAATTCGATCTTCCCCGCCGATGGACTAAACGGCTCCGCCCATTTGTCGGAGTCGACCCCTCGACATGAGTCCGAGACCATTATGCCCGCGCTTGCCTGGGTCAATTTCCACGTGGACCGGGATTTGTCCGCGGCGCTTCGAGGATTCGCCCGCTCCTCCCATCTCCCTCACGATTCCTGGACGACGCGCGCGCGTTCGATGCTCTCTCTAAGCCGTTGTCGCTTTGACGAGGCAATCGAGCTGCTTCGCGCCGCCCTTCATCTGGACCCATTTGCGCCCTGGTTGCATGCGCGCCTTGCGTGGGCTTTTCACCTCGCAGGCCAGTCAGAAGAGAGCGTGCGCCAGATCATTCAAGCCCTGGCACTCTTTCCTAAGCATGAAGGAGTCATTCTTTATGGCGGCGGGATTCTTGCCTTTAACGGAAAGGCCGCACGCGCCGCCGAACTTGCGCACGGCCTTGTCAAAGTCTCACCCTACTTCGACCTGCCATCCGCCGTCCACGCCTATGCACTGGCATGCAATGGCGAGACAGCTGAGGCACGAGCCATCCTGGACCGGCTTCAATGGTTGAGCCGCGAGAGGTTCGTTCTTAACTGCCTCAGCGCGGCCGTCCATGTTGCTCTGGGCGACCTCGATGCTGCGATCGCCGAACTGCAAAGGTCCAACGAGATTCGCAGTCCATGGTTCTTTCAGTTGCTTGCCGATCCGAGACTCAAGCCTCTCCACGGGCGGCCGGAGTTCATAGAAATGCGGGCAATTCTTCCGCGCATGGAAGCCGCCGCCGAAAACCTCGATTTCAAAGCCTGAAAGAATCCCTCTTCTGAGGAAGGTGGTGTGTTCGATCTCATGTGCGGTCTTGCGCACCTGTAGCCGAGCACCCGACCTTTTCCGGCCAAAGACCAACCTGGGAAGTTTTTCGCAGGGCGGCTTTTGCCGCGCCGGCTGCATCTTAAGTGCAGAGAACCTATCGAGGGTTCTGCGCTGTGGCGTCCGGTGATCGCCGCCCGCAAAAATAAATGAGGTGACTCCAATAGAGATCTGACCGTCCCTTGATCGTCTCAATCCTGTTACTTGCGGCGGGATTGGCTTTGATTATTGGATATGGCAACGGCAGCGCAGGTTTTAATGCTGCCTATCCGGTTTCCGCGGCCAACCTGCAAGTCGCGATAACCACCACTGGCCCGGCCGCGCTGGGCGGCCTTACTCTGACTGTCTTGGGCCTGCTTGCGATGATCTGGGCGCTGATCTGCGCATTTATTGGCCCTATCCAGTCGTTTCGCAAGACTGAGAAAGAAGTTGTTCGAGTCGAGCGGGAGCCTGTGCGTACCTACGAATCTGTGCACCAACCGGAGCACCCGCGGGAATATGTTGCCCGCGAGACGCGCGAGTATTCACCAAAAGCCTGATCCCTCCGGGATTGCCACGCGTGACCGATGGAAGGACGCCGGCTGGGAGGTCCGCCGCCGTCACGTTTAGTTTCGGGCGCAAAAAATTGGCGGCATGAGGAATCACCTCGTGCCGCCATTGGTCTTCAAGACCGCATTTGCTCTCTTTTTTAGACCCGCCGATAACGGCCTCTTACTGTTGACCGCCGCCTTGCGATGCGCCAGACGCATCTGCGCCTGCCCCGTTATCCATGGTCTGCGGCCCAGGAGCTGCCATCGGAGCTGCGTTCGGCGTTGGCGCCGGTGCTGGACCACCGGCCGGAGGCGGTCCCTGGCGATGCCTGAACTGCACGCCAGGCCCCTGACCGCCAGGTCCTTGCCCACCCGGTCCCCAACCACCGCCTCCCGGACCGCCCGGTCCACCACGACGCTGTCCGTCGCGCCCGAAGCCTTCACGGCCTTGCTGACCATGGTGCTCACGGTCGGTCTGCAGTTGCTTCCACTGGTCAGGCGTCAGCTTCCCGCGAATTGCCAGAAGGAAGCGCGCGTTGGCTTTTTCGAGTTCCGCGCGAGCCTGCGCCACTCGATCAATTCCGGCCAGAATCCCGGCTTCATTCGGCTCGTCTGCCTTGATCAGCGGCTCCAGCGACAACTCCGCCTTTTCCAGGCTTGCACGCAGATCGATCAACTTCTCCCGATGCGAAAGAAGAATATCGTCCATCGACTTCCGCTGCGCATCAGTCAGCTTCAACTCTTCCACCAACTTCGGGTTGTTCCACCAGCGCCCATGGTCGCCCTGGGCACCGAACGCCTTCTCAAATGGCGGTCGATGATCACCAAATCCCTCGCCGGGACCGCCGCCGGGGCCTTGTGCGCCCGCCGCAATCCCTGCCAACATGATTCCCGCAATCGCAAATCCCAACCGCAATGTCATTCCCAACTTCATTGAACCTTCCTCCATGCCCTGCACAATCTCATGTTCATGTATCTCGATCTTTCTCGTGCCCCGACTCCTTACTTCGCGTCTTCGTTCATCAACTGCGCCAGAGGCTCCATGGCGCTCGGCACTTCACGCGACACATCTCTGTCCACCTTTGCCAACAGATCCTCTTCTTCCTTTGCCTGCTCCTCAAGAATCGCCTTCTGCTGCTCGGCCAACCGCGCCGCCGCAATCCGTTCGCGTTCGATCCTCTGATGACGCTCGAACATTCCGCCCGAAAAGCCGCCGGCAATCAGCAAGGCCGCCAGAGCCCATCCCGCCGCCAGACGCCAGCTTCTGTGCCGCACTACCTGCGCCGCCAACCGCGGCCGTACATAGGCCGCGTCGCTCCACGCATGGATGCTCATCCTGAAGTTCTTCAGTGCCTCTTCCACGGCTGCATCCTCAGGCGCACTCCCGCGCAGCTCTGCCGCAACGTCCGCCCCCTCTTCCATCCGGTCCTGCTTGCCCGCCAATCTCTCCATCCAACTCATCGTTTACCCCCAAGCTCTGCACGCACACGGCCCAGAGCCCGCGAAAGATGCGCCTTCACCGTACCCTCGCTCAACCCGGTCGCCTGCGCAATCTCGCTCAACTCCCGCTCCTCAACGTACCGCAGCAGAAACACCGTTCTTTGCCGCTCACTCAGACCTGCCACCGAAGCCCAAACGCGCTTCACCTGCTCGCGCGCCAACAACTGCTTTTCCGCCGAACTCTCTCCGCTTGGCAACCACTCGCTGGCCTCATCCAGATCCACCGAGTTGACTTGCGTATGCCGCCAGAACTGCATGCGGCGGTTTCGCCAGTGATCCTTCTGCAGGTTGATCGCGATGCGCATCAACCACGTCATCGCGCTTGAATCCCCGCGAAACCTGCCCCAATTTCTATGCGCCTTCAGAAAACATTCCTGAGTCAATGTCTCCGCCAGGTCAACATCCCGCGTTGAAGCCAGCAGAAATCTGAAAATCTGTGGACGGTGACTCTCAACGACACACGCGAACTCTTCAGCGGAAAACTCCCCCGCCGTCGCCATGGCCAACGGTTCCAATGCCGTGCCGGATGCCATCACTCAGGTAGACGTTCCCTTCGCACGCTAGTTTACATTCAAGAGACAATTCTGATCGATATTAAAAACGCAATCCCCGCCGATGACGAGGGGTTGGCGGTCAACGGCTGGATTGTCTCGACTCTCCATCAATTCGCGGAGGGCTGCTCGGCGTGATCGATAACAGGGATTTCTATTGGCGCCTTGACCTGCGCTGACGTATTTGCGTTTGGCGCCGTTGAAGCTCCAAATCAATCCCGTCCGTCTATATCTGCGTAGTACCATACGCCGTATACAGTTTCTCGCGCGATCAAACTCTCATCCGGAGAACTCAACGGTGGAAGGCTACTCTGCATCGGATCGACCCTGGCGGCGAAAAAGAACGATGAAACAATCCATCTGCCACCTCGGAATTCTGGCGTGTCTCGCCGTGCCCGCAGCGGTGTGCCAAAATCCGGCTCAACGTGAGCTGTCTGTAGTCGTGGTCAATGCCCACGCTGAACCTTCGCAGCCTGTGCCGGGTGTGCGCGTGTCTTTGAGCTATGTTGCCGCTTCAGAAAAGGTAGTCGGTGCGCGCGACGCAACCAATCGCTCCGGGCAGGCCTTGCTACTTGTCTCTCCAGAAGCTGCCCAGCGCGACGATCTGCGCCTTGAAATCGGCGGAGTCAGCGATCTTGTCATCTTCCAGCCAGCGGATGGACAACTGTCGGGACTACCAACGAATGTCACTGTCCGCCTGCTACCCAAAGGCTCAGCTCTTTTGCTGGGTCCGCCGCAAATCGAGGCCATGCTGCAACGCATGTCTATCCAGAACCGCGCCAAGAGCCAGGAAATCCATGCTCTGAAGGCCGAGCTGGCTGCCGCGCAAAACCAGAAGCCTGACGATCTGACCGCTGCCATGACGGAGTGGGCCAAGGCCAACGGCTTTGAAGCCGCGGATGTCGACAAACAAGTGCAGCAATGGGCTGAGGACATTCAAAAGCGAAAGGATCAGGCCACTGCAAATGAGAAGGCTCTTGCGGAGTTAGCGCTCAAGCATTACGGCGTCGCCGCGCAACTGTTTGACGAGGCAGCCGACGATGATCAGAAAGAATTGGAAGAGAGCAAGCAGCGGTTTCTCGAAGAAGATCGAAAACTTCTGCGTGGGTTGGTCGACAAGAAATTCCAAAGTGCGAATGCTTACCAGCTCAATCTTCAATTTCACCAGGCCACTCTGATTCTCACCCAGGCCCGCGACCGTGCGGCAGCTGAACACGGCCAATATCCGGAGGATGCCGCGTTGCGGAGCATCTGGCTGGATGCGTCGCTCCGATTGGCTAGCGCGCGTCGGGATGAAGGGGACTATGGAGAAGCCGGCAGCAGCGCGGCGCTGTTGACCCAGGCGATCAAAGATTATCGCGCCTTGTTGCCTGAAAGATCCGCGCCGGAGGAGAAGCAGGATTGGGCAACAATCCAAACGAATCTGGGCATCGCCCTCGATGGTCAGGCGCTGCGCAGCGGCGGCGCGCAGGCCACGGGACCTGTTGGCCCAGGCCGTCCAGGCCTACAGAGCGGCGCTCGAAGTCGATACCAAGGAGGATCAGCCCAAGGAGTGGGCTCGTACACAAAGCAATTTGGGCAATGCCCTTTTCGATCAGGGCGAGCGGAGCGACGCGGCAAAAGCTTCAGGACTATTTGCGCAGGCAGTATCAGCGTATCGGGCCGCGCTCGAGGTCCGCACCAAAACTGAGATGCCCGAGGAATGGGCAAACACGCAAACCAATTTGGGGAACGCTCTAAAGGGGCAGGCAGTGCGCGGCAGCGCCGCGCAGGCAAGCGGCCTGCTGGCTCAGGCGGTCGAGGCCTACAAGTCTGCGCTCGAAGTGATGACAAAGACAGAACAACCCCAGGACTGGGCCAGGGTCGAGAACAATCTGGGCATAGCGCTCGAGAATCAGGGCGAACGAGGCAGCGGGCCACAGGCGACGGATTTGATAGCCCAGGCCGCGCAAGCCTACCGAGCGGCGCTCGAAGTGCGGACCAAAGCCAACCTGCCTCAGGACTGGGCGGCAACACAGAACAATCTTGGCGCGGCTCTAATGGATCAAGGCGTACGCGTCAACAGTGGGACCGAGGCTGCGCAATTGCTGGCTCAGTCTGTCCAGGCATACCGGGCGGCTCTGGAGGTGCGGACCAAGGCCAACCTACCCCAGGATTGGGCCGGGACGGAGAACAATCTGGCCAACGCTCTTGTCGATCAGGGACTGCTCAGCAGCGGCGCTCAGGCGACTGATTTGTTCTCGCAGGCGGTCGAAGCTTATCGCGCAACGCTCGATGTTTACACAAGAAAAGACCTGCCCCAGGACTGGGCAATGGCCCAAAACAACGTCGGCCTCGCGCTGGTGGATCAGGGTGAGCTGAGCCACGGTTCGCAAGCGACGGATCTGATGAGCCAGGCAGTTATGGCCTATCGCGCTGCTCTCGATGTTTACACCAAAAAAGATCTGCCCCAGGACTGGGCCATGACAGAAAATAATCTCGGCTTCGCGCTAAAAGATCAAGGCGAGCGCAGCAGCGGCGCGCAAGCGAAGGATCTGTTTGCCCAGGCTGTGCAAGCCTATCGTGCGGCGCTCGAAATTTACAACAGAGCAGACCTTCCCCAGCAGTGGGCGGCGACCGAGAACAATCTCGGCAACGTGCTGGTGGATGAAGGAGATTTTTCCGCTGCGGCTGTGGCCCTCGATGCGGTTCTCGATGTTTTTCCCAACAACGTCGGCTATCTTCAAACCGCCGTATTCATTTATCAGGAAAACCTCGACCGTTATGATCGCGCGTATGAGTTATCCCAGCGCTGGCTCAAGCTCGATGCCTCGCCGTCTGCGGGCCTTGGAATGGAAGAAGCGGACCTTACGACCAACCGCTTCGAGGATTGCGAAAAACAGGCCGCTGCCATCGGCGATACAGCCTTCCCCAATGCTCCCGTCACCATGTCGATGATCCGCGACTCAATGCGCTTGGCCTGCCAGTGGGGCGCCGGACAAAAAGCCGATGCGCAACAAACCGCAAACGCGTTGCTGCTAAAATCAGCGCAATTACAAAGTGTCGATTTTCAGTTTCCCGGCACCCGCCACTTTCTCGGCTCGGCTCCCGCTTTCGAGGCTGGCCGCGCATCCTGGGTTGCACTGTTTGATAGTCTCGAAAAAGGAGACGGCGCCGCCATGGCCGCCGCCCTGCACCAGCTTGACGAGGTCATGAAGCACTGAAATGATTCTGCCCCGCTACGACGTTTTCCTGAGCTACTCGCGCGCCGACACTGAGCGAATACGGCCGCTGGTCGACGAGCTGCGCCGCCTTGGCTATACGGTCTTCTTCGATGTCCAGTCCATTGACCCCGGCCAGGAATGGAAGAAGCGGCTCGATAATTCCATTCGCGGCGCGCGCACTCTCATTCTGTGCTGGTCCGCAAACGCTCATGGCTCCGATTACATCACCTTTGAATATTCCCGCGCCCAGGCGCTCAAAAAGCCGGTCTTCCCCTGGCTTCTCGACAAGACGCCGCTGCCGGCCATGCTTGAGATTCAGGGCATTCCGGAACCTGACGGCGTCAAGGTTGCCGCGCTGCTGCGCCGCTCCCTCGGCGCAACGCTTACTCGCCGCCGCCTCGTCCAGGCAGTAGCCGGTATCCTCATCGCCGCCGCGCTGGCCGTTCCTATCTGGCATAAGCTCAACCCGCCGCCGCCCCCGCCGTGGCAGTTTCAGGGCGAGGTCACCGATCTCAAAACTCACGCACCCATCGCCGGCGTTAAAGTGACATTGAAATTGGGAGCAGATGGCAAGACTTACTCAGCTACGACAGACGGAGACGGAACATACATATTGAAGGACCTGCCCTCTCCGCCTCCGCAGTCAGGACACATTCATCTGGAGTTCAGCAAAGAGGGCTACATCGGCGATAGCCCCATTGTTCCAACCGCTGAGACCGGCTTCGACCCAAAACTCGAAAAAGCGCAATAGGCTTAGCGGCGGGACCCCGCACTCTAGCTGCTCGCGAAGCTCATTTCCCGAATCAATATGCCCCGGCGGGCAATGAAAACGTCGTGACTCATACAGGACAGCGCTTTCCTCGCGATCTACATCAAACTAAATAGTGAACCCACCAGCGAGTGTGGTTCATTCGGTTCCGCACCGGCTTAACTATGCCCCTGCGATTCGGACTCCTGAATGTTGCAATCAGTTTCCTGGAGAGCCAATTCGGATCCATCACGAGCCATTTAAGGAGGACCGCAATGACTATTCAGTTGTTCGATGAAGTCTCGATCGGCCCCGCTTCACGGTACGCACGCGAGAAACACGATGCGGCGCTTACCGCCAACACTGAAGAATTGGCCGGCCTGCGTTTTTCGATCATTCTCACCGTATTATGGGAAGCATCGACGAGCGCGGATGCGGAGCGCTGCAGTGAATTGCATATTGAACTAGCCGGCCTGCGTCGCAACTATTCTGAGAAGATCGATGAAATAGCGATGACCTTTGGCGTCCAGAGCGCGATGAATGCGAAAAAACAGGTTGAGCGCACAGTCGCCGTTCCGCAGGGCATGAAGCCGCTCATCAATCCATGCGAAGACGACCAGCTTTGCATTTAGCCGCCGATGAATCGTCACCGCCAAGCCGCGAACTCATCGCCGATTCTAGCGCGCGATCCCGGACTTCGCGTTGCACGCCCGCTATCGTACGCGCCAGCCACGCCAACATCGATGCGAGCTTTCGCTGACAAGCGTGCATCGGCAACTGTAGACTTGTCTTGTCATGCTGCTGCCCGAACTCCGCGAAGAAGTTCTCCACGCCAACCGCGAAATCGCCCGTCGCGGTCTTGCTCCGCACACCTTCGGCAATGCCAGCGGAATCAGCCGCTCCGGCGCCGAGCCGCTAATCGTCATAAAGCCCAGCGGGGTTGACTACGACAGCCTCACTGCCTCCGACCTGGTAATCACCAATCTCAACGGCGAAATCGTTGAAGGCAATCTGCGCCCCTCAAGCGACCTCGATACACACACCTATCTCTACCGTGAATTTCCCGGCATCGGCGGCATCGTCCACACTCACTCCGAGTTCGCAACCTCCTGGGCCCAGGCCGGTCGTCCCATTCCCTGCTTCGGCACAACACACGCCGACTACTTTCACGGCCCCGTTCCAGTTACCGAATCTCTTACCGCCGAAGAAGTCGCCGGGGGCTACGTCCGAAATACGGCCGCTGTCATTGTCCGCCGCTTCCGCTCTGCAAATCTTGACCCCCTGGCCGTCCCCGGTGTCCTCGTCGCTGGCCATGCTCCATTTGTTTGGGGTGAATCAGTATCGGCGGCCGTGGAGAATGCCGATGTTCTGGAATACATTGCCCGCCTCGCCTTCCGCACCGTCTTGCTCCGACTTGGCCCTGATTTTTCCGCCACCCACCCTTCCGGGTTGTCCGAATCTGAAATTCCAGTGTACGTTTCCGAACACCATTACCAGCGAAAACACGGCCCTAAAGCCACCTATGGCCAGCGGTGACGTTCCTTCCGGCTCGGTCTTTTTCGCCTCTTCTTCCGATAACCCTCTCCGGTTCATGCGGCTACCGATTTCCATAGTTCGATCCGGTTTGACATATAGGCTCTACTGTTTTTTGCATCCTCCTCAGATTTCAGCTCGCGATCGCGGTGACAATTCCAGGATCCAATCGTCTTTATCTTGCGTATTGTCAATCGACTACCAACGGTAATGCGTCGAGCGACGCATTTCTCCCACATGGCATTCCACGTGCTACAAATCTTCATGATGTCGTGAGCCACTCGCAATGGAAGCTAACCTATTCACGCGCTTACAGGCGACGCTGCTGGCCCTGGCCACTGCAGCTCTGTTCCTGCTGGCGTTGTTGAATCTACGTCAGGAGCGAGACTTCCAGCAGCCCGACGATGGAGTCTGGTGGCGCGAAGTTCAGACCGGAGGCGGCCTCGAAGCGGACAAGGTCCTCCCGGATATGCCCGGCCAGCAAGCCGGAATCAAGACTCACGATCTGCTCACCGCCGTGGCGACCTGCGCCTCATGCGACGGCATTCCAACTCTGCGCGTATCCGATCTGGAGCGAGCGCTTTACCACGCTGGGCCGTATGGTCAGGCTTACTACACGATCACGCGCGACGGCGAGGAACTGGATACTCCGGTCATGGTCATCCCCGTGCCGCTTGGACCGCAGCCTGTCGCAAGCGCAGCGCGTTATCGGGCTGATCTATCTGGCCATCGGCATCTATGTGCTCTTTCGCCGCTGGACCGCCCCGCGCGCCACGCATTTCTACCTGTTCTGCCTGGTCTCGTTTGCCCTGTTTACGCTCAAATACACCGGCAAGCTCGACCGTTCGACTGGACCGTTTTTTGGTTCAACGTGGTGGCGGAGTCTCTGCAGCCCGCATTATTTCTCCATTTTGCCCTCAGTTTCCCCGAGGAGCGACTACAAGAACCTGCGCCGCCGCTGGCTGCTGCCGCTGGTTTATGCTCCCGGCGCGGCGTTGCTTGGTCTGTGGGTCTGGGCTATCCAGGCGCGGCAGGCAACCGAACTACTGAAGCATCGCCTTGACCAGACAGGCACCGCCTACGACGCCGTCTTTTATGTGCTGGCGGCCCTCTGTTCCTCCGCAGCTACAGCCGGGCAGACACCCCGTTGCTGCGCCAGCAATTGAAATGGCTCTACCGCGGCGCATTGCTGGCTGTCTGGCCGTTTACGCTGCTCTACGCCATCCCATTCCTCTTCGATCTCCATATGCCGACCAGCTCACCAAGCTGGCCGGGTTCTCGCTGGTCATCCTGCCGCTCACCTTCAGTTGGGCCATCGTCCGCTACCGGCTGATGGACACCGACCTGATCTTCAAGCGTGGCGTAGCCTACACCCTGGCAACCGGCTTGCTGCTCGGCGCCTATTTCGGCGTCATCGCGCTGATCTCGGTGGTGGTTCACAATGCCGTGCCGGAGGCAGTGCGCGAATGGGGCCTGGTCATCTCCATCCTGGTGACTGCCGCCATCTTCGATCCCCTCAAACGCAAGATTCAGGGCTGGGTCGACCGGCCTTCGACCGTCATCGCTATGACTACCGCAAGGCGCTGGTCGAGTTCGGCCGCGGCCTTAGCTCGGAAACCGACCTTGAAGCGCTTCTCGCGTCCATCGTCGAGCGGCTCCCGCGCACCCTGCTGGTGGCCCGCGTGGCCGTCTTCCTCATGCAGGACTCAGGGCAACTGCGCCTCGCCGCCGTCCCATGGCTTGCCCGCCGAAGCCGCTGCAAACGGCTGGTCACGGGGCCGGAATTCATCGAGCAAGAACCGCTGGCTCTAGGCTTCCTCGACTTCGACCACGCCACAGACCACTCGCATATCTTCCTCGAGAACGCGCAGCAGGCTCTGCATCTGCCCCCAAATCAGCGCCGCACCGCCGCCCTGCTCGATCTTAACTACTACCTACCCTGCCGCGTCCGGAGACAGGTCATGGACTCTCGCCCACGCGCACCATCGCTGTAATCGGCCTGGGCCGCACCATTGGCGGAGATTTCCTTTCCAGCGAAGATGTCGAGCTGCTCGAATCCCTGGCCAGCTACATCGGCATTGCTCTTCAGAACGCCAGCCTCTACGCGCGTCTGGAAGAGAAGATCGGCGAATTCGAGCGGCTGAAGGAATTCAACGAAAACATCGTCGAATCCATCAACGTCGGCATTCTGGCCATCGATCTCGACGACCGCATCGAAAGCTGGAACGCGCAGATGGAGGCCATGTACGCCCTCAGCCGCGCCGAGGCCATCGGCCAGCCGCTTCGTGCTGTATTTCCCGTCGGACTTTGTCGAAGCCATTGACAGGCTTCCGCAACGAGCAGGGCGTGCATCATCTTTACAAGTTCCGCCTCACCACGCGCGCCGGCGAGCAGCGCACCGCCAATATCGCCGTCGCGCCGCTGCTGTCGCGCGACTTCGTCTCCGTCGGCCGCATCATCCTGGTCGACGACATCACCGAGCGCGTCTCGCTCGAAGCGCAACTTGCGCAGGCCGACAAGCTCAGCTCCATCGGCCTGCTCGCCGCCGGCGTGGCCCACGAAATCAACACGCCGCTGGCCGTCATCTCCTCCTACTCACAGATGCTTTCCAAGCAGCTCAAGGCCGATGCGCGCCTTGGCCCGGTGCTCGACAAGATCACGCAGCAGAGCTTCCGCGCCGCCGAGATCGCCAATGGCCTGCTCAATTTCTCGCGCACCTCGACCACCGAGTTCCGCGACACAGATCTGAACCAGGTCATTCGCGACACGCTCTCGCTGCTCGATCACCAGTTCAAGACCGCGCAGATCGCGGTCGATCTCGATCTGGCCGAAGCTCTGCCCGCCATCAACGGCAATCCCGGCAAGCTGCAGCAGGTGTTTCTCAACCTGCTGCTGAACGCCAAGGAAGCCATGCCCGGCGGCGGCCGGCTGCGCGTGGCCACGCTGGTCAATGGGCACGTCGAAGCCATCGTCTCCGACTCCGGCTCGGGCATCGCGCCCGAGCACCTCAAGCGCATCTACGATCCGTTCTTCACCACCAAAACCATGCCCAAGCCGGGCGACCGTCGCGGCACAGGACTTGGACTTTCCGTTTCCTACGGCATCATTCAGGAACACGCCGGCAAAATCCATGTCGAGAGCGCCGTGGGCGCCGGCACAACATTTCATCTCGAGTTTCCCCTGCTAAGGAATTCTGTCCATGCCTGAGGTCGACCTGCCCTTGAATTTGCCCGTCCCGGCAATCAGCGCATCCAGCAACGTGCGGGTGCGGCGTCCCGCGAGCATCCTGGTGATCGACGACGAGGCCGGCATTCGCGAGTCGCTCGAAGTGCTGCTCACGCTCGAAGGCTATTCGGTCAGCATGGCCAGCGACGGCGAACAGGGCCTGCGCAGTCCTCGAGCTCGAAAACTTCGATCTCGTGCTGCTCGACCTCGCGCTGCCCGGCCAGAGCGGCCTTGAACTGCTGCCGCAGATCAAGGAGCGCCAGCCTGAGCTGCCGGTCATCATGATCACCGCCTACGGCACCGTCGACAATGTGGTCGAGGCCGTCCGCGCCGGCGCGGAAAACTTCGTCCAGAAGCCCTGGGACAACGAAAAGCTGCTCGCCGACATTCGCTCCGCCGTGGCGCGGCACAACGCCGAAGAAGAGAACCTGCAGCTCAAGCGCACGCTCAAGCAGCGCTACAACTTCGCCAACATCGTCGGCAAAAGCGAGATCATGCTGCGCGTCTTCGACCTCGTCGCGCAGGTCGCGCCCAGCCGCTCCACGGTTCTGATTCAGGGCGAAAGCGGCACCGGCAAGGAGCTGATCGCCAAGGCCATCCACGCCAACTCGCCGCGCCGCGACAAGCCGTTTGTGCCCATCAACACCGGCGCCATGCCGTCGGAGCTGCTCGAGTCCACGCTCTTCGGCCACGTCAAGGGCGCATTCACTTCCGCCATCGCCTCCAAGAAAGGCCTCTTTGAAGTAGCCAACGGCGGCACGCTCTTCCTGGACGAAATCGCCACCATGGGCATGGACACGCAGGCCAAGATTCTGCGCGTGCTGCAGGACCAGCGCTTCATGCATCTCGGCGGCATTCAGGAGATTCAGGTGGACGTGCGCATCATCGCCGCCACCAACATCGACCTGCGCAAGGCAGTGCGCGACGGCCGCTTCCGCGAAGATCTCTTCTATCGGCTCAACGTCATCACCGTCGATCTGCCGCCGCTGCGCGCGCGCCGCGAAGACATTCCGCTGCTCGCCAGCATTTCCTCGACTTCTACGCCAAGGAGAACGCCCTGCCGCCGCGCAAGCTCTCCGCCGACGCACTGCGCGCGCTGATCGACTACGACTGGCCCGGCAACGTACGCGAGCTTGAAAACTCCATCGAGCGCGGCGTCGTGCTTTCATGCGGCCCCGTCATCGGCTCCGATCTGCTGCCCGGCCACATCACCGGCCGCAGCTTCCAGGATGCGCTGCTCGAGCACAATCCCAACGCCTCGCTCTTCGACATCCTCGAAGACATCGAGCGCCGCATCATCATCGAAAAGCTCGAGCGCTGCAACTGGAACCAGACCGACGCCGCCGAGCAGTTCCGCATCCCGCTCTCCACGCTCAACCAGAAGATCAAGCGCCTGAATATCGAGATCCGCAAAAAGGGCAGGGAGTAGACGCCAGGACGATTACCGGTCCTTGCCTTTCATTGCAGCGGTGAAAGCCTTCCAGACCTTCAGATTCCCTGCATATTCCTTCAGCATACGTTCAGGGTGAAATTGAAGCCCCACCACGAAAGCAGCTTTCGGATCGTAATAGGCCTCAATCAAACCATCGTCCGCGTGGGCCATCGGCAGGAAGCGAGACGCCAGTTCTCGAATTCCCTGATGGTGATAGCTATTCACGTTCAGCGTCCGGCGGCGATACCAACGTGACAGGGGAGTGCCCGGCACGATTGAGACCGGATGCCGGTAAGTATCGTAATGTTCAAGATCGATATGAGAGCGTTGTGTGCGGTTTTCCTTTTGCACATCCCCATAAAGCGTTCCGGCGCAAACCACATTGAGCAGTTGCGATCCGCGACAGATCCCCAGGATCGGAAGCTTGAGGCGCAGCGCATGACGCAACAGTCGAGTCTCGATCTCATCTTTGAGGGGAAGCGTCTTTTCGACGTATTTATAGTTGGCCTTCCGGGCCGCGAATCGTCTCGGTTCAATGTCGTCTCCTTCGACCAGAAGAAGGCCGTCCATTCGTTCCATGTATTGCGGCAGGCATGAAAGTGTGCCGTCAACTACTGGAACGATGACCGGGAAAGCGCCCAATTGAACCAGAAGCTCGAGATGAAACTCGCCAACGTAATCAATGAGCTTATCTTTCCGTGTGGCTCGGTTGGCAACGACGACAACGACCGGGCGCTTCATTGCAGCAAGGCCCTCAGAGCTTCCACCAGGCGCGAATCCTTCTCCCGCCCTTGCGAAGCGACACGAATGTGGAACGCGTCCATGCCGAGTTTGTTCGAGCAGTCGCGCACGTACATTCCGTGCTCTTCGAGCAGCCTGGTTTGGAGTTCGGTGGCGTTCATGCCGCTCCGAATCTTGAAAAGCACAAAATTAGCGCCGGTGGGATAGACCTCCAGCCGAGCGACAGTCCGCAGGTCCTCATAGAGATGAGCTACATCGTCAATCAACCGTTTGCGGCCCACGTGATATGCGGCATCATTTTCCGGTAACAGAGAAAGAAAATATTGCGCCAGCGTATTCAGATTCCACGTTGGCACAAAGCGGCGCAGACGATTGAGAATGTAAAGATTCGCGCTGTAGCAATAGCCCAGGCGCAAACCCGGCACGCCGCAGTGCTTGCTCATGCTGCGCACAATCAGCAGATTCGTGAACTGGTCGGCAAGCGGTAGCAGGCTCGGAATCGTCTCTCCGGCAAAATCGATGAACGACTCATCGACGATCACCAGCTGCAGGTCCCGCGCCCGGCGCAAGAAATCCACCATCTCTTCCAGGGGGATAAACTGCCCCGTCGGATTGCCCGGGTTGATCACCAGCAGAGACTCGAGCTTTCGCAGATGCACCCAGGCCAGATATTCATCGAGACGCAGTTGATACCGGTCACTCGGATCGAGCGGATAAAGCTCCGCATTTCGCAAGTCTTTCATCTTCTCGATGTATTCGCCAAAGGTCGGAATGGGCACAGCGATGCGATCGATCAGGGTCATATCGATCAGCGAAATCAGCTCAGTGGCGCCGTTGCCGATGATCAGCCGCTCCGGATCGACGTTTAGCACCGCCGCCAGATGTTTTTGGCTCATCAGCGGGTTGCTCGACGGATACGACTTGATCAGGTTTGGAAGACTGCGCTGCAAATCATCAAGCATTCCGGAAGTAGGATAGTAAGGGTTAGCGATAAAGCAGAAATCTACGATCTCTTTGGCTCTTTCGTAGCCCACCAGATCGGTAATCGCAGGGGAATGCGAAGTCTCATAGAAGAGATGCCTTCTCAGCTCAGCCGCTGAACCCGCATAAATCGCACTTTCAACCATCGTGGCTTTCATCCGTAATTTTCCGCTCGAGTTTCATTCTTAGCGCGAGCCTATACCCACCGTACAGTGGCGTCAACCTCAAGCCTGTAAATTCAATCGTCGATTAGCGTTGGCAGGTCATGACCTAAATTCTCACGCGAATCCAGGTCTTTCGGCATTCCTATTGGCTTCTTCCTGCTTTATCCACTACTCCCTCAAAGAGCCTGGCTTGACGGGCAGCCGCAGGCACTGAGGGCGCCCAACGTGAACCCATAGTCGCAATATAAACTTGAGATCAGGCTCTGTGAGTCTCCGCTTTCGCAAATCGTCATGAGGCCAGTCATTCAAGTTTCGGGAGTCCGCAAGACCTACGGCCGTATAGTGGCCGTCGACGAAGCGTCGTTTGAAGTGAACGAAGGTGAGATTTTTGGTCTGATCGGGCCCAACGGCGCTGGAAAGACGACCACGATGGAGTGTATCGAAGGGCTGCGTAAGCCCGACCGTGGCGCCATCGCAGTTCTCGGCCTCGATCCCTTTCGTCAGGTTTACAAATTGCAGGATCGCATCGGAGTTCAGCTGCAGCAGGCACAGTTGCAGAAGCGGATCAAAGTGTGGGAGGCAGTAGACCTCTGGGCATCGCTTTACCGGAAAAAAGATGTCGACGGCGAGCTCCTGCTGGAACAGCTTGGTCTCACGGACAAGCGCAACTCCTGGTTCATGAACCTCTCAGGGGGCCAGAAACAAAGGCTGTTCATTGCACTTGCGCTCATCAACGATCCGGAGGTGGTGTTCCTTGACGAGTTGACAACCGGGCTCGACCCGCAAGCACGGCGGGCCATCTGGGAACTGGTGCGCGGCATTCGCGAGCGGGGCAAGACAGTCTTCTTGACGACTCACCTGATGGAAGAAGCTGAACGGCTATGCGATCGGGTTGCCATTATGGAGCACGGGCGGATCATCGACATCGACACGCCGGAAGGACTCGTCTCCCGGCATTGTCCGGAGCGGACCGTCATTCTCGAAACCGACGACCCGAGCGCAGCCGAGCGCTTCGAGAGAATCCCTGGAATTGAGTCGGTGACACGTCACGACAAGCGAATCACGATCCGCGGAGGAAGCGAAGACCTGGTAACCGAAGTCATCGATTGTCTTTCGGAGAGCAGGATCCGGGTTACGGATTTCCGCACAATTCTCCCCAACCTTGAAGATGTCTTTCTCAAGCTGACTGGCCACTCCATTCGCGATTAGGATTGAAAAATGATGCTGCGCGGACTTTGGAAACTGACATGGATCGAGATTAAGATCTTTATGCGCGAGCCTATGGGCGCGTTCGGCACCATTGGTGTTCCTGTTCTGGTTTTTCTTGTGCTGGGGCGCCTCGCCAGCAACCGGCTCACATCCCCCTCACTCGCTATGAGCAGCTTTTCTCAGGCGGGTGTTCCTGTTCTCGTAGCGATTCTGATTTCTGTCAGCGCTGTGCTTTCGCTGGTCACAATCGTCTCCATTTACCGCGAGGGCGGCATCCTCAAGCGGCTGCGTGCCACACCGCTACGCCCGCAGACGATCCTCACCGCCCACGTAATCGTAAAGCTGATACTCACTGCGGCGACGCTGGCCTTGATGTTGCTCGCAGGAAAACGCTATATTCCGGCTGGCGCTCATGTTCCATGGTTCTCATTCACGATTGCGCTGCTGATCAGCACGTGGAGCATCCTGTCGATCGGCTTTCTCATCGCCAGCATCGTCCCAACTGCTCGCTTTGCGCAGCCCATAGGCGCGGTCATCCTGTATCCCATGATCGCTGTTTCAGGGCTCTTTGTGCCTGTTGAAGCTATGCCGCCCGCACTTCACGCTGTAGCGCAAGTACTGCCGCTCACCTACGCTGTGCGTCTGCTCCAGGGAATCTGGAATGGCGATTCGTGGTCGGCCCACATGAGCGACGTTGCGGCGCTGGCCTTATTGTTTCTGGTTTGCACGGCGCTTTCGGCAAAGGTGTTTCGCTGGGAATAGCGAAGTTCTCTATTTCCTGGCCGCTGTCTTAAGCCATCGCTTGAAAAACTCCCGCAACTCCTCCGGCGGCCGTATCCAAATCTTCGCGGCAGTATCTCTCCACTCGCGCCGCACCAGCACACTCAGGCCGCGCGGGCCTGCGCTGTTGACGGCACGGAATGCCGACTCGTCCGTCAGATCGTCTCCCAAAAATGCTATCGGCCCACTCGCAGCAACTTCTTTCACAATAGCTTCAACGGCTCCGCCCTTGTCGCGGCCCACTCGCAACTCCACGCCGGCCTCAAAATCGAGCAGTGATAGCCCATCCATCTCAGCCAGCGGCCCAAACATCGCCCGCGTCCGCTTCTCAATCAACTTTGCTTTATGCGAAGAAGCTCCGCGCCAGTGCATGACCACTGCATTTGCCTTATCTTCAAAGAGCCCGCCGAGGCTGTCGCGCCGAAGCTGCTCACGGAGTGTCTCCAGCTTCTTCCATGCCGCGCCTGAAGCCTGCTGCAACTCGCGCCGCCCGTCGGAATAGAGCCGCTCAGCCCCGTGCAGCCCCCACACCTCGAGCGGTGAATCGAGCCCAAGCAGCGGCGCCACCTCAGCAGCGGGACGTCCAGTGACGACCGCCATCCGCGTCCCGCCTTGCCGTTGAATGCGCGCCAGCAGCTCGCGGACACCCGCCCACGGCCGAGCCTTAAACCGATCTACACGGAATGGCGCCAGCGTCCCATCGTAGTCCAACAGCAGCAGCGGCTTTCGCTCACCGGCAAAGCCGCGAAAGAACTCCTCTAATTTGGCCACTGTCTCAGGAGTCAACTCTTGCCTGCTCACGAAGCCAGTCTACGATGCCCGCCGTTCGAAACTGAAGCGACCGGCATACCGGGTCGGCTCATTCCCGCGTCTTCAGTGTTCTCGATGCGCAATTCGCGCAGGTCGCCCAATATGTTTGCGGCCCAGCGGTACACATTGTGTTCCATCACGTGCCGCCGCATCCGCTGCATGCGCATTCGACGCTCGCCAGGGTGCATCTCAAGTCCGGAATGGATGGCCTCGGCCACACCCTCAATGTCATACGGATTCACCAGTAGTGCGTCTCCAAGCTCCATTGCCGCACCGGTAAACTTGCTCAGCAGCAGCACACCGTCTTCGTCGTCTCGGGCGGCCAGATACTCCTTGGCGACCAAATTCATGCCATCGTGCAGCGAGGTCACAAGGCACATATCGGCCGCGCGGTACCAGCGGTCGACCTCTTCGTGGCTGCACTGCCGCTCAATCAGGACGATCGGCTTCCAGCGCGAAGTCTCGAACCGCAAATTGATTCGCGCGGCGGTCGACTCGACGCGCTCGCGCAGTTCCACATAGCTCGGAATCCTCGACCGGCTGGGCGCGGCAATCTGCACCATCGTGGTCCGTTCCCGATGCCATGGGTGTTCCTCAAAGAGCCGTTCGACCGCCATCAGTCGCTCTACGATTCCCTTCGTATAGTCCATCCGGTCCACGCCCAGCAGTAGACATTCGCTGCGCACGCCAAACTCCTCAAGCAACTCATCACGCGTGGTGCGAGACCGCCGCCCGTTGCGCTGCAGCCCTTGTGCCGCGGTCGCAACTTTGTCCGGTCCGGTCCCGGGTTCGGTCCGGCGCCCGGTCTTAGGTTTGGTGCCGTCAAGGGCCACGCTCACGGCGTAAGGACGCACTGTTGATGCGTGTCCGTTTCTGCGGCAGGTCATGTGCTCGCGATCGGTGCGCGACTCCAGCACACGGTCGACGGTAGAAAGAAAATTGTTGCAGTGGAGCGGAATGTGAAAGCCGATCAAATCCGCGCCCAGCAGGCCTTCAAGCAACTCAGCCTGCCAGGGGCAAATGCCGAACGCCTCTTGATTGGGCCACGGAATATGCCAGAAGATTGCAACGCGGGCATCCGGCCGGGCCGCTTTCACAAGCTGCGGCACCAGCGCGAAATGGTAGTCCTGCACGAACACCACGGGTTCCGCGCTGCCTTCCATCTCTTCCAGCAGAGTTGCGGCGAACTTCTCATTCACTCGCTGGTACTGATCCCAATCCGAGGCGCGAAAGATCGGCCGGGTATGCGCAATATGGCACAGAGGCCATAACCCTTCGTTGGCAAAGCCGTCGTAATATCCGCTCTCCTCTTCGCTAGACAGCCAAACCCGGCGCAGAGTGTAGCGTGGATCGTCAGGCGGTACGCGCAACCGATCGAAAGCGTCTACCGTGGAGACATCGGCGCTTCCGCTCCCGTGCGCCACCCACACTCCGTCGCAGGCGCGCAGCACCGGCTCGATGGCCGTCACAAGTCCGCTCGGGGGCACAACGCAAGTTGTCTGCCGGCCCTGCCGCACATGCATGTACGGCTCTCGATTCGAGACTACAAATATCCGGCTCGATCCGTGCCGGTCGCGAACATGCACCGCCAGGCGCTCTGCCGTCCAATGGTGTTCGCCCTCTTCACGCAGCCGCGCTTCCGCGGCAGCCGATGCGCGCGCCTCGGCCAGACTCTCCGCCATCGTCTCAACCTCGCGTGCCAGCGGCTGGTATAAGTTCGACACCGGCTTGCTTTCGTTCATTTCCACGTCGCCATTTCCCAGGCGCACGCTTCGCAGCCGCTCCACCAAGCGGGTCATTGGTTCCAGCAGGAACCAGCGCACTGTGAGGAGCGTAACCGCCACAATCAGCACCGTAAGGGCCAGAATTCGCCATAGGCTCCGACGCCATACAGCCGTGCCCTCCGCACGGATGTACCCCGCATCCTCAAGAATGATCAGAACGCCGGTCAGTTTATTACTGGAATTGAGCGGAATCGCTTCCTCGAGCCACTCGTGGTCCGAATCGTGGCCAAACGCCGCGGAGTCGATTCCCTTGCGGATGGCCTTATCCATCACGCTTTGCGAGAGTTCTTTGAACACTTCATTGGGACCGGCAACCGCGAGGGCCGTTCCATTGGGGTCATATAAGGCCAAGCCCAGAGCCTCATCCCTCGACCGGAGCTGGGTAATCCGGGCAGGCATGTCCGCAATCTGCCCGTTATCAGCAACGTCATCGAGATCTTGTTGCAGACTTCTGCCCAAAAACATCGTCCGCTGCTCCAAGTCGCGGCGCAGCGCATGTTTGTGAGCCAACACCTCAAAATAAGTCGAGCCAACCGAGACCAGGGTAATTCCCACAAATAGCGCCAAAATCAATCGCACGCTGAAAAAGCGCATGTTATCTCCCTCTTTGTGTTCTCTGTATCGTCGGCTGCACATGACCGCACTGCTCGCACGATCCTTTGGTGGTTTGATGCATCCTGATCGCCAGACGTCAACCCCTTGAAAAGTAAGTGCGCGTCCTTACCCCAACACGCGGGAGTATGGATTTTCTGCACAGCATTGCGTAATTCTTGCCGGGCACATCGTCCTGCTGCATGATCCAGCGAACGGTTCCCGAGAGCTGGCATCGGACCCCGGAGCTCAGATGCGCTGTCTCCGGGATGCGCTATTCTGACCATGCACAATAATTTCGGGAGAGAAGTTGCTTCCCCCGCTTCAAACCGGCAGATCTCTATGGCTGACAACACGATCGATAGAACCGCCAAGCAACTCGTGCTCACCGTGCAGGATTACTCCCTGTTCGCGTAGCGGGCTGTCATGAATCTCTTCCGCCCCCCGCGCTACTGGACCGGATTTCCTGGTTCAGTGCAACATCATCGGCTGTCGGCTCGACAGCCATTGTGCTGCTCTCCGGCTTCTTCACCGGAGGCGTGCTGGCTCTTGCAATCCGCGGCCACGCTCTCTCAGTTTGGCGCCACCGCGGTTACCGGCCGCTTCGTCTCGCTCACCATGATCCGCGAACTGGGCCCCGTGCTCACCGGCATCATGGTCGCCGGCCGCAACGCCTCGTCCATGGCCAGCGAGCTCGGCTCCATGGTGGTGACCGAGCAGATTGACGCCATGCGCGCGCTCGGCGTCGACCCGATGCGCAAACTGGTCACCCCGCGCCTCTTTTCCTGCATCTCCATGCTGTTCTTTCTCACCATCCTGGCCGACGCCTTCGGCATCATTCGGCGGCGGCATTTGTCACCGTCTTCATGAACCACCAGAATGGCACCCAGTACTTCTCCAAGGCCTGGGAGCACCTTCGCTATCCCGACATCATCCAGGGACTGGTGAAGCCGCTTTTCTCCGGCTTTATCATCGCCTCGGTCGGCTGCTTCTACGGCATGAGAACCACCGGCGGCACTGAGGGCGTGGGCCGCTCCACCATTTCGGCCGTGGTCTTCTCCTCCGTCCTCATCATCTTTGCCGACTTCCTGCTCACCCAGGTGCTGCTTACTCTCTTCCCACCCCTATGAACGAGGCTTTCCCGCAGCCCGAGCCAGTCCCGCCCGGCCCAGCCCAGTCCGGACCCATGAGGGTTGGACCAAATCCGGCTCCCGCCACGGACTCCGGCGCCCGTCGTCGCTTTTCGCAACGTTTCCATCGCATTCGATGGCACGCCGGTTCTTAATGACATCAGTTTCACGGTTGCGCCAGGTGAAACCCGCATCCTGCTGGGACCCGCGGGCGTGGGCAAGAGTGTCCTCCTCAAGCTCGTCAACGGCCTTATTCGCCCCGACGAGGGCAGCATCCAGCTCTTCGGCAAGGAGATCGCCACCATGCCCGAGGACCAGCTATTTCCCCTGCGCACCCGCACCGGGATGGTCTTCCAGGAAGGCGCGCTCTTTGATTCGCTCACCGTGCGCGACAATGTCGGATATCAATTGATCGGTGAAGGAGTATCAGACGACGAGATCGATACCCGCGTCCATGAGGCCTTGCGATTTGTCGAGTTGGACGACACTTTTGCACTTTATCCTGCCAGCCTCTCAGGCGGAATGCGCCGCCGCGTGGCCATCGCCCGCGCCCTCATTCATCAGCCCGAATTGATCCTCTACGACTCACCCACCGGCGGCCTCGACCCCATCACCTCCACCACCATCATCGAGCTGGTCATGAAAGAGCGCGACGTCTACCGCAGCCCGTCGCTCCTCGTCACCCACCGCCTACAGGACGCGTTCACGCTGAGCACCCACCGATTCGATAAAGACGAAGGGCATATGGTCCCTCTGCCCGACGGCCAGGTCGACCCCAACACTACATTCTTAATGCTCGAAGAAGGCCGAATGATCTTTGACGGATCGCTCCATGAATTGCTTCACACCGATAACAGGTTCGTCCGCGAGTTTCTGGAGTAAAGGTGCCTGTACTTTCAGAAGTAATGATGTATGCTATACATCATGAAGCGGACGCAGCTCTATCTCGACGAGGATCTGTGGCAGGCACTCCACACTAGGGCAGCTATCGAAAAAACCACCGTCTCCGATCTCGTGCGCACCGCCGCCCGCGAACGCTACTTCGAGGACTCCGAAAAGCGACGTAAAGCGTTGATGGGCATTGTCGGAATTTGGAAGGACCGTACCGATTTACCCGACACAGAAACCTACGTTCGTAACCTGCGAAAAGGCTCGCGCCTGAAACGATTGGGAATCCTGTGAGCATTCTGCTCGATACCGACGTCGTCATCGAGATTCAGCGCGGCAAGGATCACCAGATCGGCGCGAAATGGGCAAGTCTGGTTGCCTCAGGGGCATTGATGCTTTATTCGCCCGTCGTCGCCGCGGAAACCTGGGCTGGAGCACGCCCACAGGAGCACCCACTCGTTCAGAGCTTTTTCGATTCGCTCACCTGCCTGCCGGCCGACGATGAAACCAGCAGGCTGGCGGGCGATCTTCTGCGTAAATACGCGCGAAGCCATAGCTTGGAAGTTCCAGACGCACTCATCGCCGCCGCTGCCATTCAGCACAATGCTACCCTCTGGACCCGGAATCGCAAACACTACCCGATGGCACAGCTCACTTTCTATTGAGACGCGACACCAAACCCATCACTTCCCACCCCATTTCCTCATCTGCTAGCCTTAGCTGTCTTCCATGTTTTGCCGCGAGGCAGGCGCAACATGTCCTTCAAATTCCAAAACGTAGACTTCCTCCACCTCGACTCAAGCTTCAGCGAAGACGAACTCCTGGTTCGCCGCACCGCTCGCGAATTCGTTGAAGACAACGTCATCCCCATCATTGAAGACTGTTTCCGCGAAGGCCGCTTCCCGCGTGAGCTGGTCTCGTTGATGGGCGAACTCGGTTTTTACGGCGCCAACCTTGAAGGTTACGGCTGCGCTGGGATGTCCAACGTGGAGTACGGGCTAGTGATGCAGGAGCTCGAGCGCGGTGACTCCGGCCTGCGCAGTTTCGTCAGCGTGCAATCAGCTCTGGTCATGTATCCCATCTACGCCTTCGGCTCGGACGCGCAGAAGAGCACCTGGCTCCCCGCGCTTGCCACCGGCGAAAAGCTTGGCTGCTTTGGGCTGACCGAGCCGGGCTTCGGATCCAATCCGAGCGGCATGACCACAACTGCACGCAAATCCGGCGATGAGTACATACTCAACGGCGAAAAAATGTGGATCACATCCGGCTCGACCGCCGATGTCGCCGTGATCTGGGCAAAGGTGGCCAGCGAAGATGACGGCTCCGACAGCACCATCCGCGGCTTCCTCGTTGAAACCGACCGCCCAGGCTTTTCCGCTCACGAGATCCACGGCAAGTGGTCTCTGCGCGCCTCGGTCACCAGCGGCCTCACCTTGCAGGATGTCCACATTCCTGCCGCCAACCTGCTGCCCGGAACCAGCGGCATTAAGAGCCCGCTCATGTGCCTCAACCAAGCGCGCTATGGCATTAGTTGGGGCGCCATCGGCGCAGCCATGTCCTGCTACGACACGGCTCTGCAATACGCTAAAGCTCGCAAGCAGTTCCACTCGCAGCCCATTGCCAGCCACCAGCTCATTCAGGAAAAGTTAGTCTGGATGATCTCCGAAATCTCCAAGGCGCAGTTGCTCTCGCTTCACGTCGGGCGTCTCAAAGACGCGGGGAAAGCAGGCCATGAGCACATCTCTTTGGCCAAGCGCAACAACGTCTGGATGGCCGTTGAAACCGCGCGCATAGCCCGCGACATCCTTGGCGCAAATGGAATCACGGAGGACTACCCCATCATGCGCCACATGATGAATCTCGAATCGGTAAAAACATACGAAGGCACCCACGACATTCATGCCCTGATCCTCGGCCAGCACATTACCGGGATCGCCGCCTACTGATTCTTGACTCCAGCAGCTTGAGCCCGTACATCGCGCATTGGCGGGAGGTCGGTCTTGACGTAAGCGGGATCGAGCAGGCCACGCACCGCGCGATCGAAGCTTGAAAACGGACACGGATGATCGGCTTCGCAGCCTGGAGGAGTCATATCCACCTCAACAGGTGGATTGCGCAAGCTCAGGTCTTCGCCGGAGCGCAACTGATCGAGAGTCTGTGCGCGGAATCGGAGGCGAACGGAATACTTTTTCGTCCGCGAGTTCTGCCAAAGCTCAAAAACAATCTGCGAGTCTGGCGGTGTGTCGTCGGTGCGGCCATCGGCGGTCCAATGCACATTCAGCAGGCCGCCGATTTCGCTCAAATTCGTGTCGTGCCCGCTCAAATAGACCAGCCGCGCGCCGGCCGGGCCAATAGCGCCGGGAACAGGTTTTCGCTCACCCGATTGCGCGGCCTGTTCGATTGTCCAAAGTATGTGCGCCATCAGGTTGGAAGCCTGAGTGCGAACGGTCAGCGGCGTGCGCGTCGATGTGCTGAACTGCTTCGTATGCAGCGGGATCAGCCGGCGAAGCGTTGCTTCGTCAACACGTCCCCAGCCAACTTCAGACATTGGTTTGTCGTCGGCATACTCGAGCAACAAGTCCTCAGCGAGGGTGGAAGCGGCCGCGAGTGGACGAGGATCATCGAGGATGGGCTTGGCCGCGGGATGAGCCGGGTCTGGTGCAAGAATGCGGGCGAATAATTCAAGATCGGGATTTGCCGCCGATGAAAAGAAAGCTTGAGGATCGGTCCCAAATGAAGCTCGCTGGTCCGCCGCAACCGCATCTTGCGAGGGGGGCGCGAAGAGCAATGGAATTGCCGAGTAAAGTGGGTCCCTGGCGCCGCCCTCCGTGGCGCCGGTGTTGATCGGAAGCGATTCACAGCCCGGTTCCAGTCCCGCGAACGTGGCGCGCGTGCTTTCAATATTACGCTCATCGACATCAGTCTCGAGATAGATTTCACCCTTCTCGGGGCAGCCTGAGGCGGGAAGCAGGCCATGACGCGCAAAATCCAGGCGCATATAAGAGCCCATCTTCTGGAGTGCGAGGGCCCCGTGAGGCGTCAGGTAGCCGAGCGGAACCTCCCACACCGGCCAGGGATCGGAGGACTGGAGATTGAGTGTCGAGTTAGCGACCAGCTGTGGACGAATTCCGTGGCGGGAGAGAATGACGGTGAATTGAAGGTGGTCGGTGGATTTGATTCGAGTCGAAGGCGATTGAGCTGGTGCAATAGCGATCGCAACAAATAGTGAGGCGGCGGTGAGAAGTTGCGTGCTCGATCGACTGATGCGGTTGATCCTCTTCCAACTCGGTTGTTGCAGGTGATTCAAACCCACGTATCCTCCCGTTCTCCTTGGCGAGCTCCACTCGTATGATAGCCGGTACGCTCGGTTGAAAATTCGGAACATTGAAGACATCAATCCGGCAAGCCGATATAAGCGCAGACTCGAATTTGAATGCGCCACTAGAGATTTGCCGCAATCTCCGCGAGCTTTGCGATAGTGTTCATGTTGCGTGCTGTGCCGTCTTTTGCGGCTGGAATGCTCAGACGCGATTCGCCGACGCCGTCGGCGTAGTAGACATAAATTTCGCGCAGACCCAACGCCAGCTCTTCGCACGTCTTTTTAGAAACCGTTTGCAGCGCATCGGCAGCTGGGGCCTTATCGAGAAAGTGGGCAAGGGTGCGGTTGGGGGGCATTTGCGCGAATGGATTTGCCGCGAGCACGGCGGCCATTTCAGCGGCGGTGCGCACGACGACCGTGACGGGCTTGCCGCCACGCTTCGCAAGCGCGGCTTCGATTGCGGATTTCACTTGCGGCTCGGTCTTCGCGGATTGAAACACAACATTGCCGCTGGCGATGTAAGTTCGCACGCATTTGAACCCAAGCTCTTCGCACAAGGATTTCAGTTCGGTCATCGGCAGCTTGCCGGCGCCCATCACATTGACCGCGCGAAGAAGAGCAATGTACGCGTTCAGCTTCATCGGGAATTTCTCACTTAGGCGCGGACTCGGCTGCCTCCTGAGTTCGCCGAGCTTCAATCCTTTTCAGCGTCTCACGAAAGCGCTTCGACTTCGACGGCAAAAGAGAATCCTCAACAGCCCTGCGATAGCCGCCAAGATAGATCGAATACATGATCGCCAGTGAGCAACCCGTGCCCCAAAGGAAGCCGATACACAGCCCCATAACCGCAGCTGGTCCAAATCCAGTCATAACATCGACCTCCTCATAAGGCTGTCACTTTCAAACTCGAATAACCAATTCCGAATATGCAAGCAGTCTATCGTCGGAAGTCAACAGCCGCATCGGCTCTGTGATGGCCTGCGCCACCAAGAGCCGGTCAAATGGATCGTGATGGAGAAGGGGAAGCTTACCTGTGGCCACCGCATGGCGATTCGTGACCTGAAGTTCCCTCAATCCGGCCTCGTCCAGTTGGTCCAAAACTGTTTGAGGATCTTCTTCGATCTTCCTCAGCCGCCACTTTATGGCAATTTCCCAGAGGCTTGCCGAGGAGACATATACCTCGGAAGCATCCGCAATCAGGGACCGCGCGTTGCGTTTCAACAGCGGATTCTCTTCCATCAGCCAGAGCAGGACGTGCGTATCCAGCAGCAACCTCACAAATCCGCCTCGAACTCCGCCTGCACCTCCGGCGGAAGCGGATCGTCAAAGTCGTCGGATACATGGATCTTCCCCTTCATCAGCCCGAAGATGATTGGCCTTTTTTCGGGAAGCAACCGCGTCAGCCGAACCACCGGCTTTCCGGCCCGGGCAATCACCACATCCTCGCCGTTTTCGGCCATCTGAATGAGCTTCGAGAGTTGGGTTTTAGCCTCGAAAATATTGACGGTCATCGTGTCTCCAGCTTAGCTAAGTCTAGCTTAGCACTGCAGAGCCTTACACCGCCACCGTAAAGCTGTCTTCAGTCCGCGTCACCGCGTGGTAAAGCGTATCCCGCTCCACCGGAATGCGGCCGGCCTCGGTAATCAGCCTGCATAACTCCTTGCGCGTCATACCCTGCGGAGTGGTGGCCCCGGCGTCGTGATAAATCTTCTCTTCAATCACCGTACCGTCAAGATCGTCTGCGCCAAAACGAAGCGAAATCTGCGCAATCTTCGGCGTCAGCATTTGCCAGTAGGCTTTGATGTGCGCAAAGTTATCCAGCAGCAGCCGGCTCACCGCGATCTGGCGAATATCGGTGAGTCCCGTGGTCACCGGCAGATGGTCGAGCGGCGTGTTTTCCGGATGAAAGGCTAGAGGAATGAAGGTCTGAAAGCCGCCGGTTTCATCCTGCAGCGCACGCAGCTTGAGCAGATGGTCGACGCGATCTTCGTCGTTCTCAATGTGGCCGTAGAGCATGGTCGCATTGGTTCTGAAGCCGAGCTTATGCGCCAATCGCGCGGTGGTGAGCCACTCTTCGCCGTCGATCTTGTGGTCGCAGATGATGGACCGAACGCGTGCCGCAAAAATCTCTGCGCCGCCCCCGGGCATCGAGTCAACGCCCGCATCGCGCAACTTCACCAATGTGTCCTCGATGCTGAGCTTAGCCCGCCGCGCCAGGTAGGCCACTTCCACCATGGTGAAGGCCTTGATGTGCACTTTGGGGAACCGCTGCTTCAAACCGCGAACGAGATCGAGAAAATATTCAAGCGGAAGGTCGGGATGCAAGCCTCCGACGATATGGAACTCAGTGACTGCTTCCGAGTAGCCGGAAGCGGCCGTCTCCCAGGCCTCTTCCAGCGCCATGGTGTAGCCGGCAGGGTCGCCCTTCTTGCGCCCAAAAGCGCACAGCTTGCATGCCGCGACACAAACGTTGGTTGGGTTGATGTGGCGATTGACATTAAAGTAAGTCACGTCGCCATGCATCCGCTCGCGCACATGGTTGGCCAGCCATCCCACAGCCAGCACATCCGGCGAGCTGTAAAGCGCAAGCCCATCGTTGAAATCGAGCCGCTGGCCAGCCAGCACCTTGGCCGCAATCGGCTCAAGCCGCGGGTCGTGACTTTGAAATGCATGGCTCCGCGAATCGGTTGATTCGCGAGAATTGAGCGGTTCAGCCCTCATAGAACTATGATACAGAACTTCGTTCTTGCCCCCGTCTTGAATGGCTCTGTAGTCTCAGTTCTTACCGCCTGTTCTTGCGTCAATTCTGGCCGATCTGCATTCCAGTCGCCTGAGGCTCAACCACCACCCCGTCAAAGAGTGTTGCGGCCACCACACGCTGCCCCGCCGTCCGAACCAGCCCGATGCGGTACCCGGTCTGCCACCACTTCCAGGCCATGGTCTTGGGGTCAATTGCGTAGATCTGTTCGCTTGTCTTTGAACTCACCAACACCTTATTCGTAACCGCGTCGAAGTAAAGATCGTCCACATCGGTGAATGGAAGCCGAGCGATCCAGCGCCAGGTCATTCCCTGGTCATGCGTAAAGTAGACTCCCTCGCGCGCCCCCAGCCAGATTGTGCCGTCTCCGGAAAAAATCGCGCCATGGATGCGCGTGAGCGTCGACGGAATTCCCATTGGATCCCAGGTCAAACCGGAATCCTTTGACAGCGCCACTCCGTCAGATCGCGCTGCGACCATTAGCCCATCGCGCACCGCAACCGAAAGATACTCGCTTGAGCCCATCACCTGGCCTCCCTGCCAACTAGCGCCCTGATCCCGGCTGGTAAGCAAACCAAAGCCGGTGGAGGCAAGCCACACGTCTCCTGAAACATCAATTGCGCTGACGCGGCTCTCAAGCTCAATCGTGGGATCGTCCACTCGTTTCTCCACGTCAACGTGCTCACCGCGGTGCGTCTCGATGGCCACCTTCATTCTCGTATTCGCTATCGTGTTTCTCGGCTTCCAAACCGGGATGTCGCTTGCAGCACTTTGAGTTGCCGCATTTGCATCCTGAGTTGGCGCCGGCTGCGCACTTTTATCGTTGAGTTGGTCACTCTTGTCCAGGACGAATATTCCATGGTTGGTCCCGGCCACTATGGTTCCATCCTGCGCCTGGCCCAACGCAAAAACATCGCGCCCGGCGAGACCGCCGTCTGGCCCCTCGCCAATCTGATCCCAGCTTGCGCCGCCATTGTTTGAGACGAATGCCCCGCCATAATTCTTGTCGTTGACTACTCCCGCATAGAGCCGGTCTGGATTTTTACGATCGACCAACAGCGCCTCGACGCGACGTCCAGAGAATCCCCGGTTTGATTGAACAAACGTTACGCCTGCGTCTTTGCTTACCAGCACGCCGCCGCGATCGATTGCAAGCAATACAAGATTTGAATCGGCCGGGTTGACGTAAACATCGTTCACCACCACGTCCGATCCAGTCATTGACTGGAAGCTTTTGCCCGCGTCGACTGTCTTGTAGAGACCCTCAGTGGTTCCCGCATACACCACCTCATGATTGGTCGGATCCTGCATCAGGACACGCGTCCGCCGTGCAGAGGACGGAATGCCCTGGATCTTGTGAAAGAGTTCGCCTGCGTTCTCGCTCTTATAAATTCCGCTGCAAGCGCTCAGGTAGACGGTGTGCGGTTTGTCAGGATCGATGATCATCGAAAACACATCGGAATCTTCGATCACACCGTTCTTGATGTTGTGCCAATGCTTTCCCCCGTCGCTCGTCTTCCAGGGCAGATGCCATGTTCCCGCATAAACGATGCTCGGGTCTAAAGGGTCGACTGCGAGCGACTCTACTTCATGAATTTCATGGCTGCCGGGCGGGCTGATCAGCGCCCAGGACAGGCCTGAATCGGCGCTGCGGTAGACTCCATCGAGCGTTCCCGCAAAAATCATGTCGGGTTGCGATGGCGATTGCGCCAGAGAAAAAATCGACTGGCCTCGAAATGCATCTACCGCACTCCAGTGCTGGCCCGAGTCACGGCTCACATACAATCCGCCGGGACGCTGGTTGGGCTTCCATCCACCCGCAAAGATGACAGAGGCGTGCGCGGAATCGACGATGATGCTGTCAACCACCAGGTCTTCCGCCGGATCCAGCTCTGCCAGCCGATGCCATGAGCTGCCTTGATCCAGTGACTCGTAGACCCAGCTATTAGTTGTTCCCAGATAGAGATGATTGGGCTGTCCAGATACTGGAGCAAAGGCGCGCGCATCGCCGCCGGAAGGACCGACCGTTTTCCAAATAGATTGCGCAGCCGACGCCGGGCCGGAGAAACCAAACAGACCTGCCAAGATGGCAAGCGTAAAGCCGGCTCGCCGGCTAAGAAGATCGAAACGAATCCGCGTACGGCTCATTGAAAGAAAAAAGCTCCCTGATTTCAATAGAATAGCGGATGAGATGCGGATGCCCCAAAAGGCGAAGAGGCCAGCCGGTTTCCCGGTCAGCCTCAAGCGATTTCATAAAGTTGATGAAGCCCCTTTCCATCAAGCCTTTCACCGATTGTGAAAGGCTTGACGGAACTGTTCGCTGCTTCAGATATTCAGCGGCCTTACTGCCCCGCCGGCGGCTTTGCCTCAGCAGTTTTCTTCTTGTGCATCTTCATGGGTTCAGGCGCGCCAATCGGTTGGCGAGAAGCCGCCTTGAACCCACTCGGGTCAACAGCGGTTGTTCCCGGCACATCGCTGTCGAAGTTCGCCCCCGCCGGTACCAAATAGTCTTCCACAGACTGGCTATCCGCGGTGCCGGTGTGAACGATGATCCGAGAGGCGTCAATGCCGTTCGCTGTGACCAGATAGTCTTTCGTATTGACGGCGCGCTGTGCGGCAAAGTCCGCCGGGGTCATGGCGTGCTTATGCTTCGGCGGCGCCTTCTCCGCAGCGGTTGATTCGCCAACCACCACAACCGTCGCCGTCGGATCGTTCTTGAGGGCGCTGGTTACCTGGTCGAGGCAAGCCTTGGCTTCGTTGTCCACACGAGTCGGACGGTGCATATCCTTATCGAACGAGATTGAGCAGAGAGCGCTGGCGTGCGGCTGCGGCGGAGGTGGCGGCGCCACAATCTCCACAGTCGTGCCATTGGTCGCGGTACCGCCCTTATCGTCGGCAACGTTGCAGGTAATTCCCACAGAACCGGTCGGAGCGCCTGCCGAGCTATAGCTCGCCGTGGTGCCGCTGCCGCTGATGGTACCTGCGCTGGCCGAATAGGTATAGGTCAGAGGACGGTTCTGCGGGCTCACGCCCATTGCGGTAACTGTGCTCGGGTCACCTGGATGGAGCGAGGTCGGGCTGGCCGTGCAACTCACCGTGGGCGGCTCGAAGGCCTTCACCGTAAACAAGGCTGAGCAGGTGGCATCTTCGCCGGGCTTCATGCCTTCTTTGCCGGGCTTGCCTTCCTTCACTTCGCCCTTCACCGTATAGGTGCCGGGGGCCAGTGAACCAGTCGATACAGAGACCGTTGTGCCGGTGCCGGTCACCGCGGTTCCCGACCAGCTGTAAATCGCATTCATCTTCGGATCGAGCTCCGCAGCCGTAGCGGTTACCGTGACAGGGTCGCCCGGATAGATGGAAACCGGACTGGCCGTGCACGCCAGCGCAACTGGCGGCGGGGGAACGATGCTGCCAAGGCCAAACACAAGGCCCGCGCTCAAACGCGCCAGGTTGAAGTTGTTGCTACCCCCATCAACGCCAAAGTCCAGGTGAGTATACTGGTAGTCCGCCTGGAACAAGCGAATCGAGAGATGATGATCAAACCACGGCGTGGCATAGTCCAAACCGCCGCCCACCGTCAGTACCGGGCCCCACACATCTTGCTGGAGATAACCGCCGGCATACTCGCCGCCCACCAGGGCATGCCCGAACGGAGTGACGTGCCCATACGGATAACGGAAAATCAGTCCGGCCGATCCACCGCTAAAATCGCCATTCGCGGGCTGGCTCTCGGACAAGGCGTGGACATCTCCCTCGCCCTGCACGCCCACATACCTGTTGAAGTAGTAAGCTACGCTGCCGATCACACCGTAGTTGATGCCGTGGTAGTGGATCACGGCCCCGTTGTCCGGGCTGATAGTCCCATGAGGTGAAAGGTAACTGTAACCTGCAAAAATATCCCACCTTGACGGCGAGTCGTCCGCAGAGGCTTTAGCCGCCGGTTTTGCTGAATCCTGGGCTGCCAGGGCGATGGGCATCGATACTGCAAATGCCAACACAAGAACCAAGTTCACAGACTTCAAAGCTTGAGCAAACATGCGTTTTTCCTCCGCAGATTGAGCTGAATGAAAAGAAGGTTATTCCTGTGCGCGAGCGTGGAATTCTGCTCGGGCTGCCAGTCTACTGACGCTTGAGGCGCTTAGAATAGTTCAAATAGACGTACCAAACCGCAGTTCTGCCAGAGCGCAATTTTTTCAATGAGGATTTAGTCCGACATTGCATCTTTCATTACAAATTCGGCCGGTTACTTCAGAGAAGTCCGTAACTCTTCGCCTCGAATCTTTTTCCACTTCATTCGTTCACCACTAAACGCTCATTCCGCATTCAGAGTTTTCATCAAGCTCCTCGGCTCACGTTGAATCTTCTCCTGCAGGAGCGTGATTGCGTACAAAAGCTGCTCCGGGCGTGGCGGGCATCCAGGAACATAAACATCCACCGGCACTACTTGATTCACTCCCTGCAACAGCGCGTAGTTGTTGAAGACTCCCCCGGAAGTCGCGCAGGCGCCCATCGAGATCACCCATTTTGGCTCGGGCATCTGGTCGTAGAGCCGCCGAATCACAGGCGCCATCTTCTGCGAAACCCGTCCCGCAACCACCATCAAATCCGACTGCCGCGGGGAAGGCCGGAACACCTCGGCTCCAAACCGCGCGATATCGAAGCGCGATGCACCCATCGACATCATTTCGATTGCGCAGCAGGCAAGACCGAACGTCATGGGCCAAACCGAATTCTTCCGAATCCAGTTGACCGCGAAATCCATTGACGTTAAGAACACTCCCTCCGGCTCTTCGTAGCCGTAGGTCACTTCCGTGAGCTTTGTCCGGTTTTTGGCGCTGCTCTCAAGTGCTCCAAAAAGATAATGATCCCGCTCTGGTGTGGCCGGCATGTTTCTAATATAACTCCACAGCCAGCTGGAGAGATCGTTCGTCCGATCAACTTGAGCCCCGCCTTTCTCCGGTCGCTTTCAATCTCGCAAATATTCCACTCCCGTGCGGGCCAGTTCGCGCGGCGCCCTTACGTTGTTTTTACGCCTTTACCACATAACTGCTCATGAATCCATAGGTAGTCTGCAAGAAGACTTGCGTTATTCGACTGCGTTGGCGAGAATCATGCTTACGCTCAATTGAAATCAGTTTTGCTCCTTACCTGAGATCGGCGCTGCCGATCCCAATTTGACTGTGGACCGTGGCCGCATCTCCCCAGATCGGAAGGCGCCCGCAAATAACAAGACACCTGTTCCTCGTCCACGCGAAGCCCTCGTGGACGCCAATTTTCGGAGCGGAAATAAAATGCGTTCTCGTACGTTGAAACTGTTGTTTTTATCTACCATTCTTGGACTTCCATCCCTTGCAGTTGCCCAGGCCGCCTCAGCCCCAGCCGACTCGGCTCCAGCCACCCAGGCACAGATCGCCGCCCTCCAACAGGCGGTTCAAAATGCGCAATCAGCAGGTGACAACGCCTGGATGCTGGTCTCGGCGGCCCTGGTGCTGTTGATGACCGGGCCCGGACTGGCGCTTTTCTACGGCGGCCTGGTCCGCCGGAAGAACATACTGGCCACCATGATGCAGAGCTTCGCCATGATGGGCCTGGTGACGGTTATCTGGGCTGTCGTCGGTTACTCGCTGGCCTTCGGGCACGGCAACAGCTTCATCGGTGGATTCGAGCACCTCTTCCTGCGCGGGGTCGGCCTTACACCAAACACAGATTATGCCGCCACCATTCCCGAGCAGACTTACATGATCTATCAGCTTATGTTTGCCATCATCACCCCGGCTCTGATCACCGGCGCATTTGCCGAGCGCATGAAGTTCAGCGCCATGGCTCTTTTTCTTTCGCTCTGGTCCCTGTTCGTCTACTGCCCCATGGCCCACATGGTCTGGGGCGTTGGCGGATTGCTCAACGCGTCCGCCGGCCATTTTCCCAGCCTCGACTTCGCCGGCGGCACGGTGGTTCACGTGACCTCGGGAGTATCGGCCCTGGTCACCTGCATCTATCTCGGCAAGCGCATCGGCTATCCACAGACCAACATGCCGCCGCATTCCATGGTGCTCAGTTTTATCGGCGCTTGTCTGCTCTGGGTCGGATGGTTCGGCTTCAACGCCGGCAGCGCCCTGGCCGCCAGCCCATTGGCAACCTCGGCCTTCGTCAATACTCACTTCGCTGCCGCGGCAGCAGCCATCGGCTGGGTGATCGCCGAGTGGATTCACAACGGCAAGCCCACCGCATTGGGCGCAATCTCCGGGGCGGTAGCTGGACTGGTCGCCATTACCCCTGCCTCCGGTTTCGTTCAGCCCTTCGCCGCACTAACCATCGGACTTGTGGCTGGAATTTTCTGCTCCTTCATGGTGTTTGAAGTGAAGAGCAGGCTCGGCTACGACGACTCCCTCGACGCCTTCGGCGTGCATGGAGCCGGTGGAACCCTCGGCGCTCTGCTCACTGGCCTATTTGCTACCAAAGCCATCAACGCCGCGTTCGGCAAGGATGTTGCCACGGGCGCAATCGACGGGCATTGGGCTCAGGTTCTCAATCAGGTTGCCGGCGTCGCCATTGCCTGGACCATTTCCATTGTCGGGACTCTGATTCTGCTTTTTGTGGTCGACAAGGTTGTCGGCCTGCGCGTTTCGCCCGATCAGGAAGCCGCCGGACTCGATCTTTCCCAGCACGGCGAGGAAGGCTACGACCTCAACTCCTAAATCTTGTCATCCTGAGCGAAGTCGAAGGGGACATGAGGTGCTCTGCCCCGATTCAGCTTGATCGAATCGGATCAACCATAAAGATTCGACGGGAATTGGTACCAACTGGCCATCCCGCCTGTTACGCTGTCAGACGAGGCATTTCGCATATGCTCAAAATTGAAGCCATCCTCCAGCCTTCCAAACTGGATGCGGTAAAGGACGCCCTGCTTGAAGCGGGCATCGAAGGCATGACCATTCTAGAAGCTCGCGGCCATGGCCGCCAGAAGGGTCATACAGAGTTCTACCGGGGCCGTGAATACACCGTCGACCTCCTGCCCAAAGTCAAAATTGAGCTGGTGCTCACCGACGACCTGAGGGAGAAGGCAATCCAGGCCATTGTTGCCGCCGCCAGAACCGGCCGCATCGGCGACGGCAAGATCTTTGTCACCCGCATCGACGAAGCCATCCGCATCCGCAACGACGAGCGCGGCGAAACCGCACTCTAAATGTGAAGCATGAATGCGGACGCCGCAGGTCTTCCGCCCGGGCGGACCGCGTCGGAGAGGCCTGGCAGTCCACAAAGTTCGTAGTCGATCTGCCATGTCAAAGTGTCTTGGTTGTTGGAACTCGCAATCGAGGAGACCCCATCATCCGCCCAGGAACCACCGCCGACGAATCCCTCTCATCGTGCGCTGATAATTTCGCCCCGTGCCCAATAGGCAAGTCCGCCGTCCTTCCTATTTTTTCAAACAACTGAACCAAAATCACACCTTCCGCTCCAACATCGCTTATTCTGTTAAAACACCATTACTTGCTCCGGCGAGCCACGCGCAAACTCTTATGAATCCAGTCGCTTTGGCGGTTGACGATCTTCGGGACCAGTATCTTCGCGAGATGGCGCTTGTCCGCCAGACGTGCGAGCGAACCGGTGACGGGACCGCTGCTATTCGCCGACGCTCCGCTGTGGTCGACCGGATTCTCATCGAAATGTGGCACCGGGTCTTCGCAGGACGGCCCGCTCAAAACATATCGCTTCTCGCCCTCGGCGGATACGGCCGCAAAGATCTCTTCCCCTTCTCTGACATCGACGTCCTCTTTGCCTTTGCCGATGAAAAAACCGAAGTGCAATCGAAAGACGCCGTGCAGGCCATGATCAAGGGCATGTGGGACGTCGGCCTCCGCGCCAGTCCCAATTCGCGCACCGTCAAAGAGATCGGCAAATTCGACGGCGACAATCTTGAGTTCACGCTGGCAACGCTCGATCGCCGATTCCTGGCTGGACAGTTTCCGCTCTACCAGCAACTCCACCAGACGGTGCTCCCCGGCCTGGTGCTGAGCGAGTGGAACACCATTACTCAGAAGCTGGGGGAGATGGCGCGCGCCCGCCACGCGAAGTATGGCAACACCATCTTTCATCTCGAACCCAATCTGAAAGAGTGTCCCGGCGGCCTGCGCGATTACCACCTCGCCGTCTGGTTCGCTTTGCTCTTCCACCTTAAAGAGACGAAGGAATGGCCCCGCCAGCGCGGCGGCGTTTTCCAGAGCGCCCGCGGCGATGCGGAAGCCGCATTTGACTTCCTGGCTGCTGCGCGCTGTTTTCTCCATTTCCGACACGGCCGCGACGACAATACCCTCGATTGGCAGTCCCAGGACGAGGCCGCGGCCAATTCAATCGGCCTTGAAACCCGCGGAACTGCGGATCCGAGTTACTGGATGCGGACCTACTATCGCCATGCCCGCATCGTCTATCGGCGAGCCGCGCTGCTCATGGAACATCTGCCCGCGCCGGTCAGCTTTTATAAGCAGTTCCGCCGCCGACGCACCCCCATCGCCGGAACCGACTTCCTTCTCGATCAGGGCCGCATCGACATTGCACCCGGCGCGCAGTTCAACGACACTGCGGCAATCCTCCGCATCTTCTCGCTCATGGCTACCCATGGCTATACGCTCTCCCAGGCCGCCGAAGATCGAATCACCGACGCGCTGCCCGCTCTCGCCATTCACATTCCCGAAGGCCCTTATCTGTGGAACGCTCTGCGCGAAGTGCTGCTCGGACCCCACGCGGCACATGCTCTGCGCACCATGCACGCGCTCGGCGTGCTGGAAATGCTCATTCCCGAATTCCACGGCATCGACGCCCTGGTCATTCGCGATAGTTATCACCGCTACACCGTCGACGAGCATACGTTCCTCACCATTCATAACGTCCACTCGCTTCGCCAGCCCGCGCACGACTACGAGCATCGGCTCGCTCAACTGTTGCCGGAGATCGATCGCCTCGATCTGTTCCTGCTTGCCCTGCTGCTGCATGACACCGGCAAAGCGCGGCGTCAGGGCGAACACGCCGGCCAAAGTGTCGAACTGGCCGATGCATTTCTCGCCCGCCTGGATTTCGACTCAGAAGAGCGCGAATCGATCCTCAACCTGATCCGCCTTCACCTCGAAATGTCCAACGCTCTTCGCCGCGACATCTTCGATCTTGAAAACGTTCGCGCATTTTCTGAGAAGATCGGCAACCCCCAGTTGCTGAAGATGCTCACCATCATGACCTTCGCCGACATCAAGGCCGTGAACCCCGACGCCCTGACTCCCTGGAAGGCTGAGAACCTCTGGCAGTTCTACATGGCAACCGCCAACTTCATGGACCGCAGCGTCGACGAAGTCCGTTACCATGCGGCCATCGACCCGACACTTCTCAATCGCATCCGCTCCATGGTGCCCCCCCGCGCAGTTCGATTCCCTGAAGCAATTCCTTGAAGGACTTCCCCAGCGTTACCTGCAAACCCGCCTGCCCGAGCAGATCCGCAATCACTTTCAGATGGCCCTGAACCTCGACAAGGATCCCGTCCAGCTCGATCTGCGCCCCAACCGCCAGTTCTTTGACCTTACCGTTATTACCCGCGACCGAACCCGACTGTTCGCCGACGTTGCTGGAGCACTTGCTGCCTGGGGCATGAACATCGTCAAAGCCGGAGCGTACTCTAACGATGCTGGCGTCATTGTTGACAGCTTCCACTTCACTGACATCTTTCACACCCTCGAGTTGAACCCCAGCGAGAAAGACCGTTTCCTGGCAAATCTTCACGACGTGGTTGCGCAAAAGGTTTCAATCGAGCAATTGCTTGAGGCCCGCAGCCACATGAACCACCCCGCCAACCTCAAGGTAGAAGTCGAAACCCAACTCAAGTTTGATTCGGAGTCATCGACCCACTCGACGCTGCTCCAGGTCATCGCCCAGGATGTTCCCGGCCTGCTGCGTCAGATTGCTCTGGTCCTCAGCGTGCACAAGTGCAGCATCGCGGTGGCCCTGATCGACACAGAAGGCGACACTGCCATCGATGTCTTTTACCTCACCCGCAACGATGCGAAGCTGACCGAAGAAGAACAGAAATCTCTCGCCGCCGACCTCGCCACCGCCCTCGAAACCATGCGCGCACCCTCGGTCCAATAATCCTTTACTCTCCATCGGGCAATACTTCTGCTTTACGGCACTGCAACCGAAAAATCCTTAACGTCCCACGTATCAAGGCCGGTTTTCGAAATGGCGACAGGGAAACCTATGCCTCCGCAGGTTCCTCAATGAACTCATGGTTAGATCCAGGTCCTTCCTAATGCCAGAAGCTTTCCACGGTAATTGCGTCAAAACTGCAATAGGTAAATAACATCAATTTCGCCAACCCTACCCGAAAACCGCCTTACCGCGCCTCCCGCCGTCGATGTTTCGCCGTCCAACTCGTTTATTATTAGTCGCTTGCCACAGGGCTTTGTCGCTTAATTAATCTTTCTTGACAAGTGTGGTCCGACCTCTATATAGACTCGTACTGAACTTTCAGGCAAAGAAATTCGATACGCAAAGAATTCCGCGGATTCTCGGTAGATCAGAATCTTCAAGAATCCTTTCCTGAGACGGCTTTGTATCCGCCCATAACAACCATTTTGGAGGCCCCAATGGTAAACGTAAACAACTGTTCTAAGAAGCTAGCGCTAGCCAGCCACTGTGTGGCCCTGTTCTGTTGTCTCGCGCTTCTTTTGCTCGCATCCAAAACAAACGCGCAGAACGCCGGTACAGGCCAGATTCAAGGCACAATCGCGGATTCATCCGGGGCCCTGATTCCCGGAGCAACCGTCACCCTTACCGAAGCGACCACTCGCGTGCAGCGCACCACCCAATCAGACAACGCGGGCGTATATGTCTTTCCGAATATCCCCATCACCACGTATGAAATTCTTGTCTCGGCCACGGGCTTTGAGACATACGAACAAAAGGGAATCGTTCTTGAGGTGGGCAGCAGCATCGCCATCAACGCGGCCCTCAAGGTTGGCCGAGCGGACGTCAAGGTTGAGGTGCAGTCCGAAGGCCTCTCGCTGCAAACAGAGGACACGTCATTCAAGCAGACGATCGATGAGTCGACGGTGCAGGAGATGCCGCTCAATGGCCGGCAGATGACGAACCTGATCACCCTTTCAGGCGGCTCGACCACAGCGCCTGGCGGCGATTTCACAGGCAGCAAATACTCCTACCAGACCATTGCGGTCTCCGTTGCCGGCGGCATGGGCAACACTACCGAGTGGAAGCTGGATGGTGGCGACAACAACGAATACATGGGCAACGGCAACCTTCCGTTTCCCTTCCCCGATGCAGTGAGCCAGTTCAGCGTGGAATCGACGGCGCTCGGCGCGCAGAGCGGCAGCACTCACTCGGGCGGACTCGTAAACGTAGTTACCCGCTCCGGAACCAACAAGTATCACGGATCGGGCTTCGAGTTCATCCGCAATAACTATGTGGACGCCACCAACTTCTTTTCCACCTCGAAGGACACTCTGCACCAGAACCAGTTCGGCGGCACCTTTGGCGGGCCCATCAAACGGAACAAGCTCTTTGCCTTCGCCGGGTATCAGCGGCTGAGAGCCATTCAGTCCGGCTCCCCCCTGACAATGTTCATTCCCACGGCGGGGAATCTTGCCGGCGACTGGTCCGTCACCAACCCTCTAACTCCAGGAACGCTTGTGACCGCTTGTGGACTGGCGAATCAGCCGAAGGGTCAACTCTGCGACCCCCTCACCGGCAATCCCATACCGGGCAACAAGTATCCCACGCCGCCCACTTACAACGCACAGGCTTTGGCGCTGGAAGCCTACATGCCCACCATCAATCCGGCGTTTGACACCGGCAATGTCGGGGCAGTCTCCTTTAAGATTCCGTCCGAGGTCTTCGACAACCAGTTTGTAACCAGGGTGGATTACACCATCAACCAGCGGAACAACCTATATGCGCGGTACTTCATTGACGGGTATCAGGCTCCATCGTTCTTTGCCAAAGGCGGCACCAACGGAGGAATCCTGCAGACCTCTCAGGCTCCCGGCAACTATGAGCGGGTGCAGACTGCCGTCATCGCCGAAGCATTCACATGGCGGCCGAATCTGGTCAACTCCTTCCACGCGTCGGGCAGCAAGCGCGTCGACCTGCGTCAATCCGCTCCCGGTATCAATGGCAACTCCCTCGGCATCGTTCAGTATGACCAAGTGCCCACCAACCTGGAGCTCGAAGTTACCGGCGGAGTTTCCGGCTGGAACACTTACTGTGGTACGTGCTCGAACGGATTTTTCAACGTGGACGACGAAGGAGTATCCGACGATCTGACCTGGATCAAGGGCCAGCATCAATTGGTGATCGGCGGCGAGTTCGTCAAGGTTCACTTCAACGAAGTGGCCGGGTTCCAGGCCAACGGCAACTACCAGTTCAGCGGTGAATTCAGCGGAAGCGGGCCGGTTGGAGGAAACACAATCGGAAATGGCAACCTGGACTTCCTCTGGGGAGCGATGAATCTGTTCGGACAGAGCAAAGAGCAGCAGCTTGCTCTGCGCGGGCCGGTTCCCAGCATGTATATCCAGGACACCTACCACGCAAGCAAGAGGCTGACGCTGGCCGGCGGCATCCGTTGGGAGCCTGAATTCATCCCCCGCGATCAATTCAACCGCGGCACCACCTTCAGCATGGCCTCTTTCCTGGCCGGCCAGGTCAGCAGTGTCTATCCAAATGCCCCTCCCGGAACCTTCTTCTATGGAGATCCCGGCGTGACCAAGTCGTTCACAAACAATCCGATATGGAACTTCAATCCCAACTTCGGCGCAACCTGGGATCCCTTCGGCAATGGCAATACGGTCATCCGCGGCGGCTTGCAGGTGGCGTATGACGAGGCCAACTTCTACACTACCAACCGCAACCACCAGAATCCGCCATTTGCCACCAACGTCAACGTCAGCACAACCGGACCTATTTGCTTCAGCGAGCCGTGGCTCCTGGGCGGCACAGGGTACGGCTGCGACCAGGTGGGAGGCACGAACCAAAGTCCCTTCCCGCAAGCCATTGTCCCAACCCCTGCTACGGCGGTCTTCCCGGCCCAGGGCGAGTGGATTGTAATCAATTCTCCTTACAAGGTACCCGCTACTTTGCAGTGGACACTAAGCGTGCAGCATGAGTTCGGCCGCGGCTGGCAGGCGCAGGTCGACTACATCGGGAACCATACCTCCAGCATGCCGGTTGGCACGGAGATGGATCCAGCGATCTACACTCCGGGAGTCTGGGGAGCAGGTGGAACTGGCTGCGGTCCCGTAGTAACCAGCGGCCCGGGCGCGGTTGCCGCAAAAACCGTGGGAGGCGGCAAAGTCGGTACAGCCTGCTCAACAACCGGCAACCAGGCCGCGCGTTGGGCATTTACTGAAGCAGAACCAGCGTATGGCAACCAGTATGCGGGCGGCAGCAGCAACGGCATGATCCTGGTGAATAACATTGCCTATGCCAATTACAACGGCCTGGTGGCAACGCTGCAGCACCGCTTATCCTCCACTTTCGTCATGCTGACCAACTACACCTGGTCGCATTGCCTCAACATCGCGGACGCCTCCGGGGACTGGTCAAGCACGCCGCTTGAAGATCCTTACAATCCGAAATTGGATTACGCCCGTTGCGGGTCCGACTACCGGAGCGTCTTCAATACGTCGGTAGTTTATACAACCAAATTCCCGCTCCAGGGCATCGCGAATTGGTTGGCGAACGATTGGGAAGTCGCGCCGCTCCTCCATATCACCAGCGGCGGGCCCATCAATGTGACAGCTTCACAGGACAACTCCTTCACCAATACTGGCAACGATCGTCCTAACCTGGTGCCTGGCGTCAGTCTCACGACCGGCGTAAAACTGCAGGGCGGCCATAACGCCGCGTCTGAAGCAAACAGAGGGTGGCTCAACCGCAATGCCTTCTGCGGCCAAAGCAGCGCCACATTCACTTGCACCAACCAGGTTGCCTCAGGTACTTTCGGAAACCTGGGCAGAAATGTGCTCAGCGGTCCCATGCTCTTCCAGGATGACGCTCAGATATCGCGCCTGTTCCCGATTCGTGAGCGAATCAATATTCAGGCTCGCCTGGAAGCTTTCAACTTCCTGAACCATCCTTCGTTCAGCAACCCCGGTTCAAGCGGGCCTCAGACCTCATCAACCTTCGGAGAAATCTCAGGAACCAGCATTGGGGCCAGAATCTTCCAGGGAAGCTTGAAGGTCATCTTCTAACCAATTACAAGTTAGAAGTTGAGACATAAACTGATTGCCCCGTTTCGAGATTTGAAACGGGGCATCTTTTTCCCAAGAACAAACCTCCTGGAAGATATGCAAATCGCCCACATCGCAGCGCAACCAGCAGAAGATACCAAACGGGGAGAAACATGGTTTCCGAAAATAACAATCGCAGAGAATTTTTGAAGGCCGGCAGCGCAGCCATTGCAGCTACCGCGGTGTCCTCAGCGCTCTCATTGCCCGCGCGCAGCTATGCCCAGGTCATGGGCGCAAACGATCGCGTCCGTGTCGGCATCGTCGGCTGCGGCGACCGCATGAAGGGCGGCGACCTTCCCGCCTTTCAGACTAATGCCAAGGATCTGAACTTCCAGATCGTCGCCGTCTCCGATATCTGGAGCCGGCGCCGCGAAGAAGGCGCTGCCTTCATCCAGAAGCTATGTGGCAACCCGGTCGACCCGGTCCGCAACAACGACGAACTCTACGCCCGCAAAGACGTCGATGCGGTGCTTATCGCCACCGCCGATTTCCAGCACGCCCAGCACGGCATCGAAGCCGTCAACGCCGGCCGCGATGCCTACGTCGAAAAGCCCACCGCCCACAATATGGAGGACGCCCGCAATTTCCGCGCCGCCGTTCACAAGACCGGAAAGATCGTGCAGATCGGAACCCAGCGCCGCATCACACCCAAGTATCATGAAGGCCGCCGAATACATCAAGTCCGGCGCATTCGGCGACATCGTCATGGTCGAGATGACCTGGAATGTCAATCAGCCCGGCCGCTGGCGTCGCCCCCAGGATGTCCCCTTGCTCAAGGAAGAAGATACCGATTGGAAGCGCTATCTGCTCAACTACCCCATGGTTCCCTTCGATGCCCGCAAGTATCTTGAGTTCCGCCTCTTCTGGCCTTACTCGTCCGGCATTCCCGACCAATGGCTGGTCCACCAGATCGACACCGTTCACTGGTTCACCGGCCTGCCGCATCCCCGCAGCGTGGTCGCCAACGGCGGCATCTATCTCTGGAAAGATGGCCGCCAGAACTGGGACACCATGACCGCTGTCTTCGATTACGGCCCGCTCGACGACCTCACCAAGGGCTTCCAAGTCCAGTACTCCTCCCGCTTCACTAACTCCGCCGGCGGCGTCAAAGGAGCTCTATTACTCCAACGGCGGCATGATCGATATGGACAAGCAGACGTGTGACTAACAACGGCGGCATCAGCGCCCGCTACGCCGCTGAAATGGGCATGAAGCCTAACTTGCTGAATAGCTTTTCGCTCTCTGAAAATGCCGATCCCGTCTCCACCGACGCCAACACCCATGGCGATCCGCAGACCTCGGCCAACATGCGCAACTGGATGGAATGCGTCCGCTCTCGCAAAACGCCCAATGCCTCCATCGAAGCCGGCTACAGCCACTCCATCGCCCTCTGCATGAACGTAGCTGCCATCCAGACCGGCCAGAAAGTGACCTTCGACGAGAAGACCCAGCAAGTCATGGCAGGAGGCAAGGTCTATGCGTAACCTGATCGCGCTGGTCGCAATCTTCACGTTTGCAGCTGGCGCCTTCGCTGCCCCTGTCCAAGGGAGTTCAGGTCGTGCCTGACGAAGCCAATCGCCGCGTCGACATTACCATTGACGGCACGCCTTTCACCTCCTACATCTGGCCCACCACGCTCAAGAAGCCAACCCTTTATCCACTCATCGACGATGAGGGAGTCACCGTCACTCGCGGCTATCCGCTGAATCCACTTCCCGGCGAGCGCATCGACCATCCTCACCACGCCGGCCTGTGGTTCAACTATGGCAACGCCAATGGTTTCGATTTCTGGAATAACTCAGACGCAATCAAACCGGAAAACCGCGCCAAGATGGGCACCGTAGTTCATACCAGGATTGTCTCCACTAAGAGCGGCGCTAACTCCGGCGAGTTAGTCGTCGATTCAGCGTGGATCACTGGAGAAGGTAAGCAGATTCTCTACGCAAATCACGCGCTATATCTTCTGCCGCCGCGATCATGCTCGAGTGATCGACCAGATCATCACTCTCAAAGCCTTAGACAGCGGTCAGTCTTCAATGATGACAAAGAAGGAGTCCTGGGATTGCGAGTCGCTCGCTGGCTGGAATCGCCTGAAGAAAAAGGCGGCATCTTCAAAGACGCAAGCGGGAACACTACCAAAGTTGCCGCCCGCTTCGGCCACTCCGCAAACCCCGCCACCGGTGTCTATCTCACCAGCGAAGGCGTCAAAGGCCCGGCGGTCTGGGCAACGCGCGGGCGCTGGTGCACCCTCACAGGAACCGATGGCAGCCACACTGTTTCCATCGCCATCATCGACCATCCCGGCAACCCAGGCTATCCGACCTACTGGCACGCCCGCGGTTATGGCCTCTTCGCCGCCAACCCACTGGGCCGCAGTATCTTCGATCCCAGGCAGCCACCCTTTAATTACACCCTGGAGAAGGGTAAGTCAGTAACATTCCGATATAGAGTCATTCTCTTCTCGCACGCTACCACTCCTGGCGAGATCAACAAAGATGCCGATAACTTCGCCGCTGAATCCAAGTAGCCGTACTGCATGATCCAACCGGTCGGGGGCATGTTCCACATGCCCCCGATTCACAACTAACTCCCCGCCCCAAATCAACCAAACCTTAACAATCCCCGCTCCATCGACGAGATACCATAACAGAGAACCTTAGTCGGTTCGGCTGTTCCCGGTTCCCTGATCCCGGTTCCTGCTCTTGACATGACTTCACTTCAGATAGGCCCGAACCAGATCGATCAGATCCTCAGCCAGCTCCGGGGCAATTTGTTCCTTGACCCCATCCACGAGATGGAACCGAATGTGCGTCTCGAGCACTTCGCCCATCAATCCGTTAACGGCCCCACGAACCGCCGCCAGCAGCATCAACTGCCCGCCGCAATCCTCATCCGCAGCCAGCGACCGCTCCACCGCGTCCAGTTGCCCGCGAATTTTCTTCACTCGCTGCAACAGCTTTACTTTCTCCCGCTCCTGATGAGACATAGCCGCACTCTCCGCTTGACAATACCCACCCCCGGTATAGTATCTACCTAGTGGGGGTATAGTTCCACAACCATTGTAAGCCCGCTATCCTTCCCATGTTTCACATTTCAAAGGCTTCTTGATGTTCAGACGCCGGCACAACTCGCTCCCCAAGGCTTGCGCCTCCGTGTGCGTCAACCTGATCTTCGCCCTGGCCGTAACGGCAGCCGGCCAGGCGCCAGATTCCGTGCCCAACGCCCCTCAACCACAACTCCATCCGCTGCCGGCATTTGCCCAGGAAGGACCCGCTCGATCCCTTCTCGCCGTCCCGCAAGATAATGGCTACGGACGCAAATCCACCGACGAGAGCCCTGAAGGCCGTGACCCGCAGGGTGCGCAAGTCGTCTCCATGGCTCCTCATCCGGATGACAGCCGCTACTGGCTCTCCGGCCAGGCCAACATTATTATTCAAGGTGACCTGCCCTTTCATTCTCCCTACGAGGGCATCAACAGCCTCCTCGCCAGGGGCGAGTACAAGACCTCTATGCTCGGCACGATCTATACAGCGCTCAGGCCCACGCGCTCGATCCGCTACAACAACGATCTGATTCTGGATATCGAAGCGCCGGCGGCCGCGGCCTCAGCGAGGCTCTGGGACTGGCGGGCTTCACCAACCTGGACGTTGTGCGCAACCCCACCCTTAGTTCCGTGCCCTACCTTGCCCGCTACGAGATTCACCAGGTCATCGGACTCACAAGCAAAACCACCAGCCAGGAGCCGGGCCTCTTTGCGCTCGCTCCCAGCGTGCCCCTTCGCCGCTTCGAATTCCGTGTCGGCAAAATGTCACTCTGCCCGACTTCTTCGATGTCAACGGTCCCGGCTCCGACAGCCATCTGCAATTCATGAACTGGACGGTCGACAACAACGGCGCCTGGGACTACGCCGCCGACACCCGCGGCTACACCGTCGGCGGCATGGCCGAATACGACGACCGGATCTGGTCCGATCCGTTACGGCATCTTCGCCATGCCCACCGTCGCCAACGGCATCGATCTGGACTGGGCCTTCAGCCGCGCCCACGGCCAGAACGGCGAGTTCGAACTGCGCCACAGCTTCGTTGCCACAGCGCAAGGGAACTGCAACGCTGCTCTTCTACGCCAACCGCGCACACATGGGCACCTATCGCGAGGCCGTCCAGGACTTCCTCAACGGGTCCGACACTGCGAAATACGGCGTCACCGTCCCCACCATCACCCTCCACGAACATTTCGGCGCGCTCAAATACGGCTTCGGCTACAACACCGAGCAGGAAGTCACCGAGAACCTGCGCGTCTTTGGCCGCTTCGGCTGGAACGAGGGCCAGCACGAATCCTTTGCCTACACTGAAGTCGATCAGACCGTCGAGGCGGGCGCAGACTACGCCGGAACCCGCTGGCATCGCCCCGTGGACAAGGTCGGCTTCGCCGTCGTCTCCAACGCCATCAAGGCGACCACCAGGAATATCTGAAGCTCGGCGGTCTCGGCTTCCTGCTCGGCGACGGCAATCTCAACTACGGCCGCGAAAATATCGTCGAAGGCTACTACAACTGCCACGCCTGGCGCGGCATGTTCTATGCTCTCGATGTTCAGCACATCGATAACCCCGGCTACAACCGCGACCGCGGCCCCGTCTGGGTCGGCTCAGTCCGCGCGCACGTGGATTTCTGAGATGGTCTGCGACTGGGCGAAAGCTACTTGGCCGCAGCAGCCGCCAGTGCCGCCACTGCCGCGATATTCTGCAAAAATTCTTGCGGAGCGCCGTGCCGCTCCAATAAATATTCGGGACTGTTATAGGAGACCCAGGTCTTTCCATGACTATCTTCCCAGATCAGGATCTTAAGAGGGAGATCGATTGCGATACTCGGAGCCGCCACCATAACCGGAGTGCCCGCCTTGGGATTCCCGAAAATCAGCAGCTTAGTGGGATTCATTTCCAGTCCCGCCTTTGCTGCCTCTCCGCTATGGTCGACCAGCGCGAATAGGGTAACTCCTTTAGCCGCCAGTAACCCCTTGAGCCTTTCCACGGCCTCGTCCACCGAGTAACTGCTGGGTAAGTCAAATATCCCTTTATCTTGGCTAACAGTCATAGCTACCGCCTTATTGCTTCCGGGCTTCGATGCGATGAACTTGAGACCGAAACCTGATCGATCGTCCTATCTACTTCCCGTTCCAGCCGTCTGAGTTTGCGGCTGCGCAGGCAGCGCAACAATTACCTCACCCGGCCTGGCATAGTGCAGCTTTTCTCGCGCCTCGCGCTCAATTGCTTCGGGATCGGACTTGAGCCGCTCAATGTGATTGCGAAGCTGCGCGTTCTCCTGCTCCAGGTCGTTAATCTCCATTTGCAATTGCCGGTCTTCGGCGCGATTTTGCTGCCAAACCGACAGCCCGTGTTTCCCGTTGATCACGTGCCAGGTGAGCAGCAGCGCCAGACCCACCGCAACCACCGTTCCCGCCGGACGCCATGCCCGCTGAGCCCATTCAAAGAACTGCCCGCGCATCGGCCCCGACTCGGTATCGGCCCCTGCCGCTCGCTTTTCCGCTTGCATCTTTTCGTTCCGCATTCAACCTCAACCTAAGACAGCACAAACTTTTCTGCCGCCGCTCTCAAAGCTTCCATGTCCTGTTCACTGCGCGCTTCCGTATAAGCCCGCACCACAGGCTCGGTCCCCGAGAGCCGATAGCAAACCCACGACCCGTCTTCGAGAATCAGCTTCAGCCCGTCGGTCCGCACCACCTGCGTAACCTTGCGGCCGCCCAGCTCGGTCGGATCGGCCTTCAACTTCTCAGTGAACGCGGCTTTCACCTCCGGGGTCAAGTGGAAGTTCTCGCGAACCGGATAGAAGGAACCAACCTTGCCAAACAATTCCTTCAATTGCACGCCCAGGCTCTTGCCGCGCATCGCCACCATCTCCGCCACCAGCAGGCCGGCAATCACGCCATCCTTCTCCGGAACATGCCCGCGAATCGTCAGCCCCGCCGACTCCTCGCCGCCGATGGCGATCTTGTCCGCAATAATCAGCTCGCCAATGTACTTGAATCCCACCGGCGTCTCGTACAGCGGAACCTTGTGGTAATCGGCCAGCGCATTGATCAGGTTGGTTGTCGCCACGCTCTTGGCCACGCCGTTCTTCCAGCCGCGCGTCTCCACCAGGTAGTCGAACAGCAGCGCAATAATGTAATTCGGCTGGATGAATGTTCCGTCGCCATCCACAATGCCGAAGCGGTCCGCGTCGCCGTCGGTAGCAATGCCCAGGGCCGCGCCAATCTCCCTCATCTTGCTTTTGGCAGTCGCCCAGCAGGTGGTCGTCCGGCTCCGGCGCATGGCCGCCAAATAGCACGTCGCGATAATCGTGAACCGTCTCCACGGTCACGCCCGCGCTCGCGCAGCAGGTGGCACGGATAGCCGCGCCCCGCGCCCCAGAACGGATCGTAGACCACCTTGATGCCTGACTTGGCAATCGCCTTCAGATCGACCAGCTCGGCCAGCCGCTTCAGAAAGGCCGGCTTCACGTCCGCAGTTTCAAATCCTCTCCGCCGGAGCATCTGGCTTGGGAATGCTGCCGCCTCGCCTCAGCTCCGCAATCGCCGCCTCAATCTGCTTCGTCACCTCGGGCAGCGCCGGCGCGCCGTCGTGGGTGGAAAACTTGATGCCGTTGTACTCCGGCGGATTGTGCGAGGCGGTAAAGTTGATGGCGCCGGAAGTCTTCATCGTCGCGCACGGCGTAGGCAATCGCCGGTGTCGGCGCGGCATCCGGAATCACGATCGGCGTTACGCCCGCCCCGGCCAGCACGTTGGCCGCCTCGGCCACGAAGCTCTCGCCCAGAAAGCGCGGGTCGCGCCCCACCAGCACGCGATGCGGCTCCGGCTGCGTCTTCACATAGGCGGCAATGCCCGCCACGGCCAGCCGGATATTGGCCACCGTAAACTCGTCGGCCACAATCGCCCGCCACCCGGAGGTGCCAAACTTGATCGCTGTGCCCATCGTTTTTCTCCACCTGTTTTCGCCACAGCAAACCGCAAAGTCCATACTGCCTTACCAGGGCAAGCTCGGCAAGTCGCAACATGAACCAGACTCTTTTCTAAATAAAGATCTGCCCAGTGCAAGTGTTTCGGAATACATTGGACTGAGAACTAAACTCGCCTGAAAATGCCAATGCACGAATCCACACCGTCAGCCAGCCCACCAGCCCGAATCATCCTCACGACCACAGCCACCCCAGAGGAGGCCAACCGAATCGCTCGCGCTCTGGTCGAGGAGCGTCTCGCCGCCTGCGCCACGCTCATCCCCGCTGTGCAGTCCATCTACTTCTGGGAAGGCAAGATCGAGACCTCCACTGAAACGCTGCTGCTGCTCAAGACCGGCTCCGACCAACTGCCTGTGCTCGAAGTTCGTCTCCACGAATTGCACAGCTATCAAACCCCTGAGTTTCTTGTTCTGGATGTGGAGGCAGGCAGCCATCCATACCTTGACTGGCTGCAGGCATCCCTTCGCAAGGTCTGAGGCTGGCGGCCGGGTGCATATCCTCTGGTATTCTTACAGCGGTTATCCATGTTCTTCCAGACCGGTTGATTGAGACCGGTCAAGTTGTTCGGGGCTTTGTGTTTTTGATAACCTCTCCATTTTTGCGATGCGCTGGTTAATGATCGGTCTTCTCGTCTCGGTTGGAGCGCTGCTGTTAGCAGTTGCTGGCGTGGCGCGCCACATCTGGCTTCAACGCTTACAGCTCTCCCGCGAGCCGGTCGTAAGCGCCAGCCAAACTCCTGGACCGGCCGATGAAGCCGACCTCTAACGCTGAAGGGAATCTCGTGAGCAAAGTACTCTCAGTGCAGTCCACTTACGTCGCCGCGGATGCATCCCTGATTCGCAACGCAGGCATCGTCCTCGCCGGCAGCGCTTTGGTCGCAGTCTGCGCCCACATTGCGCTTCCGCTCTACTTCACGCCAGTGCCGCTGACTTTGCAGACCTTGGCCGTCCTGCTCATTGGTCTGCTGCTTTCGCCGCGGCTGGCCGCAGCCACGCTAGGCGCTTACCTGATTGAAGGCGCTGTGGGGTTGCCGGTCTTTGCGCCCACTGTTCTCGGCATCAGCGGTTGGGCTCATCTATTTGGACCCACTGGTGGCTACCTGCTCGCTTATCCGCTGGCCGCGGCCTTGACTTCGTTCCTCTGGCGCAGCGGCCCGCGTCAGTTCTTTGCAGGCGCGCTTAGCGCCGCAGCAGGCAGCCTGATGATTCTTGCCCTTGGTGCCCTTTGGCTTGTCTTCATCTCACACACATCGGTCGAGAACGTGCTGACCCTCGCAGTCATTCCATTTCTTCCCGGCGATGCCCTGAAAATCGTCGCCGCCGCCGCGCTTGCCACTGGATTTGTTCGTCTTCGCCGCCAAACAATGTAGCGGCTTCGAAAACCTGCTTGACTCGTTTCTGAAAGGAATCCCACTCCCCGTGAGCAATCCGACTGCCGGAGCAGCCAAACCCGACGCTCCGATCGACATCTCCATCGCGCATAGTCCCGACTCCGATGACGCGTTCATGTTCTATGGGCTGGCCACGAATAAGATCCGCGTTCCCGGCTATCGGTTCAATCACACTCTGTGCGACATCGAGACATTGAACATTCGCGCTCGCGATGAAGCCTTCTACGACGTCACGGCTATCAGCTTCCACGCCTACCCGTACCTCCAGCAAAACTACACGCTCATGGGCTGCGGCGGCAGCGTCGGAGAGGGCTATGGTCCGATGGTCGTCTCTGCCCATCCTCACGCGCCAGGCGATCTCGGCCGCATCAAAGTCGCCGTTCCCGGAACACTGACCACCGCTTATCTCGCCCTCAAAATCTTTAATCCCGAAATCGAAACGGTTACCGTTCCTTTCGATCGCATCATCCCTGAGATTCTTGCCGGCAACTTTGACGCCGGTCTCATCATCCACGAGGGGCAGCTAACTTATTCCACCAGCGGCCTCCACAAGGTTCTCGACCTGGGCGTCTGGTGGCGTGAGACTACAGGCCTGGTGCTGCCGCTTGGCGGCAATGCCATTCGCCGCTCGCTTGGCGAGAAGTCTCTGCACACTCATTACCAGGGCAGTCCACGACAGCATCCAACATGCCCTTGACCACCGCGAGCAGGCCCTTGAATACGCCATGCAGTTTGCCCGCGACCTCGACGCGCGCCTTGCCAACCGATTCGTGAGCATGTATGTCAACGACCGCACTCTCGACTACGGCCCCGACGGCCGCCAAGCCATCCGCAAGCTTCTCGAACTCGGCCACGAGCGCGGCATCATCCCTATCGCGCCCCAGGTCGACTTCACTGACTAGTCCCCACGATTGCCTCAATCGCAAGAGTAAAAGACGGCCACCCGATCCGCTTCGATTGCACCATCGGCCTCCAGCCAGCGCTCCTCGGCGACCATGGCCGTGCACGGGCCAAATGTGCAGACTCGAATTTCGCGGCTCGCGGCTTCCTGGCGAAGCAAGTCCAGAACAGAGCCCAGAATAGCGCCGACAAACGGCGTGTACAGATAAAACACCGTTCCACCTGATAGGTCCGCCGTTCGCGCATCCTGTTGAATAAAGCTGGCCTTGCGCAGCTTCAACGCATCGGCACTCTGCCGCGCGCTATCCACGTAGGCCGCCTCCAATTCAATCCCAATGCAACGTGCGCTCGTACAAATAGCTGTGAGTAGCGGAACGTGACCCAGCCCGGACCCGAGATCGATAAGCGTATCGTGTTCGCTGAGTGCGATCCGGCCAATCATATTGAAAATATGGCGCGCGGGTGTGGGCTGATAAAAAACCATCTCCGGCTCCAGAAGGAAAGTCTCCACTCTGGGCTTCTCCAACTGCAGCACACCGCTGATCAACTCATCGAGATAGTCGTAGCCTTGACCACTCACGCGACCGGACGCACTCACATCCGGGCGAGATTCGTTTGCCCAATGAAGCAGAATGCCGGGCCCCGCTCCATTCTGAATCTCACTGCGAATGGACTCGTAGAGTTCGAGATTGGCAAGCTCCAGCTTGTCGTAAAGCCTTCTTGCCCGGCGGTCGATTCCCGCATTGGCGGCATGAGCATCAGGGGCGAATGAAATGCCGTTCGCAACAAGCGCATCCAGACGATCAAGCACCTCCAGACGCTGGCGCATTCGATCAGGTTGGTACAGTGAACGATCCTGCTCCAAGTCCGCGATAAATCTCTCGAGCGCAATCGTCATCCGCGCGAAACTCCATTCGTCAAGTGTGTCACATATCGAAGAACGAACGGCAGTTCGGAAATGGAACAACCGCTTCTGTCAAATCCAAATGCGGCGCCGCCGAAATTGAGTCTCGGCCTAAAGGTCGTAGCGCCAATCCTCTATTTCTCAGAAATTTTCTCAACGTTTTTCGATCATCGCCGATGCACACCTTAAGGAGCCCTCAAGCGATGCTCGCAAACAATCCTCCCACTCTCCTGATTGCTTCACCCGATTCCACTCTGCTCACTGCCATCGAACAGGCGCTACTGGCATCGGGCGCTCGCGTTGAAGTTGTCCTCACCGCCGCGGCTGCCCTGGCCTCAATGACTGCGCCTCGCCCACCCAGCCTGGCGCTACTCGACGTAAGCTTGTCAGGGCCGGAGCCCGGCGCGGAGCGTCCTTTGGAGCCTGCCGCAGAGCTCGGCCAGTTGCTCGCAGCCGTCCGAGCGCAGGTTAGCAGCAAGCAACTCCCCATTATTGTCATCACCAGCGCCGTCTCAGAGGAATGGACCAAACGGCTGGCCGAGGGCGTTATCGACGACCTGGTCCCACACTCTGTCGCGGCGCCCTTCTGGCAGATCCGCGTTGATCAGGCGTTACGCAACCGGCGCCGGACACGGGAGCTTGAAACCCTCCGCGAGGGTGCCTTGCTCAATGCGCAAATGGGCCGCTTGACCGGCGTCTACAATCGCGAATCCGTCCTCGCTAATTCGCCGACAAACTCTTCGCAGGTTAATGCCGGCGGCGCGTGACAAATTCAGGCCACACTGATGAGGCATCGAAAGCTCGCGGAGATCCTATAGCTCCCATCCGAGCGGAGGAACGGGGTCAATGCTTTCGCATGAGCTTCATCCACCGCCTGCTTGCTCGAGTTCTCCGCGGCTCGGGCTGCCACTCCGGTTGAACCAAGACCCCGTATCGCTGTGAGCAGGTCCGCATATTGCCACGGAGAATCCACGTCGAACACTTCCGCGGGCTTTAAACCCGCTGTCGATGCGAACGCGCGAAGGGTTACCTCATCCGATAAGGCAAATGGACCAGGTGCCCCGGGCGGTGGCGGCGGAAGCAACGGCCGCAGCGCCGCAACCAGTGACGCGGCCTCCATCCCTTCAGGTTTACCCCAGGTCATCACCACCACCCGCGAGCCGGGCTTGGCCACCCGCCTTGCCTCTGCAAGGGCGGCGCCGGGGTTCGCCGCGTACTGAAAGGAGTTGAAGCCGGTGACCAGATCGAAGCTATCATCGGGGAACGGCAGGCTTTCCAAATCACCAAGATGAAAATCGCCGTTGGGTACACGCGTGCGAGCGATCGCCAACAGATTCTCGGCTGCATCCAGCCCGGTGACGTGTGCGCCTCTTTCCGCCGCTAGTTGTGCAGCCATTCCAGCTCCGCAGCCCACGTCCAGATATTTCGTCGTCCCCTTCAGGCCGGCACGGTCGAAGACGGCCAAATAAACAGGACGCACCTGTCCCTCTTGGATCGCGGCCCAGTCGCTGGCCGATGAGCCCCACGATTTTCCATTCGGAACGAAGGTAGTTCGCTTTTCTTCCATGTTGTGCCGTCTCCTCGAAGCCAAGTATATGCGACCTCAAAGCTCTCCGGTCGAAGGTTCAGAAAAATCAACCGTCGCAGAAGATGCCGCTCAGCAAGCTGTATTGCATTCGTGTCGACTGCCTAACCCGCTAACCAGCAGGTACTCCATCCATTCTCCGTCTCCGCCGCAGCGGACGGAATGGATTCGAAGCCAATGGCATCTGCGGCTATAACTAACTCGCCGCTACCACCAGAAACTCCTGAAACACATCGTTCGACAACATCCGTCCATGCTCCGTCAGCCGAACTCTCCTGCCGTCCGAACTCAGCAACCCATCCTCCTCGAGGCGGCTCGCCGCTTCCATCGCACCCGCCACCATCTCCTCGTCAAACTCCAGCTCCAGTTCGGCCACGTCAACACCCGCATTCAGCCGCAACCCCAGAAACCATGCCTCCTCATGCTGACGCGCCGGCGAAAGCCATGTTGTTTCCGCCGCTTCCGCTCCCTCAAGAAACGTACCCAGCTCGCCGATCGTGGTCGAGCGCAGCACGTAGCCCGATCTGGCGCAGTCCGCTTCGCACAGCATCGAAGATGCATCGACCCCCAGCCCCAGATACGGCCGCCTCTGCCAATAGCGCAAATTGTGCCGCGACTCAAACCCAGAACGGCAGAAATTTGAAATCTCGTATTGATTCAATCCGGCCGCGCCCAGCCTCTCTATTGCCACCGAGTACATTTGCGCAATCGCGTCGTCCGCTGGAACCTGCTCTGCGTAGTACCGCGCCCCGCCCCCCAGCATCTCACGGCCCAGCCGCGAGTCTTCGTCCACCTCCAGCATGTACACGCTGGCGTGAGGTACGCCGCATTCAACCAACGCCGCCACCGATTCTTCCCAGGAGGCGGGTGTCTGCCCCGCCAGACCTGCAATCAGATCCAGATTGAGATTTGCGATTCCGGCCTCCCGCAGCCGCCGCACATCCTCAACCACTGTCGCGCGTTTGTGCAACCGCCCGCTCACCTGCGCCTCGCGATCAATGAACGATTGCACGCCCAGGCTCACGCGATTCACGCCGACCGCAACCAGCGCCGCCAGAGTTTCATCCCCAATCTGCCCCGGAGCGCATTCGACGGTAATCTCCGCATCGGACTCAAAGTCGAACTCCGCCCTCATCGCCCCAAACAGCCGCTCAAGCAGCTCCGGCGCCAGCAAACTCGGTGTCCCTCCGCCCAGATAAACTGTATCGACACGACGCGGCAGTTCAACTCCCATGCGCGCCGCCCAACTACCAGACGCTTTCAGGTCCTGAATCACTCGATCCACATACCGCGCGTGCTCGCTGGCCGGATAAACCCCCGATGCAAAGTTGCAGTATGTGCACTTCGAGCGGCAGAAAGGAATCGAAATGTAAAGACCCAGCCGGTCACGATCCAAATCAACCATTCACATATTCTTTCACGTAAGCGCTTCGATCTTTGTGGGTCAGTTAGAACCAGGGGCAATGTGTGTGACCAAAGGTTCGTCAAAAAGTGCCATCTCCTCGGGGGTCGGTGCTTGGAACATCTCGGACCATCGTGAGACGTCAACTGTTCCAATGGGTGGATTCTCTCTTCCTCGACGTTGAATTCTATCCAAAAGGAGATCCCCAGACACAGAGAGATAATGCAACTCAACGGCAGCGCCAAGTGCTCTAGCTCCCAGCCGCAAGGCATCCCGTTCGGATCTTCCCCACGTGCCCCACTCAATAATTACGGTCAGCCCGAGCACAAGGAGCTCCTTGCCAAATTTCCATTGCAGAGCTTCGATCTTCCCGCGCTTCTCTTCGTCGTAGAGATCTAGCGAAAGAGCATCCATCCATTCGTCTGGAGAAAAGCGAACCGCGCGAAGCTGACTTTCAAGAGCCCGGGCAAGCGTAGTCTTACCCGAACCCGGCAATCCGCAGACAATGATCAATCTCGGCCCGATACCAGATCTGTCCATAAAACAGATTATGCACCACAATGGGTTCCCTTCTGCTGTGCGCTTTCGCCTATGAAAGGGACACGATTCCAAACTGATCTACTACCGTTCCCTAATCCATGTTCTCCGTTTTGTGCAATCATTGAAGTGAGGAGACCCACCGTATTGAAAGCCTGGCCCGTCCTGGCAATCGCCTTTATCCAATCCACACTGCTTCTTGGTCATTGGTACATCTATCGAACCCTGGTCGTCTTCTTTGCCGGAGTCCTGAGTCCCGCCACCATCTTCGCACTGCGGGATTCGCTCTTCGTCCTCGCTTTCACATTCGTAACGGCAACACTGTTAGGTTTTCGCTTCGCAAATCCGCTTGTTTCCCTCTTCTATAAAATTGCAGCCGTCTGGCTCGGCATGTTCGATTTCTTACTCCTCGCTGCCTTCCTCTGCCGAATGGTCGACTATGTGCAATACCTCAGTGGAATGCATCAAAATCGTCCCGTAGTTGCCGTCACGTTTTTCTCGCTCGCATTGCTTGTGACCTGCTACGGCCTCCTCAATGCCCGCTGGATTCGCATTCGCCGCGTCTCGATAAGCCTGCCCAACCTGCCCACAGGCTGGCGCGGCCGCACCGCGCTTCTCTTCAGCGATTTTCATCTTGGCCACATCAACGGCATCGGATTCAGCCGCCGCATCGCAGCCATTGGCACCCGTCTCAACCCCGACATCATCCTCATTCCCGGTGACCTGTTTGACGGCACCCATTGCGACCCCGACCGTCTTACCGCTCCGCTGATGCAGCTTAACCCTCCGTTCGGCATTTACTTTTCCACCGGCAATCATGACGAGTTTGGCGGCGCAGCCCAATACTCCGCTGCCATCACTCGCGCCGGAATTCGCATCCTGAACAACGAAAAAGTCACTGTCGATGGCCTCCAGATCATCGGCATTCCCTACCACGACTCCACCTTCCCGATCCGCGTCAAAGCCACTCTTGAAGCCTTGTGCGTGGCCCAGGGTCAGGCCAGCATCCTGCTCAATCACGCGCCCACCCGGCTGCCCATCGTGGAACAAGCCGGCGTCAGCCTTCAGCTCTCCGGCCACACCCACGGAGGCCAGATCTTCCCCTTCACCTGGGTCACCCGCCGCATCTTCGGCAAGTTCACCCACGGCCTGCATAACTTCGGCACGCTCCAGGTCTACACCTCATTCGGCGCCGGAACCTGGGGCCCTCCCATGCGCGTAGGTACCAGCTCCGAAATCATCCTGATCACCTTTGAATAAACACCTTCGTGCTAGAATGTAGTCACATTGCTACAAGGAGGTCCCCGCCATGGCAATCACCACCCTTTCCAGCCGGGAATTCAATCAGGCCACCAGCCGCGCTAAAAAGGCCGCCAAGCGGGGCCCCGTCTTCATCACAGACCGCGGTCGGCCTGCCCACGTGCTTTTGTCGGTTGAAGAGTACAGGAAGATCACGAAAACGAGCGGGAACATCCTGGATATGCTTGCAATGCCTGGAGTTGGGGACATTGACTTCGAACCGCCCCGCCTGGGTGACGAACTCATCCGGCCTGCGGATTTCTCATGAACTATCTCCTCGACACAAACGTGATCTCTGAGATGCGTAAGGATTCGCGAATGAAGGCGTCGAGCCCCAAAATGGACCGCCGCGTGGAAGAGTGGGTCAAGAGCGTCTCCGCGCCGGATCTTCACCTGTCCGTGATTTCTATTCTTGAACTGGAGCGGGGCTTCCATCTGCTAATTCGAAGAGATCCAGTACAGGCGGAAGTCATTCGCTTATGGGTGCGCAATAAGGTCCTGCCTAGCTTTGAAGGTCGGATCCTCGCCATCGATCTGGCCATTGCGCGGCGGTGCGCCGCCCTGCGTGATTCCGAACCCAATCGAATACCGCGACTCTCTAATCGCTGCGACCGCTCTTGTGCACGGAATGACGGTGGTGACACGAAATGTGCGCCATTTTGTGTCCACCGGCGTAACCGTTTTTAATCCATGGGACAACTGACCTCAACCGCGCCGGCTCTGCTAGTTAAACTAGCTTCTCAAGCCCAAAAAGGATGCTCCATGGTGCCTAACCCAAAATATCTCCTCGCAATCTTTGCAACCGCGGCCCTCACACACGTCTTCGCGCAAATTCCAAGTCCAGCATCCTCCAGTCCCAATCTCGATTTCCCCACCGTCCTCTACGGCGTCGCCTACTACAACGAGTACATGCCCGGCGATCAAGCCGCCCGCCTCGATAAAGACGTCGCACTCATGAAAGCCGCGGGTCTCAACGTCGTCCGCATGGGCGAATCCACATGGAGCCTCTGGGAGCCCGAAGACGGCCAATTCGACTATGCCTGGATGGATCGCATCGTGGACGCGATGGGCAAAGCCGGCATCAAGGTCATCCTCGGCACGCCAACCTATTCCATTCCCGCATGGATGGCGCATCAGCATCCAGAGATTCTCGCCAAACGAATTCCGCCCGGAATGTTCGGCGGCCAGCCCGTCGCCAGCGCCTACGGGCTGCGCCAGAACATGGACACCGATTCGCCTGCGTACAGGTTCTATGCCGAGAGGCTCATCCGCCACATCGTTGCCCACTACAAAGACAACCCCACCGTTATCGGCTGGCAGTTGGACAACGAAACCGGCAGCTACGATGCCGCCAACCCCGATGTCTTCATCGGCTTCCAGCACTATCTCGAAAAGAAGTTCGTCACGCCTGAAGCTTTGAGCAAAGCATGGTTCCTCAATTACTGGGGAGAAAATCTGCACACCTGGGAAGACCTGCCCACCCGCGATGGGACGATCTCAACCGGCTACAAACTCGAATGGACGCGCTGGAGCCAGATGCGCGTCACCGATTTCCTTCACTGGCAGGCAGCGCTGGTTCGCGAATGCGCGGGTCCCAATCAATTCATCACCACCGATTATGGCGGCATGATGAAGCGCGACGTCAACGAAGGGGCTGTCGCCCAATCTCTCGACATCGTGGCCGATAACATCTACCACGGCACTCAAGACCACTACGACGGCTCCTTCCAGGCCTTGCAAAGCGACTTCTCCCGCTCCCTCAAGCATGCAAATTTTCTGGTCACCGAGACCAACGGCCAAACCATCGGCTGGACATCCGCCAGCCAGTTCCCGCCCTACGATGGACAGCTTCGCGAAGACGTCTACACCTACCTCGCGAACGGCGCCAACATGGTCGAGTATTGGCACTGGGCCTCGATTGCCGCCAATCAGGAAACTTACTGGAAGGGAATCCTCTCCCACGACCTCGAGCCCAACCGCGCCTATGCAGAGGTCAGCCGCACCGCGCACGAGCTCGAAAAAATCGGCCCTCATCTGGTCGGTCTCAAGATACACAACGATGTCGCCATTCTCTGGAGCCGCGACTCCGCCAACGCCATCAGCTTCATGCCATACGGCGGAGGCACGCCGGCACGCAGTTGGAGCGGCGAACCCGACGGCTACGCCTCCGTCGTGCAGCAACTTCACCACTCCCTCTACGAACTCAACGTGGGCTCCGATTTCGTCTTCCCCGACACGGCCGATTTCTCAAGATACAAGTTGCTCATCGTCCCCGTCCTCTATATCGCAGACGACGCCCTGCTCCAGCGCATCTCCGATTATGTAAAGAACGGCGGCCATGTCGTCATGACCTTCAAAAGCGGATTCGCCAACGAGAATTCAGCAGTCCGCTGGGTGCGTGCACCCGGCCCGCTCCGCGAAGCCGCAGGAATTAGCTATCAGGAGTTCTCTAATCTCGAGCATCCGCTGTCCCTGAAAGGCGACCCGTTCAATGCCGGCGCAGAAAACAAAGTCAGCTACTGGGCCGAATTCCTCATGCCCGAGCACGCCAAGGCCCTCGCCTACTACGACCACCCCTTCTTCGGAAAATGGCCTGCCATTACCGAGAACGAATTCGGCCGCGGGACTTTGCTTTATGAAGGAACCTATCTTTCCGACCAACTCCAAACCACCATTCTGCACAGCGAGCTTCAGAAGCTAGGCCTCACCGGACCCGACCAGCAACTCTCCGCGACAGTCCACGTCCAGCATGGAGTCAACCGTCTCGGCAAACGCCTCCACTACTTCTTCAATTATTCAAGTGCCGAGGCCAGAGTAACCTACACCTACGCCACAGGCGTCAACCTGCTCGACGGCAGAGCCGTGGCCAACGGCGCCTTCTTAACCCTGCCGCCATGGGACTTGGCCATCGTTGAGGAGAACTAGACTTCTGGCGGAATTGCTTGACAACCCCATGATTTCTGCTTCAAATCAACCTCGACGATTTTCCCCGATCGCAACCCGGTTTCCCCGGAGGAGGACACCATGATGAAAATTAGAGGGCTCTTTTTACTCGCGGTGGCGTGTGCAGGCTGCGCCTCCGCACCCGTGGCGGATACCAAAGCGCAAGATCAAGCCGCCATACAGGCCCTGGAAAGCAAATTTCAGAACGCATTCGATGCCAAAGACGTAAATGCGATCATGGCGTTGTATACACCCGACGAGGCCATGGTTGTCTTCGATGCAACTCCGCCCCGCCAATACACGGGCTGGTCGGCTTACAAGAAAGATTGGGATACCTACTTCGCCGCGTTTCCCGGCCCTGCGGACATCAAATTGACCGGCCTCGACGTTACCGTCGGCGGTGACATCGCTTATGGCCACAGCATTCAGCACGCGACAATGACCGACAAGGACGGCAAGAAGGTAGAGATGACAGTCCGCGTGACCGACGGCTACAAGAAGGTCAACGGCCAGTGGCTCATCAGCCACGAGCATGTATCGGTCCCCGTCGACTTTGAAACCATGAAACCAGACCTCGACTCGAAATAGATCCGAGCAAAATCCGCGGCGGCACTGGGTTACTTTTTGGTGTCGCCGCCAATCCGAATTACCACATACTTCGCCGCGTTGTCTCCCACATTCTTCACGAAGTGATTCGTGCCATACGCCACGTAAATAATTCCGCCAGGCCCAACGCGCTCCGACTTGCCGTCATGATTGAACTCCAGCGTCCCCTGCTCGACCACGATGATCTCGGAGTGTTGAATCACGTGAAGCGCTGGCGGCTTTGTTCCCGCCGGCTGCATCGTCTCATGCGCCCCCACAGCCTCACCCGTCTGCAGCGTTCCCTTAAAAACAGCCCGCGCTTCGGCTCCGTTGGGAGCTGTCCTTACCGGCATGTCTTCAAATAGAAATACCCGCGAACTCCCGAGCGGATTGACTCCGCTCGTCTGCGCTCGTGCCGTCGCGCACGCCAGCGGCAGCACCGCCGCGCACATCATTACTACCTTCATTCAAGCCTCCTGCTTTCAGTATGAAAGCAAATCGAAGGGTTCGAGCTTCAGCCCCTGGAGGAACCAACGGCTGGAAGCAGGACTCATCCTCTCCGCAGCGTAATCAGCGTAATCTCCGGGGGGCAATTTAACCTGAACGGCAATCCCACCGTGCCGATGCCGCGATTCACATAAAGCTGCATGCCTCCCAGCTTGAACCAACCCTGAACGTACTGTTGGCCGAGCGGTGGAAGGGTTAACGCACCAATCAGCGGCAACCGAACTTGGCCTCCATGCGTGTGGCCGCTCACCATCAGATCGACAGCCTGACCAGCAGGAAGCGCCAGCAAATCGTCGGCGTAGTCCGGTGCATGGCACATCAGCACGACAGGTTCGTTCGGCACATTGCGTATGGATGGAGGAATCGCTTTTTCCGGATCGGGATCGCCTTCGACAGGATCGTCAACGCCTGCCAGCCATATTCTGCTGCCGCCCCGCTCGATCGCATGATTCGTGTTTGTAAGCATCGTGATGCCGTTTGACGTGAGCGCCCTGCTAACCCATTTTTCTCCCACAAGCACATCATGGTTGCCAGGCACCGCATACAGCTCTTTGCAGGTGAGCCCGCGAAGAATGTTTGCACACTGCCAAGCTGCGCCGCGTGCAAACTTAGTCCCCAGCGGGCTATTGCTCACAAAATCGCCGGTCAATAGAACCAGGTCGGGCTGCAATCGATTGATCTCTTCAATTGCGTGGCGCAGAAAGAATGGCTCCGTGTACTCATCCAGATGAATATCGCTCAATTGCGCAATGCGCAGGCCTTCAAACGGAGCGGGCAAACTGCGCAGAAGGATGTCAATCCTGCTGATTTCAATCCAGTGGCGCGCAACTTCACCTGAATAGAGCGCCAGCCCCGCAGCGCCGAGCAGGCCACTCTTCAGAAGGCGCCGTCTAGTCATCTGCTGCCGCACTGCGGGTAAAAAACCTGCCATGACTTATCGTATCCGGTTCCTTCAACCGGCGCTTCGAGCGGCGTCGCTCTCACTCGCCATCGGGCGGCACCTGCTCCAGAAGCCTTTTCCATGTCCGCTGATTCTTGCGGAAACCCTTCTTCAATTCCTCAAGAATGCGCTCGAAATCCGAATTCGTCCGCAAATTATTCCAGGCCGGATTCTTCTGGAACCACGGATAATTCTCATTGCCCAGATAAATCGCCCGACGCAGCCAGTGCAGCGCCTCGCTCGAGTCGCCCTCGACAGCAAAGTAAGTGGCCAGCCGGTAAGCCATCTCGCTGTCGGCCTCGGCGGCAGCCAGAGTGTCGTCTTTCAGCAGTGCTGCGGCGCGCTCACGCTCACCGGCCTGCACATAGCACAGCGCCAGCGTCGGCACCGCGATGCGCAACGAATCGTCGTCACGAATCACTCCCTCCAGAATCTCAATCGCCGCGCTCAGATTCCCCAGCCGCATCTGCTGATAACCCGCCGACGTTCGCAGCAGCGGATGCCGCGGCTCCAGTGCCAGCCCCTTTTCCAGCTCGTCGCCGGCCAGTTCAATTTGATTTTGATAGTGGTACACACGCGCTCGATGGTTATAAAGAATCGGCGCATTAGCAGGGTTCAGCTTAAGCGCACGGCTGAACTCCAGCAGCGCCTCGTCGTACATTCCATCGCCGCGCAGCGCCAGCCCGGCCACCATATGCACGTTCCAGTCGTTGGCCGCACTCGCCAGCAGGTTCGCAATGCCGTGCCGCGCAGACTCTTTTTCACCGCGCGAGAGCAACATATAAATTCGATAGAGATTGGCCTCGGTCGAAACCGGATCAAGCTTGAGCGCCTCGTCAAAATCGCGCCGCGCATGCATCACGTGAATCTGCCCGCCGAATCCATGGCGCACATATTGCAACTCCGCAATCCCCAACCCGCTCCATCCCGCCGCAAACTCGGGATCGGTCTCTGTCACATGAGTAAATAACGCGTGCGCCCGATCCAGATCGCCACGCGACCCCGTCCGCACCATGAACGAGCTCAGCAGCGCGCGCGCCTGCAGATAATCCTCGCTCACCGGGCCGGGCAGCGATCCGCCTCTCGCAACATCTCGCCCCGCCTCTCGGCTCCCACCCCTCTGAGTTCCAATTCTCGGTGCATCCATTTGATCGCCTGCGCTCAATCCGTGCAGCGTTGCAAACACCTCATTCGAAATTTCCGCTCTGCACGGCAATCAGATCCAGCGAAGCAACCCGAATGGCGCCGCCAGATCGCACGCTCTGCGATGCAACGTCCAGCAGTTGCCAGTTGAGGTCGAATCCCTCCTCGGAACGTAGAAAACTTCCCGCCAGCACAAACGAAACCAGCAGCCGCTGTCCAATTGTTAAAGGATCCATCTGCGCAATCGGCAGCTGCATCAGCGTGCTCGACGGCCTGACCACCAATGCCGGAATACGCGCCAGCCGCGCAGCAATCGCATCGGCCAGTGCAAACCCATATAGCGGTGCCACCTCATCCGCGCCCAGATTGGTGAATGGCAATACGATAAGAGAGGTCGGCTGCACGCGGTCCACGGCCGACTCTCGAAATCTCTCCGCCAGCATCGACAAGAAACCCGTGTTCCGCTTTTCCGCCTCAACGCCCACCGTTGGCAGGTTCGCCGCCGCATCGCCCGGAATAATTCCCGTCTCAATATGCAACGCCTTCATGATCGTTTTCAGCGCCTCGCGCACCTCGGCAGCCGATGCGTATCGCGCTCCCGGATTCTTCTCAAGGCAAGCCGCGATCACGCTCTTCAGCTCAACGGAAATGCCCGGCACAATTTCGCTCAGGTCCACAGGTTCCTGGAACTGAATCGCGCGAATGACCTGATAATCCTCAGCGTCGGGCCGCACAAACGGATGCCTCCCGGCCGCCAGCTCGTACAGAATCACGCCCAGCGCCCACACGTCCGACTGCACACTCGATTGCCCGGTTACAAACTGCTCCGGCGCCATGTAGCGGATGGTCCCGCCCCGCGCCGTGTAAGTGGCCGCCATCGACGCATCCTTGGCCAGCCCCGGCTTTGATGGGTCGAAGTTTGCGTCCTCCGGGCGCAGCCGTCGCGCCAGACCGAAGTCAAGAATCTTCACCAGCCCGCCGTCGGTCAGCATTACATTTTGCGGCTTCAGATCGCGATGAAAGATACCCAGCGTATGCGCCGCCTGCAAGCCGTCCGCAATCTGGATGCCCACTGAAAGCACCAGCTGCAAGCTGGCCGGTCCGCGCTCAATCAGCTCGTCAAGCGATTGGCCCGGCACATACTGCATGACGATGTAATCCTTCGTCGCCGCTCTCGCCCACCTCATAAATTCCGCAAACATTTGGATGTTCGATCGCCGAGGCAAGCCGCGCCTCGCGCAGCACTGTCGAGCGCAATTGCTCGGCCGACAGCAGCCCCGTGCGCAAGAATCTTCAACACCACTGGACGCTGCAACAGCGTGTCGTTGGCCAGGTAAACCATGCCGCTGCCTCCCGCGCCCAGCTTACGCTGTATCTCGTAATGTTCGATCGTTCGTCGCTTCATCTATATACAAGTGTACCGGCGCCGTTGTGAAAAACTTCTTAATTCCCCGACACGGAGGAAACAGCCTTCCCGGTTGAGCGAACGTGGCCATTCGCCAGAGGCCGTCAGGCAAATCTTGTAATGTGTTTTTGAGCATGAACCGTTCATGCAATGGGGCCGCAGCACGGTTGGCAGATCATACTGACCGGCTAGGATGTAACTCCGGCGAAAATATTGGGAATCGGCGCTTTAGATTGGCTATGCGCTTACACTTTCGAATACCACTCCACCCATTGCGGCGTGAAGTCGGAACAGGCGCTCTTAGTGTCCCCCACGGCCCTTTTCAACCGGCTCCAGCGGCAGCTTCGTCAACTCTTTCTGTCCGCGCTTTCCTAGCACAAACATTGTCAGCCCAAAAGCCAACAGCACCAGGCCCCACCAAAGATTTGCGTTGATTCCCAGGCTCGGCGCGTAAAGTTTCTCATTGCCATTTGTCGCCAGCCCAAACGCCAGCAGAATCGCTCCCAGCAATGAAAACATCGCTCCCAATGGAATTCGCAGATCGAGACTCATAGTCAACCTCTGTTCTCAATAAAAGAAAATGTTCAACGCCACCGCACCCAGCAGAACCCCCACGGCCAGCGCCTCAGGCTTTTTCCACCAGGCAATGTTAGAGCGCTCCGGCTTTGGCGTTAGTGAATGCACCAGCCCGACTAACTCCGACTCCGGCCGCGCCTTGGTACAGTAACTCACCACTACAGTAACAATGAAGTTGGCGCTGAATGCAAAAATCGCCGTCCAGAAATTCTGCGCCATGTCGCTGGGATATTGATGCAGCACGGCAATCCATCCACCATGAATTCCCGGTCGCGCCTCGATTGGCAAAGTCAGCCCGTGATGCAGCATAGCCGTCGCCGTGCCCGCAATCAGCCCCGAAAACGCAGCGTGTCCAGTCGCGCGCTTCCAAAACATCCCCAGCAGGAAAGTCGCAAACAACGGCGCATTCACGAAGCTGAACACTAGCTGAAGCGTATCCATGATGTTATTGAAATTGATGGCCGCATAAGCCGTTGCAATAGACAGTAATATCCCGCCTACCGTCGCCCATCGGCCCACAGCCATGTAATGCCTGTCGCTGCCGCCTTTGTGGATGTAACTCTGGTACAAGTCGTAAGTGAAAACCGTATTGAAAGCTGTAACATTGCCAGCCATACCGCTCATGAAGCTCGCCAGCAGCGCTGTAAGTCCCAGCCCCAAAATCCCAGTTGGGAAAAAATGCAGCAGCATATTCGGCGTAGCCATGTCGTAATCAAGCAGCGGCTGGCCGCTGGCCGTCAGCATAGCCTTGCCTGTGACAGGATTGATCTTGGCCGGAACCAATCCCTTGCCCTCCGAAACCTGTGGCGGCACAATAGTGATCTCGTGAATGATGGCGCCATTCTCCGTCCTCACCACCGTCGTCGTATGCGGCGTCGGCAGCCCGATCGCCAATATTCCCGGCAAAATCACCAGAAACGGAAACACCATTTTCGGCACCGCTGCAATCAGCGGCACCCTCCGCGCCGACTCCATATTTTTTGACGCCATCGCGGTCTGGATCACCAGAAAATCCGTGCACCAGTATCCCGACCCCAGCACAAATCCCAACCCCATGCCCAGCCCGATAATCTCAATGCCCATCGGGTTAGTGCTCGCATGAGCCACGCCCTTCCACTCGTGCATGTATTGCATCGGAACTGAAGCCTTCAATCCGCTCCAGCCGCCGACATTGCGCAGCCCAATGAGCACCAGCGGCAGGAACCCTGCAATAATCAGAAAAAACTGCAGCACCTCGTTATAAATGGCGCTGGTAAGTCCGCCCAGGAATATATACAAGAGCACGATCAGCGCAGAGAGGCAAATCGAGAAAGTAAAAATCCCTTCCGGCGCCCAGCCAAGCGTCCTGAACAACCCATCGAAAATATGCAATGCCTGTATCAGCCGCGCCATCGCATACATTGAAATCCCCGAGCTGAAAACCGTCATCACCGCAAACGAGCACGCGTTCAGAGCGCGCGTCTTCTCGTCGAACCTCATGCGCAAAAACTCGGGCACACTCCTCGCCTTTGAGCCGTAGTAGAACGGCATCATGAAGATGCCCACAAAAATCATCGCCGGTATGGCGCCAATGCCGTAGAAATGAGCCGTCTCCAGACCGTACTTGGCCCCCGACGCGCCCATCCCGATCACCTCTTGCGCGCCCAGGTTGGCACTGATAAATGCGAGCCCGCAGATCCACGCCGGCAGCGCCCTGCCCGCCTGAAAGAAATCCTTGCTCGTCTTCATGTAGCGCTTCAGCGCAAAGCCGATGCCCAGCACAAACGCGAAGTAGAGCAACATGATCAGCCAATCGACTGGGGTCAGGTTCAACACGAAAAACTCCTTAAGTTAAGAGACGAGAGGCTGAGATACGGGCTCAAATGGATTTCGCGAACGATGGCAATCAACCAAACCACTCTAACCCAGCAGGCCGGAGCCAAGTCCAGCAAAATATGAAAAGGTTTTCACACACGCCGCTTACTTTTTGATTTCCGGTCTCTGACGTCTGATCTCTGAGGTCCGCACCTGGATCGCTGCCTTCGCCGTTTACACTAAGAGTGCATGATTCCCACCCTGGCCTGGACCCCCGAAGGCGTCCGATTCATCGATCAGACCAAGCTCCCGCTCGTGGAGAGCTACGTACTCGCGACCACCTATGAACAAGTAGCTGATGTCATTGTCACCATGGTCGTCCGCGGCGCACCGGCCATCGGCGTATCTGCCGCATATGGCGTCGCTCTTGGCACATTGCGCACCAGCGCGCTTACACCACATCTGTTTGCCCCTGAGTTCGAGCGCATCTGCGCCTGCCTGGCCGCAACTCGCCCCACGGCCGTGAATTTGTTTTGGGCCATCGACCGCATGAAGCGCCTTTTTGCTGAACTGCTCGCCGAAGGCGCAACACTTGCCAAGGTTCAGGAAAGAATCCTCGCCGAAGCCCACAAAATGTATGAGGAAGACATCGCAGCCTGCCGCGCCCTGGGCAAGTTCGGAGGCGCATTGCTTCCAGACGACGCCGGAGTGCTAACCCACTGCAACGCCGGCGCACTCGCCACCTGCGGCTACGGAACTGCACTCGGCGTCATCCGCTCCGCCGTCGAAACCGGAAAGCGCATTCATGTCTATGCCGATGAAACCCGTCCCTTCCTTCAAGGCGCGCGGCTTACTGCCTGGGAGCTGATGGCCGACAACATTCCTACCACCGTGATCTGCGACAACATGGCCGCCAGCCTCATGCGTGCCGGCCGCATCCAGGCCGTCGTCGTCGGCGCAGACCGCATCGCGGCCAACGGAGACACTGCCAACAAGATCGGCACCTACAACGTGGCGATTCTGGCCAAAGAGCACGGCATCCCGTTCTACGTCGCCGCCCCTTGGTCCACCATCGATCTGGCCACAGCCACAGGCGATTCGATCCCCATCGAAGAGCGGTCCGCTATTGAAGTCACGCACCACGGCGGCAAGCAGCTCACCCCCAACGGCGTTGGCATCTGCAATCCCGCATTCGATGTGACCCCGGCAAAGTATGTAACCGCAATCTTCACCGAACGCGGAGTCATTCGCGCGCCATACACCGAGTCGCTCAAACAGATGGAGCCGATAGCAAGCTGAGCCCAACCAAACTACAGTAAAAGGGTGTCTCCGCGCCCCTCCATCTTCCAGGTTTTTCAACTGCGCAGCAAGTCGCTGCTTCGCGGAATTTTTTTATCGCTCGGCGCCTTCGTGGCCGGCCTGCTTCTTGAGGGCTTTCCGCGCACAGACTCCCTTCACGCTTCCCCCTGGCAGATCATCGTTGTGCTCGCAGCCTTCTGGGGCATGATTGAGACCGCCCGCTGCCTAAGCCGCAAATGGAGCTTCTACCACGCCGGCGTGCTCATCCTGCTCTATTCGGAATTGATGATTCTGGCCATGGCGCTGTTCTTCTTGCTCTACCCCTTGTAGTTCGGGTGAAGTTTCTGGTCGGCAGGTTTTGCAACCAGCAGTCAGGCTTGGTCTGCGGACTACCCCAAGCCGGCACTTCCGGTGTAGGATGGTGCGAAACCCGCGAACGTTTCTCCCCCGATCGATCTCGGGAAAACTCCCCAGTGAACAATTGGAGAATGACATGCTGAAAGGTTTTCGAGATTTTATTCTACGTGGAAATGTACTCGACCTTGCTGTCGCCGTCATCATCGGTGCGGCGTTCAACGCCGTAGTCACGTCCTTCACCAAAGATGTGCTTGGCCAGTTGATTGCCGCAATCGTCGGCAAGCCCGATTTTGACAACGTCGTGTTGATGCTCAATGGCACCCCAATAAGAATCGGCACATTCCTCACTGCCGCCGTGCAATTCCTCATTGTGGCCTGCGTAGTTTATTTCTTAGTGGTGCTGCCGCTGAACAAGCTCCTCGCCCGCTTGCAGAAGCCGGCCCCCGATGCTCCATCCACCGCGAAGACTTGCCCCGAGTGTCTCAGCGAGATTCCCCTTGCCGCCAAGCGCTGCGCCCACTGCACCCAGCCCGTAGCATAACTGCCTTGTTTCACCGCTGACTCGCGCCCTTCTTAGCCAAACTGGGTGTGGGTGCCCCACCCATTCCGCGTTCTTTGCGGAATGGGTGGGAAGCAAACAAGTCACCGCCGACTCGCAGCTCCTCTCAATCCAACTCCCGCAGCGGCTTGCGAAAAAGAATAGATCCCCACGAAAACAATCCCCGCCGTCCCCGCCATCAAAGCCAGCACATGCCCGGTCGGAATGTGCCGTGACATTTCTCCGGCCAGCAGCGCGCCCAGTGGCGGCAGCCCCAGAAAGCACGTCGCGTAGATGCTCATCACCCGCCCCCGCATCGCGTCCGAAGACAAATGCTGAATCGCTACATTGAACGAAGAGATCATCAGAATCGCGCTGTACCCCTCCACCAGCAGCAGGCATTGAGACAGCGCAAAGCTATGCGAGTAGCAGAACGCGATAATCGCCGAGAAGAAAGCCAATCCGCCCAACGTCACCACTCTCCCGCGGTGGCGCAGCGTTCCACGCGCCGCCACCGTCACCGCACCCAGCACTGCGCCCAATCCCGACGCAGCCAGCAGCCAACCCAGCCCGGTCTCGCCCGCATGCAACTGCACGCGCACAAAATAAGGAATGAACGTAATAAATGGAATCCCCAGCAAGCTCGCCGTCGCCGTCATCCACACCAGCACCAGCATCTCTTTTTTTCCGCGCAGGTAAGCAAACCCCTCGCGCAGGCTGTTCATCAGCCCCGGATAATTCGACGGCTCCTGCTCCGGATACTTGATCCGCGTCAGCGCCCAAAGCACGGCCAGAAAACTTACTCCGTTAAGAAAGAAGTTTCCCGCCATGCCAAACAGCGCCATCGCATAGCCGCCCAGCGTCGGCCCCAGAATTCTCGACATGTTGAACTGCGCCGAATTCAGCGCGATCGCATTGGTCAGGTCCTCGCGCGGCACCAGCCGTGGCACCAGCGCCTGATAGCTGGGCGCATTCATCGCCATCGCCATCCCGTTCAGGAAAGCCAGAACCACAACCTCCCAAACCGTAATCATCTTCAGCCAGGTCAGCGCAGCCAGAATAAATGCCAGCACCATCATCACTGATTGCGTAACAATCAGCAGCCTCCGCTTGTTCACCCGGTCAGCCACCACGCCGCCAAACAGCGTGAAGATCAAAAACGGAATCGATCCTGCAAACCCCACCACTCCCAGCCAGAACGCCGAGTTGGTCAGCGTCAGCACCAGCCAGCCCTGGGCGACATTCTGCATCCATGTGCCGATGTTGGAAAGAAAGTTGCCGCCCCAGAACAGGCGAAAGTTAGGATTGCGCAGCGCCCGCACAATTTGCGGCACTTGCTTTTCTCGCTCGCCCGGAAACGCCGCGTCGCCGCAGCCGCCTCTTCCACGGCAAGGCTCTGGGCTTCCTCTTTCAACTCCCGATCAGCGCTCAAGCAGGATGCCCCCTGGCCTTAGTGTAAGCTGTGACTTTATATTTCCTTCGGAGTTCCATCAGCTGCGGTTTTGGGCCAATTCGAAGGGGTACGGCCTTCAGCGTGAAGGGGTACGGCCTTCAGCGCGAAGGATACGGGCTTCAGCGTGAAGGGTACGGGCTTCAGCGTGAAGGATACGGGCTGCAGCGTAAAGGGGTACGGGCTGCAGCGTGAAGGGGTACGGGCAGCAGAACGTGAAGGGTACGGGCTTCAGCCCGTACATAAACCAGGCAGAATGAACGAGGGCTTTAGCCCCCGAGGGAAGTTCTCTCAAACTGACCGACTACCCGAGCGGCTCGTTTTCAAATTCACCCGATCCTTATTGCGTATTTTCAAGGAATCTAACTATGACCGCGCGCAACCCGCTCCCCTCTCTGCTTCTCTGGCTCGTTCCCACTGCTCTCGCAGCCCAATCCGCTGCGCCCACGGTCTTCGGTTACACCGATTTCACCGCTCAGGCCAAAATCGAGTCCACATTCCTCGCCGTTCCCGATGCTCAACTCGCCGGCCAGCATCTCAAGATCCTCACCGCCGAGCCGCATCTTGCCGCCACGCCTGAAGATCGCAAGACCGCCGACTACGTTGCCGAAAAGTTTCGCCAGGCCGGCCTCGAAACCGAAATCGTTCCCTATCGCGTACTTCTCAACCAGCCCAAAGTCGTCCGCGTCGAAGCCTTTGACGAAGCTGGCCGCAAACTTATGTCCGGCCCCACGCGCGAGCACGTCGCCGGCGATCCCTACCAGGACGATCCTCGCGTCGTGATGCCCTTCAATGGATCGTCAGCCTCCGGCGACGTAACCGGCGACGTGGTCTACGCCAACTACGGCCGCCTTGAGGACTTCGACCTGCTCGCCGCCCAGCAGATCGACCTGCACGGAAAAATCGTGATTTGCCGCTACGGCTCCAACTTTCGCGGCGTCAAGGTATTCATAGCTCAGCAGCGCGGCGCAGTCGGCGTGCTCATGTACTCCGACCCTCAGGACGACGGCTACTTCAAAGGCGACGCCTACCCCAACGGCCCATGGCGTCCTGAAACCGGCGTGCAGCGCGGCTCCGTGCAATTTCTATTTCAGTATCCCGGCGATCCTGAAACCCCCGGCGTAGCCTCGACCCTGGACCTGCCCGACTCCGCCCGCATCGCTCCCGAGGGCAACCAGCCGCACATCGTCTCCATCCCCATCAGCTATCACGATGCCGCACCAATCCTGAAAGCGCTCAAAGGCCCAGGCGTGCCGCAGGGCTGGCAAGGCGCTCTGCCCTTCCGCTATCACCTGGGAGCGTCGGAGCACAGTCCGGCGCACAAAATCCCAGCCAGACCAGCAATCAAGGCTCCGTCAAAGTCCACCTGGTCTCGCAGCAGGACTATCAGCGCCGCATCATCTGGGATGTCATCGGAAAAATCCCCGGCTCAACCTACCCCGACGACTGGGTCATCGCCGGCAATCATCGCGACGCATGGGTCTATGGCGCGGTCGATCCCAACAGCGGCACCGCCGCCATGCTTGAATCCGTTCACGGCATCGGCGCTCTGCTCAAGTCAGGCTGGCGTCCCAAACGAACGCTCATTTTCGCAAGCTGGGACGCGGAAGAAGAAGGCCTGATCGGCTCAACCGAGTGGGTCGAGCAGCACGCCAAGCCCCTGGAGCACGCCGTCGCCTACTTCAACACCGACGTAGCCGTCTCCGGGCCCGATTTCACTGCCTCCTCCGTGCCCTCGCTGAAGCAGTTCATTCGCGAAGTCACTCGCTCCGTTCCCAGTCCCGCCGGAACTACTGTCTATGACCAGTGGAAAACAGTCCGCCCTGATTCAGACGAACACCACGTCTCCACCGCTCCGCCAGCGACTGAAGAAGTTCACATCGGCGACCTCGGTTCCGGTTCCGACTACACGCCGTTCTTGCAGCATATCGGCGTTCCATCCACAGACATCGGTTCCGAAGGCCCTTATGGCGTCTATCACTCCGTCTTCGACAACTTTGCCTGGTATATCCAGAACGCCGATCCGCACTTCCTCTATCTTCAGGAAATGGCGCGCGTGCTCGGCCTTGAAGCCCTGCGCATGGCCGATGCCGATGTGCTCCCCTACGACTACGTCACCTACGCCCACTCCATCACTTCCTACATTGAGGCGGCAAAAAAAAGAGCCAGCGAAAATGGGCTAAGCTCGCTCGACTTTGCCCCCGCCCTGGCCGCCGCTGCCCGCTTCAGCACCGTTGCCAAAGAAGCCCATGACCGCCAGCTCGCGCCCACCGGCGATCTCACCAAGCTCAACCTCGCCCTCCGCCAGACCGAGACCGCCCTCATCTCTGAAGCCGGCCTGCCCAATCGCCCCTGGTACCGTCACACCATCTACGCCCCTGGCCAATACACCGGCTACGCCGCTGTCGCCATCCCCGGCGTCAACGAGGCCATCGACGCCAAAGACCCATCCCGCGCAGCCCAGCAGTTGGTAGTCCTGACCCACGCCCTCGAACGCGCCGCAGAGACGCTGGACTCCGTGCACTGAGCCTCTGATCAGATCGCTCAATACTCCGATTCGATCAGCTTGCTCCGCGTTCCCAGCCTCCCGAGCGAAAGCTTCCTCCGTGCGTCTATTTCGTGCACGGGATAATCGTCGATCTCGTTGCAGTCGCCTTCTCCGCTTTGGTGGCCCGCCCGGCCATTGCGGCGATTATGCCGCACTCCCCCAGAGATAGAAGAAGAGGCTTAAGACCAGAGGGCCAGCGGGTAGCCCACTGCGGATTCACCTCCGCAATGCCGCTGGTCCCCTCCCTCCCTTGCCCCTCCCTCTCTGCTGCTCTCGTCAGTAACCTCTCTCCGGCTCCATGGGTACCCCGCGGCCTCTTACCGCATAGCCATCACCGATCACACCAAGTAGACATTCCCGTGCATGCGAAATGTCGGTACTGTTCTCTCAAGCTGATGAGGACCCCAATTTCGTTAGCTGAGAGATAAATTCCAAATCCCCATATTTCGAAGGGTCCCTACCATGTTCTATCTCTTGCTTGGTCTCGCCTGGTTAGTGATCGCTCTGGCTCCTGCGTTGGTGGCATCCCGCCAACCCGTCAAATCAAAAGGCAACTACTCAAAATTCACGTCGAATGATTTGATGCAACCTCAACCAGCCTTAAGCCGCTCAAGGAGAAGGTAAGCACCGGCCGGCTCCCCGGTGCTTTCCACCATCTTTCGGGCCTCGGAACAACCAAAATCCGGCAAATCCAACCGTCTCCTGGATCTGCCGGATCGAGGATCTGCCGGATCAGACTTGCCGGATTAGACTTGCCGGATTGAATTGCCGGGTTCGACTCGCTGCTCCACCCCCCCCCCACTCATCCAATTCAAACTGTGATTTAGATCACACATCATCCCTTCGATGGTTGACCCTGCCCATTTCCGCTCGTATCGTAAGAATTGACTATGAAGATCTCCGGAAACACATTGCGGATCGGGATTGCGACGGCCGTCATCCTCGGCACCATCGGCTGGCTAGCCTATTCCGGTTATGGAGCCAACAAGAGCTACTACGTCACCATCGCCGAGCTCGGCGGAATGGGTGACAAGGCATACCAAAGCCAGTTGCGCGTGGAAGGCTTCGTACAGCCCGGTTCCATTGAGCACAACGGCCCCCACGTCGACTTCGTGCTCAACGAATTTGAAAGCCACTCGCCCAAAGCCGCAACCGGCCGGCTGCTCAAGGTCAGTTACAAAGGCTCCGAGCCCCCCCCGGATACTTTCAAGGACGACGCCCAGGCGCTGGCCGAAGGTTCTTATGGCCGTGACGGAGTCCTCCACGCATCGGTGCTCCAGGCCAAGTGCGCCAGCAAATACGCGCCCGCCACGCCAAATGCTCCCCAATCGAGCCCAGCGTCCGGCCAGTGCCAGCCCGCGCGCCGCAGCCGCGCCTGCTCCAGGTTCAGGCGCAGCGACCCCAACCGTAGCAAACTGATCGAATGACCCTACCCGATCCCGAGGCCGAAGTTTCCCCAACCGGCGTCCGGCCCGTTTCAGCCAGTTCATTCTCCGCCAGTCCCGCCTCGGCGAATCCAGTTTCGGCCAGTCTGGACAAAGTCTCCAAGCTCTTCGGCTCCTTTGCGGCGCTCCGCCAGGTCTCAGTCAACCTCGAGCCTGGCAACTGCTACGTCCTCATCGGCGAGAACGGCGCCGGCAAATCCACACTGCTTCGCATCCTTGCCGGCCTGCTGCGCCCGAGCGCCGGCACCGTCAAACTATTCGGCAATTTTGAACCCCATGACGCCCGCGACCGCATAGGCTACATGAGTCATGCCCCCATGCTCTACGACGAGCTGACCGCACAGGAAAACCTGCGCTACTTCGGCAGCCTTTATCCCAGCCGCCGTTGCCTTAGCCCAGCCGAAGCCCTGCGCCAGGTCGGCCTCGATCCCGATCTCACTCGCACCCTGGGCCAATACTCGCAAGGCATGCGCCAGCGCACTTCGCTTGCCCGCGTCCTGCTCCCTGTCCCTGAGCTGCTTCTGCTCGACGAGCCGTTCTCGAATATGGACGTAGAATCCGTCAGCCAGATGGTCGCCCTGCTCGCCGGCTTCCGTCAGGGCAACCGAACCATCGTCATCACTACCCACCAGCGTGACCACGCCGCCCCCATCGCCGACTGGGTAATCGCTCTGCGCGCCGGCCGCGTTGCTTCCTTTGAGCCGGGGTCCCCCACGACAGGTCTTCGTCGTGGGGGTGGTGAGCCGGGGTCCCCCACGACAGGTCTTCGTCGTGGGGGTGGTGAGCCGGGAAACCCAAGCCTATGAAAACCAACGGCGCACGCTTCCTCGAATCCCTCGGCATCCCCTTCGAACTCCGCGAGTACGAAGTCGATCCCAACGATCTCTCTGCCATCACCGTCGCCAAAAAGATCGGCATGCCCCCCGAGCAAGTCTTCAAGACTCTGCTCGTAACCGGCAATTTGGCCACTGGCGGCGTGGCAGTCTATCGTTTTGCCGTCATCCCCGGCGACGCCGAGCTCGACTTCAAAAAGCTCGCCCGCGCCTCCGGCCTGCGCAAAGCGGAAATGGCTCCGCTGAAAGACGTGCAGCCGCTGACAGGCTATATCCGCGGCGGCGTTACCCTCTTCGGCGCAAGAAAACCCTACCCCGTCTACATCGACGAGACCGTCGTCCTCTTTGACCAGATCAGCGTCTCCGCCGGCGCCCGCGGCATCCAACTCATCCTCAGCCCAGCCGACTACCTCCGCGCCGCGCAGGCCCTCGAAGTCGAAGTCCAGACCGCCGACCTTACAAAGTCCATTCCGACAAATGAAATGAGTGCCCCATCCATGGGACGTCCTCTTGTCCCATGGGTGGGAGACGACAAAGCGAGCGATCCGTCCCCAGACCCGCAGAAGGACGAGACAAAATGACCCGCGCCCTCTGGACCCATCTCGTCAAAGACCTGCGCATCGAATGGCGCTCTCTCGACGCCATCGTCTCCATGCTTTTCTTTTCCCTGCTGGTGGTCGTGCTTTTCTCCATCGCCTTTGACCCCCACGGCGAATTCTCACGCCAGATCGCCGGCGGCGTCCTCAGTGTGGCCACCATGTTCGCATCCGTCAGCGCCCTCAATCAGGCCTGGGCACGGGAGATTCGTCACAACGTCATCGATGCGCAGCGCATGGCGCCCGCTCCTGGCGCCGATCTCTTCCTCGCCAAAGTCATCGTGAACTTTCTTTTTGTGACCATCGTTCAAGTCATTCTGGCGCCGCTCTTCATAGTCTTCTATGACCTTCGCATTGAGGGCCAGGCCTGGCTGTTGCTGCTGGTGCTGCCGCTGGGCACGTGGGCGCTGGTCGCCAACGGCATCTTCTTCGCCGCGCTCGCCATCGGCAGCCGCAATCGTGAGTTGCTGCTTTCGCTCATTCTCTTTCCCATCTTCATTCCGGCCCTGCTGGCCATGGTGCAGGCCACCACTTCCATCCTTACCGGCGAAAGCGACCCCACCCTCTGGATCAAGCTCCTGCTCGGCTACGACATCATCTTCACCACCGTCAGCCTGCTCCTGTTCGACGTAGTCTTCCACGCGGAATAGCCTGGTCACGTGAACGGTTGACATTAATAATGGGACCCGTTATGCTTTCCAGTGATCAAGAGCTTCAATGACGCTGACACGAGGCTGCTTTGGGAAACGGGAAAGAGTCGCCGCATTCCAGCCGATATTCGGGTTGTGGCACTGAAGAAGCCCACTGTGTTGCACTGGGCAACCTGCCTTTCAGATTTAGCCACACCGGGCGGAAATCGCCTTGAAGCGCTAGCCAGGGATCGCAAGGGTCAGCACAGCATTCGTATCAACGATCGATACCGCCTCTGCTTTGTGTGGCGGGAAAACAACGCCGGCAAGGTTGAGATTGTGGATTACCACTAGGAGGACCCATGGACAGCATCCCCTTTGCCTTCTCGATTCATCCCGGCGAGATTCTCCTAACCGAGTTCATGGAACCACTGGGCCTGACTGCGTACCGTCTTGCCAAAGAGCTTCATATCTCCGCCCCGCGAGTCAACGATCTGGTTCGCGGCAAGCGCGGCATCACCGCCGATACCGCCCTGCGTCTGAGCCGTTACTTCGGCAACTCCGCCCAGTTCTGGATTGGCCTCCAAAGCGGCCACGACCTATGGGTCGCCTCCAGGAGCAAGTCCCTCAATAAGGTAAGGCCTCGCCAACAAGCAGCCTGAACCGGCTGCCCCTCCACCCCAGGATGGACCCCGCTCAACCCCCTCCGTCGTACACTGATTTCGTCCCATCAGTATCCAAATGAAAAAAGCCGCCATCAGCCTCTACGTCGTCCTCACCCTTGCCCTTTTGGCCTGGGGCTATTACCAGGCCATCTACGTAGCCCCCAACGACGCCATGCAGGGCGAGCTGTTCCGCATCTTCTACTACCACGTCCCCTCGTTCGCTGCCGCATTCACCTTCTTCTCGGTGAGCTTTCTCGGCTCCATCGCTTTTCTGTCGTTTCGCTATAGCCGCCCGCAGTGGGCGCAAATTGCCGACGCGTGGGCGCTGGCCGGAGCCGAAGTAGGTGTTGTGTTCTGTTCCGTTGGTCTCACCACCGGCCCGCTCTGGGGACGCCGCGCTTGGGGCATCTGGTGGACATGGGATGCACGCCTCACCACCACGCTCGTTCTTTGGCTCATCTACGTCAGCTACCTGCTGCTCCGCCGCTTTGCAGCCGGTCCGCAGATGCAAACCCTGGCTGCCGTCCTTGGCATATTCGGCGCGCTCGATGTCCCCATCGTTTACATGGCCAACCGCTGGTGGCGCACTCAGCATCCTGCCCCGGTCTTCGGCGGTGCGGAAGGCTCCGGCATGGACCCATCCATGACCGGCGCATTTCTTTGGAATTTACTCGCCTGGTTCGCTTGGGGCGTTCTCATCGTTACCATACGCTACAGCGTCGAGCGCCAGCACCAGAAGATCGCCGCCAACCAAGCTCAGCAAGCCCTGGAAGCCTGACCGCTTCTCAAACCCGACCGCCGCCCAATATCTGAAGCTCCTCCGGAAAGGACAGCAACATGGATGCAAAAGCCCTTCTCGATCACCAATTCGTTGTCGCGGCTTACTCCGTCACCTGGATCATCCAACTCGGATATCTGGCATGGCTCGGCCTCAAGTGGCGCGCGCAAAAGCGCGAAGCCGCCCGCAATCTTCGCCACCGCAGTTAGAATGCCCTCTGCCCCCCGCACTGAGAGCTTTCCAAACTCTTTCCATCCATCCAGGGTGCCTCCCAATACTGCACCGTCAATTACCTAAGTGGCATTCCCGACAAAGTTTTGTGGGATTCAAGTTCCCTCCAAATTCGCCGATGATGCAGATGTGGACGACTCAAATCGTGCCGCAAACTGAGGATTCACCATGCATGATCTCTTGATCGCATTGGCTTTTATCGGCATCTTAATCGTCCCAGCGATTCTTGCCGCCAGGTCCGGCCCGGACAGCTCCGATAAACACAACTAAAGGCATCTCCTCGGAATCTCGCTGCCCCAGACCTGCATCGCTTGTCTCGAATCACCTACCAAACTCCCAATCTCTCCCAATTTCAAGCCCCACGAGATAATCCGCAGCCCGCCGCATTTCCTTAAAGAAATTGCCCATCCCGCTGTCAGCCGTTAAACTGATGGCTTGAGAGGCCAGTCATGTTAGTTGTCATGAAAGCGCAGGCCACGCCGGAACAGATTCAGGCGGTCTGCGACTACATCGCGCAGTTGGGTTTCCGTGCCCATCCGCTTCCCGGCGCTCAACGCACCGCCATCGGTATCACCGGCAACAAAGGCGAAGTTGAACGCGGCAACCTTGAGGAGCTCTCAGGCGTGGCTGAGGTAATCCGCGTATCAAAGGCCTACAAACTGGCCAGCCGCGACGTTAAAGAAGAAGACACTGTCATCAATTTTCCCGGGACCGACGCCTCCATCGGCGGCCGCAACCTGGCCATCGTTGCCGGACCTTGCTCGATTGAAACTCCGCGAGCAGGCCTTCGCCATCGCGGAGCAGGTTGCCGCGGCCGGCGCGCAGTTCTTTCGTGGAGGAGCTTTCAAGCCCCGCACAAGTCCCTATGCATTTCAGGGCCTCGGTCTTGAAGGCCTTCGCATCATGGCCGAGATTCGCGACCGCTTCGGACTGCGCATCGTCACCGAGGCCATCGACAGCGAATCTCTCGACCATGGCCGCCGAGTGGGCAGACGTGATTCAGATCGGCGCCCGCAACATGCAGAATTTCTCGCTGCTCAAGAGCGCAGGCCGTCTGCGAAAGCCGGTCCTGCTCAAGCGCGGACTATCAGCCACCCTCGATGAATTTCTGATGTCCGCCGAATACGTTATGAGCGAGGGCAACTACCAGGTCATCCTATGCGAGCGCGGCGTTCGCACATTTACTGACCATTCCCGCAACACCCTCGACCTCAGCATCGTTCCCGCCGTGCAACGCCTTAGCCACCTGCCAATTCTGGTAGACCCTAGCCACGGCACCGGCCGCCGCGACAGCGTGCTGCCCATGGCGCGCGCCGCCGTTGCCACCGGCGCAGACGGGCTCATGATTGAAGTCCACCATCAACCTGAAAAGGCGCTCTCCGACGGCCCGCAGTCCATCTATCCCGCGCAGTTCGTCACCATGATGGACGAGATCGAGCAAATCGCCCCGGTGGTTGCCCGCCATCTGCCACGAGGCATCCACATCGCCGCCGCAATCTAGGCCATGAAAGCCTCGCCCAAAAAACGGAAGCGTGGGATCATCCCTCCCCAACCAGAGATGTCGAGTGCCCCATCCATCCCGCGTTCTTTGCGGGATGGGTGGGAAGCCAAGCACTCAACCGGAAATATCGACCGGGTGCCCCAGGTCTCGCTTCTGAGACCTGGGAAACATCTCGCGCCATTCATCACCCTGACACTGCTGGCCCTCACCGCCTGCGGCACGCACGACTTTCCTCAATACCCGCCCAACTACCGCGAATACGCATACATCACCAACGGCGCCAGCGGCACACTCACCGTGCTTGACGTAGTCAACATCCGCATCGACCGCGAGCTCGCCGTCGGTCGCAATCCTGTCGCCGTCATCGCCAGCCCAACCCGTAATGAAGTCTACGTCGTCAATTCCGGCATCGAGAATGGCGACGGCTCAGTTTCCGTCATCAATGCCGAGAACAACTCCGTCGCCGCAACCATTCCAGTTCACCGCCAGCCGGTCTCAATCGACCTCGCCACGGACGGCGCTCTCGCCTATGTAGCCAACGCAGGCTCCAACTCCATCTCTGTTCTAGACCTGAAGACCCGCCGGGAGATTGCCCAGATCGGCGCTGGCGAGCAGCCAGTCTCCGTGCGCATCTCCCCGGACGGTAAGACCCTCGTGGCTGCCAACCGCAAGGGAAACAGCGTCAGCATCCTAGACCCATCCACGGGAAAAACTCGCGCCGTCTTCGCTGGCTGCCCCGGCGCTGCCGATGCCGTCATTCTGCCCGACTCAACCAAAGCCTTCGCAGCCTGCGCCGGCGGTCATCAGGTGATGGTCATCGCGCTCGCCCATTCGAAAATCAACCCGGATGTGCCCGACCGCCTCGAAGCCTTGCTTGACGTTGGCCGCGCACCCGTCCAGCTGGCCCTCAAGCCCGACGGCGGCGAGATTTTCGTCTCCAACTCGCTCTCCGATTCCATCTCTGAAATCTACGCAGGCACCGACGAAGTGGGCGGCGCATATATGATCGGCGACGACCCCGTCCGCGGTCTCGTCTCTGCCGATAACGCCCTGCTCTACGTCGGCAATCTCCGCTCCCAGTAGGTCACCGTCTACGCCATCGACGACGGCCAGCCGCATCGGCTCCATCCAGGTTGGCGACGGTCCAACAGCATTAGCATTCTCGAGCAACGGCTTCCTGCTCTTTGTCGTCGATGCCCGCTCCGCCGACGTCGCTGTCGTCCGCACCGCCGACGTAGTTCGCGCCGCCACAATTCCCCTGTTCACCATTCTCCCCACCGGCCGCGCTCCAAACGCCATCGCCGTCAAAGCCTTCAAACTCCCCTGACTCCCAATTCCATTTCCTCGCGACTTTCATCCTGGGCGAAGCGCTCTACAGCGGAGTCGAAGGACCCGAGTTTTTTCATCGAGGAGTTCCACATCTCGGCCGGGCGCCCCAGGTCTCGCCTTTGAGACCTGGGATTCACCTGGCTCGCTGTCCTTAACTCTTCTTCCCCCACCGCGCCACGCTAAACTGCGCCCCCGCAAACAGAATCAGCCCCGACGCATACCCCCAGAACAGCAGCCCTACCGACACATAAAACGGCCCGTACAGTTTCTGTAAATCCAGATGCGGCAGAATCGCCATGAACAGATACTTCGCCGCCAGCCAGATGATCCCGGTAATGATTGATGTGCGCAGCACCGGCCGCCACGGCACCTTGCAGTTGGGCAGCAACCAGTAAATTGCAAAGAAGAACAAGATCGACGCCACCCCGGTCGAAAGCATGAGCCAAAGCCGGCTCACCCAGTCGAAAACGACATTGTCGGTGTGATGAAAAAACAGAAACGTCAACACCCACTGCTGGCCCGCATTCAAAGCGATGCTCGCCAGCGCCAGCGAAACCATCAGGCCTGCAAGCCCGAAGGCCACCAGCTGGTTGTGCAGATAGTTGCGGCTCCTGCTCACGCCCCATGCCTGGTTCAGCGCTACTTCAAGAGGAAGAAAAATTCCCGTGCAGGAGACCATAATCAACACCAGCGAGAGAGTCTGCACCCCATGCCGCGGCGCTGCGGCCAGCAAGGTCTCCGCGAAAAAATCCTGGTTCGCGGGCAGAAAGTAGTGCACCATCTCCCCCACTATGGCCACCATGACCTGTGAATGAAAGACTGACCTCGACAGCGTATAAAGCAGCACGATCATCGGGATGAAGGAGATAATTCCATTGGCCGCCACGCTGAATGCGTAAGTATGTACCTCGCTGTCAAGCAGGTAAGCGATCAGAGCCTTGCCGTGCGTGCGCCAGCGGAACCACTTTGACATGGTGACCGGCTCAGCCGCATCGGCAGGACCAGCAACCTTGCCTGCGTCATCGCAATCCGTTACGGCCTCTGAATCCTGTGTCACTTAATGCTCCTTGCTTTTTCTAGCTATCGAGCCCATGTCGATCAATATTGGGTGCCCCATCCATCCCGCATTCTTTGCGGGATGGGTGGGAAGCCAAGCACTCAACCGGCAATGTGCGGGTGCCCCAGGTCTCGCTTCTGAGACCTGGGAAAAAACCAGGTCCACTCATCACCCTGACTCCGAGTGCCCCATCCATCCGCGCTTCTTGCGGATGGATGGGGCTCAGCGCTGCCGATTCCTACCCCTTCGAGCATAGTCTCTCAAGCGCCCATCGCGCCGCCGCGCGCAGCCCGTCATCGCCCGCCTCGGTCCAGCGTTGCAACCACAGCGCATACTTTTCCATTCCGCTATTTCCCATCGCAACAGCCACATTGCGCCGCAACCCCACCCAACCCGCGCGCCGCACCGGTGAGCCATTAAACTCCTTTTCGAACTCCGCCTCGTCCATATCAGCCAGCCACTCCAGCGCCGGATTGACCAGCTCCGCACGCGCCTCCAGTTCCGAATCAAAACTCAGCGGCGCCTTTCGATTCCACGGGCAAACGTCCTGGCAGATATCGCACCCGAACACCTGCCTTCCGATTCCCTCCATCAACTCCTCCGCAATCGTCCCGCGGTGCTCGATGGTCAGATAAGAAATGCACTTCGTCGCATCCATCTGATACGGGGCAATCAGCGCATCGGTCGGGCACGCCTCAATGCAGCGTCGGCAGCTTCCGCAGCGATCTGGAACCGCAAGCGTCGCCTCACCCCCATCCACCTCAAGCGACGTCAACAGCACCGCCAGAAAGCCATACGACCCGAGCTTTGGATGGATCAGGCAAGTGTTCTTCCCCGTCCAACCCAACCCCGCAGCCGTAGCCAGGGCACGCTCAACCACGGGCCCGGTATCCACATAGCCCCGCGCCTCAAACCCGCCCGACTGCGTCTTACGCGCTGACCGGATACGAGCTTCAAGCGCTTTGATGCGTTTCAGCAGCACCTTGTGATAATCGCTCGGCCTGCGCACTCCATTCGCGGCCTTGTTGCTTGCATCCACGCGGCTCGACCATGCATAGCGTGCAATCCATCCCGAGCCCTCAGCCGCCGGATCGGTAGAACGCGGCTGCGCGCTGTGATAGCCCGCAAAGCAGACCACTGCCGACCGCGCCCACGGAAACGGAATCCCCGCCTGCGACCGAATCAGTTTCCCAGCCACCCCAGCCACTCCATCTGGCCCAGCCTCGCGCCGCTGCAGGTATTTCATAGTCCCTGCGCGTCCCGCCTCAACCCACTCATCGAACCGCTCCGCGTCCCGGGCCTGACTTTGATGAGGAAGCGCTACGAGCCCAGCCTCCGCAAACCCAGCCTCCAGAGCCCAGGTCCGCACCTCGTCCCGTTTCAGTCCGCGAGACGCGGAACTGCCTGTTTCGGAGACAACGCTGGGGTCTGAGTTGGGTTTTGGGCTGGACATGGAACCGGCGACACTCCTTTTTGCGTAGAGAACTATGTCCAATTGCGAACGCCCAAATCAAATCTGAACACCGGGCGCTACAGCATTGGAGACGGGAATGTTTCTATCCCCTTTGCTTTCAGCATATTCTCTTCGGGCGGCTTTGGCAGCCTGAGTGCAACCTCTGAAAGTATGCCGCCGGCGTAATCCCTGGCTGGCATGGAAGCAGAGAAACATGACCACGGAGGACTTTTTGACCATGACTATTCGCAATCATTCAGATGCTACTGCCATTGCACAAGACGGCCCAATCGAACTCACCGAGTTAGTGAGGGGCCACGAACAAGCCCTCATGGAGCAGATGGGGCCATTAGTTAGCAGCCAATCCATCGCGCTCGATCTCACCCCTGTCGAGCGCATCGATGCCGCCGGCATCGCAGCCCTGGTTACGCTCTACGCCAACGCCTGCCAGGCGGGCTACAGCTTTACTGTCTCCAATGCCCAACCGCATGTCGCAAAAATTCTCGCGCTGGTCGGCCTGGACCGCATTCTAATGTCTCAAGATGCGGTCCAGAACCCGCTTTCCGGCGCTCAACTTCAGCGCTCCGCCGCGTGATTCAGTCCGCAGCGTCTCAGGTTGGTACTGATAAAGTTTGAGATCATTCCTGTCATATTTGCCCATTTCGTATGAGAGGATATTTAAATGATGAGCCGGCTGCTTCTACGTCTCTTTGTGGCCTACGGGATGGGAATGTTTTTCCTGGCGGAATCCTTCAATCCGAATTTCTGGCGACCGAACATCGTCTCCTGGGTTCCATTCGTCCGCTTATTCGTCGCCTTATTCGGCGTAGCCTGGTTCATTCAGGCGGCTTTCCTCCATCGGCAACTTCGGAGCCAAAGAGGCTGAATACTTAATCCAAACTTTACTACTACCCCAATCCCCGAGTAGTGGCTCAGTTTGAAGGGAACGGGCTTCAGCCCGTACATAAGATTGAGCAAAATGACCCTCGGCTTCAGCCCCTGAGGGAAGGGTCTTTCAAACTGACCCACTACCCAAATCCCCGCACAGACGACGCCCCACGCCTCAGAATGCTAAAATTTACATCTAGAAACAAAAGCTCACTCTGCTTGCAAACCAGTGGTCTGTGAACGAGTGGCACAGACAAGAGTATACTTGCGGCGCTATTTGTCACACGACTTATAACGCCGCCAGGCGCGGCCGGATGTCTGGACAGCGTGCGCGCTCAGCCCACTTACCGATACCTTCTGTTCAAGTGCTGAGCCCGAGTACTGCCATCCTCTCGCACGGCCCGCAGTTGCGGATTTCGGGGTCCCCAGCGACGGGTCTTCGTCGTTGGGGCTACAAGAAAATACGGAGGCTTCATCGCATGGCGCAGGGCGTGGTAGATTCGTCGTCAACTAAAAAATCGGACTCAACCTCAACCAAATATGTCTATTCTTTCGGCGGCGGCACCGCCGACGGCCACGGCAAAATGAAGGATGTGCTGGGCGGCAAAGGCGCCGGCCTCGCCGAGATGACCAACGCCGGATTGCCCGTCCCTCCCGGATTCACCATTCAGACCGAGGCCTGTCGCGAATACATGCGCGGCGCAGTCAGCCCCAGGGTTGACATCGAAATTAAAGCCGCACTTGAGCGCCTTGAGAAGCTGCAAGGACAAAAGCTCGGCACCGGCGACAATCCCCTGCTCGTCTCCGTCCGCTCCGGCGCAAAGTTCTCCATGCCCGGCATGATGGACACCATCCTCAACCTCGGCCTCAATGACAAGGCCGTCGAATCGCTCGCCAGGCGCAGCAATAATCCTCGCTTCGCGTATGACTCCTACCGCCGCCTCATACAGATGTTCGGCAGCGTCGTTCTCGACATCGAAAAGAAAAAATTCGAGCACATCTTCGACACAATCAAGAAGCGCGAGAAGGTCAAGTTCGATCACGAAATTGGACCCAAGGCGCTCAAAGAAATCATTGCCGAATACAAGAAACTCGTCCGCAAGGAAACCGGAAAAGACTTTCCCCAGGGTCCGCTCGATCAACTGATCGAGGCCCGCAACGCCGTCTTCAGAAGCTGGCAAAATGACCGCGCCAAGACCTATCGCCGCATCAACCACATCGATGACTCGATCGGCACAGCCGTCAACGTGCAGGCCATGGTCTTCGGCAACCTGGGAGACAACTCAGGCACCGGCGTTGGCTTCACGCGCAATCCCGCCACTGGCGAGCACGTCTTCTTCGGCGAGTACCTGATGAACGCGCAAGGCGAAGACGTCGTCTCCGGCGTCCGCACGCCTCTGCCCATCAGTGAGCTTGAGCGCGCCATGCCCAAGGCCTATGAGCATCTCCGCGAGCTCACCGGGAAGATGGAAAAGCACTATCGCGACATTCAGGATTTCGAGTTCACCATCCAGGATGGCACCCTCTACATGCTGCAAACTCGCAACGGCAAGCGCACCGGCCTCGCCGCCGTGCGAATTGCGATTGATATGGTGCGCGAAGGCCTCATCACTCAGGAAGAAGCCATCTTCCGCGTCGAGCCCAATCAGCTTTACGACTTCCTCGTTCCACGCCTCGTTGAAAAAGGCGAGAAGATTGAAGTCCTCGCCACCGGCCTTCCCGCCTCACCCGGCGCGGCCGTCGGCCAGATCGTCTTCTCAGCCGAAGACGCTGTCAAATTCCACACCAGCGGCGCCTACCCAATCATCATCCTGGTGCGCGGCGAAACCACGCCAGAGGATATCGCCGGCATGGAAGTCGCCGACGGCATTCTCACCTCCCGCGGCGGCATGACCTCGCACGCCGCCGTCGTCACCCGCGGCATGGGCAAATGCTGCGTTGCCGGCGCAGGCGACTGCGTTGTCGACGAAGCCAAAAAAGAACTCCGCGTCAAAGGCAAGACTTTCCATGAGGGCGACTGGCTCTCGCTTGACGGAACCACCGGCCGCGTCATTGCAGGCAAGCTCAAGACCCTTCCCGCGCAGCCCGACGATCCCGATCTGGTCAAGTTCATGGCCTGGGTTGACCCGCTCCGCAGGCTGAAAATTCGTGCCAACGCCGACGTTCCTCGCGATGCCAGGACGGCTCGCATGTTTGGCGCTGAAGGCATCGGCCTCTGCCGCACCGAGCACATGTTCTTTGCCGAAGACCGCATCGGACACATGCGCACCATGATCCTCGCGCAGAACGAGAAAGATCGCCGCGACGCCCTCAAGAAGCTCCTGCCCATGCAGCGCGCTGACTTTGTCGGCCTCTTCAAGTCCATGGAGTCGCTGCCCGTAACCGTTCGCCTGCTCGATCCTCCGCTGCATGAGTTCCTGCCTCAGCGCGAAGAACTGCTCGTTGAAATCGCGCACCTTGAAGACACCAAGCCCCGCTCGCCCAGGCTCAAAGAACTCCGCCCGCTGCTGGCGCGCGTTCAAGAGCTGCACGAGACCAACCCCATGCTCGGCCTGCGCGGCTGCCGCCTCGGCATCGCCTTCCCCGAGATCACTGAAATGCAATCCCGCGCGCATCTTCGAGGCCGCCGTCGCCGTCAAGCTCAAGGGCGGCGATCCGCATCTCGAAATCATGGTCCCTCTCATCGGCTCCATTGAAGAAATGCGCAATCAGGCCGCCATCGTTCGCCGCGTCGCCGCTGAAGTCTTCAAGGAAAAAGGCACGACCGTCGATTATTTGGTCGGTACCATGATCGAACTTCCACGCGCCGCGCTCACCGCCGATCAGATCGCCGAAGAGGCCGAGTTCTTCAGCTTCGGAACCAACGACCTCACCCAAACCACCTACGGCATCTCCCGCGACGACATCAACAACTTCCTGCCCGCATATCTCAAGCTGGGCATCTTCAAACACGATCCCTTCGCCACCCTCGATCAGGCAGGCGTCGGCCAGTTAGTGAAGATGGCCACCACCAAGGGACGCGACACCCGCCCCACTCTCAAGGTCGGCATCTGCGGCGAGCATGGCGGCGATCCAGAGTCCGTAAAGTTCTGCCACAAGATCGGCCTCAACTACGTCTCCTGCTCACCCTTCCGGTTGTTGACGGCAAGGCTGGCAGCCGCGCAGGCCGCCCTTGAAGAAAAACAAAGCGGCCCTGTCCACACCACAACCTAGTCCGTCACAATCCGTGCACGCCACGAGGGCGTCCGCCAAAACGGACGCCCTTGACGTGTGTGAAGGCCTTTACGGAAGGAGCAGGGGCCTTGAGACCCCTGAGCAAGACCAACACCTAACATGTCCGGCTCTAGCCACGGGCCTTCTTAAGGCAGTCGGGTTACCAGGCCTCGATTCCGAGAGCCTGTCAAACTTCAGTCCTGCTTGAAGGGTACGGGCTTCAGCCCGTACATCTGAACCTACAAATGACCCTGGGCTTTAGCCCCTGAGGGTGGGTTTTTCAATAGTTTGCATAAACATACTTGATGCACCAGCGCGACACTACTTGGCTAACCAGCGTGGATATGGAGCCACGATTTCCGCATACTTATACCTAGCCCACACATCTTTTTCATCCCAGCCCGTCGGCATCTTTGAGCTAAGCCCGCGACTGTTGAGGCGTGCGTCTTCGTCCCTCGTAATGACGGCACCTTTGCAATATGACGCCATCAGTTGATTTACCGAACTCGTTGTCGCCCTCGGGAGTCGCAGCAAGCGCTGAATCACGATACTCTTTGGAATTATGTGTTCGTGAACCAGCATATTTTGCTGACCCCTTATCTCCCATGCTGCCTTCGACCAGTGTTCGCACCCATCGTATTTTCCTTCAAATTCGGTCCAAACCCACGTTGCCTCGCTAAGCACAGCATATTTGGTCCCATAGTGAAGGCTTGAATTCAAGACAAAAGCGATGTCACTACAAAGTTCACTCTTCGTCCGAAACCGCGGGTTATTGTTCGCTATTCTTGGCATCGATGTCCGATCCTGTGACACTGGAAGTCCCATTGCGCGTGGGGTGTCAAGTCTATTTATGCATTTGCATTCCCTCAGCGGCTAAAGCCGGACACAGAAATCAGCACCTAACGTACGGGCTGAAGTCCGTACCCTTCAAATGTCATAGTTTCTGGGCAGCTTCTGACACCTGGGAAGCTGCGATCCCTCACTTCGAATCCCCACCCGGCGCGTAATACCCTTCCCGCGTCACAACGCTCAGGTCATCCTTATTCGCCTTCAGCGCAATCTTGTGGAACCCGCCGTCGTTGTCCACCACATCCGGCGTGTAAGTCAGTAGATATTGCCCGCGAAGCTCCTCGGCAATCTGCGCATAAATCTCGTCCAGCTTGTCTTTCCCCTTGGCCTCGAAGTAACGCCCTCCGGTGCGCGTAGCAATCTTCTCCATAATCTTCTTGCCGTCTACCTCTTGTTGCCGGATCACCACCGCCGCCACGCCGCCCGCCGCCCGGATAACCTCCGCCCCCACCGGGTAACCGCCGCCGCCGCCTGGATACCCGCCGCCGCCCATCCCACCGCGCCGCCCCTGACCGGGAAACCCTCATTCTGCCCGCCCTCCTGCTCGCCCTTGAAGTAAATCGTATAGATGGCCACGTTAGCGCGGTCCGCCGCATCAATCAGCGTCGTTCAGCGTCTCCTTGCTGCCCCGGTCGCCGCCGTCAGAAAAGACGACCAGCGCCTTGCGCCCGTCCTTCGGCTTCATCAGCTCATCCGACGCCAGATAAATCGCGTCATAAAGCTGTGTGCCCCCTCCGCGGCTGGGGCGTTGGCGGTCGTCCCCGCTCGTCTCCGGCCCTTGCGTATCATTCTGCTGAGCCCGCGTCGGCCCCATATCGTCCAGTTCGTGGTGCAGCTTCTCGCGCGAGTTGGTGAAATCCTCCAGCAACTCAACCTCGCGGTCGAAGTGGATCAGGAACCCCTCGTCCTTTGCCTCACCGGCCTTGGGATCCGCAGGCAGCATCAGGTCCACAAACTTGCCTGCGGCCTTCCGCTCGTTGTCCAGAGCCCCTGAAACGCTGCGGCTCGTATCCACCAGCAGCCCCACCTTGAAAGGCAGATCGCTCTCCCGCGTAAAGCTCTTGATGACCTGCGGCCGGCTGTCCTCAGTCAACGTAAAGTCGCTGATCTTCAGACTCGTCACCAGCGCGCCCTTCTTGTCACGCACAGTCACCGGCAGCACCACTTCCCGCGCCTGAATCTTTAGCGTGGTAACCGGCTGCTGGCTGGCGGATTGCTGAGCCGGGGCTGGCTCCCGCAAAGCCGCCAAACCAAGCATCAGGACGGGGAGGGCAAGCGTGAAAACGCATCCATTTCGCATCATCATTTGTCGAGACACACACTTTCATTCGGTTAGACGCCGCAAAGCCCAGACCGTTGACCGGGGGGCCGCCCGTCACCCACAAGAGTATGTCATCCAAGCCGTCCAACCCCGCAAACCTGCTACGCCCGGCTCAACATCTACGCGCCGTTCTCTTAGCCGCCAACCATCCAGGTTTCGTTGAATAGGACCAACGGGGCGTCGTCTCTCCCGGAGGGAGAACACGAGAATAGCCCAGGATGGAGACCGCCACGCGGACGAAATCCTGGGTCAAGGATTCCAGGGAAACCCTGCCCCGTTGGGGCAGGACGAAATCAGCTTCCCGCACGATGAGCCGCGACAGCAGAGAGTCTGATTTTATCTTCGAAGAATCGCGCGTAGACCTACCGCGACGAACCAGCCTCGCTGAGCACCGGATTCAGGCCGGCTGAGCGGCTGGGCCCAAATAGCGCTCGCAAAATATGCATTCCGTCGCTTGAGGGAATTGGCAACAGATTCGTCACGCACAGCATAAAGTTGCACAATGCAAGTTCAGGCCCGATCACCGGGAGGATCACAGTACCAACCAGGAATAGATTCACGAGCGGGCCCGCGAACGAGATCAAAATGTCATCGCGACGGCGTTCAGCGACAGCTCTGCAATTGTAGGCGCCGCGAAAACAGAGCCCAAACTCGCAGACCGGCACTCCGAGCGCCGCTGAAGCCAGCATGTGTCCCACCTCATGCAGCAGCAGGCTGACGATGATCGAAACTCCCAATACCAGGCCGGGCCACAGACCACTAAGCCGGATGCCGACAAGACCGCAAAACAGAACCACCAACCAACCCGAAAGCTTCATACGGAACGGGACCCGAAGTCTGGACATGCCAATACCTTCGCTCCAATCTACAACTACAAAATGTGCAAATCTGTACACAAAAGGAAGGTCATTACCAAAGACTTCTGAGCTCCTAAGCATTTGGTTTTCGGTAACTTCAAACCACTCTGTCGCATTACCAAGGAAAGGGAACGAAGGTCATGTAAGCGCATCGCTATTCCGGTAGAAATTCATAGCTCGTGAAAGCCAGCATCTTGCTATCCGGCGACCAGGATGGAACGTTCATGGTGCCGCGCCCGCCGAGCAGCTTGGCGAGCGTGCGCACCTTCCTTTCGGCGAGCGACAGCACGCGGATTTCAACGTCCTCATTGGCTGGATGCCCCTGCGTGCCTGGCTTGTACGCGAGGAATGCGACCATCCTGCCGTCGGGTGAGTTGTGCGGAAACCAGTCGGTCGTGTCGCTCACCAGGAGCTGTTCCTGTGCGCTCCCATCCGGGCGCATTCGCCAGATCTGCATGTGGCCTGTGCGGTCTGACTGGAAGTAGGTCCATTGGCCATCTGAGGAGAACTCGGCCACATCAATATTTGGCGCCAGCAGAGTTTCGGAGCCGCCCGCGGCGGGAATTGTATAAGTGTCAAAGTTGTCGCCTCGCAGGCGGGTAAAGGAGATGGTCTTGCCATCAGGCGACCAACCATGAAAGTAGGAGGGTCCGCTTGCGGTGACGCGCCTGGGCGTTCCGCCGGTCGTTGAAACAACGTAAATCCGGCCCTGGCCGTCGGGGTCCTGATTGCCGATAGCGATTAAACTGCCATCGGGCGAAATGCCATGGTCGCCATTCAATTTCGTCTCAGGGGCGGTCGGAATGAGCGTTGATGAGGTGGAGCGCGGAATCGTGCTGTCAATGGGATGGATGCCGTCGTCGAGCACAAAGCGCTGCAAGGTCCCTTCCTGGTTGAAGATCAGCGCCTTGCCGTCGGGCGTCCAGTTGGGATCTTCGAAATGAATGGCCGCGGTGTAACGCACGCGACGATCGGTAGAGGCAACGATAACCGACTCGAGCGTGCTGTGCAGCACAGGTTGAACGCTCATCGGGGACAAGTGTTCAATCTTAACGTTCGAGAAGATCGCCGTTTCTATCACGTTCTCGTCGTGAGAACAGACACCGAGACCGGCGTAGAAGTCGCCTGTGATGCCGATACGTATCGCCGCACCCGAAGGCGCCATGTTGCCGTTTGAGTCCGAAATGGATACATAGGCGTAGTCGCCGCGTTTCTCGATGCGTACGCGATGCGGTCCCTTGCCGTAGGTTTCGATCTCGTGCGTGTCCCCGCCCATCGTGTCGCGGTACTGCAAAGAGGTTAGGCCGTCTCCGTGACGAGCCACATCAACGTAGATCGAATGCGAATCAAGCGACTGACGAAGCATCAGCACGGCTTTGCGGTGCGCATTGCCCTTTTCGCCGACGAAGTCGATGTCGGCACTCAAAGCCACGTCGCCGGACATGTTTTTCCAAACGTAGTGGAAGTCATCCATACCAAACCAGAGGTTTGCGCCACTGCCGGAGATGGTATAGCTGTCCTTGGATGCATCGTAATTCCCGCTGCCGGGATGGAGGATAGTGCCTATATCCCCCTGACCCTGGAATTGTCCGGCATCTTGATTGCTCTTTTGGCCGTAGCCGACAACCGCACCAATACAAAGCGCCAACGCGAGCAACAAACTCCGACGATTCCTTCCGGCAAAACTCATGCGTCTCTCCATCAATCAATTTCAGCGAATAACGATGTCTGTTGCAGGCGAAGCTTACTTCTCTTCTGCGAGTTTACGCAGGCGCGCACTCACGTTCCAGAACGCGCGGCCGTCGTGATATCCGCCCTTCCAAATGGATCCCTTGTCCTGCGTGACGGGCGTGCCATCCGCCTTGGTCAGGTTGTAAAGGCCGTGATATTGGCCATCGATTGTGTGGTTCTTTATAAAGTTCCACTGCTCCACGAATCTCTGGAAGTAAATGGGCTCCTTGCTTCCGTATCGCTCGTGCATCATCAGCAGCGCATTGAGCCCCTCCGCCTGCACCCACCATTCCTTGAGCTGGCTTTCCGACTTGCCCATGGTCGTGCCGTCCTGGAAAAAGCCGCCATTGCTTGCGTCCCATCCGTAGGCAAGAGCGTGATCAACCAGCATTTTTGCCATTCGCTCCGTTTGCACGTTCGCACGGTGATGGAGGAGTTCGTCCGTTTCAAGCATCAGATAGGCAGTCTCGACATCATGGCCGAAGGAGTCATGGTCGGGAATCGGCTGCCACGCGTTGGTGAAATAGAGATTCATCGCACCTGGCTCAACGCAGATTTTGTCGCGCACAATGACCAGCATCTCTTCAAGGCGTGCGCGCAGCGCCGGGTCTCGCCACACCCGGTAGAGCGCAGTGAAAGCCTCAAGCAAATGAATGTGGGTGTTCATTGACTTGTAGCCTACGGGGCCGATGGGGCCCAGGGCGACGCGTCCGCTGGGAACATCCGGCTGAATCGGCGTGCCATCGCGGGCCAGCCACTCGTAATATCCGCCATGCTCCGGATCGTGCGCGTGCTGGTCCGTCCAGAGAAAAGCTCTCTTGGCTAGTTCGAGCGCCTTGGGATCGCCGGTAGCCTCGTAGGCCGCCGCCAATCCGTAAATGCAGAATCCAATGCCGTACAGGTGTTTGCCGTCCGTGAATTCCGGACTCATGTGGCCCTCGTCATCGAGTCCCCAGAAAAAGCCGCCATCCTGCTTATCCCACATGACGTCTTCAAGGTACGAGACCCCATGACGCACGATGGGCAGAAACTCCGCCTTCAGCTTTGGATCGCGCAAGACGACCTGGGATGCAACCCAAGTCATACGGCCTTGAATGACTGAGGACTTGCCATCGCTCGGCGCCCACTGCCAGTCGCGGGTGAAATGCGTATGGAACCCGCCATGTTCCTGATCCACGGACCGGGGGAACCAAACGTGAATTACATCGGTGTAGAGCGCGTTCTGAACTTCGCCCGCTAGCTTGAGATAGTCCGCGTGTGTCGGCGGCTGAACGCCGATCGGCGCTGATTCCGCGGGTTGCTGCGCAATGCATGAGCCAGAGACCAAAAGCACTGCGAGAAGCGCGCATCGAGCTTGCATGGAAATCCCATTACGACACGGCTGGCCTGCCATCCCGGCCACGTATGCCTCCCTTAACCCAGTCCTTATTGACAGCTAATGCTACACCGCCGCGATAACCAGTTCGCCCGGTCGGGTCAGCCTTGTCCGTAAATATTGTGGTTGATGAACTCGTTGCGGAACTTGCCCCTGGGGTCGTATTGGTTCTGCATGGCTGTGAATTCATCGTGCCTCGGGTAGCGGGTCCTCAACGCAGCGGGTGGAACGCTGAAGAGTTTGGCCCAGTGGGGACGCGCCTCGAAGGGAGCCAGTGCCTCCTCAATCAGCGGCAGAATTGCTGCTACTTCGGGGGTTTCAGGCTTCCAGGTAAAGTGGATGGCGAGCGAGTCGCGCTGGTACGCCATGCTCATCCAGAGATCGTCGGCGGCAACGGAACGGATCTCGGTGATGAACAGGAGCGGGGTGATCTTCTCTTTGAGAGTTTCAACGGCCAATATGGCTTCGTAGCCGCGATTGCGCGGAACAAAATATTCGGTCTGAAGCTCGGCCCCGTTGGACGGAGTGAAATTCATTTTGAAATGCGGCATGCGCTCGTACCAGGGGCCGGGGACGCCGAGCTGATCGGTGCAATTCTCCGCGGGGTTCGCCTCAATGGGATGCATTTTGCGGGTAGCGGCCTTGGCTCCGTAGAACTCAGGTGGAATGGAAGCGGTTTCGGCAGACTTGGCGCGGTCTTTGATCCAGACTTGATTGATGTTGTGGTTCTGCCAGTTGGTAAACAGGCTCACGCTGTATCCCGAAGCCATGATTGCCTCAAGGTTATGCTCAAGCTGATCCATGGAAAGGTTGCGGTAGACGATCTGCGTCATCTCGAAGCGCGGGACCAGGTCGAGCGTCACCTTGGTGATAATGCCGAGCGCGCCCAATTGCACGACGATGCCCGGGAAATCCGCCGATTCGGCCCTGGTTCGGGTAATAACTTCGCCGGATGCGGTTACAAGTTCAAGCCCTGAAACGGCGGTGGAGAGGTTGCCGTTCCTGACGCCGGAGCCGTGAGTGGCCGTCGAAATTGCTCCAGCGACCGTGATATGCGGCAGCGAAGCGAGATTGTGAACGGCAAATCCTTTCGCATCGATGATTGGAGCGAGCACCCCGTAACGGATGCCGGCGCCTACAGTGACGGTGTGAGCTCTCTCATTGATCTCGATGGAGTCGAGGTGAGTGAGCGAGATCTGGTTGGTAAGCGAGTCGGCGATTGGGTTGAAGCTGTGGCGTGAACCAAGTGCGCGGAGTGAGGCGCACTGTTTGACGATCTGCTGGACTTCCTCTACGGACTTCGGAGCAAAGACGTGATCCGCGTGGTAGCGCAGATTGCCCGCCCAGTTGGTCTGGTGGGGTGCGGGCTCGGGTTTGTCCGCATGCAGGTGGCCGGAGAGAAGTGTACCGGCTGTGAGTGCCGTCGTGGTCTTCAAGAATTGCCTCTTGTTCATTATTATCGCGGTCCTCGCTTGTTTGCCCAGTGCGAACGCTCAGCGAGTTTAACGATTCGGGTTGAGTTCGAGCAAGTTGACTCTCCAGGAAAGCATGCACCCGATGGAGACCTATTCACGCCAGCACTTTTTTGCAAAAGCAAAGCCCGCTGATTTAGCGGGCTGTAGCTGGAATCATCTGGTAGCGCTACCGTCTACCGAATAATAGGTATAACCAATTGATTCTAAACAATAATAATTTGCTTTAAAAGAAAAGCTGCCCCCAAAGTTGCCCCCAGCTAGACTATTTTTTGCTTCAACTCGGTGAGGGTGAGGATTGCACGGCAAGAGGCCGGTTCCGCTCGGACAGTCACGAATCAGTCACCGACTTAGCGCTACGCGCACCTAGCCGGGAGATCTCCAAATGCCGCCGATTTTCTCCAGCGGCGAGCTGTCGGCAGCGCCGGGTCAGAGGGCAAGTCTGGTGGGACTGGTTGGCTGTCTGTTAGGCGGAATGCAGTAGTGGAACATAAAGCGCAGACGCACATTGGCCGTTTTGCTCTTGTATCCCGTTTGGGCTGTGCGGTTTATAGTGACGCACCTCTGTACTTTAATGGGGGGCCATTTGCGTCACGGTTCAAAGCGGCCTGCGAGGACGGAAACATGCTCACAAAGGCTCAGAAAGCCTGATTTCGTGGCGGCGCGGAGTCGATAAGGCTTAATCAGTCAAAATCGGCATTAATCGTGGTTGTTCGTGGAGAATCGTGGCAAATCAGGCTTTCTCGCCGCTGGCGCGGCGTACCCTCCGCTCCGGCATCCGTAAAGGCTCTCCGCTTCGCTCCGCCCGCTGCGCGGCGCTTCGCGGCCTTGACTGATCGCCTCCGCTGCGGGTGTTTTTCAGCTATGAGAAGAATGTCTTCTTCTCATGTTCCACATGACCAGGGCCACGGCTCCCGGCCCTCGCCGGCACAGCGCGCCGCTGCTTTCACTCCGCCCGTTCCCTTTCTTAGAGTCGGAGTATTATCTTCAACATAAGGTGAAAGGGGGTAAAAGTCCCGATGAAAGCCTTAATTCCATCTTTTTTCCTGGTGCTGCTCTGCTCCGCGTTGACCGCGCAGAACCCCGATACGCCTCAAGCCCCACCGCCGCCGAGCTATGCAAATTACACGATTATGCTGGTCAATCCTGTCGCCAATGCTGGCGCGGTGGTGCTCATGCACACGCCCAACAACGGCCTTCAATACGTAGATGTGAAGCAGATTCAGGCTGCTCTAAACAATGGCTATGTACCTGTGCGCTCCGCCGAAATCATCGACGCAATCAATTATCTGCACGCGGAGAATGACCGTCTCACCGCAGAGAATGCCCGCCTGAAAGGTCTCCCGGCGACGCCTGCTCCCGTGATAGTCTTTGCACCGCAAACCCAGCCAGCCGCTCCATCACAAGCGCAGATTGAAGCGCAGCAGCGCGCAGAGGCCGCCGCCCGTCGCCAGCAAATAATTCAGTCGTTCATGATGATGCAGAACGCGAACCGGCCCCAAACGCAGAACCTAAATGTAAACGTGACAGATTGCACGCGGTACCCTGCTCTCTGCGTCAGATAGATATAGGTTCCATCCCATTTGACTCAATTGAGACACTTCAAGAGCCACGGCGGAATCGTCCCTTTGATTTGTAAGTCTTCCACTCAGGGGACTCGACCCAATCTGCGCCGAACTTTTCCATAAGCGCCACTCTGAATTTAGCCGTCGCCACCTTGTCTGCGAGACTCGTCCCCTCTGCTCTGTGACCGTCCACCGACGCGCGCGCGAGGTTGTCCCGAAACCTGCGATCTACGCGTTTTCCCAGGAACATGTCCACCATTTCACCAGCGGCGGCAAGTTCCCGATGCCGTTCCAGCAAATGCAACAGCTCTCGGCTCATAATTTTTCTTTCTTCACATACCCCAACTCGCCAGCCAGCTCTTCAATGCGCGCCGTCATTTCCTCGTCTGTCATGTTTTCAACGTTTAGCTTGGCTTCAATCGGAAGTGATACCTTGCCTTCCAAGCGGTCCATAATCTCCCGCGCGGCGGCTACGGCGTGCTTGCCCTCGCCTGATGCCAGCGCAATAAGGGCTCTCGCAATACCTTCAGCCTTCGAATCATCCAAGAGCCGTTCCAAAGCCGACGTGACCGGCCTTTTCTTGGGTCTGCCCCCAGGGTTGCCAGATTGTCCAGGCTGCCATTTCCCAGCCTCCATTACGGGCGTCAGAGATGGCTTTCGCGTGTTTTCTTGCGTGTTCTGAGGCTGTTCGTCCATTAGCTTCCCCCTTTAATCCAACCTTACGGTTGCGTCGGGCCGGAATCATCGTCGGTGTCACAGAGGCAATGGCAAAAGGCGATCCCGGCCAGCGGCTTTTTGCAGGTGCATTTCCGCTCCGGGTAAGCTGGTTTGTCGTCTCCCGTCGGGACAAATTGAATCAGAATTGCTGGGTGACGTTTTGCCCGGATTTGCGCTAATGCGATAAGCTCCGCTTCCATCTCTTGCCTCGTCATAGTCCCCTCACGTCTGGATATGCCGCCGCATCGTCTTTGAGAATCAGTCCCGACACCAGCAGCGTCCCCTTAACCTCGCCTATCAGAAAGCCCAGCTCCGCAAGCAATGCCGCGAACGTCTCCCGCGTACATGGAACTCCGCCGCGCGTTTGCTCCCACTCACAGAAAGCAAGATGCAGGCACACCAGACCGCCAAAGGCTCGCTGGTGGAGCGCGCATTGGGAATCCAACCATGCGACAAACGGCGCGCGCCATGCTTCCGGGTCCTGCAGCGGCATGCTGCCGCGACGGGGCATTTGTATTGGATCGGGCAGAGTATGAACTGACAAAACTGACAAAACGGGCCGGGGCTCGGGTTCTGTCGGTTTTGTCAGTTTGCGCTCTGGACATTCCTGCCACATCGCAGGCGGGCTCCAGTCCCGCCAGCGTCTACTTCAGCATGGGTTCCCCCTATAGTCGGATTGATGAGATAGGTTTCGCTGGGCCGTCCGTTAGTCTGTGCGCCAGTCTCCACGTCTGGACCTAGCGGTCTCTTCTAGCACCAGCAATGCGCCCCGCGCCGCGTCCGGTGAATCAAGCGCGGTCCATCCGCTCCTGTACACGTCACGCACGGTGAAGAATCCATCCTCACGCTTCCAGCCCGTCGCCAGTCGTTTGCTCAAAGCGATTGCCGCGTGATGCTCTGGCCGCGTCTGTGCGGAGTACACGCGCTTTGCATGAGTCTCCAGATAGTCGCACCAGTCACAGGCAAGCCGCGCCTGAGAGATCGGAACGCAATCTGTATGCCCATCGGCTAGAGCGAACAGCAGAGCAAGGGAAGGCATCAGGCTTCGATACTTGGAAAGATGCGCTTGCATGACAGGTGCAATTTCTTCGCCACGGATGCGTCGCTCAAGATCGGTCAGCCATTGCTCGAATAGCGCCTGAGCCTCAGCGTCAAATTGCAACCGGATCGGCTCTGCGGCTTCCAGCGCGGCCATGCGGCGGTAGACCTGTGCGGCACACTCCAGAGCATTCGCATCGGGCTGGCGGTCAACGTAGCGCCATGCTGGTGGTATGTCGGGCCACACCATGAGTTGAAAGCGTTGCACCAGCCCATCGTTTGACGGCCCATCTCGCATTGCATCGGCCAAATAATCCCGCAAGCGAGCGGGCTGGATTCCGCCAAACAGCGAAATACAGGCATGGGGGACATGAATACTCCCGCGCCCTATCCGGTCGATGGTGAAGGCCGCATCCCCATTCCAGCATTCCAGAAAGAAAGCGCGTTCCTGCTCCCGGCCCTGCCTCTCCAGTCCGGCCAGCCATCCGGTCAACTCATCCCGGATTTGGAACAAATAACCCGCCGGATTTTCTGAAAGCAACTGATGAAGTTTCTCAAACGTGGATCGCTGGTGATAAGGCGGCGAAGCATGGGCTGTACGAGGGCGGATTCTGGCTTTGTGGGACGTTCCTTGTTGTCCTTTCTCTTGGCAGCCTTTCTGTATTCCTGCTCCCATGCCGCTTCCTCCAGCTTCTGCGATTCCCAGGCAGTCTGGTAAATCCGCTCCTCATCTCCATGCTCTTTGCGCCATTCGCTCTCAATCGCGCGGGCTGGCTGCGTCATGGCTGAAATCACCGGAGACTTGAGCATCCCTGGCGGCGCAACGATACCGCCCCAAAGGTTTGGAACCACGATCCAAGTGTCATCATTTCGCTTCGGTTGAATCATTGCCCGCCGATTGGTCACACCCGCAAGCGTGGCAATCGCGGCCACGGCAGGGAAGTCCAGCGGAACCTGCATACGCTCGGCTACGTCCTTTACAAGGGGACGGAGAGACTCCGGCATTAATTCAAGATCGAACTGCATTACATCGGGCAGGGACTCCGCCAGAGGTTCCGGCGAGGGCCATCCATCCAGCATTGGCACTGGTGGGGCAGACGGCGCGAGCCCCAGCGCGGCGGCAATCTCCGGCCCCACTTCATCGGCACTCACACCAGCGAGCGGGTCGCGTTTGGGAAATACCCCGTCGAGCAAAAATGGCGTATCTCTCATGCCGCCGCCCTCGTCTCGCTCACCGTGAGCGCGGTGGCTTCCGCTTTGCGTAGTTGCTCACAGGCATCGTGAAACGTGCGGGTGAGCGCGTCCCCGTCCGGCGCATCGTCCGCCATGCGCGCCAGCTTCGCCCCCAGAGCGTTGACAATGGCTTCCCAGCGTCTCGACTTGTCCCATGCTTCGCCCTCGGCTGCCCGTGCCGCGCGTCTCCGTTGCTCCGCCACCTTGCGCGTTGCGTCAAGCACGGCAAGTTGCGCCGGGGACGGCGGCGGCCCTTGGAACAGATCGCGGCGGGACAGCTTGAGCGCTGCGAGAATCTCATCCGTAGCGCATCCTGCAAAGCAATGCAGCAATATGCGCCCATCCTGCCCATTGGCAATGCTCAGGCTAGGTGAACGGTCACGATGAGCGGGACAGCGCGCCTGAAAGCGATTGCGGCCCATGGCGCGCCCTTCCACAAGCGCGGCAAGCTCGGCGGCGGTCAATTCTGCACCGCCTGCCCAGCTTTCACGCGGGCCTCAATCCAAGCGTCAATTTCCGACTCAAGCCATGCAACGGCCCGCGCCCCAAGGCTGTAAGAGCGTGGAAACTGGCCCGTTGCCATTAGCCGATAGATGGTCGCGCGGCCATAGCCCACGCGGTTCCTGACCTCTGCCAGACGTAGAAACCTCATCGTCTCCCCCGTTCGCACTGCGCCTATGTCCAGGGGTCAAACCCTGAGCGCTTAGTGCATGAATCGGGATTCCCCGATACACTAATGGCATTTCAGCGGACTGCTGAGGGAGTGTCACGGCGGATTGGTCTGCTACCGAATTTTCCGGTTGCGGCGACCGGATGTTGGCCTGAGAGAATCCCAGCCAATGAGGCGCGCCGCCGCTTTCACGCCCTTGAGAATAGCGTCCTCATTCTCTCCTTTGGCGGGAGCATCGGGACGATCCGCAATTTTCTTTGAGGAAAGCCCCGCGAATTGATAGAGCACAAACCAATCAAGATTCAAAGGGCTGTATTTGTGTGGCGCGCGGACCAACCCGCGCAACTCCGCGAGCTTCCGGCTCGCTTCTTCATATTCCGCAAGGTGTTGCTCGAATCGCTCCCGCACAGATCGGCTGTAGTCCGCCCAGGTGAGCAGTTGCATTTCCCATCCCTCGCAATCGAACTTGAATAGCTCGCCCATAGCGACGGTGCTTGTCACTCCGCCTATGGGGTTGCATTTCAATTCGGAGCACCAATCCGGGGCAACGTGCCAGCCGCGCAGAGTGCGGAGCATCTCATCCGCAAACCAATCTTGCTCAGCGTGATACTCATTCACCCACTTCGATAGCGCAGTTTGCAGAGGGCTGCCCTGCGGGAGTTTCTTGAATGGCGAAAGCCTTGCATTCGATAGGATCGCCTCAATTTTGAAATCAGACTTGGCAAGCTCTTTGTAGGCTGGTAACACCTCCGAGGCGAGTTTCTCCAGCATATCGGGAAAGACTCGCCGGACACACCGCATTAAATCCCATCGTGCTTGTTCGACGGCAATGCTGCTGTTGTCCGGGGCTACATACTCGCAGTAGGCGAGACGTGGATTCTTGCGGAGCGTCATATCTCCCTCGCGGTCTATCCGGCAACCCCGAAGTTGCCCACGATCACCTTGGACACTTCCCCGGCCTTGAGGTTGTCCAGGTAATCGGCCCACCGCTGCATCATGCGCTTGCGCTCAGGCAGGAATGAAGTTCGGTTGTAAGCCCGCCCGTTCGCGTCCTTTACCGCGTGAGCCAACTGGTGCTCAATCCAATCCACGCGGAACTTGAGCACTTCATCGGCAATGGTACGGAACGATGCGCGGAATCCGTGCCCGAGTCATCACATCGGCTGGAATCTCCATGCGCCGCATTGCAGCCAACACCGCATTGTCCGACATGGGACGTTTGGCACTCCGCGCGCCGGGAAATACATACTTCCCAGTTCCGGTGAGCGGGTGCAATTCGCGGAGAATCCGAACGGCCTGTTTGCTCAGGGGAACAATGTGGTTCGGGTGCGTCTTGGACGCGACATAGCGCCACTCTGCATTGTCCAGATCAATATCCTTCCACTCGGCCTTGCGCAGTTCACCAGGCCGCACAGCAACCAGCGGAGCAAGGCGCAATGGACAACGGACAGTGAGAGTGCCGTCATAGGCATCCAAAGAGCGCAATAGCGCGGCAAACTCTGCCGGTTCGGTTACGGCGGCGAAGTTGGTTTCTTGAACCGCAGCGAGAGCGCCGCGCAGATCGGATGCAGGATCGCGCTGGCAACGTCCCGTCGCAATGCCGTAGCGAAATACCATGCCGCTGTACTGTTTGGCACGATGGGCGGTAAACGCCACGTCCCGCCCCTCAATGCGGCGTAGCACCATCAGCAACTCAGGCGCCTCAATCTCGGCAATCGGGCGGCTACCGATGTATGGGAAAATGTCCCGCTCAAACAGGCGCGAGATGCGTTCCGCGTGCGCCGGTACCCATACAGCAGCCTGTTTTTCTTGCCACTCACGCGCAACGGCCTCAAAGGTGTTCCCCGTCTGTTGAGCGGCGCGCAGTTTTTCCGCCTTGCGGTTTTGGCTAGGGTCCACTCCATCCCGCACCAGTTGCCGTGCATCCTCAGCGGCTTTGCGCGCGACCTCCAGAGAGACTTCCACGGTGTTTGACCCTGCGGCGGTGTAGACGCCCAGGGACAGCCGCTTTTCCTTGCCGCAGATGCGGTACTTGAGCCGCCACCACTTCCCGCCGCTGGGGGCAATCTCCAGATACAGGCCGCGCCCATCAAATAGGCGAAGTGTCTTTTCCGCGTCCGGCTTAACCTTGCTGATCTTGAGGGCTGTGAGGGGCATCTCGAAAGCCTCCTGAGTGGATTGGGGGCAACTCTTAGGACGGTTGCCCCAGTTGCCCCTAATGTTGCCCCCAGTTGCCCCAAGCTGTCAATAGCACACAAAAGACACTATCGGAAGAGGTTTCATTGATTTTATTGGAGTTAGATGGCGATTGGAGACTGTATGAGACGTTCTTGGAAGGTGTTTTGGTAGCGCTACCGGGAATCGAACCCGGGTTTTAAGATTGAGAATCTCACGTCCTAACCCCTAGACGATAGCGCCACATTTGGCTTGAGGGTGCAGCCGTTGCCGGCCACTCTCTTACTCTAACAAAATTCTCGCTCCGCTGCCAAACTGAAGCACCAAACGCCAGGCCCAAGCTGCACCCAAGCCCTTCAAATGCCCAGCTTGCGTACCTCGTCGTTGTAATACTTGCGGTAAAGAATCTCCCACTCCTGCGAGCCTTCCTGAATGATCTTGCGCTGGTTGGCAATCTTCAGCCGCGCCGCCGTGTCGATCCTGGCCTCCTCCGTCAGCAGCGTCTCGAGCGCCTTGCGCGCCTCCTGGCGGATGGTGTTGCGATCCTCCAGGAATCCAACCTCGTCGATCTCGGCCAGCGTGTCGGCCACCGTGTGGGCCAGCTTGTTGAGCTTGTCGGGGCTGATCCTCATAGCACCGCCTTGTACTTCTTGGCCAGCTCGGTCTTCACCTTCTTGAACATCTCGGCATATTGCGCGCCGGATTTGCGCATCTCGTCGGAGTAGGCCTCGAGAATCACGCGCACCTCATCGTTGATGCGGTCTTCGAGGGAGAGTTCTTCGATCAGGCCCTGCTGCAACGCGCGCCTCCACCGCCTTCAAGTCGCTGGTGGTGATCATCTTGGCGTCGATGAGGTGCTTGACCGTGCGGCGGGCCAGATACCCAATGTAGTCGCGGGAAAAGATCATGGGCTAAGGCTCAGGATACCGCATCGGCCCCTCTCCTGTACACCGCCGCCAAGGGCCGGTAGTGGATTAGTTTGAAGGGTACGGGCTTCAGCCCGTACATAAATCGAGCAAAAAATGACCCTGGACTTTAGCCCCCGAGGGAAGGTTATTTCAAACTGACCCACTACCGAAGGGCCATGCGTGGCAAACGAATCTATATTTCCCGGCGATCCTTCAATGAGACAGGCGCGGCCTTTGTTCTTGCCGGCCGCAGCCTTTGTTCTTGCGGAAAGCGCAGGAGCCTTCAGGCCCCTGAAGCGAGTGCAAGAAATCCATGGGCTTCAGCCCGGGGGCAACCTGCGGGCAGCACAAAATCAGTCCATGAACCCCCTTGACCCGCCCGCAGCCTGGACCCATATTTGACCTCATATCTCACAAAAAATACGAAGTTAGCCAACCCATCTTGAGGTATAGTGGCGTTGCCGGGAAAGCACAAAGTTTTCCCCGCCCAAACCAGTGGACAAGGAGATCATCGTGCCCAGCGACATTCCGAACGGTGGAGATCAAGCATCCTACGAACAGCAAACCCACACGGCAACCGGCGCACCGGCCACGCCCGGCGCTTATGTTGTGACGCCCGTTCAAGCAGTCCCGCCGCCGGCCAAGACCGGGCCCAGCGCAGTGAAGATCATCCTCATCGTCGTCCTCGTCTTCGTCGGGCTGGGGATTCTCGGCGCGGCTGCCGTCGGCTTCACTGTCTGGCGGGTTGCTCACGCTGTTCACAGTGCCATCCAGGTTTCAGGCCCCAACGGCGAGGTCACGGTCAACACACCCGGCGGAGCCATTACCGCTAACTCGAACGAGACATACACCTCGGCTGAACTCGGCACTGACATTTACCCCGGTGCCGTAACCGGCAAGGGCGGCATGAAGATGACCTTGCCCACAGGTTCGTCAGTGACTGCAATTTTTCTCACTTCCGACCCCAAAGAACAGGTCCTCAGCTTCTACAAGAGCAAATTCGGCAGCGATGCGACGGTCCTGGATTTCGGCAACAGCGCCATGCTCAGTGTGAAGAAAGGCAACGACGAATCGGTCACAGTGACAATCACTTCCGACTCTTCGCAGAATGGCGGCAAGACGCAGATCTCCATCTCGCACACGATCGTGACCAAGCCGTCGTAAAGCTGGTTGCGTAAATGGCGCATTGAAACGGCGCGGCCGGATACCCCGGCTGCGCCTTCATTTTTCCAGATGGATTTCTGGACTTCACCGAAGAGCTCGCGTCTGGTCTAGCGTCTCTTCATCTCACCTGAGCGGCGGTCTGCAGTTTCGGCTTCGAGCTCGTGCTGCGCTTCACGCGCAGATTGTTGATTGCATATTCAATGAAGCGGGGCTCAAAGTGAGGCTTTTGACCCATGAATTTGCAGGTTGCCACCACTTGATCCACAATGAACCTCGGATGATACGCTGCCAGTTCCAGTTCCTTCTCCTCGACAACCTGGTGCACAATGAACTCGAAGTCTCCATCATGCATCGGCAAACCCTGACGTTTGCACTCCGTTTCAAATATCTTCCGGTAAAGGTCCAGGGTTGGAGCCCCGACCTCGATCTTGTAGGGTAGCCGCCGCAAAAAGGCCGTATCCATCAGGTCTTCCGGTTCCAGGTTGGTTGAAAAGACGATCAGCTCTTCAAATGGAATGCTGAACGTCTTTCCGGTATGCAGTTTCAGGTAGTCGATTCGGCTTTCGAGCGGCACAATCCAGCGGTTGAGCAAATCGGTCGGGCGCACCAGTTGGCGTCCAAAGTCGTCGATGATGAAGCAGCCGCCAAGAGCTTTCACGTGCAAGGGGGCTTCGTAGAAGTGGCCACTCGGGTCATAGCGCAGGTCGAGCATCTCCAGCGTCAGTTCGCCGCCCGCCATCACGAAGGGCCTCTTGCACGCAACCCAGCGAGCATCGTATGCGTCGGTACGCAGAAAAGAGAGAGCAAGATCGTCGTTGCTCGTCGTTGGCTCCTCCGTCTTAAGCGCTTTGTGAATGCTGGGGTCGTGCACACGAATAATCTGACCTTCAACGGAGACCGCATAAGGCACGTAGATGACATCGCTGAACACGTTGGCCAGCCGATACGCAACCGAAGATTTGCCGTTGCCCGGAGGCCCGTAGAGCAGCACTGCCCGGCCGGAGTTCAAAGCCGGTCCGCACTGTTCAATGATGCTGTCGTCAAAGGTCAGGTCGCCCAGCGAAGCGCGAATCCGGTCAAAGGTGACTACTTCATTGGTAAGCTTCTGCAGGTTTACCTGATCGGTGAACTCCTCAAGCGGAACCGGCGCAGGGCCCACATAACTCAACCTCTCCATCGCGTCGATCGTCCAGCGGCGTCCCTCGTCGGTGAGGATGTAGATCATATCCACCATGCTGTCGGAGTCGCGCGAGCCCAGGGTGCGAAGCAATGCGCGGTCAACCGCCATCTGCACCAGGTCGGTAACCAGGTGATACGGCAGCTTGATCGCTTCCATAAACTGACGATTGGTTTCGAGGCGCCCCGTGTAGATAAGCTTCATCAGCAGGGCCAGAAGTTGGGTATCTTCAATTCCGGTGGCTGCGATACTGGCCGGCTCAGCAGGAATGCGATGGATAAAGGCGTCGATCTGACTCTGAGAGATGGCTCCAAGCGCCACGAGATTATCGCCCAGGCGGCCACCATCCGAATCGATGCGCGCTACCGCCCTCGCCACATCGTCTTCGCTGACGAGCTTGGCGCGGATCAACAGATCGCCTAATCGCATTCGAACTGAGATAATGCCCTCCAGCACACGGAGTCACACGCCAAAAATCGCGCGTCCCATTGCCAGAATAACGTCAACAAGACGCATTTGAATCTACAACTTCCGGGTCGCCGAATGTTACTTTCATGACCTGTTCAAATGCTTCCGCGCTCCCACGATCCGGCCATCAACCCCGATGCGGACAGCTCTTGGTATTCACGCACTCTTCGGCCAGCCGCAGCCGCTCCACCGGCCGTCCCCCAACCAGGTGCTCTTCCACAATCGCTATCGCGTCTTCCGGCTGCACTCCGCCGTACCAGACCGCCTCCGGATAAACCACGACCGTCGGCCCGTGCTCGCATTGATCCAGACACCCTGACTTGTTGATCCGCACCATCGTCCCCAGCCCGGCGGCCCGGGTAAGTTGCTGCAATTGCGTGTGCAGCTCACTCTTTCCATCCGTGGTGCAAGAGGGCCGCGGTGCACCCGCGGGCCGTGTGTTGTGACAAACAAAAACATGCCGCTCAAATCCTGCCAATCGTTCTTCCTCCTGAATTCTCGTCCCTGAGTCTTTGATCCATACAATCCCAGACTAAACCCCGAAGCGGCGGCGACACTGTTCCCTCTTGCCCTATTCCGTTCTCTTTATTCCCGCTTACTGCTTCAGCTTCCTGTTACCGGTTCCCGCTGCGGCGGGCGCCCTCCTGGCGCGGCGACAGCTCTTCATCGCTGGGGTGGCTATTCTCCGCCTCGAACGACTTTCCACAATACTCATACCCCGCCCGCTTGCATCTGCGAAAATAGAAGCTTGACTATGACCACGGATAACCTCCTCCTTCTGAAAGACGACATGGTGGCCTTCATTGAAGGCCACGGCCTGCAACGGCTCCCCGGCTACGTAACCGAGGACATCCCCTCTATAGTTTGGGAGGGCGATGGCAACCCCGATTCATGGAAAGACTTTGTCGAGATGGCCAAACACGTCGGCGCTCCATTTGTCACCTTCAGCGAAATGGCGCTGGAGCGGGAAGAGCTCGACGCGCTCATCGAAGATGCCGGCGAGATAAACTTTCCCGATGAAGAAGCCACGGAGCTGGTCGAGGCGCAATGGCTGCGCAAGTACGCCGGCAACGTCGGCTACATTCAGCTTGGCTTCGTCTATCAGGGACTCGTATTTCTGCACGAAACAACCACCGAATGGTACGAGCGCTATCAGGGGCTTCTGGAAGACATCGAAAGTTTTCAAGACATTGTCATCGACGACGTGCACGGGGTTGATGAAGACGAGTAAGAGAGCCTCTCAATAGGTCCCTGCCTTTTGAAAGGGCGCGGATGGCAGGCCGGGGATTTATCTCTGGCAATAATCCAACAAGATCGACGCGGGCTTTAGCCCTTGAGGAAAAAACGGCGCGGCCCCTTAATTCAATCGGACATCCCTGAGTTCCCACCTTGAATCCAGCCATCGCGCCGATCTCTCATCCCCGTCAAGTCTGGTCTCTCGCTGACCCGCATCCCGAACAAGCCGCTGCCCTCGCCAAATCCGCACGAATTCCCCCGGTGCTGGCAGAGCTGCTGATCGCCCGCGGCATCGCCTCGCCCGGCGAAGCTAGCGCATTCCTCAACCCCGAGCTCGCGCATCTCCACGATCCTTTCCTGATGTCGGGAATGACGGCCGCCGTCGAGCGCATCGAGCGAGCCATCGCCGCCCATGAGCCGATTCTGCTTTACGGCGATTACGACGTCGATGGCACCACCGCCGTCGTCCTGCTCAAGACCGCCATCGAAATGCTCGGCGGCCCCAACAATCTTGTCCGCTTTCACGTTCCGCACCGCCTTCACGAGGGCTACGGATTGCAATCGAGCGTCCTCGAAGCTGCGTATGCTGATGGCGTCCGTCTCGTAATCACCGTCGACACCGGCATGAGAGCCTTTGCCGAAGCAGAAACCGCCCGCCGGCTTGGCCTCGACCTCATCATCACCGACCATCACCTCACGCAGGCCGACGATGCCGTCCCGCACGCGCTGGCGATCCTGAACCCCAACCAGCCCGGCTGCAAGTACCCAGAGAAATCCCTCTGTGGCGCAGCCATCGCGCTTAAGCTCGCGCAGGCAATCCTCGAGCGTCGCGATCCCATCCGCACGCGAGAAAAAACGCTGCCCAGCTTTCTGAAGATGGCCGCCATAGCCACCATTGCCGATGCAGTTCCCCTTCATGGAGAGAACCGCGTCATCGCCGCGCTCGGGCTTGCCGAGCTGCGCAAGCCCGTCGGCGCCGGACTGCGCGCGCTCTTTGCTGCCGCGGCCCTCGACCCCGCAGCCAGACAGCTCACCGGCTTCGATGTTGCATTTCGACTCGCCCCGCGCATCAACGCCGCCGGACGCATGGACGTCGCCTCCGAGGTCATCGAGCTCTTCTCAACACGCGACTCCGCGCGCGCGGCTGAGCTGGCTGCAAAGCTCGATCGCCTCAATCGCGAGCGCCGTGACACCGAAACCGCCGCGCTCACCGCCATTGAATCCATGCTGGCCACCGACACCGAGCTCGCCTCTGCCCGGCTTATCGTCGTTCATGGGGACGGCTGGCATCGGGGCGTCATCGGTATCCTCGCATCGCGCGTCGTTGAGCGCACCGCCAAACCCGCCATCGTAGTCAGCGTCGAAGATGGAGTAGCCCACGGCTCCGGCCGCTCCGTCGATGGATTTCAATTGCTCAACGCCATCGAATCCTGCGCCGACCTCTTCACCCGTTTCGGCGGCCACGCCTTTGCCATCGGCTTTGCCATGCCCGCCCACGCGCTGCCCGAGTTGAAACAGCGCCTGCGCCTCTACGCCGAAGAGCATCTTGCAGCACGCGAGCCCGAGCGCCGTCTGCCCATCCACGCCGAATTACCCCTTGATCGCATTACTCCTGTGCTCGCCGGCTGGCTGCGCAAGCTTGAGCCGCTCGGTCACGGCAACCCCGAGCCCATCTTCCTGGCCCGCAACGCCCGCCTGCTCTCCGCGCCCCGCATCATGAAGGACCGGCATATCCGCCTGGAGCTTCTCCAAACATCTTCTTTCCAAGCCTCATCAATCGATGCAATTCAGTCTTCGATTTCGCCTGGGGCCGGCGGCGCTATTCGCGGCTGTACGCCGTGGCATGCCGTCGGCTGGAACCTCGCCGCACGGGCTGCCGAGTTGAAGCTCGCGCAGGGATCGATGATCGACCTCGCCTACCGCATCCGCGAAAACACCCACCCCGACTTCGGCGGCCTTGAAATTGAAATTGCAGGCATCAAAATCGCCCGCATCGAATCAGCCGCTTCTTAAGCGCAGAAAAGGCCCACAGCTGATCGTGGGCCTTTCTGGAGGTTGAAGGAGATTGTTTTTTAGCGGTCTTTCTTAGGGTCATCCTGCCTGGGAGCTGCGTGAGTCGGCGTCGCTGGACGCGGTGCTGGCGCGGCACGCGGGGCCGGAGCAGCCCGTTGCGGGGGAGCTGCACGTTCTACTGGCGCTGCACGAGGCTCAGGCGCTGCACGCTCCATTGGCGCTGCACGCTCCATCGGCGCTGCACGCTCCATCGGCGCTGCACGCTCCATTGGCGCTGCACGCTCTACTGGTGCAGCGTGAGCCGCCGGAGCCTCACGAACCGGAGCCGGCGCTGCGTGAACCTCTGGCCTGGTACGCTCCATTGGAGCAGCACGTTCCACTGGTGCAGCGTGAGAAACAGGTGCTGCACGCTCCATGGGCGCGGTGTGCACCGCCGGTGCCGCGTGGTTTTCCTGAGCCAGCGGCCTGGAGGCAACCACATTTGCCGGGTGTCCGCCATTGGCCTTGGCAAACGAAGTCCTGTCGGTCCTGGCCGCGACCGCGTGTTGCGTCTGCACTGAGGTCGCAGCCACATGCGGTTCGCGTGACGCAGCCTGCTCGGCAGATGACGGCGCATGCTGAACGCCGCCAGGGCCGCCACTATATGCCGCACGGTTTCTGCTGGAGACCGTATTCTGCCGCACGATCGTCTGGTTCACATACGTCGTGCGAACATACGTCCGATTCACATGTGCCACAGCCATGTTGTAGGCAAACGTGCCGCCTCTCCACTCGCCGCCGGCAAAGCCGATGCCGCCGTAACCATATCCGTAATCCACGCCGCCATAGTAGCCCACCTGCGAGCCCCAATACCCGTCATGGAATCCGTAATGACCGTCCGACCATCCCCAGTAAGGAGGCGTCCAAAGCGCGCCGGCATAAGGCGCAGGCACCCACGCGCCAGGCACCCAGTAATAACCCCCATCGTCGTTTGAATAGGCCCAGTACCCCGGCGTCCACATCAGGTTCGGTTCCGGGCATGGCGGCTGCTCATAAATTGGCAGCTCCGGCGGAGCGAACGATACGCTGATAAACATCTGTGCATGCGACGATGCCGCAGTCGCCATCACCAGCAGTGCAAGTAAGAAGAAACGTACATTGCGAAACAAACGCATGAGAAGAACCTCCCGATTCCAGCGAGCCTGAACTTTCAAGCTTTTTCCCTCTCAGCGAATTGATTCAATCTGAGTTGAAGCAGAGCTTGCATGGTACTCAGTCAGCCTAGGCCGACTCACCGTTACTGTCTGGTCAATCCGGCTCATGCGATATGCTCCCAGTTCCCCGTTGCTGTTAAAATCCTCCCATGCCGCGCGGTCTATTTATCACGCTCGAAGGCCTTGACGGTTCCGGCAAAACCACCCAAATCAAGCGCCTCGCCGCATGGCTCAGGAAGCGCAATCCCGCAAAGACGGCCGTTCTAACCCGCCAGCCCGGCGGCACCGCAACCGGCGACCGAATCCGCGCTCTGGTCCTCGATTCGCGCTCCATCGGCCTCGCGCCTATGACCGAAATGGCTCTCATGTTCGCCGACCGCGCCCAGGCCATCGCCGAGGTCATTCAGCCTGCCCTCGACGCCGGAAAAATTGTCCTCTGCGACCGCTTTACCGACTCCACCGAAGCCTACCAGGGCGGTGGCCGTGAACTCGGTTCGGCGCCCGTCCTCGAACTGCACACGCTGATTTGCGGAAACCTTCAGCCCGACCTGACCCTGCTCCTGCTGCCCTCGCTCGAATTCAGCCTGACCCGCGCCCGCCGCCGCAATAAGCGCGTTGAAACCAGGACCGGCGTCAACGAGACCCGCTTCGAGCGTGAGCAGGACGCTTTCTTCACTCGCGTCTGGCAGAAATACCGCGAGATCGCCGCCCGCGAACCCCAGCGCGTCGTCCTCATTGAGGGCGACCTCACCATCAACGAAGTCCACGAGCGCATCGTCGCAGCCGTCTCCAAACGACTCCGCGCCCTGCCCCGCAAAAAATCCGCTGGTGGGTCGATTTGAGGGGCATGGATTTCAGATCCTGAAGGGTACGTGCTTCAGCCCGTACATGAACCGGATTACGGGCCTTAGCGTGAAGGGTACGGGCTTCAGCCCGTACATAAATCGAGCAAAATGAACTTGGGCTTTAGCCCCTGAGGGAAGGGTCCTTCAAACTGATCCACAATCAAAAATCCGCGCAACATCGACCGATCCTGTCGAACATCTATAATTCCGCCGAGCCCAAAATGTTCTTAAACCATCCAGGAACTGAGGTCGCAATGACCATCATCCATCGCTCTCTTCTTCTCGCAACCATCCTGCTCGCTGCGCCGCTGTTCCAGGCTCGCGCCTCCGATGCCCCGCCCTCCGAAGCCGACATCACAAGCCAGATCAAAACCCTCCGCTCGCTCAACGAGACCGAGCGCCCGCTCACCACCATCAAGCTCGCGAACGAAGTTGCGTCCATGCCGCCGGGCCTGCCCAAAGTTCGCCTGGCCAACGCGCTCGCCGACCTCGTGACTGAAGGAGATCAAGGCCAGAACGCGCTCCAGGCAGTCGCCACCACTCTCGCCAAAGCCCTCGCCGATTCGCCAGTTCCCGCCAAAGGCGACCTGCCGCCCGAGCCCTATCTCGAACTCGCCAGCCTCGTCCGCTACAAGCAGGTCACGGTAACTCTCGATGATCCGCTCTTCGCCAAAGCCAATCAGGTTCTTATCTCCAACGAGGCCGATGCAGCCAAGGCCGACTTCACCCTCTGGGACCTCCACGGCAAGAGCTACACGCTATCGGCGCTCCGAGGAAAGATTGTGATGGTCAACTTCTGGGCCACGTGGTGCCCGCCCTGCCGTCTTGAAATGCCCGACCTCGACAAGATCTACACCCGCTTCGAGCCGCAGGGCCTCGTCATCCTCTCCATCTCCGACGAAGACGCCTTCAAGGTCAACACCTTCATCAACAAAACCACCTATCGCCCGCCTGTCCTCATCGATAGCGATGGCGCGGTTCACAAGCTCTTCCACGTCGAAGGCATTCCCAAGACATTCGTCTTCAATCGCGACGGAAAACTGGTAGCCGAAACCATCGACCAGTGCACCGGCAGGCAATTTCTCAAGCTACTCGCCAAAACCGGCCTGCACCCATGATCGACTTACTTGGAACAGGAAAATCCATGCTCATCAATCGCCGTAATTTCCGGCCCACTCCATCCCTCACCCCCACGCCCCCAGCAGCCTTCTCAACAGCACCAGCTGCCCCAGGTGGTACGCATTATGATCGGCAACAAGCAGCGCCTCTCTCAGAATCGTCTGCCCATTCCCGTGCCGAATCTTCGCGAACAAATCCGTCTTCTCGTCGCTCACCAGCGCACACATCGCCTTCAAATCCTTTTTAAACGCACGCACGCTTTTGCCCCAGGCCTTTTCATCCGGAGGCGCAGCCGTCCCCGGCCAGTAATCGTCAGGCCATTTCTGCTCCCTGTAATCCGGGTTGCGTGAAAAATCCAGAATGTCCCACTGCGCTATGCGCAAATGTTCCAGCAACTCCCAGGCCGAGTGTTCCGCCCCCCTGGGCGTCTTGCCCCGCAACTCAGCCGGAAAATCCTTGATCGCCGACTCAAAACTCGCATGAGCACCGCCGCCCTCGAGCAACTTGACCAAATGTTCGCGTAGAGCTTTGTCCTTTGACATGTTTATGATTTCCTCTCTCAGACCCTAAGTCCTCATGGCCCCTGCACAGTTGAGAGATTCGCCGGCTCAACGAAAAGATGCGGCCAATCATGAAACCAGGCCAGTGCCGGTGTATACTCGCCCGATCGGAACATCACAACCTGAATCCTGGCTCTTCTGTTTTTGAAGATGCCGGCGCTTGTCTCCTTTGACGGCGGACTTCATTGAAATAACGTTCGGCTGAAATTCCGGACCTTCAAATGCCTGGATGGCACATTCCGGCTTGCACCAAGGAGGTTGGTCATGAACTCGATTCTAAGAAGGCTAGTCTGCCAATGCATCGTTGCAATGGCAGTTGCAGCAGCGCTGGCGTCGTCGGCCTTCGCTCAAGATGGAAATATCCGCAGCGTCACGCTCTTCACCGTCAAACCCGACCGTATCGGTGATTTTGAGGCTGAGGTCAAGGCCTACAACGCAGTTCTGGCAAAAGGCGGATCGACTCACTACGCCTCAGTCTGGCTTTCCCAAACCGGGCCACGAGAGTATGCGCGCGTCATTTATTACAACAACTGGGCTGAACTCGATGCCGGACCCGATCCAAAGATGAAAGATCAGGCCGCCGACCTGGCGCGAATCAATGTCCGCATCATCGATTGCACCGAAAGCTGGCGCAGGATTGTCGATGAAATCAATCCGGATCTAAGCCTGCCGGCCACCAACGACATGCCCAAGATGATTCGCGTCCTGGTCACCGATGTGCGCCCCGAAAAGATCGGCGACTATCTCGATCTGATGAAGAACGAGATCCTGCCGGCCGTCAAAAAAGGTGGCGTAACCAGCTATTCGTTCGCTTCCAGGCGGTTTGGCGCGCCGAGTACGGAGTTCATCTCTGTGGCTGGATTGAATAGCTGGGCAGATTTCGACGGGGGATTTGGACCTGAAAAAGGCCTCGGCAAAGAGGGCTACAAGGCCTTGGTGGCCAAAGTCAGAATGCTGATCGTTCAAAGCCAGTACGACGTATATCGCTTCGAGCCCGATCTAAGCTATTTGGCCCCACCCACCATGAAATAGGAAAAAAATGAGCGAGGCGCAGCCTGACTCGCCTCTGTCCCCGGTTGTGTGCCTCAGGTCTGCCGCTTGCCCCATCCATCCGCGCTTTTTGCGGACGGGTGGGAGAGCATCAAGCTGAAACTCTTTCGGAATACCGGGTGCCGGGTGCCCCATCCATCCGCGCTTTTTGCGGATGGGTGGGAGAGCATAAAGCCGAGTGCCGGGTGCCGGGTGCCCCATCCATCCGCGCTTTTTGCGGATGGGTGGGAGAGCATGAAGCGGATACTCTAGCTGAATACCGGGTGCCCCAGGTCTCGATTCTGAGACCTGGGAAGTGTGGCGCTTCACCCACTCCCAACCACAAATGCTCTAAACTCGATCCGTGGGCTTCCAGGATTTTCTCGGCAACGCGCAAACCGTCACCAATCTCCGCGAGTCAATCCGCGCCGGGCGCTTTCCCCACTCGCTCATCCTCGCCGGCCCTAAAGGAGCGGGCAAATACACGCTGGCCCTGATGCTGGCCAAAGCCGTCAACTGCCTCAGCCCAACCGAGTCAGACGGTCTTCCCGACTTCTGCGGCGTCTGCTCCAACTGCGTCCGCATCCACAACTCCGCCAATCTCGAATCTCTCGTTGCCGAAGCCGTCGAAGCCCGCGAAAGCCTGCGCGAGACCGACAAGCGCGAGACCCGCATCCTTATTCAAACCCATCCCGACGTGCTCATCATTCCGCCCGATCCCGCCGCAACTGCTCATCAAGCTCGGCCAGGTTCGCCAGGTCATCCACGTCGCTTATTATCGTCCGCCGGTCGAGTCCAAACGCTCCTTCTCCATCTTCACTTCGTCCGCCTTCATGAAAGAAGCAGCCAACAGCCTGCTCAAAGTTCTCGAAGAACCGCCCGAACATACCTCGCTCATCCTGCTCACTGAAAACCCCCAGGAAATGCTTCCCACCATCCGCTCGCGCGCCGTCATTCATCGCCTCGGCGCGCTGCCCGCGTCCGATCTCGAAGCCCTGCTCGCCCAGCGCCGCCCCGAGCTCAAGCCTCAGGATCGCGCCCTCGCCGCGCGCCTGGCCGAAGGCGCCGTCGGCCGCGCCCTCAGCATGGATCTAGGCGTTTACCTTACCGCCCGCCAGGACGCGCTGATCCTGCTTCACACCGCCCTGCGTGAGCCCGGGGTCCCCGCGGATAGGTCTTCGTCCGCGGGGTGGGAGCCCTATTATTCGCAGCTTTTCCACGCCACTGAAAGTTACCGCGCCGGCGCCGACGGCCAGGAAAAAACCATCAACCTGCTCCGCGCTCTCGGCAGCCTCCTGGAAGACCTGCTGCTGGTCGTCGCCGGCACGCCCCGCCTCATCCGCAATCTCGATCTCGAAAGCCGAGTTGGCCCGGCTCGGTCAAGGTCTAACGATCGATTGGATCGACCACGCTGCAAAGCGCTCTAGTCCATGTGGAGCAAGGCATGCGCCGCAACCTCCTGCGATCCCTCTCGCTCGACGCCATGACCGTCAGCATGTCGCGCGAATAGTTCAGTTCGATCTTCGAAAATCAAGCCGGCCGCCGCTTCGAGAAATCTCCGCCCAAAAACCCAGGCAACTTCCGTCGGTCCTCAAGCATCTGGTTGTGTAGAATCATTTCCACCTAGAGTTCCAATTCCGGTTTTCGATAGGCTTTCCGAGCCATCGGTGGATGCCCTTCACGGCATTCGGCGCGAAGGGCATCACCATCATTCGGACCGCGAATTGGTTTCAGCGGCGCACAAATCGCAAAAAACGAGCCCGCCGAGCTCCTCAGGCACGATTCGTGGCCTTCATTCTTCAAGCGGCATTACCAGGTTCGATTTTCAAGAGAGGGTAGTTTCTTATGAGCACTCAGGCCACGCTGCCCAAAGTCAGCAATGACATTGCCCTCACCACTGCACCAGGCCGTTCGCCGGCTCACTTTCAGCGCAATCAGTCCGCGCCTCTCCTCTTCCGATCCGCGCGGCGCTTTCCTGAAGAAGCCTCGCAAGCCGATGCCGAGCTCTTCTACCTGCAAAAACAGATTCACGCGCAGACCCCTATGGTCATTGTGCTCGAGGATGGAGAGCAGATCGAAGGCTGCATCGAGTGGTATGACCGCAATTCCCTAAAAGTCCGCGGCCGCACCAGATCACTCGTCTACAAGTCCGCAATCAAATACATGTACAAACTAGGCGACGCCGGGAATAGGGAGTAAGAAGTAGGGAACAGAAAAAAACCGCGACCAAGACTCAATTCCATCCACGACACCGCTAACCCGCCATCTCGCTAACTTGCCAACTCGCTGCTTTGCTGCTCCCTACTCCCTACTCCCTACTCCCTGCTTTATTCCCTGTTCCCTGCCTTTAACAGCCTGTCCCGAATCGCCGCCCCAATTCCATCCCCCGGCGGCAGCGGGCAAATAATCACCTCGCACCCCTCCGCATCGAGCGCCCGCAGCCCCGCATAAAGCTCGCGCGCCATCTCCTCTGGAACAGCCCAGCTCCCCCACCGAAACACCACTGCTTCTTCGATCGCCAACTCAATTCCCGCCGGAAGCATCAACCCCACTCGCTCTTGAGGCCAGCTCCGCGCAGCCGCGCCCAACCGCGCAGCAAGCTCAGCCTGCCGTCCCTCAACCAGCACCAGCCGCGCCTTCGGCGCATAATGCCGCAGGCCCACCCCCGGCGATGGCATCGCTTCCCGCGGCGTCTCCTCCAACTCTCCGTCCCGCCGGAAAATCTCCACCGCCCCGCCAATCGCGGCAATCTGGTCGGCTGTCACCGCCCCCGGCCTATAAATCACCATGGGCGTCTGGCTGGCGTCCAGCACCGTCGATTCCACTCCGTGCGCGGTCGCCCCCCCGTCCAGCACTGCATCGATCCGCCCATCCAGATCCGCAAGTACATGTTCTGCCGTCGTCGGGCTGATTCGTCCAAACATATTCGCGCTCGGCGCAGCAATCGGAACACCCGCCCGCCGAATCACCTCAAGTGCCACCGGATGCGCCGGCATCCGCACTCCCACCAGCGCCCTGCCCGCAGTCACAACATCGGGAACCGCCCTCACCCGCGGCAGCAGCAGTGTCAGCGGCCCCGGCCAGAACGCCCCCATCAGCCTGCGCGCCCGCCCAGGGATCTCCTCCACCAGCTTGTCCAGCATGGCTAAATCCGCAATATGCACAATCACCGGGTCCCACGCTGGCCGCTGCTTAGCCTCGAAAATCCTTCCCACCGCGGCCGCATCCAGCGCATTCGCCCCCAGCCCATAAACGGTCTCGGTAGGCAACGCCACCAATCCGCCGGCGCGCAAAATCTGCGCCGCCCGCTCCAGAGCCTACTCGGCTTCGGCAGTCTCAAGATGCGCAGGGTCCACAACCAATCGCAGCGTCTTCACCCTCTTATTGTCACCCGTCTGCTTCGCCTGGCCTGGAGCCGGGAAAAATTCATCCCTGAGGGCGAAATGACCGCAGGATAACTTGCTCGGGCGGTAAGCGGGAATCTCTTCGGTAGGCCAGGGATTTATCCCTGGCACTCGACGCAACAAGATGAGCGCGGGCTTTAGCCCCTGAGGTATGCTTTGTCTCTCTTTCTCGGCTCAGAACAGGCGTTTTTCCGGTGCCCCAATTCCAAATTCTTGGCTGCTGACAGCGGAACGCCTATGGTGGTGCTATTTCAACACGGGGAATAGCAAATCTAACCCGCTCTGACATTTTCAATTACGGTCCGATTGCAGATGCACACAGCGCCGGTAAACAATAAACCCATGCTTGAAGTAGCCATCAACCGATACGGCGGCGACGCCTTGTGGCAAAAGCTGGATTACATTCTCCTCGATATCGAGTCAATCGGCGGACCCCTGCCCGCCCTCAAGGGCATCGGCCGCACCTTTTCTCATCATCGGGCGCATTCAGGTTTTCCCTAAACAGTTCCGCGCCATCTTTCTTGATCGCGACGGCTCCTTGCTGGGTGAGTTCGATTCAGGCAGCGTCCTGCAGCCCGGTCTGGCTCCTGTCGCAAATCACCGCCCCAGCTTTGACGGCTTCAAGAAATACCGGCGCTGGAATTCTCAGGACGCAATCTATTTCTTTGGATACGCACTTACCGTCTACCTGAGCATCCCGTTCCTGCTGACCACGCTCCCCATCAACACTAGCCGCTGGAAAGACGGCGGATTCCGCGTAGAAGCGGAATTTCCAGATTCGATCCACTCCCACTGCCGCAAGCAGACTTTCTACTTCGACAAGAGCGGCTTGCTGATTCGCCACGACTACACCGCCGACATCGTCGGCAGATTTGCGTGGGGCGCTCACTTCACCTCCGATTATGAAGAAATCGCCGGATTACCCATCGCCCGCCAGCGCCGTGTCTTCCTCAGATTCGATAGCTTCGCCACATTCATTCCGGTCCTCTCAGCCCAAATCAAACCCGCGAAGATCGAGTTCATCTGACTCCGGCCTCCGATGGCCCAAACCCGTGTAGTAGGTCAGCCTGATGGGTTCGGGCTTCAACCTGAAGGGTAAGCGCTCGACCGTGAAGGGTACGGGCTTCGGCCTGAAGGGTAAGCGCTCGACCGTGAAGCGTACGGGCTTCAACCGGAAGGGTAGGCGCTCGACAGTGAAGGGTACGGGCTTCAGCCCGTACATAAGATTGAGCAAAATGACCCTGGGCTTCAGCCCCTGAGGGAAGGCTCTTTCAAATTGTCCCGCTATCTCGAATCCCCATCCCATCCCTCCCCTGCCGTATACTCGCTTCTTACATGCCCGTCGAAACCGAAATCAAATTCCGCGTGGACACCCTGGCCGGCCCTGAGGACGAGACCGGCCTGGCCGTCCTCACCCACCGCCTCCACAAAGCCGGATTCACGCTCGAAACCCCGCGCACATTTGAAAGCAATGTTTTGTACGACACGCCTGACCGCCAGATGCGCACCCGCACTGAAATCCTTCGTCTCCGCAGCTACAGCGGCCGCTGGATGCTCACCCATAAACGGCTCCCCGACGAAGGCCCCGGCGAAGACACCCACAAGCATCGTCTCGAAACCGAAACCGAAATCTCCGATGGCGAGGCGCTAGCCCAGGTCTTCCTCTCGCTCGGCCTCGTCCCCGCCTTCCGCTATGAGAAGTGGCGTACCGAGTGGTCCAGCGGTGCAGGCCACTGCGTAGTCGATGAAACCCCCATCGGAAACTATGCCGAGCTCGAAGGCCCCGACCAATGGATCGATCAGGCCGCCGATGCCCTCGGAATCGACCCCTCGCAGTACATCACGCTCAGTTACGGCCGCCTCTTCGATCAATGGCGCGATCAACACAACTCAAGCGCCGAGGACCTCACTTTCGCCGCCGTCGCAGAAGCCGGATCGAAGCTTTAATTCTGCTGAGCGCACCAGGGCTTTCCCTTTTTCCGAGTCCCGGTCCGGTTTCCAAAGGCGATCAAGCCAGTATCTCCACCATGAGAACCCGGCTCTCGGCAGCCCGATTTAGATTGTTTCTGTGTGAAAGGGCTCGGACGACCCGACCCTGTGAGGTTAAAATCTGTTGTATTGCATGCTGTTGGGAGAAGCGAGTCTTCCGTTATGCCATCCCCTACAAATAATTCCGGCGACATGGACCCCCGCAATCTAACTGTGGCTCTCATCGGCCCCGACGAAGATCGGCGCAGGCACGTTGCCGAAGCTCTCTATCCGGAGCCGGAATTACCGTCGGCGGAAAAGAAGATGCAGGATTCAGTCGCCGGCGATAGCGTCTACGTCCGGGAATTCACCTCTTACCCCGATCCAGATGCTTTAACCAAAATCCTTGAGCAGGACTACGACGTCATCCTTCTTGACCTGGACAGGGACCCGGAACTGGCCCTCGGTGTGGTGAGGAGCATCGCAGCCCAGAGCTCCACCACCGTCATGGTCTACTCCGCCAAGTCCGATGTGAATTTGGTGGTCCGCAGCATGCGCGCCGGCGCTCGTGAATTCCTCAATCTCCCGGTTACCACCGGCTCCATGGCAGAAGCTCTGGGACGGGTTTCGGTCCATCGTTCTACCGGCAACCGCCCAATCAAGAAGCCGGGCGCAAGAAAGCTGTTTGTCTTTCTCGGCAGCAAAGGCGGTTGCGGCGTCACCACAATTGCCGCCAATTTTGCCGTTTCCGTGGCACAGGAGTCCGGCCAGAGTGCCGTATTGATTGACCTCGGAGTCCCGCTTGGAGACACCGCCATCAACCTCGGCGTGGTTCCCATATTTTCCACCGCAAACGCTTTTGAAGATCCCCGCCGTCTCGACACAAGCTTTCTCAACAAGATTGTCGTTCAGCATAGCTCGGGGTTGAGCGTGATCGCCGCTCCGAATGAATTCTCTTCGACCTTGCCAACCAACGAGGGCATCGACAGGCTGATCTCCCTCTCCCGCCAGATCTTCGACTATGTAATCATCGACGCCGGATCAAGAATCGATCTGAAGGGCACGTCAGTCTTCGAAGATGCCGCCCTCATCTATCTGGTCACCCAGGTCGGCATTTCCTCGCTAAGAAACGCCAATCGAATGATCGTCCAGTTGCTCTCAAAGCGCGTCAACCCGATTCAGATTGTCCTCAACAGGTATACGACCCGTACTTTGGGATTTGATGAAGACCACGTCACCAAGGCACTCACCATGCCACCTCACTGGAGGATTCCGGACGATTATGCCGCCGCACAGAAGGCGCTCAACACGGCCACGGCCATCGCCATGGAAGACTCTCCAATCTCACGGGCGATCCGCCAGATGGCTAAGGCAGCCTGCGGCGTCCGCGAAGAAACCGAAAAGAAGAAGCTGTTCGGCATCTTCGGCTAAGCCATATCTAGAACTGGTTGCATAAACCGGGTTTTGAAAGGGCACGGCTTCAGCCGTGCCACAGAATGTGCATAAAGACTGGGCTTTAGCCCCTGAGGGATGTTTTCCCTCCCGTCGGGCAGCATTTATGCAACCATATCTAGTTTCTTGCGCTGCAAATCGTAAACAGTACTACTGCAACAATTCCGGACGGCGACTTAACCTGTTAAGTAGTCCGTGGGAGGCGAATATCAAGCTTGTTCAGGCGCTTGATCTGTCGCGAGGGCGCACCGTTGCTTTGTAACAGTCGGTCACCTGCGTTGCCGACCCGCGATAGATGAAACCGGCAGCGGTCCTTCTCCCATAGGGAGATTGGATAATAGCCCAGGACAAGCGCAGCGCAGTCCTGGGTCAGCATCCAATAATCGCCTCATCCCGCAGGGATAGCACGGGATCAGCCGCGTGCCCCAGCCCTCCCTTTTCCGCCGAAGGGTGCAAGCCGATCTACTACTCCGCCCCGTGGCACTTCTTGTATTTCTTCCCGCTGCCGCAAGGGCATGGATCGTTGCGCCCAACTTTTTCGCCCGTCCGCCGCTGCGTAGGCTGGCTCGCTTCTCCAGCGCCGGCTACTGGTCGCCGCCTCCAGCTCCCGCTGCTTCTTGCGGTGAAATTCCTTCTCCAGCGCGTCAATCGTAGTCGAGGGCTGCCGCGTCGAAATCGAAATCTCTCTCGGCTCGGCCTCGAGTGTTGCTGGCCGGGCCGCGCTCGCCACCGGTGGCGCCGCCGGAACCGGACCCCGCCGTGGCGCTACCGGAGCCGCATCCATCGGCTGCTCCATCCGGTCCCAGAATCTGCATCCGGAATAGAAACCGGACCGTGTCTTCCTGGAACTTCAGCATCATCGCCTCGAACATGTCGAACGATTCCCGCTTGTAGGCCACCAGCGGATCCTGCTGCGCATAGCCGCGCAGCCCGATCCCCTCCTTCAAGTGGTCCATCGAGAGCAGATGTTCCTTCCACAGCCCGTCGATCACGCTCAGCATCACCATCCGCTCGTGGTAGCGCATGGTCTCAGCGCTGAGAATCTTCTCCTTGGCCTCGTAATCCGCCTTCAGCTTCTCGAAGATTGCCTCGCCCAGCTCATGCCGATTCAGCTCCAGCGGCATTGATGCCCGCTGCCTGCAAGGTTCAGCCCAAACTGATCTCGCAGCTTTTCATCCAGCCCCTTCAAGTTCCATTGATCGGGATGCAGCTTCTCGCCCGCAAACTCGTCCAGCAGCCGTGCTCAGAATTCCGCCGACATAATCCTCCAGAATCAGCTCCCGCTGATCCGCCCTTCGAGCAACGCCGCGGCGCACTCCATAAACAGCCTCGCGCTGCTTGTTCATCACGTCGTCGTACTCCAGCAGGTGTTTGCGCGATCTCGAAGTTCTGCGCTTCGACCGCCTTCTGCGCGCCTTCGATGCGATTCGAAATCATCTTCGACTCGATCGGCACGCCCTCTTCCATGCCCAGCCGCTCCAGCAGCGTGCTCACCCACTGCTTGGCAAAGATGCGCATCAAATCGTCTTCAAGCGAAAGATAAAATCGCGACTCGCCAGGATCGCCCTGCCGTCCCGCGCGTCCACGCAGCTGGTTGTCGATGCGCCGCGACTCATGCCGCTCCGTGCCAAGAATGAAAAGCCCACCCGCCTCGATCACCTGCTCGTGATCCTTCTGCGCCGTCTCCGCGTGGCCCTTGATACGTCTCCGCCCACTCCGGCTCGGCAACCTCGAACTCCTGCCCCTGGTAGTAGAAGCGCAGAAATCCCGCCGGCGCCATCGGGCTTGATGGCGCCCTCGGCCACGCTGATGGCGCGCGCCTGGCCCTTCTTCACCAGCTCCTGGCGCGCCATGAAATCCGGATTGCCGCCCAGCAGAATATCCGTGCCGCGGCCGGCCATGTTGGTGGCGATGGTCACCATCCCCAGCCGCCCGGCCTGCGCCACAATCTCCGCCTCGCGCTCGTGGAACTTCGCGTTCAGCACCACGTGCCGCACGCCCTTGCGCTGCAAAATTCGCCGACAGCCGCTCCGACTTTTCAATCGACGTCGTACCCACCAGCACCGGCTGCTTGTTCTCATGCAGCGTTGCAATGTCGTCGGCAACCGCCTTGTACTTTTCCTTCTCCGTCCGGTAAACCACGTCCGGATTCTCCAGCCGCAGCATCGGCTTGTTGGTGGGGATCACCACAATCTCAAGCTTGTAAATCTTCTCGAACTCGGCCGCTTCCGTTTCCGCCGTGCCCGTCATGCCGCTCAACTTCTTGTAAAGCCTGAAGTAGTTCTGAAACGTGATCGTCGCCAGCGTCTGATCTTCCTTGCGGATGGTCACGCCTTCCTTCGCCTCAATCGACTGGTGCAGCCCGTCGCTCCAGCGCCGCCCCGGCATCAGGCGGCCGGTGAACGTGTCGACGATAATCACTTCGCCGTCTTTAACCACGTACTCCACATCGCGCTTGTAGAGCGCGTGCGCCTTGATCGCCGTCTCCACGTAGTGCTTCAGTTCCCAGTTCTCCGCGTCGGCAATGTTGCCGATACCGAGCAGCTGCTCAATCGTGATCCCATCCCTCATCCGTGACTCCAATCGTCCGCTGCTTCTCGTCCACAATGTAGTCGCCGGAGAAATACTTCTCACCCTCCCCAAGCTGGATTCCAAGCTCCGCCTGGCGCTTGTGATCGGAATACTCAATCTCCTCGCCCAGCACCAGCTCAGGAATAATCTTCCGCACCCGCGCATACTTGTCCGTCGTCTGGTCCGTCGGACCGGAGATAATCAGCGGCGTCCGCGCCTCGTCGATCAGGATCGAATCCACTTCATCGACAATGGCGTGATAATGCCCGCGCTGCACGCAATCCTTTATTTCAAACTTCATGTTGTCGCGCAGATAGTCGAACCCAAACTCGTTATTCGTTCCATAAGTAATGTCAGACGCGTAGGCCGCGCGCCGCTCGCAGTCGTCCAGGTCGTGAACGATCACGCCGACCGTCAGCCCCAGAAACTCGTATATCTTGCCCATCCACTCCGCATCGCGCTTGGCCAGGTAGTCGTTCACCGTTACAACGTGAACCCCGTGCCCCGCCAGCGCGTTCAGATAGCAGGCCAGCGTGGCCACCAGCGTTTTGCCTTCGCCGGTTTTCATTTCGGCAATCTTGCCCGGTGCAGCACCATGCCGCCGATCAGCTGCACGTCGAAATGCCGCATCTGCACGGCGCGCCAGCCGGCCTCGCGCACCACCGCAAAAGCTTCCGGAAGAATCTCATCCAGCGCCGCGTTCTCGGCAGCCTTCAGCTCTTCTTCATCCGTAATGCCCTCGCAGCTTTGCCGCAATTCGCGCCCTGAACTCGACCGTCTTTGCCCGCAGCTGCTCATCGGACAGCAACTTTAGTGCCGGCTCCAGATCATTGATCTGAGCCACCACCGGCCAAAGCTTCTTGATGCAGCCGTTCATTTGCCGTGCCAAAAATCTTCGTCAGAACCTTATCGAAAAACACATGAATCTCCGTTTACCAGTGTAAATGGTGAAGGTTACGAAAGCGTTGGGAGCGTTCCAGCAGCACCGATCTGGGTGCCCATCCATTCAGCGTTCTTTGCGGTATGGGTGGGAAGCGAAGCGCCCAAACTGAAATACCGGGTGTCCCAGGTCTCGCTTCTAAGACCTGGGATCTCACACAATTCAATTGACGGTGCGAGATCTCACAACCGCAACACCAGCCGATCCACCGCCTCTCCCCGCCGAATCCGCTTCAATTGCCGATTCAGTTCTTTCTCCGGCGTTTCCGGCTCCCCTTCATCGTCCTCATCCACATCAACCTTCTCCCGAGCCTCGATTGCATGGCTCAAGCTGGGCTGCCAAAACGTCTGCAAAAACAAAAACGCCATTCCCAGCCCCACCGCGGACGGTTGTATTCCAAATAGCCTTCTCCTCGTGCGCGTTGTCCGAACCCACTGCACTCGCCGCAACAGATAGCATCCCAAAATCGCGGCAATCGCCAAAAATGGAGCGACCGTACACAGACTCAATACCGATTGAAAATCCACATGCATAAACACCCTCGCCAATCGCGGTCAGCACTTCTCGAAAGACAGGGTCGCAAAGCCGCCGAAGCCGCCTTGAACAACCGACTATTTCGAAAACTTTATGCGAGTGTGTAGGGAGGAGGCCGCTGGAAGACTGCGGGCAGAGCCGGAGCGTCAGGCACGCGGCCAACATAGGCGAAGGCCAGCGGCGCAAACAGGCTGAGCGGCGAAATGATTCCAACAAGAAGAAGAGGAAGAATCGCAACCAGCGCCCCCGCATCACCGGAGTGAGCGTTCAACGCCAGCAGCAACGCCAGCGCGATTCCCATTGCGATTGCCGCAACCAGAACCCATCCCCGCCGCTGCCGATCCTGAATCATGCCGACCTTCCCTTGCAACTCAGTGTACCAGCCTCCACATTTCCCTGGAAATGGATTGAACATGCCGATCGTTGGTTAGCGTGAAGGGTACGGGCTTCAGCCCGTACATAACATCCACCAAAATAACTCTGGGCTTTAGCCCCTGAGGCAAAACTCTTTACGACAAACGCACCACGAACAGGTGTCGCTCATCGCCCGTGACACCGCTCCCGAGCATAATCCCAGGCCGAAAATGGAACCTTACCAGCATTCGGATCATCCGTCATGATGAATGGGTCCGGCCCGAATCCGGTATATTTCTGATACCGTTCCATCGCCGTCCCATCGGCTGAAGCCTCTTTCTGCAAAAATTCGTCAACCACATTCTTGCAAGTCGCAACTGCTTCCTCCAGGGTGGGAAAATCACCCAGCGTGTACCGCGCCCCTTCATCCTGGTAGTGGAAGTTGTCATCCACATAGACCGTATATTTAGGTCTCAACCTCGCCATTCCGCTTCATTCTCCTTAACCACTAACCGCCAGCCACCAATCACCAACCATTGCTCTCCAGCCGCTACAATGAAGAAGGAAGCCGGAACCCACCAAACCGATGGCGGACGACGAGAAAAAGAGGCCAAAAAACCGGACCCGAAAAAACAGGATGAAGACCCTGTCGGCAAGGTCTACGACTCCCGGCTGATGCGGCGGCTCGGCCATTATCTGCGCCCCTACTGGGTTCAGGCCACTGTTTCCGCGCTGGCCGTTACGCTCAAGTCGCTCAGCGATGTGTCCGGCCCTTACCTGGTCAAAGTCGCCATCGATCGCTATCTCACCGGCACCCCGGCGCCAGCAACCAACTGGCTCACGCGCCGCCTTCCCGCCGACGCCTGCCACGGCATCACCGTATCTGGCCAGCCATCTATATGGGCGCTTGCTCTCCGCCTATCTCTTTGAATTCATTCAGACCTATCTGATGCAGTGGACCGGCCAGAAGATCATGTTCGACCTGCGCCGCGACATCTTCCGCCACATGCAGCGCATGCACATCGGCTTCTTTGACACCCATGCCGTGGGCCGCCTGGTCACCCGCCTCACCTCCGACGTGGACGCCATCAACGAGATGTTCACTGCCGGCGTGCTGGCCATCGTCGACGACTTTTTCAACCTCACCATCATGGCCGGCGTCATGCTGGCCATCAACTGGTGGCTGGCGCTGATGGCCTTTGCCGTGCTGCCGCTGATCTTCATCGTCACGCGCCTGTTCCGCGACAGCGTTCGCGAAAGCTATCGCCGCGTCCGCGCCGCCATCGCCCGCATCAACAGCTTCACCCAGGAACACATCTCCGGCATGGCCGTGGTGCAGCTTTTCAACCGCGAGCAGCGCGCCTACAACGACTTTGAAGCCGTCAACCGGCAGCACATGATCGCCTTCAAAGACACCATCTTTGCCTATGCGCTCTATTACCCGGCGGTCGAACTGCTCTCGTCGATGGCCATTGCGCTGGTCATCTGGCGCGGCGGATTCGGCGTGCTCACGGGCGCGGTCACCATCGGCGTGCTGGCCATGTTCATCCAGTATTCGCAGCGCTTCTGGCGGCCCATTCAGGACCTGAGCGACAAGTACAACATCCTGCAAGCGGCCATGGCCGCCTGCGAACGCATCTTCAAGCTGCTCGATACCGCGCCGGAGATCGTCAGCCCCGCGCATCCCATCGCGGGCGACGGCAGCAACCGCATCGAGTTCCGCCACGTCTGGTTCACCTATCAAAAACTGACCGACGACCAGAAGGCAGCCATCGCCGCAGCCGCCAACGCCCGAGCCAAACCGCGCGAAGCCATCGTGCGCCATCGAGGGCATCGAGTGGATTCTCAAAGACGTCTCCTTCACCGTCGAGCCCGGCCAGACCGTCGCCATTGTCGGCCACACCGGCGCGGGCAAAACCACGCTCACCAGCCTGATGATGCGCTTCTACGACGTCACCGCCGGCCAGATTCTGCTCGATGGCGTAGACCTGCGCGAGCAGGACCTGAACACGCTCCGCAAGCACTTCGCCGTCGTCCTGCAGGATCCATTCCTCTTCACCGGCACGCTCGCCGAAAACATCCGCCTCGGCAACGACGACATCACCGACGATCGACCTGCGCCAGGCCGCCCGCGACGTCAACGTGCTCGACTTCATCGAGAGCCTGCCCGCGCAGTTTGACGAGCCGGTCCAGCGAGCGCGGCAACTCGCTCTCCACGGGCCAGAAGCAGCTCATCAACTTCGCCCGCGCGCTGGCCTACAATCCCCGCATCCTGATCCTCGACGAAGCCACTTCCAGCGTCGACACCGACACCGAGCTGCGCATCCGCGGCGCGCTCGAGCGCATGGTCGAAGGCCGCACCAGCGTGCTCATCGCCCACCGCCTCTCCACCGTGCAGCGCGCCGACACCATCCTCGTGATGCACAAGGGCCAGTTGCGCGAGATGGGCACGCACCAGGAACTCCTCGCCCAGCGCGGCCTCTACTGGAAGCTCTACCAGCTGCAATACAAGGACCAGGAAAACACCGTACCCGGTCTTCCCTCCCGCGAACCCTCCATCGCACCCGCAATCTAGACAAGTTCTCCAATTAGCATGGAGGGCTTTGAAAGGGCATGGCTTCAGCCGTGCCGCAAACGCGACAAAAAAGGGCGGGCTTTAGCCCCTGAGGGATGCCTCTCGCTTCATATCATTGGGAGAACTCCTCTAGTGCGTCTCATCCTTTAGGAAAATCTACTGATCTCAAGAATCTCAATTCGATAAAGGCTGCCTAGTTTCTTCGGCCCCGAAGATGCCGCTGCCTTGCGACTTCCCGTACGATACTCCGGCTTGAGATTGACATCCCAATAGACTGCGGAACCAGTTTCCCACACGCCGGCACAGCCTTCTTTTCTGCCCCCGCCAAAGGTTTCAAGCTGCGCGCGCTCCGCCTCAAGAAATACCCGCAACCGCTCCTGGCTCGCCTCCGGCAACGCGCAGAATGCCTTTCGCATTTTCCTGGGGAAATAGATTCCCGCTCGCTCTTGCGCCATAAAACGAGCCTCGCGCCAAACTATCTTGCCTCGGCCATGCGTTCTCTGGCTCGAAGCCCCGCCTTTGAAGCCGGTACCGAAGATGCTGCCGCTGCAGCCGCACGCTTCCTTGCAGCAGCCCGATTCTTCACTGCGGCCGTCTTCAACACCTCTTCCAGCGAAAACATCTCTTCGCCGTCCTCGATCTCTTTCCTGCGCTGCGCAAGTATCTTCTCGATTTCAGGAGTGATCAGATCGCTGCGGACACGCGTGTAAGGCACCAGTCGAATATCGGTGGGCGTGCGGACAACAATCCGGAATTCATCTCCCTTCTCCAGGTTCAACGCAGTCACAATCTCTTCCGGCAGAGTAACCTGACGCTTGCCGGCTACCCTCAGCGTGTATTCAGTCATTGCAGATTCACTCATATCTACCCCCGTCTTCAATTCCGAGCATGGTCGCCCAATCGGAATTTCCGACAATCCGATTATAGTCTATTCCGCATAAATCCGGCACAACAGCAGAATCAGAAACCCCGCCGTCAGCACCACCGCCCCAAGTTTTGCGGTAAAACTCCATCGCTTTTGCCATCGCTCCTCAACCTGTTTTGTGCTGACAGGCCTGCCCCCGCGATCTTCAGCGTCAGGAAAATACTTCAAAAAGGTATTCGTAGTTGCAATTGCAATCCGCTCCGTAGTCTTCCAGAGAGCTTCCGCAGCCATCAGCATTCCACCAAGGAAGGTCAGGCTGTCGCCGGTAATCTCAAATGCCTTCCGGTGCCCCGTCAAAAGCAATTGCAAGGCTTCCCACATTGCGTTCTTCTCCGTGCGCGGTTTGCCTCGGAGTATATCAATACCTTGGAAACATCTCTGTAGCAGTGCCGGTTTCCGCTGCCCGCGCGTCGCCGGGGTGCCCCATCCATTGTCCGTTCTTTGCACAATGGGTGGGATAGCAAATTTGTCTATCTCCGCTCTGAACAGCCACCGCGCTACTCCGCACCAACACTGATCGTCGCCCGCATCGTGTGCTCTTCTCCGGGTGCCAACCTCACCGCCGAGCCACGGATGTTGCTTGCCTCCACGCAGGCCATGCGTTCCCATTCGTCCTCTCCAAAATCTGACATCGCCGCCGCCCCCTCGCGCCACGGGTTCCACACCACCGTCGTTGCGGAGTTCGCCTTTTCCGTCCGGACGGTCCGGCCCAGAGCCGGATCGATCAAATCCACAGCACCCTCCGTATTGAGATATGCATTGTCGGTCTTGGCGGAGAATACCAGGTCGCCACTCTGCGTCTTCTGCTTATTTCCATCCGTGTTGTCCAGGTATGAAATCCCATCCAGACCCCGCACCCGCACCCTCCGCGCATCGCCTGCCAGGAAATATGTATGCAGCGCCTCTTCAAAACTCAGACCTTCAGGCCCGGTGTTGCTCACCGTCAGCTCCAGCTCCAAAGTCCTGCCAACGGAAATCCGATGCACCAGACGAAAATCATAAGGCCACCAGAGCCGCGTCACCTCATCGCTCTCGGTCGAACAAACCACCGCCACAGAGCCATCTTCTTCCACCGTCACCGAGTCGAGCCGCCATTCCTTGGTGCGCACAAATCCATGCATCGGAGCTTTGGGGTCGTCCGCCTTGGCGCGGAACCACGGAAAGCAGATCGGAATCCCGCCGCGAATCGCCAGGCCGTCTTCCCAATGCGATTTCTCGCTCAGAAATATCGCTTCTTCAGCACCCACCGGCTGCCACGAGGTCACGTGCGCGCCGTGCAGGTAAATCTCTGCCGTAGCCAGGAGCGTGGTCACTCGAATCTTCGGCAGTCCGCCGCTTCCAATCACCGCCTCAGCAGTCCCGGGGATGCCGAACCGGTTATTCAGGGCGTCGATACGCGAGAGTTCTTCCATCACAGGATTTTATTCGAGCGCGGTCAGCATAACCCTTGCAATTTAGGGAAATCGGGTTGATGGACAGAAGAGCGTTTCCCGGTACCGATGCGCAGGCGAACGGATTACTCGGAATGCAGAATTCTTGCTATGTCGAGCTGAAAGGCACGACGAATTGGCAGCAACGCAGCCGCACCGAGGATAGCGATCAGGATGGCCATCGCGCCCATGTAGCTGATTGGATCGAGACCGCTGATGCCGTAAAGCACACGCCGCAAAATCTGCGAGAGGCCCGCAGTGATGGCCACTCCGGCAACCAGCCCGACCAGAACGGGCCAGGCAAATCGCCGCAACACAGCGGAAAATATCTCGAAGCGATTGGCCCCGAGCGCGAGCCGGATGGCGATTTCCTTGGTCCGTTGCGATACGGCGTAGCTGACGAGACCGAGGAGGCCCACGACCGCGAGAAAGATCGCGATGCCACCCAGCAAGCTGATGATCGTCGCGATCTGCTCCACCGTGGGAGACATTTTTGCGGAAGCCGGCCGTGAGCGGAGTAATGGTTGGATAGAGCGCCGTGTCGATGCCGCCTGCAATCGCCTTGATGGTTGGGGTGAGAGTGTTCGGATCGCCGGCCGCCCTGACCAGGACTGACATTGCGGGGAGATCATCGGCAGTGGGTGGATAGTAAATCTCCGTTGCATCCGTGTTGTTGAGTTCCATGGCGCGCGTGTTGCCGACAACGCCGATCACGACGTCGTTGCTCTTTTCCCATTGCTTTCCGATTGGGTCTTCAGCAGGCCACCGCTTGCGGGCCAACGATTCGCTGAGGATGACCACATTTTTTTCGCCGGCGCGGAAGTAGCGGCCACGCAGCAACGGAATCCGCATCGTCTGAAAAAACTCCGGGCCGACCCAGTTGGGATAGATCATGACGCGGCGGCCGTCGACGTCGATGCTGGTGATCATCACCATTGTGTTCACCAGGGGAGGAACCCTCGCTATCGAGACGAAGGTCACGCCGGGAACTGCCCGCAGTCGGTTCTGCAACTGATCGAGGTAGGCCTGCGCCTGGGCGGACGCGAACCCATGCTCGCTCATTCCTGGATCGATGGACAACACCTGCTCATACCCAAATCCAGGGTCGGAATAAAGTGTGTGCAGGGTCGCGCGTACCAGCAATCCAGCCAGGATGAGCAGTACACAACTGGCGCCCACCTGTGCACAAACGACGAACTGATGCCAGAGGGAGCGATTCTTTTTTCGACGAACCATCTGCAGCGTGGGCAGCAATCCAAAAAGGAGCGCTGCGACAAAACCCATCGCGGATGTGAACAAGAAAACTCGCCAGTCGGGCAGCGCACTCATCCAGGCCGGGGCATTTGAATACACCAGCACGAGGCGTAGAACGCCGTAGCTGAGTGGCAATGCGGCAACGGAGCCGAGCAAGCCCAGCAGCAGATTTTCAGTAAGCAGTTGGCGAAAGACGCGCAACTTGCGGGCGCCAAGGTCGAATCGCAGCTGGATCTCGCGCTGCCTGCCGGCTCCGCGCGCCATCAGCAACCCGCCGAGATTGGCGCAAGCGATGGCGAGAATCAGGAACACCAGTAGCCCGACAAGCGCGAGCACTGGCGGTGCGCCCGGCCCACCCTCAAACGAGAAGAAATGAGCGCCGGGGGTGACGACAATATACTCATGGTCCCAGATGACGGTTGGGTAAATCTTCCGCAACTGGTTGGTGAGTGAAAGCAGTTCCTGTTCCGCACTCGGCATGCTGACGCCCGGGGCCAGGCGTCCCCACATCGCCGATCAATCCTTCGAACTTGGGATCGGCGAGAGGCTTGCTGCCTTCAACAAAATAGGAGTGCTGCAAAAGAGGGAGCCAGATGTCAGGATCGTCTGTGCCGAGGTTGGCGAATGCCTCTGAAGCAACGCCGATTACCGTGGCTGGCTTTCCACCCAGGCGGATTGCCTTGCCGACGATAGATGGATCGCCATCGAACTTTCTTTGCCAGAGGCGGAAACTCAAAACACAGACCGGGCGCGGAAGCGGAGTCGTCGCGCGCGGCATCGAACAGGCGTCCGGTCGCGGCAGTGCCTCCCAGTTCACTGAAGTAATTGGAGCTGACAAAAGTGGCGCTGACGCGCTGTTCATCCTGGTTTAGCACCATAGGCGCGGAACCCATGGTTGCCATTACGGCTGAAAGCGATTTTGCGTTGTCGCGATAGTAGGCGATCGACGCATAGGGCACGCCGGGGGTAATGTTTTCCGGAGACCGCCGCTGAATGCGGACCACAGTTGCGGGGTCGCGCACGGGAATGGATTGCAGCGCGATGATGTTGTACAGGCTGAACGCCAGTGTGCTGACGCCGATGCCGAGCGCGAGCACCACGATTGCGGTGACTGAGAATCCTGGTGACTTGGCCAGGATGCGCGCACCGAAGCGCAGGTCCTGCACAATGGACACAAGCCAGAGCGTTCCGCGGCTTTCGCGGCAGTCCTGCTTGATCTGTTCGAGACCTCCGAATTCAAGGCGGGTTGCGCGCCGCGCTTCGGCTTCAGTCATGCCCGCTTGAATCTTCTCCGCTACCTGCGTTTCGAAATGAAAGCGAAGCTCGGCGTCGAGTTCCTTTTCCATCCGACCTGTTTTTGAAAGTCGCTGAAACCAGTTCATGAGGGTTCTCCAAGTGGATGTTGCAGAATCATGGCCACGACTTCAGTCAGGCGCTCCCAACTCTCGGTTTCGGTCTTGAGTTGAGTGCGGCCCTTTGCCGTCAGCCGATAAAACTTTGCCTCGCGGCCCGTCTCGGTCGGGCCCCATTCGGCGACGAGAAAATTCTTGTTTTCCAGGCGGTGAAGGGCGGGATACAGTGAGCCCTGCTGGATCTGCAGCGCTTCTTTCGAGATCATTTGAATGCGCTGCGCAATCGCATAGCCGTGAACCGGCCCGAGCGCGACGACGCGAAGAATGAGCAGGTCCAGGGTGCCTTGAGGAAGATCGAATTTGGATGGAGTCGTCATGCCTATTACTTCTACATATACACGAGGACGTGTAGAAGCGCAAGGTGTCATTTTGACAATAGGTCCTGGAAAGTCGGCTTGTGAGCGGGCATTCGGAGCTTTTCATTGACTGGGACGTCGGCCAAATCTGCCCTGGGTTCCGGCTTAGAACTGCAAAAGGGCCGTTGCGCACATGCGCAGCGGCCCTTACAGTTTTATTGCCCCCAGCCGGAATTACTTCGCGGCCACCAGCGGCTGCGTAGTCAAGCTTCCATCCGCATACCCCTTGGCAATCTGCTCAATCGGAATCGGTGCATAATCGCCCGCATGCCCCGCCTGCCCAAACTGCGTCATGCGCAGCGCAACCACCTTCTGCATGGCCTCGCGCGCCGGCTTCATGTAGTCGCGAGGATCGAACTTCTCCGGCTGCGTCCACAGAACCTTCCGAATCGCCCCGGTAATGGCAAGGCGATTGTCCGTATCCACATTGACCTTGCGCACGCCGTTGCGGATGCCGAGCTGAATCTCCTCGACCGGCACTCCCCAGGTCTCCTTCAGCTTGCCGCCGTACTCGTTGACGATGTCCTGCAAATCCTTCGGCACTGACGAGCTGCCGTGCATCACCAGGTGCGTGTTCGGCAGCCGCTTGTGAATCTCCAGCAGCACATCCATCTTGAGCACCGACCCATCCGGCTTCTTGGTAAATTTATAAGCCCCGTGGCTGGTTCCGATCGCGATGGCCAGCGCGTCAACGCCGGTCCTCTCCGCAAACTCGACAGCCTGATCCGGGTCGGTAATATGATCCAGCCCGCTGCCGCCCGCGCCGTGACCGTCTTCAACCCCGCCCAGCACGCCAATCTCGCCTTCAACCGTAACGCCGAGCGGATGCGCATACTCGACCACCCTGCGCGTGACCTCGACATTCTCTTCAAACGATGACGGTGTCTTCCCGTCGTCCTTCAACGACCCGTCCATCATCACGCTCGTAAAGCCCAGCGCGATGGCGCTCTTGCAGGTCTCAAAGCTGTTGCCATGATCCTGATGCATGGCGATGGGAATATCCGGATAAAGTTCGCTGGCCGCAAGGATGAGGTGAAAAAGATAGCGGTCCTGCGCAAACTGCCGCGCCCCGCGGCTGGCCTGAATAATCACCGGCGACTTGGTTTCCTTGGCCGCTTCCATGATGGCCTGAATCTGTTCCATATCGTTGACGTTGAATGCGCCGACGCCGTAACCGCCCTTGGCGGCCTCGTCGAGCAGTTGCCGCATGGAGACTAATGGCATAGAAATTCTCCTTCTCAAAATGAATCTGAATTTTGCATCCGGCTTGGGTCCGGATTCGAGCCGGGTACGATCCGGGTACGATCCGGGTACGAGCCGGATTCGAGCCGGGTTCGATCTAGCCGCCTGCGGTTGGGTCCGGCAAAGTAAAAAATCAGGCGGGCGGCTGGTTGAGCAATCGTCTTTATGGTAGCAGACAAGGAATGTGGATCGCGTGAGCCCGCGCACACGACGGCCGGAAATCAAGCGCGTCAGACCACAAGACCGAAAACAGCGTAGCATCTGCGGCAAACCCGCCCCTCAAAGAGAGGCTCAAGGACGGCAGCATTTTCTAATGGGGGAATAGCGAGGCATCCAGCGCAGCTCCTCCGGACGGAGGAATCGAAAATGGCCCAGCGTGAAACCCTGGGGAAACGTTCACCCGAAGAATCCCCGCCCCGAGGGGCGGCGTGAGATTCCGGCAAAACTCGAAAGCAGCCTATCGCGAATCCTGCCGAACGCTCATCCCCGCAGCACCGCCCGCTGCGCCGCAAAGATCTCCTTCAACCCCGCTTCCGCCAGATCCACCAGCCCATTCAACTGCGCCCGCGAAAAAGAACCCTTCTCCGCCGTGGCCTGAGTCTCGATCAGTCCCCCATCGGCCGTCATCACCACGTTCATATCCACCTCGGCCGCGGAGTCCTCTTCATAGCACAAATCCAGCAGCATCTTGCCGTCAACAATACCCACCGAGGTCGCTGCCACCAGTTGCTTCAGCGGCGATTGCTTCAGCGTCCCGGCCTGAACCAGCGCATTCAAGGCCAGCGCCAGCGCCACCGCCGCGCCGGTAATCGCTGCCGTCCGCGTGCCGCCGTCCGCCTGAATCACGTCGCAATCCAGAATCACCGTCCGCTCGCCCAGCTGCTTCATGTCCACCACCGAGCGCAAGCTTCTGCCAATCAGCCGCTGAATCTCGTGCGTCCGTCCGCCAATCTTGCCGCGCTCGCTCTCCCGAGGCGTCCGCGTCACCGTTGACCGGGGCAGCATCGAGTATTCCGCCGTAACCCATCCCCGCCCCGAGTTCCGCAGCCAGCCGGGAACACCCTGCTCAATCGTCGCGTTGGTCAGGACGCGAGTATTTCCCAGCGACACCAGCACCGAGCCTTCCGCAGTCTGAACAAACCCAGGCACAAGCGAAAGCGCGCGAAGCTGCCCGGCAGCCCGCCCGCCGGGGCGAAAGAAAGATGCCGCAGGATTGGCTGCCGGAGCGGTAGTTGGCTCAAGAGTCTTGTTGGGCGTGTCCATAGTCAGAATTGTACGGGAACCGCCTGACCGGAAAGCAGCCCACGGTTCCGTTAGGGTCTCCAGAACGGGAATTCAGCGTGGGGTACGCCCGGATTGGGAATTGATCTGTAAGCAACTGAAAGTGCGCGCATTAGACCAATGAATGCCCGATTTTTTCTGTTCCATTTTGGAACGTTTCTTGATGGGCCGACCTGCAACGTCCGGTCGCATTCCAATCCGTAAGCTCTTCCCTTATCAGGAACTTAGAATAATCGTCCTGGTTTGGCACGCCACGTGTAACAGAACAGGACAACAGCCGAGGTTGGGCAGAAACGGGAAAGAGTGGTCTCTCGCGCTTAGCCTCAGGCTCTCACCCGGCTGCGCACCAACCAGTGAGCACCGGCAGCCGCAGGCTGGAGGCCGTATTGAGCGGAATTGAAAGGACAGGGGCCATGCAACAGGCAGAGCAGTCAAGGGGACCGGGTGGCGCTGATCGCAGGCGTTTGGAGATGGTGGTAGAGACGCTGGCCGCACCGCGATGCGGAAACGAGACCCTCGCGGAGGTGGCGCATGAGGCAAGGAATATGGTCGCGGCGCTGGTGCTTTACTGCGATCTTCTTGAGGAACCTGGTGTGCTGGCCGCTCCCTTTCTTCATTATGGCTGCGAGTTGCGTCTGGTAGCCGCGGCCAGCCACCGGTTGGCTGAGAAACTGCTTGCCATGGATCCCCAAGCCGCTGCGGGAGGCGATTTTTCTGAGACCGGGCTCGACCAGAACCGGCCCCGGCAGATCAGGACTGAGCTCAACCGGCTCGAGCGGACCGAACCGCCAGCGAACTGGCCGGCCCAGCCGGAGCCGCCCAGAATCGAATCGATCCGGCACGGGTCAAAGCAGCCCGCGCGCCTCTCCGAGTGGGAAGCCTTGCCCTCCGTGCCCATCGACAATCTGGCCGAGGAGCTCTCGGCCACGCGAAGTCTTCTGGCCGCCCTTGCCGGGCCGTCGATCGCCCTTACCGTTCAGGCCGAAGGTGGCGCCAGGGCGGTGTGGCTTACAGCCGAGGACCTGACCAGGGTGCTGGTGAACCTGGTGAAAAACTCGGCGGAGGCTATGCCCGCGGGCGGGAGCATCGAGCTTGGTCTTCGTGAAATAGCGGCCGGGGCTGGAATTCCCCCCTCTCTGTCCTTGACCATCAAAGACAGCGGGCCGGGAATCCCGCAGAAAGCTCTCAAAAGGGTCTTCGAATCTGGCTTTACCACGCGTCAATGCGTCTCTTTCGGCAGGGACGGCTGGCAGGCTGCGCATCGTGGATTGGGCCTCTCCATCACGCGCTCGGTCATTGAAGGAGCGTACGGACAGGTTTCGGCCCTGGATCATGCCCAAACTGGGGCCTGCATCGAGATCGAGCTTCCCATTCGTGCTCTTTGAAGCGTGAGAGCGCAAATTGACATGATCGCCAACACCTTTGTGGTCGGCGTTGACCATCTTTAGCACACATGAGGCGCATACAATGCTCGATACGGCGAACACGACCAGAACCATGGAGTTTGTCCCTCACATCTCGCAATCCGTGGAGCCGGCGGTCCGGCTGCACCTGCTGGTCGTCGAAGGAGACACGGTCATCCGTTCGGCCTGCGCCGAGATTGCCGCCAGTCTCGGCTATGCGGTCGAGAGCACCGGCGACCTGGGCCACGCGCGGAGCATGTTGCGCGGAAGAGCGGCGGACATCCTGCTCGTCAATCTGCCGCCGGGAACCAACCATGGACTGGAGCTCGTCTCCGAGGTCAGGCTGCTCTATCCGGATACATCGGTCATCGCCATGACTGCTTCAGGTTCGGTGAATGCCGCCGTCGAAGCCATGCGCTGCGGCGCATCCGACTATCTGACCAAGCCCTTCGCGATGGATGAGCTTTCAACAGTCCTCGATCGAGCCTCCTCGAGCCACCTCACCGAGACCACCACCCGCAAACTGCGCGAGCGGCTGCGGCTCAGTCAAGGCCTGGGCGCGATGATTGGCCGTTCCGGAGAGATGGAAAAGCTCTACCGCATCCTTTCGAAAGTTGCCCAGAGTTCGCACCCGGTTCTGGTGCTGGGCGAAAGCGGCACCGGCAAGGAATTGGTTGCGCGCACCATTCATGCCTTTGGACCGAACTCGCAAAAGCCTTTCCTTCCCGTCGACTGCGGCTCTCTGGTCCCGACCCTGATCGAAAGCGAATTGTTCGGCTACGTCAAAGGAGCCTTTACCGGAGCCACCCGTTCCAAGGACGGTTTGCTGGTCTCCGCGGAAGGGGGAACCGTCTTTCTCGACGAGATCGGCGAGCTTTCTCTCGATCTGCAGGCCAAGCTGCTGCGCGCCCTTCAGGAAAAAGAAGTCCGCCCCGTTGGAGCCACCCACCGCGTTTCCATCAAGGCGCGCATCGTGGCCGCAACCAATCGCGACCTGGCGGATATGGTCGAAAAGAGCACCTTCCGCAAGGATCTTTTCTATCGCCTGAATGTGGTCAATCTGCGGCTGCCGTCTCTGCGCGACCGCCGTGAGGATATCCCCCTGCTGGCAGCGCACTTTCTCGACCGCATCAGCCGTGAACACGGCGTCAAGTTTACGCTCAGCGACGAGGCTCTGCGCGCCATGATGCGTCACGATTGGCCGGGAAATGTGCGCGAGCTCGAGAACTCAGTCGAACGCGCCTGCGCCCTTTCTTCCGGCCCGGTGCTGCATCTGGGTGACCTGCCCACCCAGCTCCAGCAGCTGCGCCTTGAGGCCAGGCACGCGGCCGACCAGCCAGGCGATCCGGGTGCGGAAGGCAACGCACCCGAAGTCCAGACCCTGGCCGATCTTGAACGCCGCGCCATTCTGGGCGCAATCCGAACCCTCAACGGAGACAAGCTGCAGGCCGCAAGGTTGCTCGGCATCGGCAAAACCACCCTCTACCGCAAGCTGAAGGAATACGGCATCGCCGATCCGCTGAGCGATGAGTAGCCCGGACGGCAATGCCGATCGCCCCCGGCAAAACCGGACACCAAGCCGGAAACGAAGCCAAAAACGGAAGCGAAATAAGGAGCTGGGAATGAGCATTCTGATTGTCACCGGAGTCGAAGGCGCCCGCAACTGCACCGCCGCCCTGAGCGCGCAGCTCGAGATGGAGGTCGAAGTGGCCGAGGGGCGCAAGCCCGCCCTGGCCGCGCTGCGCCGCCGCCAGTTTGCCGTCGTCGTGGTCGATGAGACCATGGCCGAATGCGACCCGGCCGCGGCTCAGGCGGTATGGGAACACGCCGCCATGGCCATTCCTCTGCAGATCAATTTCGCGCTCGCCGGAGCCACGCGCCTGATCCGTGAGATTCGTGCCGCCCTGCATCGCCGTGAACGCGAGCAGACCCTGGCCCACCGCGCGGCTGCCGCAGCCATCGAAACCGAGCTGAAAACCACCGTCGCCGGCCTGCTCCTGCAATCGCAACTGGCCCTCTCCGATGCTGAAATTCCCTCCCCCGTCGCCGAGCGGATTCGCATGATGGCCGATCTGGCCGGAAGCCTCCGCCAGAAACTCAGCGCACCCTCGCCCCTCCGCCGACACACCGCCGCTTAGCCGGCAGACTCGCGAAAGGAGGTCCGCCCGCCAAAAATTGTTGGCCCCCGCAAGTGGATCTCCGCCTTCTTGCCTTCCCCCCAATGCCGTAAGCTGAATTGAGCATGAAAGACTCCGCCGTTCTGCTCATCGACTGCCCCGACCAAAAGGGCCTCGTCGCCCGCGTCTCCTCGCTGCTCTACCAGCAGGGCGCCAACATCCTGCATGCCGACCAGCATCAGGACCACGATCTCGGTCTCTTCTTCATGCGCGTCGAGTGGGCCCTGCCCGATCCTGCGTACGCCCAGCCTGCCACGGCCGAAAATCAGTCCGCCCCGGCCAGCCATCAGCCCGCCCCCGCAACCTCCCAACCCTTCGATCTCGACGCCTTCCGCGCCGCCTTTACCCCCCTCGCCGCCGAGCTCGGCATGAACTGGACGCTCACCTCCACCGCACGTCTTCCCCGCGTCGCCCTCTTCTGTTCCCAGTACCTCCACTGCATGGCCGATCTGCTCCATCGCTGGCGCACCGGCGAGCTCGTCTGCGACATCCCCGTCATCCTCTCCAATCATCGCGACGTAGAAAAGCTAGCCGCCTTCTACGGCATCCCCTTTGAGCACTTCGATGTCGCCTCGTCAACCCGCCCCCAGTCCGAAGCCCGCCAGCTCGACCTCCTCGCCGCCCACAAAATCGACCTCGTAGTCCTCGCCCGCTACATGCAGATCCTCTCTCCCAGCTTCGTCGCCCACTATCCGGCGGCCATCATCAACGTCCACCACTCCTTCCTGCCCGCCTTCACCGGAGCCAAGCCCTACCACGCCGCCCACGCCCGCGGAGTCAAGCTCATCGGAGCCACCAGCCACTACGTCACCGACATCCTCGACGACGGCCCCATCATCGAGCAGGACGTAGCCCGCATCTCCCACCGCGATCAAGTCGAAGACCTGGTAGCCCGAGGCCGCGACCTCGAGCGCATCGTCCTCTCCCGAGCCGTCCGCTGGCACCTCGACCACCGCATCCTCTGCTACGGCAACAAAACCGTGGTATTCGATTAGCAACAGACAATAGGGAGCAGGGGACTGGGAACGGAAAGGCCGCCAACGGATCGTCGGATGCAACGGCGTTCTTGTCTACTCATTCAAAAGCTGGGGCAACTTCCGGGAATTCGGAAGCAAAGTCAAACGTAATTGCGCGAGCCCCGGTGTGATGGCTTGCTCCGATGGGTCTTGCCAAAAGTGTTAGCGGTCTTCGGATGTGTAAGGCGTGTCATACCGGATCTTCAGCGTGGGGCAGGCGACAAAAACCTTGTCGTCACCGCAATTCTCAAGCTTCACGGCAGGCCGGGGAACGATCTCGAATTGAGGGGAGACTGGCGCAACGGGCATCTTCGGTATAAACAATCCCTTTTCCATAGCTGGAAGCCCAACCGAGGCCACCCTGGCCACTGCGCCTGACTGGGTTCCCTTCGCCGTGAGGCCGTTGCCAATTGCCGACGAAGAGAGAGTCGATGCAGCGGGCGCGTTGCGAAGTGGTCCTGCGTTGCCGCGGGCGCCAGTGCCAGGGATGCCCAGCGGTGACGCCGGGCGAGCGGGCGCCACATTGACGCTCGCGCCCAAAGAGGCTCCGGGATCGCGAACAGGAGCGGGAGTCCGGCCGACTGGTTTCGGTGCAGAGAAAATCACGGCCCGCGGCGCCGACGCCAACAAAACCGGGCGCGGAGTCTTACTGGCTCGCAGTGCTTTGGGCAGTGCTTTCATTGGGGTGCGCTTCGACAGCCGGGTGCTGGGCAATCCGGCCGGCCTGACTTCGACCGGGTGAGTCTTCTCATCAAGGCTGGGCCCCTGATTGGCCGGCGCATTCAACTGCGGCAAAGAGCCGGCCTTCGGCCGTTCGAGCGGGACCGGAGTTGAAATTGCGGGTGCTCCAGCTTTCTTCATTTCAGTTCTCACCAGAAATGCGGCCAGCAGAATGTTGACGACGAACATCGCTCCGACCAGGAATCGCGCGGAGAGAGGCCATGACCGGCGCGCCGCTCGGACTCGCGAACGAGTCTGGCTGAACTTGCTCCTACCCAATTCGGGCTCGTCAAAGATACCCAACTCAATGCTCCCGGTGGTTCCATCCCGGCTGGCAGAACCGAGCCGCCGATTTTTGCCGCGCCCAACTCCCAGCAAGGTGTAACTGCATCATATTCCCGATGACCGGCCCCGCGCTCGCGGAACCCGAACCGCCATCTTGGCGCTGACGCTGAACCGCGCTGCGGCGGCCTTAAGCGTTAGACCCTGCTCGACAACCATCCGGGCCAGTCGCCACCTGGACCGCCGCATCCTCTGCTATGGAAACAAAACCGTGGTGTTTGATTGAAGCATGTGCATCCGCTACAGGAGTTCCGGCCAGCGCCTTGTCCACAAAGTTCGCTCAATAAATGCCGTCATCCTGAGCGAAGCGTTTTACAGCGGAGTCGAAGGACCTGCGGTTGCTTTTCGTTGCTTTGAAAGGGCATGACTTCAGTCGTGCCACAAGCGATGCAAAATGAATGTGGGCTTTAGCCCCGGAGGGACGGCGGCCGTCCACGCCATATCCTCGGCTACTCAAACAAGACCGGCGCCCTCAATTGCGAAAGCAGGGAACTGGGAACGGAAAGGCCGCGAACGGATCGTCGGATGCAACGGCGTTTTCCAGGACCGATCCTGCTAGACCGTGGGCTTCTTCCTGCCAATTGAGGTCCGGAGTCTCCCCGGTCCCCAAGAGCGAGGGACCGGGGCACCCTCGGTGTGGTTTTTGGGGCGTCGAGACCGAGGCCACCCGCCAGCATCCGCATACTGCGTGCGGTGTATGAGCGGGTTCACGTCTCCGCGACCCGAAGAGCCGCGAAATGAAGCCTCTAGGCTGACTCTCCATGACAATCCTCGTACCACTGGAATCTGCCTCTTGATTTTACTGCTGTTAATTCAGCGTGGCGGGTGGCCCAGGTGCCGGGAGAAGTGAGAACAATCAATGAAGATGGGTGCCCCAGGTGCCTCGCCTTTGGGCACCTGGGAGAGCACAGACCCCGGCCCGCGAAAGCTCAAAAGCATCATCCCTCACAGATTACTCCCGGAATGTCGGGTTCCGGTGATCAATATCTCAGACGCCGGGCATGCCCTCAGCATCGAACCGGCTGTTCCCTGTTCCCTAATCCCTGCTCCCTGCTCTTCTTTACCTCAACCGAATCCCCTTCTTCCGCAGCGCGGCCCTCAGCGTCCTCCGCTTCAACTCTTCGGAAAACGGCACCTCATCAGCCGGCCAGACGTCCCGCGGACGCTTGCCCTCTAAGCTATCCAAATCCCGCATCTCCCAGTACTCCCGAAACTCCATGTGCCGCCGTTCCTCCTCATTCTCTCCCCAAAGCTGCTCCGCGAGCTCCAGCCGCTGAGCCTTGCCCTTCTGGAGCTTCAGCGTATAAGCCCGTGCCCGCCTCTGCTCCCCCGCCGCTTCAATCGCAGCAGCCATGTCCGCCAGAGTCCCCTTCTTCGGCGTCAGCCCGTACACCAGTTCACACCCCAGCGCCGCTGCCGCCCGCCGCAGCGTCTTAAGTTTGATCGCCCCGGTCCCCTCCGCAACCTCCATCCGGTAGAGCGCCGTTCGGAGCAGCCCTATCCGCCCCGCCGCCTCCGCCACCGGAATGCCCACCCCCCGGCGAACCGCCCGCAGCCACCCCTGCCGGTTCACAGCCGCCCGCCCCGCCACCTTGAACACCGTCGCCGCCTCATCCAGCTCCCGCAGCCGATCCTGTTTGGTCCTGATTCGCATTCCATTCTCCCTAAGTTGCCATCCTGAGCACAGCCGAAGGACCCGCGTCTTGGAATCTAGCCTCGCAATTTACTCAAATCCCACCCAAATTCTCGCAAAGAAGACTCTATCTCTACGCAAACACTTTTCGTCGCGTCCCCGGGCTGACCGCTGAGGCCGACAAAACTGGGTGCCCCATCCATCGGACGTTCTTGTTCTTGTCCGATGGGTGGGATGGCATGACGCCCGTCGGCGAATCACAACTAGTCATGAATCATCCAAAACAAAAAGCCCCCGCCTTTCGGCAGGGGCCTTTTGTTCGACCGCCGAACTGCGGCGGCTATGTTTACGCGCTGAAGAGCAGAATCCCCGCAGCCTTTTCATCGCTCACGGTTTCGTCCGCGCTTACTGGGCGATAGAACAGTTGATTCGCATCGAGATAGACTTCGAGGAAAGCTGGCCGCTCCAGAATCTGACCCGCGATAAGCGCCTCAGACAAAGGATCTTCGACGTACCGCTGCAAAGCGCGGCGCAAGGGGCGAGCCCCATAGCTGCGGTCGACCAGCGTCTTCTCGAGAATCCACTTCTTCGCTTCTTCAGTAACAGAGATAGTGATGGACTTCTGCGCTAGGTTGGCGTTCAAACTCTGCACCAGCAGTTCGACGATCTGAATCAGGTCCGCATCGGAAAGCGACTGGAAGAGAATTACCTCGTCGAGCCTGTTCAAAAATTCAGGGTTAAAGGTCTTCTTGACTTCCTGCTTGACCAGTTCCTCCACCTTGTCCGACACAATGTCTTCGCGGTCGCTCTGGAAGCCGAGCCCCTGCTTTTTCATCAGGTGCCGCGCGCCGATATTCGACGTCATGATCAGGATCACATTCTTGAAGTCGACCGTATTGCCAAGCCCATCCGTCAACTGCCCATCTTCAAAAACCTGCAACAGGATGTTGAAAACATCCGGATGCGCCTTCTCAATTTCGTCGAGCAGGACGACGGAATATGGTGACCGCTTGACGCGCTCGGTCAACTGGCCGCCCTCCTCGTAACCCACATATCCCGGAGGCGAGCCGATGAGCTTCGAGACAGAATGCTTCTCCATAAACTCAGACATATCGAAGCGTATGAGCGCCTTGTCGGAGCCAAAGAGAAAATTCGCCAGCGTCCGAGCCATCTCCGTTTTGCCTACGCCAGTCGGCCCCAGGAACAAGAAGGAACCGATCGGCCGATGCGGGGACTTCAATCCAGCGCGCGACCTGCGAATAGCGCGAGCGAGCGCCGAAATAGCCTTCTCCTGCGAGATGACGCGCTTGTGCAGCTCCTCTTCGACTCTCAGCAGCTTCTGTGTCTCTTCTTCCTTGATACTGGTAACCGGCACGCCGGTCCAGCGGCTGACGACATCCTCAATGTCTTCGCGGCCGACGATCCCCGCAGCCGAGTCATCGAGATGATACTTATCGCGAAGAGCGCGCAGATTTTCGCGTTCTTTGCGTTCTTCATCGCTATAAAACCGCGCCTTCTCAAATTCATGATTAGCAATCGCCGAATCCATCCGATGCACAATGAACTTGATACGCTTCTGGACTTCGGTGATTTCCTCCGGCAACGAGGTCTGACGAAGCTTAACGCGCGCGCCGGCTTCGTCAATAAGGTCGATGGCCTTATCGGGAAGGAAGCGATCCGGAATGTAGCGATTCGAGTGCGAGACTGCAAACTCGACCGCGGCGTCGGTATAGCTCACCGCATGGAATTTCTCGTAGCGATCCTTGATGCCCATGATGATCTTGATGGCGTCAGTCTCATTGGGCGGCGGCACCTTGACGGCCTGGAAGCGGCGTTCTAGTGAACGATCTTTCTCGATTGACTTGCGGTATTCGCTGGGCGTGGTTGCACCGATGCACTGGATTTCTCCGCGTGAAAGCGCCGGCTTGAGGATGTTGGCCGCGTCGAGCGAACCCTCGGCGGAGCCGGCGCCAACCAGCGTGTGCAGCTCGTCAATGAAGACGATGGAGTTCTGATTTTCCATCAGCTCTTTCATGATGGTCTTGAGGCGCTCTTCAAACTGGCCGCGATATTTTGTGCCGGCGACGATGAGCGAGAGGTCCAACCCAAGCACGCGCTTGTCGGCAAGGAAGCTCGGGACTTCACCATCCGCAATGCGCTGGGCGAGGCCTTCAACGATTGCCGTCTTGCCAACGCCGGGCTCGCCGATGAGTACCGGATTGTTTTTTGTGCGGCGGCAGAGAATCTGGATCACGCGTTCGAGTTCGCCATCGCGGCCCACCAACGGATCAAGCTGCCCATCCATGGCGGCCTGCGTAAGGTCGCGGCTAAACTCGGCCAGTAGGCTGGACTCGCGCTGACGCTGCTGCGGCGGAGCTTTCTCCTGGGTGACGCGGGCCAATTCGTCGCGAATTTGCGCAAGCTTGAGGCCGCGCTCCTGCAAAATTTCGGACGCGAAGCACTTCTCTTCGCGCAATAGCCCCAGCAACAAATGTTCCGTCCCGATGTGCTTGTGGCCCAGCCGCTCGGCTTCTTCAGCCGCGTAGGCGAGCACACGCTTGCACTCGTTCGAGAGCGGCAGATCGACAGATGTAGAAACTTTCTCGCGGATGGTGGTGTGAGCTTCAATCTGCTTGCGGATCGATTCCACCGAGGCGTGCGAGCGCAGGAAACGGTTGGTTAGGGCTTTATCCTCGCGCAAAAGGCCGAGCAACAGGTGCTCGGTCTCGATATAGGGTGAGCCGAACTGGCTGGCCTCATACCGCGCGAAGAAAATCACGCGCCGTGCCTTCTCCGTATAGCGTTCGAACATGATGTACTCCCTTTAGCTCAGGCTATCGGCTGGAGTGGCCGTCCGTTTTAATGCCGGCCTCGGCCCAACCCGCTCGTGCCCTATTCTTCACTTCGCCGCCGGAAGCCCCATGGAAATGGCCTACCTGCCCCGAACAGCTCTTTTGGATGGTCAGGAGCTTGCTTTCTGCTCTTCTAGTCTCGCGCGCTCGTGCCGCCTTGAGACTTCCATCCTACCTTGGCAACCTGACTCGAACTACTCGTACACTTCCAGGTTGCTTATCTAGTATTGACTCAATTCGCACTCGAAAAGGTGCTTTTTAGCTTCGATGCACCCGGATTGCAATCCCGCTTAGGAATTGGCTGCCAGCGGAGCCAGCCGGCCGCCTTCGAGCCGCAACGCTCTCGTACAGCGCGCGGCAAGGTCAAGGTTATGCGTTACCAGTATTGAGGTGAGGCCGTGGCTCTTGTGCAACCGATCAATCAGATCGAAGACGCGGCCGGCTGTGGTTTCGTCAAGATCGCCTGTTGGTTCGTCGGCCAGCAACAGCCGAGGGTTGTTGACCAGCGCACGTGCAAGCGCCACGCGTTGCTGTTCACCACCCGAGAGTTCGCCGGGGCGATGGTCGCTGCGATCTTCAAGACCAACCTCACGCAGCCAGTTTGATGCCAATGCCAATGCCTCTCGTTTCGTTCCGCCGCGAGCAAGCAGCGGCATGGCCACATTTTCAAGCGCCGTAAACTCCGGCAGCAGGTAATGGAACTGCCAGACGTAGCCGATCTCACGGTTGCGAAAAGCTGCTGCCTCTCGTGGGGTGAGTTGAGCCACGTTGGTTGAGGCGCAGTATACAGTTCCTGCGGAGGGCGCATCAAGCGCACCCAGTATGTGCAAAAGCGTGCTCTTACCCGCGCCTGACTGGCCGACGATGGCGACCATCTCGCTGGACTCTACCTGAAGGTTGAGGCCGTGAAAAAGATCGAGTGTGCCGCGGGCAGTCTTGTAGGACTTTTGGAGATCGATGACCTGAACGATGGGCGCCCGCAATTCCGGGTCCCGTAATGAGCGGGAGGTCCGGGTGGCAGCCTCTGGAGAGGTTTCAAGCATTCAGTTAACTTATTTTAACGTGTTTGGGGCATGTCCTGCTCAAGGGTGGACTCAAGGGAATCAATTCGGCAGTACCTCGGTGCGAGTTACCGATTGGGGAGGGGAGATTAGGGACTAGGGACTAGGGACGAGGGACTAGGGAAATAGTCTAGGTTTTGCCGGTGAGAGGACGGCGGGATTTAGGCGGGCGATGCGGCCGTTGGGACCAACGACGAATGGGAGTGAGAGGGCGTTCCAGTTGCCGTTGTCGAGAAGCTGCCAGGTGCGGCCGTCGTCGCGACTGATGTCGCTGCCGTTGGTTCCGGCGGTGATCCAGAGTTTCAGGGATTCGGACCATTGGACGGTGGAGCGGTAGCCGTGGGGTGGGATGGTGGAGGCGGTCCAATGTTTGCCAGCGTCAATTGAGAAAGCTGCGGTGCCCTTTCTTTCATTGGGCTTGGTGTAGTCGCCGCCGACTGCAACGATGCGGTGCCAATCGCGAAAGTTCAAAGAGAAGATTCCCGCCGATTCGCCTTTGGAAAAAAACGAGATCGGCAACGCAGTCCACTGGGCTCTACTCTTGCATGTGTCGCAATCAAGAAAAAATCGCGCGCCGGTTGGGCCGCCGGCCCCAAATGCGATGCGATCGTCTACCCAGTTGACCATCAGCGAGGAATTGCTTGCTGCGAACGCGCCTTCTTTAATTCGGCTACTGAGACCTTCATCATGTGCTTCGTTCCACGACCTGCCCCCATCCTCACTATCAAGAATTGAGAATCGTCCATCAACTGGATCACCAAGGATCATGAGATTTTGTTGGCCCGCCACGCTGACGGCATCCCAAAAACCTTCTTTGTTCTTATTTCCGAGCAGCAGCCTCCAAGTCCCGCACCCATCTGCCGTCTTGTATAGTCGGCTCTTTTCGCCTGGCCCCGAAGCCATCACAATGGCAGTCGTTGCATCCCAAGCCTGCACACCGCGGAAGTCCAGCGTCGCCCCGTCCTTGTCTCCATCGGGGATAGCGCACTTCTGCCAATGCGCGCCGCCATCGATAGTCTTGAGAATGGTGCCGCCGGTGCCGCTGGCCCAGGCCACGGTGCCGTCTACGGAGTCGATGCCGCGCAGGCCGGCGGTTGTGCCCGATTCCTGCATCAGCCAGACCAGTTTCGGCTGCGCAGCGGCAGGCGATTGAGCTGCGGCACACGTTGAAGCAGTAAGAAGCAGAGTGAGCTGGATTAGTCGCATGGTTTGCAGTGTAGGGATGAGAACCCCCGCTCGCATATTGCAAAGTCTCATAAAAAGTTTAAGCCTTGACCGCAGGGCAGCGCGGGCGCAAGACTAGAACAACTCAGCAAGAGCAACCAGACGACAATCAGGCAGCGAAAGGCGGACAGGTGAGCAACCAATCTACCTCCTCAGCCGAAGTGTACGCGCGGCAAGACGCGGAAAAGGGCGGTCAGGAATCCTATGGGCTGCACGCGGGCGTGCTGGGGCCGATCGAGACGCTGGCGCAGTCAGTGTCTGCGATGGCGCCGTCGACTTCGCCGTCGCTGACGATTCCGCTGGTGTTTGCGCTGGCGGGAAATGCGACGTGGTTTGTGTATCTGCTGGCGACCGCGGCGATATTTCTTGTGGGCTTTTGCGTGAGCCGGTTTGCGCGGATGTCGGCGTCGCCGGGCTCGCTCTATGCCTATACGGCGAATACGTTGCCGCCGGTGTTTGGCGTGACTGCGGCGTGGGCGCTGCTGCTGGCGTATCTTGCAACGGGCGCTTCAGTGGCGGGCGGGGCGCTCTACTACGCGATTGTGATCAGTCAGCAGTTTCTACACTGGGCGCCGCCGGCGCTGCCTACGCTGGCGCTGGTCTGCGTGGCGGCGGCGTTTGTGGCGTATCGCGATGTAAAGCTTTCAGCCGAGCTGATGTTGTGGATTGAAGTTGTCTCGGTGAGCCTGATTCTGATTGTGCTGGCCTTCATGGTGGCGCGCTTTGGGTTCCAGTTCGACATGGATCAGTTTCGGCTGAAGGGTGCGTCGCTCTCGTCACTGGGACCGGCTCTGGTGCTGGCGATGTTCAGCTTTGTGGGGTTTGAAAGCGCGACTACTCTTGGCAGCGAGGCACGCGAGCCGCTGAGGACGATTCCGCGGGCGGTGCTGCAATGTGCGGCACTGGCCGGGGTGTTTTTCATGCTGTGCTCTTACTCTGAAGTTTTGGGATTTCGCGGCGAATCGGGCAAACTGAGCGACTCGACGAGCCCACTGCATCTGCTGGCGAGCAAGGCGGGCATCTCACCGCTGGGCGTGGCGATTGACTGTGGCGCATTCGTGAGCATGTTTGCCTGCGTGCTGGCCTGCACTACGGCGGCAGCGCGCGTGCTGATGCGGATGGCGCGCGAAGGGCTGTTGCCGCGAGCGCTCGAACGCACCAGTGAGAAGCATGGGACACCGGGAATTGCGGTCGTGGTTTCAGGCGTGCTGATGCTGGTTTCGACGTTCGCGATGTCGATGAGCGGGAAGATGCGGATCGGATATGTACGACCTGCTGGGATCGCTTTCGGTGTTTGGATTTCTCACCGTGTATGCGCTGGTAGCGCTGGCTCTGCCGTTTGCGCGGCGGGCGATGGGGCAGCACTCGCATCTGGTCGCGGCCATCAGCGTTGTGACCGTGGTGGTGATGATTCTGATTGTGATCTTTGATCTGCGGTCGGCGACTGACGCTAATCATGCGCGGATTCCGTGGATTTATCTTGGCTATATTGCGGCGGGAGTGGCTTGGTATGCGGTGAGACGGAGAACAGTGGTGAGTGATTAGTGTTCAGTTACGCTCGCCGGTCGGAATTATCGATTGTCCATCTGTTCCCTGTTCCCTGCTTTTTCACTCTTCCCCGATGTCTTCATTCCACATTTCGGGATGGGCGGCGATGTAGCCTTCCATCAGTTCGCGGCAATCCACGTTGTCGAGGTCGATGACTTCAACGCCGTTCTCGCGCAGCCAGTCCAGGCCTCCGGGAAATGTCCGGCTCTCGCCGACGACAAGCGTGCCGATGCGGAACTGGCGCACCAGCCCGCTGCAATACCAGCAGGGGGCCAGCGTCGTCACCATGACGAGGTCGCGATAACTGCGCTGACGGCCGGCGCGGCGAAAGGCGTCCGTTTCGCCATGAATGCTGGGGTCGCCCTGCTGCACGCGGCGATTGCGGCCGCGGCTCAGCAGTTCTCCAGCCTTGGTGAACAGTGCAGCGCCAACCGGAATGCCGCCTTCAGCCAGGCCGAGGCGCGCCTCTTCAATCGCTACCGCCAACATGCGCTCGTACAGTTCCAGGTCGGGCACCGCAATCCTCTTGTTCAAGGATAAGCCAAGCGATGGATGCGGTCCTTTGATGAACGCAGTTCTTTCATGGACGTGCTCCCTTTTCAGATGCGGTTCAGGGAGCAGATGCGCTTCGAGTACTTCGGGGAGGGAGCCAGCCGGAACGGATGGACACAAACAAGAGATTTGGCGGTATGATGGTGTCAACTTGCCGATTAGAGGCGCCCATTTCCTGACCGTTTTCGACCATCGGTAAACAGGATGCAAGAGGCGACCGGGGACGAGTGCAGTTGTACAGGTGCCCATGGGTCATTTCCTCAGTTCTTCGTTTCTTCATCGACGCGTTTCTCTGTCTGAAATCCGGTTCGGCATGGCAGGCAGGGTAATGTTTCTGGCGCTCGCCCTCTCGTTCGCCTGGTCGCTTGCCGCGAGTTCGCCAGCGCTCGCTGGCTCGGCTACGGCTACCACTACGACGCTGGCCGAAGACGAGTGGACGTGGGTCGGCGGAGCTGCACCGTCAAGCCCTGAAGGTATTTACGGCTCCCTTCGCACGCCAGCTTCTTCCAATCACCCCGGTGCCCGTAGCTCGGCGATGACCTGGACCGACAGCAATGGCAACCTTTGGCTCTTTGGCGGCGGAGGCAACGATTCCACCGTATCAGGCGAAGGGTGGCTCAACGATCTCTGGGAGTTTAATCCGACCACTGGCGAATGGGCCTGGATGGCGGGCAACAATGTGTTCCCATCCTGTACGGACTCCGCCCCGTGCGGCGCCTCCGGTGTGTACGGCGCTATGGGTATACCATCGCCATCGAACATTCCCGGCGGCCGCGCTTCTGCTGTGGCTTGGACAGACCACAACGGCAATCTCTGGCTATTCGGCGGCGACGGCTTCGACTCAGCCGGAAACAAAGGAAGTCTCAACGATCTGTGGGAATTCGATCCAACGACCAATGAGTGGACGTGGATGGGCGGCGGAAATATGCTTCCGTCTTGTTCTATCGCCGACGGTTGTGGGCCGTCGGGGGTCTATGGCTCTCAAGGCACCCCCGCCCCTGCAAATGTCCCGGGGGGGCGGTCAGGCGGCGTGGGTTGGACCGACAGCGGAGGAAACCTTTGGCTCTTTGGCGGATCGGGGTTTGACTCAACCGGCAATGAAGGCAATCTCAGCGACCTTTGGGAGTTCAATCCCACCACCAAGCAGTGGACGTGGATTAACGGAAGCAGCACCGTGCCGACTTCCTGCTCGCCCTATACAACCTGCGGTCAGCCAGGCATCTACGGAACCGTCGGATCTCCGTCGGCAGCGAATGTGCCGGGAGGACGCTATGGAGCGGTTTCATGGACCGACAGCACCGGCAATTTCTGGCTCTTCGGCGGAGAGGTGAATTACACCTACGCAGACGGCACCCATGGCGACATGAACGATCTCTGGAAGTTTAGCCCCACAACCAAAGAATGGACATGGATGGGCGGAAACGACTCGCCACTACAGTCCTGCAATGGTTTGACGGTCTGCAGTCCGCTTCCTGTCTACGGCTTGTGGCAGACTCCCTCGGCAGTGAATATTCCCGGGGCTCGCGAGGATGCATTAGCGTGGGTTGATGGCAAGGGCAACGTGTGGCTCTTCGGTGGATATGGAGTCGATTCAACGGGATCGCTTGGCGACCTCAACGACCTTTGGGAGTTCAACCCATCGACAAATGAGTGGGCGTGGATGAGCGGGAGTACGCTCCAGGGGCAGTACGGTTCCGAAGGTACCCAAGGGATCGCATCTTTCCAAAACGCTCCTGGAGGGCGGAATGAAGCGGCCGGGTGGACAGACGGCAGTGGGAATCTCTGGCTTATTGGAGGATATGGGTATAGCCCACAGGAGGGTTTTGTTCCCACGCTTGGCGATTTCTGGGAGTTCCAACTCAACGTCAATGGCGTTTCGGCGGCTGCCGCACCGACCATCTCTCCGGCCGGCGGAACATATACTGCGGTTCAATCGGTCACCCTCTCCGACTCCACCCCTGGGGCAGCCATCTATTACATGGTCAACTCCAACGCGCCTCCAACCGAATACACCGGCCCAATTGCCGTCAACTCCTCTGAGACAATCCAAGCAATCGCAGTGGCTAGCGGATATGCCAACAGCTCCGCGGTCGCTGGATCTTATGTTCTGAACCTCCCGCCTCCGCCCGCGCCAAACTTCAACCCGCCAGCTGGCACCTACTACGGTTCCCAATCCATAAGCATCTCGGACGCAGAATCCTACGCTACCATCTACTACACCACCGACGGAACTACACCGACGACACAGTCATCGGTCTACACGAACCCGATTTTCGTCCAATCTTTCCAGACCCTCAACGCCATCGCAATCGTCAGCGGCGGAAACACAAGCCCAGTGGCTTCCGGCACATACAACATTTCGCCCGTTCCGGCTGATACCTGGACCTATGTAAGCGGTACGAATGCCCTTGCACAGACAGGGATTTATGGAATGCTCGGATCACCTCTGGCGGGGGATTATCCGGGAAGCCGCTTCTCAGCCGTCGGTTGGCTGGATTCCAACGGAAATACTTGGGTATTCGGCGGTCACGGATTCGACGCAAATGGGTCTGATGGCTGGTTAAATGACCTCTGGATGTTTAGCCCAGGCAGCCCAATCCAGGACGGTGTATGGACGTGGATGGGGGGCAGCAACACAGTCGGGCAACTTGGCATATACGGGACACTGGGCAAAGGGTCGAAATCAAACATTCCCGGCTCTCGCGAGGGTTCTGCTACCTGGACCGATCAGACTGGAAACCTCTGGCTCTTTGGCGGCTACGGAACGGATGCCGCGCCCTCCAGGCCTTCTGGGGTACTAGCTTATCTGAATGATCTCTGGGAATACAGTCCCGGTACAGGAATATGGACATGGGTCGCGGGAAGCGGCACAAGCACGTACTTTGCTAGCGCCGAAGGATACGGCCAAGTCGGCGTTTACGGGACACTCGGATCGCCCACCGAGGGTAGTGTGCCAGGGGGCCGCGAGTTCGCTTCTACCTGGGTGGACACGAGAGGCAACCTTTGGCTCTTTGGTGGATATGGGATCGATGCCGCAGGGTATTTAGTCCTTCTTAATGATCTTTGGGAGTTCAACACGCAAACCAATCAATGGATTTGGATGGGCGGTACTCCGGCAGTTACCAGATGTTATAGCGTTTTCGGCGAATGCGGTCAGCTTGGAGTTTATGGGACATTGGGAACACCATCCGCCTCGAATGTTCCGGGAGGCCGCCAACAGGCTGCGACATGGACTGACAGGTCAGGCAACTTCTGGCTCTTGGGCGGGATAGGGATCGATTCAAGCGTGGAGAACGGTTTAGCCAATAACGATCTGTGGATGTACTCCCCGGCCAATAATCAATGGACATGGATGAGCGGATCGAGCGCATTCAGCTGTCCATACGATTCAGACTTCGGATATAACGTCTGCGAGTCTCCGCCTTCAATGCTCGGGACACTTGGTGTCCCGGCATCGGGAAATACGCCTGGCGGTCGCAGTGGTTCTTCCACCTGGGTAGATACAACCGGCAACTTTTGGCTTTTCGGAAGTGGCGCCGGCGGCACCAACGACATGTGGGTCTACCGAACGTCCATCGGTCAATGGGCCTGGATGGGCGGGGACTACACGGTCTCTAATTGCTCCGGGAACGTTTTATGTCGGTCTTCCACCGCTTGAGTCATGCGATGGAAACCTGGGCATGTTCGGGCCCCAGTACGTGGATGGAGTGGGATACGTTCCTGGAGCACGCTCGAATGCAGTAAGTTGGTCAGATAAGGCGGGCTACTTCTGGCTCTTCTCCGGCGCGATGTACGACCTGATGACGAGTCAGGGGGGCCTAGGAGGGCCGGTAAATGATCTTTGGCAGTTCCGTCCCTCGGCTAGTACGCTTCCCCCTGCAGCAACTCCCATTTTCAGTCTCATCCCCGGAACCTACACCTCCGGCGGACCTCTGACGATATCAAATGGCATGTCGAATGCCTCCATTTACTACACAACCGACGGCAGCACACCCTCATCAAATTCGACTGTCTATGCCGGTCCCATCAACTTCAATTCGTCGTTACAAATGCGCGCCATTGCGGTTGCGCCTGGATACGTCACCAGCGGCGTAGCTCATGGCGACTTCACTCTTGTTCAGCAGTCTCCTCCTCCGACTTTTTCCGTGGCCGCAGGCGCCTATTCGGGCGCGCAAACCGTCGCATTGTCCGACGCGACCCCCTATTACGGGATGATCTACTACACGACTGACGGGAGTGATCCCACTTCTTCGGGCACTGCACAGCTTTATAGCCAGCCGCTTACTGTTTCATCCTCGGAGACCGTCAACGCCATTGAGGCGATTCCTGGGTGGGCTGTTTATGAAGGTAGTGAGAGTTCCTTCGACGGGATAGCAACTCCCGGCGCGTCCGTTCTCAGCCCGGTTGCAACAGCTACGTAGAACATCAACCTTCCGCAAGTAGCCACACCGACCTTCAGTGTGCCCGCAGGAACCTATGCTTCCACACAGACGGAGACGATCAGCGATGCAACAGCTGGCGCGACGATCTACTACACCACCGATGGAACAACGCCCACTACCAAATCGACTGTGTACGCAGGCCCGATCTCAGTCGCCGCAACTGAAACCATTCAGGCGATAGCCACGGCAACAGGGTACACCCAGTCAGCTTTGGCGGCTGCGGCCTACACCGTCAATCTGCCTCCGCCCGGCATCACGGTCAGCGGCACGGCGGTGAATGTCGCGCCGGGAGCAACCAGCGGAAATGCGTCGACCGTTACCGTGACACCGACTGGCGGTTTTATTGGCAGTGTAACCGTGACCCTCACGGCAGCGGTGACTTCCAGCCCGGCTGGAGCTGCGTATCCGCCCTCCGTGAGCTTCGGCTCGACCGGCACGGTGAACATTACCAGCGCCACGGCCGGAACGGCGACGCTCACCATCTCCACTACTGCACCAACCAACGCTGCTCTGGCTCGTTCCACCCGCCGCGGAGTGCCTTGGTTCGCAGCGGGTGGTGCGGCTCTGGCGTGTCTGTTGTTCTTCGGCATACCGGGGCGGCGGCGTTCCTGGCGAACCATGTTCGGAATGCTGGCGTTGCTCGCGACTCTGGCGGGAGGCGTGGCCTCATGCGGCGGAAGTGCAGCCAGCAACGTTGGGAGCGGCGGAGTTGCAGGCACCACTGCGGGAACCTACACAGTGACCGTAACCGCCGCGTCAACCACTACCAGCGCCACGGGCTTGGTCACGCTCACTGTGCAGTAGGCCAGAATACAAACCAGTCCGAATCTTAGCGGAGGTTGCTGGACGATTCGCTGGGACGATCCGTTGCGGACTTTCCAATGCGCTGCTCGTTGCCTGAATTTGCCCGTATAATTGGCTTGTGCGAATCTGTGGGCCTGCAAGTGGCTCAAGAAGCCGGACAGTGGCCCGCACCCAGGGCTTCTGACTTATCGATTTAAAGAGCGGGAGTAGTTCAGTGGCAGAACGTCAGCTTCCCAAGCTGAATGTCGCCGGTTCGATCCCGGTCTCCCGCTCCAATCAGCTCATCCATCTGCACAATTCTCACGGATAATTTGCCATCCGGATTGCGGGATGCGGGTCTGACGTCAGAGGCCGCTCAAAATGCGGTGGGCAAAACACGCTCGGTGCGTTAAAGCCTTTTCCCGGCCGTCAACTCACGGCGATCCCGCAGCGTCTGGCTGTTCCGCGCTGGGGGTATTTTGACGCCAGCCGTCGATTGCCTCACGATGAGCTCCGATTGCACTTTAATTTTGACGACTGTTTCTGCGCCCGAGATCAACATCAGCAGATGCTCCATCGCCATTTGTCCCATGCGGCGCATGGGCTGGCGCACCGTGGTCAGCGGCGGTTCAGTGTAGGCCGCAATAAACAAATCGTCGAATCCGGCGACGGAGATGTCTTCCGGAATGCGCAGCCCGCGCAGGCGAATCGAGCGCATCGCTCCCAGCGCGGACATGTCGTTGTAGCAACAAACCGCCGTCGGCGGAATGCGCAATTCCAGCAGAGCCTCCATGGCGCGCATGGCTGCCTCTGGCTTGCCGTCGCCGTGGACGACTAGCTCCCGAGCAAAACGGATTCGCGCTGCATCGAGAGCAGCGCGGTAGCCAGCGAACCGTTCCGTGTCCGATTGGTAGCCGAACTGGTCGCCGAGATAGGCGATTCGCCGATGGCCGAGCCCGGCCAGGTGTGCGGCCACCGCTTGAGATCCCTCGAAGTTCGAAATCATCACCGAGTGCACAAATGCGCCCGGATGCTGATCGTTGACCAGGATGATGGGAACTCTCATCTCGGAAAGCAGAGGCAAATATAAGGCCCCCACCCGCGAAGAAGTTACGATAATACCGTCTACACGCCGTTCGGCAAACGATTGCACGACTCTCTTCTCGCGCTCCGGATCGGCATTGGAGTCGGCAAGAAATACGCTGTAACCGTGATCGTTGGCAGTCTGTTCGATTCCACTGACCACTTCGCTTGTAAAAGGATCTGCAACTGTTGTAACCACCAGACCAATCGTTCGCGTTTGCCGAGTTACCAGGCCGCGCGCGACGGCGCTGGCGCGATAGCCCGACTCCTCTGCTATCTTACGGATTCTCTCAGCGGTTTTAGGATTTACAAGCGGGCTATACTGCAGCGCACGGGAGACCGTGGGGTGCGATACGCGTGCAAGCTTAGCGATGTCCTTGATCGAGGGCTGATGAAGGAGGTGCTTCGAGCCGTCGGAACGCACGGCTCTTGTAACTTTGCCTGTAACATCGTTAATCATTTGGCGCCGCATCCATTGTACAAAGTTATCGGCTCAATCGGTCCAAAGAACACACAGGCCCATGTAACTATGCTTCTCGATGAAGTTCCAGATACTCGATCGCGCCCATGTCTTCATTCCGGACGCAAGCGCTCATAGCTCCGGCAACGATCTCTTGCGCAACCAGGCCGTTTCGATGAGTGATTGGAAATGGCTGCCCGCTGCGGCAACACTCAAGAAAAGTCTTGAGCTCTAACTTATAAGCCTCACCGTAGCGATCGATGAATTCCGGCAGAGGTTGCTCGTAGCGGCGCATGGAAAATATCTTGCACGCGATGGGCTCAGCCGCATCTCGAGTGCCATATGCTTCGACAGCCACTTCAAGAAGCTTTTGATTGAATCGACCAAGATGAATCTGGCCTCGCTCACCAAAGATCAACGTCTCGCCGCGATAACCCGAGACATGGTTGCGCGTTACCTGAAGCTGGCCGATCAGCTCGTCGCCAAAATCGAGCAGCATCAAAGCGTCGTCAAAATCTTCCTGGCAGGTCGTCAGACGATGACTGTAGATTCGCGAACCGACGGCTAAAGCCGACTTCGGCCTGCGGCCCGTGAACCACAGCATTTCATCGATGTTGTGTACAGCCATGTCGGCGAGAATGCCCGGACTGGAGAATCCGTTTGGCGCGGGACCTGAATCTTCGAGCGCCGAGTATATCTTGAAGACACGACCGATGACGCCTTGATCGATTAATTGCTTTGCATATTGAAGCGGCGCGTCGAAACGCCGCTGGAATCCGAGCATCACGGCATTCGGATAATCGCGCTCAAGTAATCCTGCGAATTCGCGATCGCCTTCCAGGGTTCCGGTCAGAGGCTTTTCAAGAAAGACGCGACGACCGGCGCGAATCATCGTCAACGCGTGTTCGCGGTGCAGCGGCGTGTTGGTTGCGATGACCGCGACATCGATCAGGTCTGATTCGGCAAGCGCCTGGATGTCATCGAAGAATGGCGTCGAAGCGCCGGTAAGTGAATGAAAAGCCGCAGCCGATGCGGGATCGGTGGCGGAAACGCATGTCAGGCGGCAAAGGTCCCCCTCGTTGGCCAGCTCGTGAATGTGCAGTGCGTGGATCATTCCCATTCTGCCAAGACCGATGACACCGACGCGAAGGGGTCGAAAGGAGGTTGAAGGCATCCACGGAGCGGTAGACATTTCGTTACACCTCTGCACTTGAAGGAAGGATGGCAATACGTTAGCAGAGTTAGCTGCTCAGAGACGGTGAAGGATTTGCAATCGCGCATCCCACAAATACAACTGCCCCCGATGCATGAAACTTACATCGGGGGCAGTTCGATCCTGAAATGTTAGAGGGGCTGGATCAGCCGGCTTTCTCAAGCAGGCACAACGACAGGTCGCGACGCTCGACCATATCACTGGTGATTTCGAGATCGCGAACGCGCTTGTTGTTGGGCAGATGATACATGAGGTCGAGCATCAGCTCTTCGAGGATCATGCGCAGTCCGCGTGCGCCAACCTTGCGCGCCAGGGCTTCGCGGGCAACGGCGCAGCAGGCTTCCGGCGTGAAGTGAAGACGGACGTTCTCGTATTCGAGCAGGCGCTGATACTGCTTGAGGATGGCGTTGCGAGGCTTGGTGAGGATCTCAATCAGCGCCGACTCGTCCAGCTCATCGAGGACCCCCATGACGGGCAGTCGGCCGACGAACTCGGGAATCAAACCGTACTTGATGAGATCCTGCGGCTCCGTCTTGCGCAGCAGTTCAGTGTCACGATGAGAGCGCAGGGCGGATTCGGCCTCGGTATCCGTCGCCTTGAAGCCCAGCGCTTTCTTGCCCACACGCCGGCCCACCACGCGCTCAAGGCCGACAAAAGCTCCGCCGCAAATAAAGAGAATGTTGGTTGTGTCGACCGCAGTGAATTCCTGATGCGGATGCTTGCGCCCGCCCTGCGGCGGAACGTTGGCTACGGTGCCTTCGAGAATCTTGAGCAGAGCCTGTTGCACGCCTTCGCCGGAAACGTCGCGGGTAATGGAGGGGTTCTCGTCTTTGCGGCCGATCTTGTCGATCTCGTCGATATAGATGATGCCCTGCTGCGCGCGCGTTACATCGCCATCGGCGGCTTGCAAAAGCTTGAGGATAATGTTTTCGACATCTTCGCCGACGTAGCCCGCCTCAGTAAGCGTGGTGGCGTCGACAATGGCGAACGGCACGTCAAGCATTTTGGCCAGTGTATGCGCCAGCAGCGTCTTCCCAGAGCCAGTTGGCCCGATAAGCAAAATGTTCGACTTGGCCAGTTCCACTTCATTGTTGCGCATGCGGTTCATCTGGATGCGCTTGTAGTGGTTGTAAACCGCGACGGCTAATTTCTTCTTGGTCTGGTCCTGGCCGATCACGAAGTCGTCGAGAAAGCTCTTCACTTCCTGCGGCTTGGGCAGGTGGCCGGCGGTTGTTGCGGGAGTGGTATCGTCCCCTCGGTCGTCCTCGAGGATCGAGTTACAGACGGCCACGCACTCGTCGCATATATAAGCGCGAGGGTAGTCGCTGGGCGACGAGATCAGCTTGGCCACGGCGTCCTGTGACTTGTGACAGAACGAGCAGCGCAGTGCTTCTTCAGGTCCCGTGCGCGTTTTCATTTTTCCACTCCCCTTGAATTACCTTGATGGAACTAGCTCGATCGATCCCGTCAAACTCTATCCAAACTGCTCAAATGCACCCGAAGGTGGGCCAAGCCGCTACTTGATGGTGGGCGGCCGATCAATGATCTCGTCAACGATGCCGTATTCCTTAGCCTGCTGCGAGTTCATGATAAAGTCCCGCTCCACATCGCGCTCAATGCGGTCAAGAGGCTGGCCGGTGTGCTTGGCCATAATGTGTTGGTGATCTCGCGAATGCGAAGAATCTCGCGAGCGTGAATGTCGATATCCGTAGCCTGCCCGCTCAATCCGCCCATCGAAGGCTGATGAATAAGGATGCGCGAATTAGGCAGCGCGAAGCGCTTGCCCTTGGTGCCGGCCAGCAGTAAGAAATGCACCCATGCTGGCCGCCTGGCCAATGCAATATGTAACCACGTTGTTCTTGATGAACTGCATGGTGTCGTAGATTGCCAGGCCCGCGGTGATGGAGCCGCCCGGCGAATTGATGTAGAGCTGCACGTCCTTTTCCGGGTCCTCGCCGGAGAGAAACAGCATCTGCGCCACAATCAGATTGGCCACCTGGTCGTCGATCGGCGTACCGAGAAAAATAATGTTGTCGCGAAGCAGACGGGAGTAAATATCGTAGGCGCGCTCGCCTCGACTCGTCTGCTCAACCACCATGGGAACCAATGCCATTGAGTGTTCTTCTCGCTCTCCCGTCTGGGGCCGTTCGTCCCCGTTTTTCTGGCCGCGTGATCTAGCCATTCAACGGCCGCGCGTCCATGTGTACCGCCTTGCGAACGGTTCCCCGCCTAGGCGGGCAGCCGTTCGTACAATACACTAGCGGTTTTTTCGCGCAGCAACTGTTCCCGGATTCTAGCCAGCCCGCCGTCCTGCGTCAATCGCACTTTCAGGGCATCGAAGGGTTCGCGGGACTGAAGAGCGGCAATTTGCAACTCACTGTCCATCTCCTCGTCGCTGACGCTCAGGTTCTCTTCCCGCGCAATACGATCGAGCAGGATGGAAGTTTTCACTTCGGCGGCCGCGCCGTCACGCTGAGCGGCACGCAGCCGCGCAAAATCCAGCTTGCGCATTTGTTCGGTATCCATTCCCTGAGCCGCAAGTGCGCGCAGGCCGCGCTCCAGGCGCGCATCAATCTGCTCTTGCACCAGCGTCTCAGGAATGGGGAACGCGTATCGCTCAGTGAGCGCGGCAAACAGCCGGTCCTTGGTTTCGCTCTCCACGCTGCGGCGCTTGCGCACAGCCAGGTGCTCGCGGATTCTTGCTTCGAGGTCGGCAAAGGTCTCGTAGGCGCCGACTTCTTTGGCGAAATCGTCGTCCAATTCGGGCAAGGTGCGCTTCTTGATTCCCTTGACCTGAAGGTTGTAGCCAACCGTCTTGCCGGCCAGTTTGGCCTCGGCATAATCGGCGGGATAGATGACCTCAACCTTCAGTTCCTGGCCAGCTTTGGCGCCGCGCAGGGACGTGGTAAATGCCTCCACCGTATCCTTACCGCCGATCTCGATCAGCGTGTCTTCTCCGGCCACTGGCGCCGCGTCCGCATCGCCTTCGATCAGGCCGCTATAAGTGATCTGCGCCCAGTCGCCATCAACCAGAGCACGATCTTCTTCGACCGGCTCGATGGTGGCGCGCGACTCACGCAGGTGGCCAATCTCGTGCTGAAACTCTTCTTCGGTAATTTCGGCGGAGGGCTTGTCGACTGTAACGCTCTGATAGCCCTCAATGGAGAAATCGGGAACGATTTCGAAGACCGCCCTCACGTGCAGTGGCGCGCCGTCATCGACGGTCAACTCAGTTACCTGGGGCTGCCCGACCGGCCTTACGCCCAGGTCAAGCACCGCCTTGTTGAAGCGTTCCGGCAACAGGCTGTCGATCACGTCTTTGCGAATCTCCGTGGCATAGCGGCGCTTGATGACCGTTTCGGGAACCTTGCCGGCGCGAAATCCCGGAATCTTGGCATACTTCCGATAATTGCGAACTACATTGCTGTAGGCCTTGGAAACCTCTTCGGCTGGAATGTCGAGGACCACTTCACGAGTGCAATCCGGGTTCAGGACTGGGCCATGCGCATGATCGTGATCATGACCGTCGCCGTGGTCATGGGCGACGCCTTCCAGCGCATGATCGTGGCCTTCGTGCCCAGACTCGATTGTCGTCTCGGCCGCGTCAGGCATGGGATTGCTTTCGAGCGTGTCAGTAGAGCTCAACGTTGATTGCCTTCCGGGCTCGCGTGACGAGCCTATTAATCTGCCAGGGCTGGACAAATGGCCAGAGATGGCTCAATAACCATAGATTCAAACCGCAAACTACGCCCAAGGACCAAAATCGGCCGCTGAGACGAAGGTTCAAGGCTCTTCCAGCGCCAAATTGCTGGGGAAGAGTCTGCTCTCATGGTAAGAGGGTTTGCTGGCATGGTCAAACTGGCCAGGGCTATTCGGGGAGGCGAGGGCACCGTGTAGGCACGTTACTGCTCAGTCACGTTACTGCTCGGAGACCTGGGGCTTGCGAACATAAGGCAGGAATCGGGGATGGGCGGCGCCGCATTGAGCGTAGTGCTGGCGAGCTTCGTTGAGGCTAAGTGCACCATTTACGGTGTGGCGGACGTCGCCCGCGTCTTCGTCTTCCTGGCCGTCGTCCTCCCACCAGCAGACCGGGCAGAGGCCCATGGCCCCCGCCGTCTCCAGCGTCCTATACCCGCAGCAAGGGCAGCGATAACGGACTTCGGCCGGGTTCTCCACCGTAAATAGACGAGAATGAGGGGGTTGGGGATTACGTGCGGAACGCCGGTGCCCGTGAGCCATGGCGCGGCGTAGAATTGCGCTCCAGGAGAAAGTCCTATGCCGCGTTTAGTTCGTTCATGTTTTGTCCACTGGGATCGCCTATTTGCCGGCTTGCTGCTGGCTGCGGCAGCAGCAATGCCGTCTCAAGGCCAACAAGCCAATTCTGCTCCTTTACGAGTTGCTATCGTGGGTTTGGTTCACGGCCATGTGGAGGGCTTTCTTTCCGCGCTGCCGAAGCACCAGGACGTTGAATTGGTTGGCATTTCGGACCCGGACCCGGCACTGGCAGCCAAGTACGAGAAGAAATATGGGCTCGACCATGGGCTGTTTTTTCTCGATATGGACAAGATGATCGAGGCGCGCCATCCCCAGGCCGTGCTGGTGTACACGTCAATTCAAGATCATCGCAAGGTGATCGAGTCTGCGGCCCGGCACGGCGTTTCAGTGATGGTGGAAAAGCCGCTCACCATCTCGCTCGACGACGCGTTGGCGATTCGCAAGGCGGCACGCGAGGCACACATTCATGTGCTGGTGAACTACGAAACCACCTGGTACGCGAGCAATCAAGCCGCATATTCGGAAGCGCGAGGGGGCAAGCTGCGCGAGATTCGGCGGGTGGTGATTCACGACGGGCACCAAGGACCAAAGGAGATTGGCGTGCCGCCGGAGTTTCTGAGCTTTCTCACTGACCCCGCTCAGAACGGCGCAGGGGCCCTCTACGACTTTGGCTGTTACGGCGCCGACCTGATGGTCTGGCTCATGCATGGCGAAACGCCGCTCACCGTAACCGCAGTGTTGAATCACGACAAACCGGACATCTATCCGAACGTGGATGACGATGCCACTGTTGTGCTGACTTATCCGCATACGCAGGCCGTGATCCAGGCTTCGTGGAACTGGCCATTCGGTCGCAAGGACATGGAGGTCTATGGAGCCACTGGATATGCGATTACGGTGGGTTCGGATGAATTGCGTGTGCGGCATGAGCATGACGCGGAGGAGCAGATAACGAGCTGGGCTCCGCTGACTCCGCCGTTCAATGACTCGCTGAGTTACCTGGTCGCTGTCATGCGCGGTGAATTCACGCCCTGGGGCGACCCGCTGCCGGCTGGCCTGACTCCGGAAAAGCCCGGCAAGTCTGTTGCGATTGGTTCTATTGGAATCGTCGGCGAGCAGGGCGCTCTCGAAACCAATGTCATCGTCATGCAGATTCTGGATGCGGCGCGGGAGTCGGCGCGGACGGGAAAAACGGTGGGGCTGACTAAGCTGGATCAGTAATGCCGCGAGCAGCAAGTTTTAAAAACGCATGGCACAATCCCACCCTGGTTTTGTTTAAAAACGTCCTGTTGCCCCAAAAGTCCCGTGCTTGCCCAATGAATCGCGAGAAAGATATCTGGGCCAGCCATGCCAGCCGCCGAGAGTCAGGTATGGCGCGCCGGTGTCGCACCTCAGTCTAATGCCAATCTCCGCGTGACAATGTCAGGAGGGTTTGGTATCCGGCAGATGGTCCCGTGGCTCCGTCTTCAAATCTTCATCCGTGTAGGTGCTGAGAGTGCCGCACGCTGGGCATGTCAAATCAAAGGGACTCAACATGCTAAACGTCACCACATCTCCGGAGGTCTCAAATTGACCACGGTAGCTATGGTCGATTGGAACTCCGCAATTCTTGCAATTTACAATCCTGTATAAGTAGGGCATTATTCTCCTTTCTGATTAGTTGGAACCCTTTGACTTTGACACTTGCCGAAAGACAAGCGATGCTACTCCCATTCTTATTCGTTAACGGCCTCAACTTGAAGATGAAGGATATGGTCTGAGCCGCTCTTTTCCAGAGTAAGCGTGCCGATAAAGTTCTTCGTTCTCCACACCCATTTACTAGTGTCGCTGGAGTTTGACGGCTCACCCCACTCCGCCGTTAACGAGGTACGAACGCGCTCGATAAAAGCGTCTGAGGGGGCGGTCTGAGAGGCGTCCGCCTCTGTGACATATCGCTTCCGGTTGGGAGAGTCCAGCAACACTACTTCAGGCGAGGTTGCAGTGGCCTCGCGGTCCATCGAAGTAAATCCTCTGAGAGTATCGCCTACCGTGAATCGTTCTTCACTGGAAACATCCTCGAAAGTGCGGCCAAGGTATTTGGGTAGATCAGACCATTTGCTAAAGTTTTGATTTGCAACATCGCTGGGAGCAACGCCGAAAAACCTTTCATAGGCAGCCATTCGACTTTGCACCCTCAGAGTACCTTGACATGCACATTCCAGTTTCCGCTTCTTATCCATTGGATTGTACTCGGCCCACTCTTCTGAATTCAGCGTCCCGGCCGCCAGCATTTTGGCTACGAGCACGTCCAGTCGCTGCGTCTCGACGGGAGAAAGTTGGGTAGTGTCCTAATTTGCTTTCTTGCCCTTTTTGTTGGGCTTCTCATCCCATTCTTCATTACCCGCAACGTCCGGGCAGAGTCTCGCGAAACTGTTTCCTTCCGGGTCAGTTGCCGTGCTGATCTGACCCGGCCCTCCAAAGATGAGCCGGAATCCCAAAACATGGGTAACTCTTCCGAAGATGTCCAAATAGGAGCACTCGCCGTGCGCGTAAAGGGCGTGACCGGGATGATATACCCGCCCCAAGTCGGCATCGGGACCGGATATCGGCATTGTAACTATGATGTGTTCTCCGTCGGGCGCGATGATTCCCTCAGCCTGAGTGAACCCTTCACCCGGATAGCCCAAAGGCTCCAAGAGGGGATGCTCCCGAATGATTATCCGGCTCCATACCCGAACTTTGTAAGCTGGGGTTTGGCCGCCATTCTTAACGTTGATTTGAGCTTTAATCGACTTGTCTTTCCCGAAGTTCAGTCTCGCTTGAGAGATGCACAGGTACGCCCGGAGTTCCCTCTTGGCGGTATTTTGGAAAAGATAAATCTGTCTCCACAGGAAACCGAGTGTTCCGAGTCCAAGGCCAACGAGCCACCATTCGGGCCGTTTGAGGGGTGCGTACCACTTTGGCGCGTAGGGGTTGGTTTTGGGCTGATCTGTTGTGCTGTAGTTCTGTTCATGTGGCGGGGCCAAGATAATGGCTACGCGACGTTGGTAAGCTGGCTGTTGGTCGTAGTCGGTAGCCTTATATGGCTGACTGGACACACTAGCGGAAAAGAGTGCGGCAATAGCGAGAACGATCAGCCATTTCAACATAATTCCGTAATTGTACTCCAAAAATACTTGACTCTGCATAATTATTGGAGTACATTAAATACATCAGGAGAGAACATGGCAAACGTCCTCAATACCGATAAACAAATCGCAATCATCGCAGCCCTTTCGGAAGGCTCTAGCATTCGTTCAATCGAGCGCATGACTGGGGTCCATCGCGATACGATCATGCGTTTGGGCGTCAAGATCGGACAGGGATGCACTGCATTGATGGATGAGAAGATGCGCGATCTGCCCTGCACTCGCCTTGAGATGGATGAAATTTGGGGCTTTGTCGGAAAGAAAGAGCGCCACGTGAAGCCGGAGGACGATTCCTCTATTGGCAGCGTGTGGACATTCTGCGCGATTGATGCCGAAACGAAACTTGTTCCTGCCTTCCGGGTTGGAAAGCGGGATGCGGCAACGGCGAACGCCTTCGTACAAGATGTGGCAGACCGGATGAGAAGCAAGGTGCAAATCTCCACGGATGGCCTCAGCGCCTATGTGAACGCCATTGAAAATGCCTTTGGCGGCGATGCTGATTACGGCCAGATCATCAAGATTTACGGCAGCGAGACGGGCAGCGAAAACCGCCGCTATAGCCAACCGGAATTTGTCTCTTCTGAGAAGAAAGTCATTGCCGGACGCCCGGACATGGACCTGATCTCTACCAGCTACATCGAACGCCTGAACGCTACTACGCGCCTTCACATGCGCCGTCTTACCCGGCTCACATTGGCGTTCTCGAAGAAGCGCGAGAACTTCGAGGCAGCAGTTGGGCTGCACTTCGCCTATTACAACTTTGTGAAGCGGCACAACACGCTTCGCTGCACCCCGGCAATGGCTGCTGGCGTCACAGGGTCATTCTGGAGTGTGGGCGATTTGGTGGAGGCTGCGGCATGACGCCTATTCAGGAATTGCAGGAAACAATCCGCAAACTGCATGGCGTGGAATCCACGCATCGTGAAAGCGTGCCCGTGAAAGAGACATTTCAAGGTCAAACGGTATGGGATGGCATCGTGGAAGTATTTGACTTGCACGGCCATCCAAAGACTCACCGGGCCTATGCGTGGTGGCACTATGGCGAAGGCGACGAAAAGCGGTATGTCACCGTCCTACACATTCCCCCAGCCGTCTCTCCCGTGACAGCGGTACAAACTGCAATCGTTCAGGAGTACAAGAGCCGTGCCCCAAGCCAAGCCTAAAGCGAAGAAAGTCGGACGCCCGAATCTCCCAAAGAATCATGCCAGGTCGGGAAAGGTTCAAGTGCGCCTAAATGCGGATGAACTCAAAAGGGTCGAAGCGGCGGCGAAGGCCAGCAATCAAACCGTGTCTGAATGGCTGCGCGGCAAGTTGACAGCCATAATCGGAGGATAAGCCTGTGGATTTCAAATTAGGACACTACCGAAAGTTGCGCGCATTTGGCATGCCTCCACTCTTTTTGATAAGGTATTTCGCCTACGAAGTAGTTCCTAACCGTCTTGTCGTCAAGCACAACGCCCTTATCCGACGGCGTGCCCATGACCTCCTCCTGAACCTGTGGTGGCACGCCCATTTCTGTCATATAGGCACGCGCATCACGCTGAAGCGCATCGAACGCAGCCTGAGCCTGAGATTCCGTGAGCTTGGCTAATTGTTCCGGCGCGAAGTATGGGCGATGGACGACTAGGTAAAGGCCATATCGTTCCACAGCGCCAACGTGAATGAAAAATGCTGCGCTTGCAGCTGTGCAGTTCGCGGGGTTGCGAGGGACGTCGTCGTCGGAGCAGACCGGTTGGCCCGCCGAGTTCCGCCCTGGCACCATCGACCCTAATTCCAGAGCGCGCAGCGCGCGTCCGATCCTCATTGCTTCGACGAAATCTCCACCTGGCGACAACAAGTACACATCGGCAAGCTTTCCTTGGTTATCCTTGACGACCTTCAAAAAATGCTCGTAGTCGCCGCTCTCTATTGGTCCTTCGATAATCAAACTACGGTAGTTGTCTCTGACAAGGAGCCGCATCTCAGCGGCGTGAGTGCCTAAGCAAAAAACGATGGCCAAAATGAAAGCAATGAATGCGCGGAGACCCGCAAGGAGAGTAAGTTGCTTCGGCACTGGCATGTGTGTTTTCTCCTGGGTCGGTTTGATTTTTCTCCGTTTTCGAAGTTGCAAAAATTCGCTTGTCTGCCCAAATAAAATTTGTCTTGCCCCAATAATCAAAGAAAAAGGGCACTTATTAGGCAAAGCAGGGGCACCCTGACCTGATCACCTACGGCACGAAAACATGCAGCCGCACATGCCATTTGGTGCTTTGACCGGGCTTGAGCGTGACCATGCCTGTGTCAATTTTGTTCCGGTCTTTGGTTTCGTCCCATTCCTTGCCGAACGGGTCGCCGAAGTTGTACTGGTGCTCGATGGCTACAAAGTGCGCGGCGGGCGGCGCGTACATCTGGATGGTCTTGATCTCCGGCGAGAGGCCTTCAATGCTAACGCCATAATGCGCGGCCGGATCGATGACATGCACGGTGACCATCTTATTGTCCCAGGTGAGATGGTTCCAGTTGTCGTCGTAGAAGTTGGCGCCGAGCGGCGTTCCACCTACGCCGCGCATGTCGAATTTCGTCCCCTCCACGGGCACAATCTTGCCGGTGGGAAAGACATTGTCGTAGCCATCCACTTCAGCCACGGTAGACGCGGGAATCTGCACCCTGGCTTGTGTGCGGTCTCCGGAGGGCAGGTTGAAATAGGGATGCCAGGCGATAGCCATAGGCTCAGGCTCGGTGCCTACGTTGCGGGCTTCAACGGTCGCATCTACGTATTCAGCGGTGAGCCGGATAGAAATTACGAATTGCGATTTCGAAGGCCAGTGACCGCCAAAATCGCCTGCGTGGATGACGCCGGCAACTTCCTGGCCGCCGGGAATATCTTTAACGCTGACTTCGTCGGTCTTGGCCTTGAGGATGAGGCCGTGCATGGCGTGACGCTCGGCGGTGGGCAGTTTGCCGATGTTGTTGGCGGGCAAAGTGATGGTGTGGCCCTCCCACTCCGTTGTTAGGGTTTTGCCGTCGGCGGAGAGCTTGCCGCGAATCCGGTTTGGGTAAGGCGCCAGAAAGGCCGCGCCCAGACGATAGCCGAGGTCGCCGTTCTCGGTGTCGTCCACGTCGAGCATCTTCTTGGCGGTTGCCAGATCAGGCGAGGCCAGCACATCAACGTTACCCTTGCCGGGGAAGTTTGCGGTGATCTGAAGAACCTCCATGCCGCGGCCGGGCGCAACGGTGACACTGGTGAACTCGGGCTTGGTGGTGCTGATAGCTTTACGGGTAATTGTGACAATCTTCTCGCCGCCGATCTCCGTAACATCCTGAGCATGGCTAAGAACGGCAAGCGGGCCGGCCATCAAAACCGGCACGGCAAGTGGGAGCAGGGCAAGTGCGCTAACGAAGGTCTTCATCTCTATCCATCCCTGAAAATACAATTGAATTCTCCAGAACCGGTTTCGGTACGAGGTTGATTTCCCCATCGAGTGAAAACGTATTCTTGTTGCGGAGCAATTCTACGCCAAGGCGGCGATCACCCTCAAACCGCAAAAATGAAGATGCAGCCTGCAATACGAATTCCGCTGCTTTGTCGGATAAACTAAGCTCATTAGCGTACATTGCTCACGCACAATGAAGTCCTCTCGCTCGCCGGGAAAGGCCAACTGATTCCAATGCCTAAGTATGGTTTCGATTCCGGTGAGAGACGTGTACTAAAAGCGCTGACGACACCTGAGAAAATCCAGCGCTTCCTCGATACTGAAATTGCATATAACAAGGAGCCCGACGGCGAAACGATTCGTTCTCCTCGCCGAGTGCTGCGCGATAAGGTAGCCCATTGCCTGGAGGGCGCGCTGCTTGCTGCGGCCGCACTGCGGATGCATGGCTACCCGCCATTGCTGCTCGACCTTGAGGCCGTGCACGACGACGACCATGTGCTGGCTGTTTTCAAGCAGCAGGGCCATTGGGGCGCAATCGCAAAATCGAACTACAGCGGGTTGAGATTCCGGGAGCCGGTGTACCGTAGCTTGCGTGAACTCGCCATGTCCTATTTTGAGCACTACTTCAATGCTTCCCGCGAGAAGACTCTCCGCAACTACTCCCGGCCTGTAAACCTTTCGCGTTTCGACCGCATCGACTGGATGACCGCGGAAGTCGATCTATGGCCAATCAGTGAGTACCTGGCGAACATTGCTCACGTGCCATTGTTGACGAACTATTCTGGACGCCGGTTGGCCCGAGTGGATGATCGACTATTTGCGGCCGGGCTGGCTGGCCGGGCCAAGTGAGCGATATTGCCTGTAGCCGCGTCCAGGGTCGCCGCTTACCCGGAGTATGCGGTTACTCGCGTAAGCTATAGAGGGAGCCGCACGGTCGCCCCATGATTCAAGAACCTCCAGGCAGCAACGGCGCATCTTGTTAGCAGGAGCCGATGAATCCAGCAATTCCAACCGACAGAGCCCGCCAACGCGCCTTCCAACAGACGCTCAAGAGCGCCAGCCGCACCATGCAGTTCAGCGAGATTCTGAAACTCGCCCTGGACAGCTTTCGCGCCAGCAAGATGCGTTTCGCGCTGACCGCGCTCGGCATGGTGATTGGCACCGCCTCGCTCATCTGGGTTGTCACCATTGGAATGACCGGTAAGCAATACATCCTTCAGGAGCTGCAAAAAATCGAAACCAACTCCGTCGAATTGGAATATGCCGGCGGAGGAGCAACGGCTGCCGAACGTGTTCTCTACAACGACGCATTGACCATCGACGACCTGAATGCCGTGAAGGCCCGGCTGCCCGGCGTGGTCTACGCCTCACCTGTGCTTGAAATGCATGACCGCATCAACTTTGGCGGAGGCGTGGTGAAAGATACGCTGGTGCTCGGCGTCAGCCCGCAGTACCAGAACATTCGCAACCTGCTGGTGCCGGTGGGCCGATTCTTCGACGATGAGGACGACGCCACCCATACCAAGTGCGCCGTCGTCACCGAGAAGTTTGCTCACGAAAGGTTTGGCAGCGACGATGCCGCTGTCGGATCGACTTTTGAGATCAGCGGGGTTCCTTTCACCATCATCGGTGTCTTCAAGGAAAGTTTTGACGACTTCGGCAATTCCGAGATTCAGGACCAGACCATCCTGATTCCCTATTCAGTGGGCCGCTTCATTTCCGGAACGGAAAACGTGAAGCAGATTTACTTTTCGATGCGCAATATCGAAGAGGTAACCGACGCCTCGAAGGAGATCAAGCGCATCGTGCAGGCGCGTCACCGGCATGACTCGGTCTACAACACGCAGACCCTCACTGCATATCTTCAAATGGCCGGCAACATCGCAGACATCCTTACCGCGGTTCTGTTTTTGGTAGCCACCGTGACTCTCGCGGTTGGCGGCGTCGGAATCATGAACATCATGCTCGCCAACGTGCGCGCACGCGTTCGAGAGATCGGCATTCGCAAGGCACTTGGCGCAACCTACCGCGAGATCAAGCTCCAGTTCCTCGCCGAGGCCATCATTATTTCCCTGTCCGGCGGCGCAGTGGGGTGCATTGTAGGGCTGGCGCTGCCGCTGTCCATCCGTTTCTTCACCGATTATGCCATTCCAATCTCATACTGGTCGGTCGTCGTTGCGCTTGCTTCAGCTACATTGGTTGGAGTGATCTTCGGCACCGTCCCCGCCACGCGCGCCGCTCAGCTCGACCCCGTAGAGGCGCTCAAGTATGAGTGATTCCGAGCCAGCGATCATTCCTCCCGAGCAAGCCTCGCCGCAATCTGATCCATCCGATTCAGGAGACCAACCTTCCTCCGGACCCAACCTTACGCTGATTTATAGCCTCATTGCGCTTGCCCTGGTCGCCGCAATTGGCCTGGCCATGATGATTGTGCTGCCGTTTTATCAGCGCCGGTGAAGGAGTTCTAACGCGGATGAATTACGCCATTCCGATTTTGCTTCTCATCCTCACTATCGCAGCCTTCTTTGCGATTGGGCGCGGCCGCTTCGCAAGTTTTGGGATTTCTCAACAGCTCCTGAGAATCGTTGTCGCCATCCCGTTGCTCGGTTCCGGCATCGTGCTCCACTTGATGCGCACTGCAACAACAGCCAGCATCATTCCGCCCGCATTCCCGGCGCGGCCGTTTCTGGTGGTCGTGACAGGTCTGCTTGAGATTGCGGGTGCCCTTGGGCTTTTTGTGCCCAGCTTTCGCCGCCCGGCCGCCTTATGGATTTCAATCATGATGGTTGCAATCATTCCCGCCAACGTCTATGCAGCTGGACAGGTAGTGGGCGGATTGCAGATGCCGGGAGTGCCCCTTCGCACCGCAATGCAGATCTTCTATATCGTTCTTGTCTTGCTGGCAGGTTATGGAATACCCGGACGCGAGCGGGACGCAGCGCAGCCAGGAGTGTGAGTCTCCCAGCCTTGAAGCCCTAAGTCGCTTTTGATTTCGCTCGCTCTGCGATCAGCACCGGAATCCCGTCCACGATCGGATAGCCGCGCCCGCACCCGGCGCACACCAGCTGCTCCGCAATGAAAGCAAGCCCGCCCAGGCAGACTGGGCAGGCAAGTTGGTCAAGCACACTCTCGTCAAATTTAGGAGGCTGGCTGTTATCGGCAGTCATTGCTACTGAACCGTTGCGGCCGCTTGAATCTCAGGCTCTGGGCCGCCACGCTTGGGAACCTTGGCGAACTCCTGCTCGATGCGCGCGTTGGTGTGCCGCCCACGGCAAACTCGTAAGCCACGCGAATGCCGTTGAAGATGGCGCGGTCGTTCGACGAGCCGTGGCCGATGATGCACACGCCGCGCACGCCCAGCAGCGGCGCGCCGCCGTATTCGCGGTAATCCAGCCGCCGGCGGAATTCGTTGAACGCCTGCCGCGACAGCAGCGCGCCGACCTGGCCGTCACCGTGCGGGTCAGCGACTCGCGCAGCACGTCGCGCACAAATCGCCCCACGCCTTCGCTGGTCTTCAGCGCCACGTTGCCCACAAAGCCGTCGCAGACAATCACGTCCGCCAGCCGCTGAAGATGTCGCGCCCTTCCACGTTGCCGATGAAACTGATGGGCAGCGCCTTCAGCAGCGGAAACGCCTCGCGGGTGAGGTCGTTGCCCTTGGTCTCTTCTTCGCCGATGGAGAGCAGGCCCACGCGCGGTTCGCGAATCTTGAGCACGCTGCGCGCATACATCTCGCCCATCACCGCAAACTGCTCCAGGTTGTGCGGCTTGCAATCCACGTTGGCGCCCACGTCCAGCAGCACGCATGGATTTCCTGTCGAACTCGGCATCGGCGTCGCCAGCGCCGGCCGGTCCACGCCGGGCAGCGCGCCCAGCACCATTTTGGCCGTGGCCATGGCCGCGCCGGTGTTGCCGGCGGTCACAAACCCCGCAGCCTTGCCCTCGCGCACCAGCTTCAGGCCCACGCGCATGGAGCTGTCCTTCTTGCTGCGGACTGCGTGCGCCGCCTTCTCCTCCATGCCGATGCGTTCCGAAGCATGGTGGATGACGATGGGCAGATCTTCGTTTTCGAGGTGCTCGTCCAGCAGGTCGCGCAACTCCGCCTCCGGCCCAATCAGATGGACCCGCACAGGCAGGCTGCGGCAGGCGAGGATCGCCCCCCGAATCTCCGGCTCTGGAGCTTTGTCGGAACCTACGGCGTCAAGCGCGATGTCGATGAGCATGGGTGCTCAGTTTACTTGGCTGCTTCCTTGATGTCCAGAACGGCGCGGCCCTTGTACGCGCCGCACTTGGGGCAGGCGCGATGGGGCAGCTTCTTCTCGTGGCAGTTGGGGCACTCGGAGACGCCCACGGCGGTCAGAAAGTCGTGAGAGCGGCGAAGTGCGGTGCGGCGCGTCGAGTGGCGCCTTTTCGGATTAGGCATGATGCAATTCCTTTCGTGTCTCCGCGCGCTTCAACCGCAGTACCAGCTTCGGGCCGCAAGTCAACCCTCTGCCCGGGCCTGGCGGAACACCCTCAATCTCTTGGATGTTGAATGTTCAGGACTTGATCCGGCCGCGGAGCCCAGCCAGCGCTTCCCAGCGGGGGTCGCCTGGACCCTCTTCGCAGTTGCACTGCTGTGCTGTTGCGGTTCTCACCGCAGCGCGGGCAAAGTCCTTTGCAATCAGGCTTGCACAGCGTCCTGACCGGCAGGGACAAAAGCACCTGCTCGCGCAGCACATCTTCAAGCAACAGACTGTCTCTTTGATAATAACCGATTTCCGTTTCCGGCGCAGTAATCGACCGTTCCGGAGGCTCGGAATCCGCCTGCTGCCGGCCGGAAAATCAGGTCGAAATCGGCGCTCCAGCGGAATCTCCACCGGCTCCACGCAGCGCGCGCACGGCACCTGAAACTTGCCCGGAAAACCTGCCCCGCAGCCGGATGTCGGCCACAATATCCCTAGGGCCCGCGATGCTCGTGCAGCACCTCCGCCAGGCCCGCCGTAGCCAGATTGCCCCACCTGCTCGGCCTCTTCGCCAAGATCGACCGCCCCCGGCGCCAGTTCCAGGTCAAAGTCGATCGGTTCCCGCTCCAGTTCGCTTACCTTGAATTCCATGCTATGAGCCTACGGCGCAGCTATCCTGTCGTCAATGCTTCACCGAGGGGTTGCGCCGGCAGTCAATCCAGATACCGGCCCGCAAAATCCAAAAATGTGGCCCAGTTCGGCGCTGAAGTATGGCCAAACTGGTGCTGGCGAAACCCCAGGTCTCCCTGAATCAGCGCGGTGCCGAGCGGCGGAAACTCGGCCGTCTCGAGGCCTGTCTTGCCCAGCAAGCGGTACACAGGCCCAGCGGCGACCTCAGCCAGGAACTCTCCGCGCGCGTCCGCCCATCCGTCGCCCGGCTTGCCCGGTTCGTTCATCGTGGTCAAGCCTGCACCCACAAACACCGGACGTGGCGCGCATAGCGCGATCAACTCGTGGTTATCGACTGGCAGGTCTCCAGGCGTCAAAGGCCCCGCATACTTCAGCAGGTTCCCGCCCATCCAGTAATAGAACGCCGACTCGATATGGCTCAGCGGCTCGCCATAAATGTGCCGATAGAGCTTCGCCCCTCCTTCACCGGATGAACTGCAATAGAGCACCGCAAACCGAGGATCGTAGGCCATCGCAACCAGCGCTGCCTTGCCCAGCCGCGAGTGGCCTTCAATCCCTACCCGCCTGGCATCAACGCTCTTGTCCGTGCCAAGGTAGTCCAGCAGTCGGCTCGCGCCCCAGGCCCAGGCCTTCAATCCGCCCCAATCTTCCAGTTTGCGCGGCTGTCCCTTGTTCATCAGACCAATAATTCCCTCGGTCAATCCCGCGCCGTCGTCCGCCTGGAAGCTCATCGGAGACAGCACTGCAAATCCCCATCCTTTTGCCAGCACCTGACGCTCCCAGGCCTGCCCATAATCTCCCAGAGCGCCAGAGCTCGTATCGGAGATCGGCCTGGCCAGCGATGCTTTGTACTCTCCGCTGAATGCCAGTTCCATAATCACCGGTACCGGCCTCGCCGCTTGAGCCGGCGTCGTCAGCGTTGCGTCGATCGTGACGGCAATCTGCGGGTAGCTGGAGTTGTCCACGTGTCCCGCCAGGCGCTTCGTCACCACCGGCACGCCGGCCATGATTTCGTTGGTTGTGCTCACAACCTCCCAGCTCACCTTAGGCAGGTCCCCCGGCGTTCGCCCCAGAACCTCCCGGTCGTAGTCCTCCACAATCTCCGGCCGCCGCACCTTCCACCACTCTTCGGCCGTCGTCACCAGCTTGCCGTTCTTTTCCACCAGCGGATCGGGAAGCTTGGGGTACACGTTTGCCTTGGCTTCATCCCAGTTGCGCGTCCTTCTCCTCGCCCAGCCCGCAGCTCCTTGATTCCGAGCAGAGCCATCATCCGCTGGCGATCCTGCTCCGCCGTCAAATGCACTGGAGCGGGTGCAGCCACCGGCGGCGCATGCAGATATCGGCCCGCAAATGTCAGAAACGTCGGCCAGTTTGGCCCCGGCGTATGCCCCCCGGTGTGCTGCCGGAACGCCACGTCTCCATCGATCAGAGCGCGTCTCGATCGGCGGAAACTCGGTCGTCCCCATATCCTTTTTGCCCAGCAAGCCTGTACACCGGCCCCGCGCCCGCCGCGGCCAGGAACATTCCCTTTGCGTCAACCCATCCGTCGCCTTGGTGTAGCCCCGCCGGAGATGAACACCGGCCTCGGCGCGCACAGCGCCACCAATTCGTGATTGTCCACTGGCAAGTCGCCCGGCGTGAGCGGACCGGCGTACTTCAGGAAATTTCCCGCCATCCAGTGATACTCCTGGGTTCCGGCGACGTTGCCCACCTGCTCGCCGAAGATGTGCCGGTAAAGCTTGGCGCCGCCCTCGCCCGACGAGCTCGACATAGGCGATCGCCAGCCGCGGCTCATAGGCCATCGTCACAAGCGTCGCCTTGCCGTAGCGCGAATGCCCTTCGAGGCCCACCTGCTTCGCGTCGACGGATTTGTCGGTCTCGAAATAATCCAGCGCGCGGCTCGCACCCCATGCCCAGGCGCTGCAGCGCGCCCCAGTCGTCCGGCTTGCGCGGCTGGCCCTTGTTCATCAGTCCGATAATTCCCTCGGTCAGCCCCGCGCCGTTGTCCGCCTGATAGCTGGTCGGAATCAGTCTCCGCGTAGCCCCACCCCTTGGCCAGCACCTGCTGCTGCCACGTCGGCCCTGGTTGCCCGGCCGCCGCGGCAAACTGCGGAAACCGCTTCGCCATCTGCGCCATGAATTCCTTGCTGAATCCGAACTCCATGATCACCGGAACCGGCCCCGTCGCGTTCGCCGGCGTGCTCAGCGTCAGGTCGATGTCCACCTTGATCGCGGGTACGATCGAGTTGTCCACATGGCCCTAGCAGCTGCTTGGTGATTACCGCCACGTCGCCGTTCTTCTCCTGCGTGGTGCTCACCACTTCCCACGTCACCTTGGGCAGGTTGGCGGCACGCGGCCAAATCTCGCGGTCAAAGTCTTCCACAATCTCCGGCCGCCGCTTCGTCCACCAGATCCTTGCCGTGGTCACGCGCTTGCCGTTTTTCAGCACCAGCGGATCGGGCAGATTGGGATAGACGTCGGCTTTCGACTCGTCGTAATTGGCCGCATGGGGCGACTTGCGTCGCCATCCGCCCCGCGCCGCAATTCCTCGCGCTCGACGTCGAGTCGACCGCGGATCTCCTCCCAGATCGCCGATCGCGTCAAAGGCGCTTCAAGCCGAAGCCCATGCTCTCGTCAGCAGCCCGCAGCGTCTGAATTGCGTCATGCGCTTGAATCTGCTGCTTGAGCGGGTCCAACAAGTCGCTCTCGTTCACCGCCTCGAAGCTCGACCCCGCGTCCAAGGCGGCCGTGATGTGCAGGTTGACGCGATCGACGACGACGTCGAGTCGATTTTTCAACAGGCCCTGTCCGCCGTGA